>NC_019673.1:1895454-2527272 GCF_000328705.1 Saccharothrix espanaensis DSM 44229 | reverse complement strand
TGCGCGCGAGAGGTTTCCCCTATGGCTGTGCGGATCCGGCGGACGGTCACGTCCGCCACCCTGCTGCTGTGCGGCCTGTCCCTGTGTGCCCCACCGGCGCACGCGGACGACACGATCGGCACCGACGGGTACGTCCACGTCGCGCCGAACGGCACGGTGCTCGGCGTCGACCCCTACTACCCCACCGACGGCAACGGCGGGTACGACGTGGCCGACTACGCCGTCTCGCTGTCCTACGACCCGAACCTGCGGTTCCTGACCGCCCGGACGGTCGTGACGGCGACGACCACGCAGCGGCTGAGCCGGTTCGACCTCGACCTGCGCGGGCTGTCCGTGACATCGGTGAAGGTCGACGGCGTGCCCGCGAAGTTCAGCCGTGCCAAGGAGCACGAGCTGGTCATCACGCCGGCCACCGCCCTGGCGGCGGGCACCTCGTTCAAGGTCGAGGTCGTCTACTGCGGCCGGCCGGTGGCCGAGTCGACGCCGCGCGGCGTGACCGGGTGGCGGGTCTCCCGCACCGGGGGCGCGTTCGCCGCCGGCGCGCCGCACTCGGCGTCGACCTGGTTCCCGGTCAACGACACCACGGCCGACAAGGCGACCTTCCACCTCGACGCGGCGGTCCCGCCCGGCTGGACCGTCGTGTCCAACGGCGTGCGCGACAAGATCCACAAAGGACGGTGGTCCGAGGAGACGCCGATCGCGCCGTCGGCCACGGTGATCGGAGTCGACCGGTTCACCGTGCGGGAGTCCGCGCTGCCCGGCGGCACGCCCGTGCTCGACGCGTTCGCGCCCGGCACGAGCACCGCGCTCGCCGCGTCGCTGCCCGCCGTCGTGGAGTTCCTCGCCGGCAAGCTCGGGCCTTACCCGTACTCGACGGCCGGCGGCATGTACGTCGCCGACCGGCTCGCCTACACCCACCCGGCGCAGGGCCGCCCGGTCTACGGCGCGAGCGCCGACCAGGCGGCGCTGGTGCGCGCGGTGGCCGCGCAGTGGTGGGGGAACAAGTTGGCCATCAAGATGTGGCAGGACCAGCCGCTGGTCGAGTCGTTCGCCTGGTACCTGGTGTGGCTGTGGGAGGAGTCGCGCGGCGGGCTGCCGGTCGAGCAGCGCTACCAGGAGGGGCTGGGCCGCGCGGACACCGCGTTCTGGGCCCGCAAGCTCGCCGATCCGGGGCGGGGCAGGGAGTTCGCCGTCACCGACAAGGGCGTGCTGATGGTGCACGCGCTGCGCAAGAAGATCGGTGACGACAAGTTCTTCGCCGTGCTGCGGGAGTTCCCGGAGATCAACGACAACTGGAACCAGGGCTGGCACGACTGGGAGCTCTACACCGCCGCGGTCGCGGACCTGGACCTGACGGCGTTCTACGAGGCGTGGGTGCACGGCACCACCGCACCGCCCGCCGAGCACCGCTGACCACTCGCAGGGTGGGAGGTGTCCGCCGGTCGGAGGGCCGACCGGTGGACACCCTTCCCCGATCCGGACGACGCTCGATCCGCTGGTACGAGCCGGGGAGCGCGCGAGCCGGACATGTGCTCAAGCCAGGTAGCGGGAGTAGACCGGTGAGGTCAGGCACTCCTCCCGGTAGGCCGCCGCCGCGTCCGCGACCAGCAGCCGGGAGCACCCGGCCGGCACCCGGTCCCGGTGCCACACCAGCAGGAACCGGCGCGCCAGCACGTCGTCCGCGAGCAGCCGCACCGCCACGTTCTGGTGCCCCTCGCACGCCGCCTGCGACAGCCCGACCGCCCCGTTTCGCACCGCCGCCACGGTCATCCCGTAGGAACCCGAGGTGTACCGCACGCGCGGCGTGAACCCGTACTCCCGGCACGTGCGGTGGAAGTACTCGTGGAACCGGGTCGAGTCCGGCGCGGGCAGCGCCCAGTCCTCGTCCGCGAGCTGCGCCAGCTCGATCACCTTGTGCCGCGCCAGCGGGTGGTCCTCGGGCAGCAGCACCAGCGTCGGGTCGTGCGCGACCACGGCCGTGCCGACGCACGCGGGCGCGACCACCTCGAACCCCGGGTAGTCCTTGACCACGCCCACTTCCAGCCGGCGCTGCTCCACCAGGTCCACGACCAGCTCGCGGCACCCGCTGTCGAACAGCGACGCGCCCGCGCCACCGGGCAGCCGGTTGCCCACGATGGTGGGCAGGTGGCCGAGGATCGGCGAGCACACCCCGCCGACCCGGGGCCGGCCGGGCGGGGTGGTGCGGGCCTCGATGTCGCGCACCAGTCCTTCCATCAGCGGCAGCACCGCGCTGATCCGGTCCAGCAGCAGCTCGCCGGTCGGGGTGGGCGTGGCGGCGGTGTTCGGGCCGCGGTCGAACAACCGCTGGCCCAGCGTGTTCTCCAGGCGTTTGAGCTTGCCGCTGACCGCGGGCTGGCTGATGCCCAGCAGCACCGCGGCCTCGGACAGGCTCCCGGTCACGCCGATGGCCTGCACCAGGCGCAGGTGGTGGACGTCCAGTTCCATGTCGTCACATCCCGTCTAGCGGTGCGTGTCGACGCGGGATCCGGGCGGCGGCCTCATGACCCCAACAGTCCTTCCGAGCAGAGCGTATAGCGCGAACGAGACCACGACGGAGTTGATCGTCGGGATGCCGACCGGCAGGAAGATCCCCACCGCCGCGCCGACCACCCAGCACACCAGCGACGCGGGCACCCAGTCCGGCGGGTCGTCCGGGAGTTCGCCGGTGGCCCGGGACGCGGCCAGCGCGTCCCGCCAGGTGCGCACCACGAAGTACTCCGCGATCACGATCCCGGCCACCGGCGGGGTGATCACGCCGATCCAGGTCAGGAACGTGGTGAAGTGGTCCAGGATGCCCAGCGCGGACAGCACGGTGCCCAGCACGCCGAGCGCGATCGTGGCCGACGAGCGCGACAGCCGCCGCCCGGCCAGCACGTGCACGGTGTTGACCAGCCCGAGCGAGGCCGAGTACAGGTTCCAGTCGTTGATCTTCATGATCGCGGTGACCAGGATGAGCGTGCCCAGCACGCCGGAGGTCGAGGTGATCGCGGCGACCACGTCGGCGCTGCGCGCGGCGTGCGCGAGCAGCACACCGGTCAGCCCGATCAGGTACTCGCCCAGGGTGACGCTGATCAGGGTCTGCTTGACCACGTCGCCGACCCGCCGGTTGAACCGGGTCATGTCCGGCGTCATCACCGCGCCCATGATGAACGCGCCGGCGACCAGCGTGGTGCCCTGCGCGACGGTCAGCGCCGGGCCGGGCGGCGGCATGGCGACCAGGTCGGCCAGGTCGTGGCGGCGCAGCTCCTGGGTGATCGCGTACCCGGCCAGCAGCAGGAACGCGGGCACGGTCAGGTAGGCGGTCCACGCCATGGTGTGGAACCCGGCGACCACGATCCCGGTCACCGCGATCCCGCCGAACACCGCCCACGCCCACACCGGCGGGCCGCCCATCAGCGCGTGCAGGCCGTGCGCGAACACGTCGTTCTGCACGCCGAACCAGCCCGCGAGGCTGAGCGTCACCAGCAGGCCCACCAGCGCGGACCCGCGGCCGCCGAACCCGGCCCAGCGGGCCAGCACGGAGGTGGACAGCCCCTCGCGCATGCCGGCCACGCCCATCAGGACGGTGACCACCTCCAGCATCACCGCGCCGAGCGTGATCGCCAGCACCGCGTCCCAGAACGTCATGCCGAAGCCGAGGACGGCACCGAGCAGGAACTGGTGGAACGAGGAGACCTGGCCGAACCGCTGCACCGCCACCGACACCCACGAGCAGCGGGCCGAGTCGGGCAGGCGGCGCAGGGAGTAGTCGTCGTGGGCCATGGTCACTCCGCCTCGTCGCTGGGCCGCAGGACCACGAAGCCCTGTTCGGGTCTGGGCCGCCAGGCCAGTTCCCGGGCGTAGAGCAGCTCCAGGAACCCGACCCGCTGGTGGTAGGCGAACACCGAGCTGTCCGCGCCCACCACCGCCGGGGTGTCGACGAACATCGGCAGCTCGGCGAGGAAGTAGCGGACCGCTTGGCGCAGCTGGGTTCCGGTCGGCGCGGCCCCGTCCGGCAGCCGGCGGTCGAGCACCCAGCGGGTGGCCTCCAGGCACTGGCCGGCGAACTCGCCGTCGGCCGCGAACAGGCCGTGCGCCTGCGCGAGCAGCGCCTGGTAGCAGGGGTTGGCGGCGAGCGCCTCGCCGTCGAGCACGTGGTCGGCCGGGCACGGCACGTCGAGGTCGCGCAGCGCCCGGCAGATCTTGTTCACCACGTACTGGCCCTGGCGGCGGGCCTTGAGGCGGGCGCGGGCCGGGTCGTAGCCGAGCGCTTCGAGCGTGTGCACGGCGGCCCGGTCGGGCACGAAGAAGTGGAACCGCTCGAATTCGCGCATTGCCCACCGGGCCAGCGCGGTGATGCGGTCCACCGTGAAATAGCTGTTGAACGGACTCACTCCGACGCACACGTGCCGACCGCTGCGCAGGGGCGCGGCACAGTGCTCGGTCAGCGGAGTTGGCAGCAACACCGACGGCTCCGAGATTGTTTTTTCGCAGGGATGACGCAGGGATGACGCAGGGAGGATTCAGGGAATCGTCTTCCACTATGAGCAGGAATATCGGCGACAGGTACTGCCGAACCGTCATGCCGGCGTCTTATACGGACCAGCTCCGAGCCGTGGACGGAACGGCCGCCCGGCCTAGGCCGTTGCACTCCCAGGCCCAGCCACCGACACCCGTGCGGCCTAAGCCGATGACAGGCTGAGACCGGACGAGTCTCATGGGTGAATGGAGCTCCACGTCCGACACCTGCGCGTGCTGCGCGCCATCGCCCGCGCGGGCAGCCTCAACCGGGCCGCCGCCGAGCTGCGGTTGGCCCAGCCCGCGCTGAGCCACCAGCTGCGCCGCATCGAGCAGCTCGTCGGCGACCGGTTGTTCGACCGCGACCCCAAGGGCGTGCGGCCGACCCGGATCGGCGAGCTGGTGCTGGCCCGCGCGGAGGCGATCATCCCGGCGTTCGACGAGCTGGACCGGGACTTCCGCCGGCAGCCCCGGACCGCGGGCGACGTGCGGGTCGGCTGGAACGACAGCGCGCTGGCCTCCGACGTGTTCCGGTGCGTGCGCGAACTGGTGCCCGGCGAGCTGACCACCCGGGCCGACCTGTCCAACACCAGGCTGGTGGCGCAGGTCGCGAACGGGTGCGTGGACCTGGCGCTGGTGCTGCTCTGCGGGCCGCGCACGCTGGCCGTGCCGGGGCTGGTGCGGGCCGAGCGGGTGGTGACCGAGCCCGCGTTCGTCGCGCTGCCCGCGTGGCACCGGCTGGCCGGCGCCGCCGAGGTGGACCTCGCCGACCTCGCCGACGAGCCGTGGATCGTGTCCAGCTGCGGCGACGGCTGCCGGATCGTGTTCCGCGAGATGTGCCTGGCGCACGGGTTCGTGCCGAAGATCGCGCACGACGTGGACACCATGCGCGACCGGCTGGTGGTCGGCGGCCACGGGGTGAGCCTCACCCAGCCGACCACGCCGGAGCTCCCGGGCCTGGCGGTGCGGCCGCTGGCGGGCGCGCCGATGACCGTGCAGCACATCCTGCTGTGGCGCACCGACCACCCGTTCGCGGAGCGGTTCGCCGAGGTCCACGAGGCCGCCGTGCGGGCTTATCGCGCACTCGCCGGCGAACACCCCGGATATCGCCGGTGGCTGGATAACCGCACGGCATAGCCGACCGGCAGTGGGCGCGGTGCCCGGTCCGCCGACACACTCGGTGGCACGCCCCGCGGCTCGGCCGGAAAGGATGTGCCATGTTGCCGTTGATCACCCGTGACGAACTCCGCGATGGCCTCGAAACGGGGACGCTGGTGGCGGTCGACACGATGCCGACGGCGTACTACGAGAAAGAGCACCTGCCGGGGGCGGTGAACATCCCCGGGTTCCCGTACGAACAGGCGGCCGGGTCGACCGACCGGCACGCGCCGGTCGTCCTGCCGGACCGGTCCGCCGACATCGTCGTCTACTGCGCCAACGCGCCCTGCCGCAACAGCGAGTTCGTCGGCGCCCGGCTGATCGAGCTGGGCTACCCGAACGTCCGCAAGTACCGCGAGGGCATCGAGGACTGGGTGGCCGCCGGACTTCCCACGGTCGCCGCTCCCTGAACGCTGCCGCGCTCCCTGCACGATCCCTGCACACGAGGAGATCCACCATGCCCAAGTTCCGAACCTGGCTGCGTGCCGGCATCACGGCGCTCGCCGTGGTGGCGGCCGCGGCCGTCGCCGCCCCGGCCCAGGCCGCACCGGCCTCCGACGTCGTGATCAGCGCGGAGAACGTCATCAAGGTGACGTCGGCCAACCACGCGCAGGTCCTGGAGATGTCCAGGACCAAGCTGGTCGTGCTCGACTTCGGCGCGACCTGGTGCGGCCCGTGCAAGCAGATGAAGCCGGTGATCGAACGGCTCGCCGCCGAGTACGGCGGCCGGTTCGTGCTCGGCGAGATCGACACCGACGTCAGCCGCGACCTGTCGTCCCGCTACCGGATCCAGTACCTGCCCACGCTCGTGCCGATGCGCAACGCGGCCGAGCTGTCGAACTCCCGCAACATCGGCTACCGCGGCGAAGCCACGTTGCGGGCGTGGATCGACGCCCAGCTCGCCAAGGGCTGATCCACCACCGGACGCCCCGACGTGGCCCACTGCGTCGGGGCGTCCCGGCCGCCGCGCATTCGGAAAGGACGACGTCGTGCGGCAGGAACTCCCGCTCCGAGCGCTGCTCCCGCTGGCCGTGGTGGTGCTGCTCGGCTGCCTCACCGAGGTGCTGCCCGCCGGGCTGCTGCTCGGGATGTCCGCCGACTTCGGCGTGTCCCCCTCGGCCACCGGGCAGCTGGTCACGGGCTACGCGCTGACCACCGCGCTCACCGCGATCCCGTTGACCGCGCTGGTTTCCCGGCTGCCGCGCAAGCCGGTGCTGCTCGCGCTGGTGCTGGGCTTCGCGGTGACCAACTTCGTCATCGCGGCTTCTCCTTGGTACAGCGCGGTCTTCGTGGCGCGGATCGCGTCGGGGGCGATCACCGGCGTGATGTGGTCGCTGGTCGCGGTGTACGCCATGAGCATCGCGCCGCCGGCCCGCGCCGGGCGCGCGCTCGCGGTGGCGATGGCCGGGACCCCGCTGGGTTTCGCGGTCGGCGTGCCCGCCGGGACGCTGCTCGGCGAGCTGGTCGGCTGGCGGTGGGCGTTCGTGGTGATGGGCCTGATCGCCGTGCCGCTGCTCGGGTGGGTCGCGGCCGTGGTGCCGCCGGTCCCGGCGGTGCCGGCGTCCGGCACCCGGCGGGGGGTGCCGGGGATGTGGCCGGTGTTCGTGGTGGTGGCGGGGTTCTCGTTGGGGCACAACGTGCTCTACACCTACCTGGGGCCGGTGCTGGCCGGGTTCGGCCGGACCGGGCTGCTCGGCGCGGTACTGCTGGTCTTCGGCGGCGCGGCGGTGGGCGGCATCCTCGCGGTGGGCGCGGCGCTGGACCGGTTCCCGCGCGCGGTGCTCGCCTGGTGCCCGGCCCTGACGGCGGTGGGGATCGTGCTGCTGGCGTGCTCGGACGGCTCGCCGCCGGTGGTGCTGGCGGCCGTCGCGTTGTGGGGCTTGGCCTTCGGCGGCGCGCCCACCGCGTTCCAGGCGGTCACGGCGGTGGTGGCGGGCCGCACCGCCGACCACGCGCAGTCGCTCACGATCGCCGCGTGGAACGGCGCGGTGGCGGGCGGCGCGGCGCTGGGCGGGGTCGTGCTGGACCACGCCGCACCCGCCCTGCCGTGGACGGCCGCCGCGCTGATGCTGGTCCCGCTGCTGGTGTCGCCGCTGATCCCGTTGGCGCGCAGGGACACCGCCCTGGCCGGCACCTGACCGGAGGTCGGGCGAGCGCCTGTCCGGAGGTCGGGCGAGCGGCGACGCCGGGTCGTCCGCAAAAATGTGGTCCCCCTCGCTTCCGACAGTCGGAAGCATTACCCCGATCGAACGGATCCCGCCGCCCTGACCACCCGATACGGTGTTGTTCGCGCACGGACTTCCGTTTAACGGAAGCGAGACCTTTACCGCTCCACGGCCCCGCGAGGATCCTCCTACCCGCCAGAGGGAGCGGAGGACGGATGGCACAGGGGAACGGGCGGTCGGCGACATCACGTGCGCTGGACCTGCTGGGGGCGTTCGACATCAGGCACCCCACGCTGACGCTGACCGAGCTGGCGGCGCGCTGCGCGATGCCGCTGGCCACGGCGCACCGGCTGGTCGCGGAGCTGGAGGCGTGGGGGGCGCTGGAGCGCAACGCGGACAACCGGTACCAGATCGGCACCCGGCTGTGGGAGATCGGCCTGCTGTCGCCGGTGCCGCGCCGGCTGCGCGAGATCGCGCTGCCGTTCATGCAGGACCTGTACGAGAAGAGCAAGGAGAACATCCACTTCGCGGTCCGCGACGGCCACGACACGCTCTACGTCGCCAAGCTCACCGGGCACCGGGCGGTGCCGATAATCTCGCGCGAGGGCAACCGGCTGCCGATGCACTCGACCGGCGTCGGCAAGGCGCTGCTCGCCTACGCCAGCCAGGAGTTCATCGACACCTACTGCGCGCGCCCGCTGGTCCGCTGCACGCGGCACACCATCGTCGAACCCGGCCGGCTGCGCCGCGAACTGGCCGCGACCCGCGACCGGGGCTACGCGCTGACCAGCGAGGAGATGACGCTCGGCTCGTGCTCGGTGGCGGTGCCGGTGTTCGACGCGCGCGACCAGGTCGCGGCGAGCCTGGGCCTGGTCGTGCACAGCGTGCGGGAGAACCTGGCCAAGTACGTGCCCGACCTCAAGGCGGAGGCGGCGAAGATCGCCAAGGTGATGGTCGAGCACCGCTGCGACCCGTACCCCGGGTTCGTGCACGACCTGCCACGAGGAGGCTGACGATGATCTGGTCCCACTTGGTGCTGCCGGTCCTCAGCGGCGTGGCGGTGGCCGGGATCCTCGCCCTGCTGCGAGCCGCGACGAGCCGGCGCAAGGTGCCCAACGCGTTGTCCCACAGGGTGTCCCGCCGGCACTACCTGGCGGCGGTGCTGGCCACGTCGCAGCACGCCGACGTGCACCGGCTGGACGCGTTCGTGCCGAACCTGCGCCCGGCCGGCGACAACCCGGTGCTGCGCGACATCCAGGCCGCGTGGCAGCGGATCAACGCCGACCACGGCGTGCGGCTGGTGACGCGGGAGAGCCGCGAGTGCCTGACCTCGGCCGCCGAGCTGCTCAGCCGGGGCATCGACATCCGGGTGGCGACCGCGCTGAACACCGACGAGCTGTCCTACCACGTGTTCACCGGCGTCGTGCACCACACCGTGCTCAACCACCGCGACGGCTCCCGCGACCGCCCCAACCGGCTGGACGGGATGTCCCCGGCGAAGGTCTTCCAGACCCACTTCGACCAGGTCTGGGACCAGTCGCTGCCGCTGGAGTCGGTGCTGGCCAACGAGGTGCTGCGCGGGCTGCGCCGGCCGGGCGACCGCGACGAGCTGACCCGGCAGCTGCGCTACGTGCGCTCGAAGTACGCGCTCGACGCGGTCGCGGTGAACGCCGTGGTGCGGCACCTGGCGTTCCGCGACGCCGCGCCGGTGGTGTTCGTGACCGGGCTGCCCGGCGCCGGGAAGTCGTTGGTGCGCAAGAGGTTGACCGCGAAGCTGACCGAGCTGCGGTTCCAGGTGGACGAGCTGAGCGACTACGTCTACGCGTTCCACGACTTCGTGCACAACCTGCTGCTGCTCGACGACGAGCGCGGCGACGGCTTCACCGCCGACGCGGGCGGCGCGTTCCGGGTGGCCAGCGAGGAGAACCTGCGCCCGGCGCTGGACGCGCTGGCGCAGCGGGTGTGGCGCAACATCTCCACCACGTCCATCACGCTGGTCGAGTTCGCCCGCTCGGACGTGGTCAAGGCGCTCAACGTGTTCGGCGAGTCGGTCCTGTCCTCCTGCCACCTGATCCACGTGCAGGCCTCCACCGGGGTCCGCACGGCCCGCCTCGGGGCGCGGGCCCAGCCACCGCGCATCCACATCACCGAACCGGACATCACCATCACCGTGTCCGACGACCACCGGCTGCCCAGCGTCGTCGCCAACTCGCTCTACCTGGCCGACGACTACGGCAGGCTGCGGGCGCACGGCAGCGTCGCCGGCCGGGTGCACGCGATCGACAACGAGCTGGACGACCCGACCTACGCGAAGGTCGACAGCGAGATCGACGGGTTCATCGAGAACATCGTCCGGCCGTACCGGGCGCTGGCGGCCTGAATACCGCCCCCGACAGCGTTCTGAGCTGGGAGAACAGGAAGCCCTTCGGTCGGCGGTCACATTCGCGGGAGGCGCTCCGTCAGGGCTGTGCCAGAGCGGGACAGCCCTGACGGAGCGCCTCCCATGAGCACCACCCACGTCGTCGTCACCGCCGTCGCCGCGTTCCTGGCGACCTTCTCGGCGGGTTCGGTCTTCTTCCGCGCGACGTGGGTGGTCAGGCTGATCGCGTACTTCACCGGGGCCGTGGTCACCGTGCTGCGGGCCCGCTCGTTCGGCCACGTCCCGTTCCCGCTGGTGTACCTGGCCCCGGTCGTCGCGTCGCTGCTGTTCGCCGGCTGACCGCGCCAGGGGACGCCGGGCCTGCCATAGGCCGGGGCTATCGACGGTTGGCATGACCACGGGTTGTCGGGCTGTGTGACGCTGCGCCCAGAGCGGTTCCCTGCCCCTCAGCCGGCGCAGATCCCGTGCGCGGCCCACCCGCGAAGGACGAAACCCATGGCGT
Organism: Saccharothrix espanaensis DSM 44229; assembly: GCF_000328705.1. NCBI lineage: Bacteria > Bacillati > Actinomycetota > Actinomycetes > Pseudonocardiales > Pseudonocardiaceae > Saccharothrix > Saccharothrix espanaensis. The sequence continues at coordinate 2,516,549 of NC_019673.1, read as the reverse complement.
TCGCACGTTTCCGACGATGTGCCTCCCTGCTGGCGGCCGTCACCGCGTTGACCACCGCCGTCCCGGCGCAAGCCGTACCAGACAACCCCGCGACACAGAACCACGCGGTACAGAACAAGACCGGGCAAGACAAGACTGGCCAGAACAAGACTGGGCAGCAGCGGCTCCCGATCGACGAGCGGGCCCCACTGTCGGCCTCGAAGGACGAGCTGCGCCGCGACTACGGCGCACCCGAGCAGCCTGCCCGCCCCTCGGCACGAGCCGCCGCGTGCAACACCGCCGACTTCACCGGCAAGACGGGATCCGCGTTGGTCGCGCAGATCCGGTCATCCACCACCGACTGCGTCAACACGTTGTTCAACCTGACCGGCACGGACGCCTACAACGCGTTCCGCGAGGCGCAGATGACCAGCGTGGCCTACGGTCTGCGGGACAACGGTTCCGCCTACCCGGGCAACAACTCCACGGGTACCGCGCAGCTCGCCCTTTACCTGCGCGCCGGCTACTACGTCCAGTGGTACAACGAGTCCGTGGTCGGCTCGTACGGCCCGACGCTCCGCGCGGCCGTCCAGTCCGGTTTGGACAGTTTCTTCGCCAATCCGCGGGCGTTCGACGTCAACGACGCCAACGGCGAGACGTTGTCCGAAGCGGTCACGCTGATCGACAGCTCCCAGCAGAACGCACGTTACCTGTACGTGGTGAAGCGGCTCCTCAACGGCTACAACGCTTCCTACGACGGTTCGTGGTGGATGCTCAACGCGGTCAACAACGTGTACACGGTGTTGTTCCGGGGCCACCAGGTGCCCGAGTTCGTGACGGCCGTGCAGCGCGACCCGAGCGTGGTGGACACCCTCCAGGGCTTCGCGACCAACCACCTCGACCTGCTCTCCGGCGACCGGAGCTACCTCACCTCCAACGCCGGGCGCGAACTCGGCCGGTTCCTCCAGCACACGGCCTTGCAGGCGAAGGTTCGCCCGCAGGCCAAAGCGCTGCTGGGCAGGTCGTCGGTCACCGGCGCGACCGCCCCGCTGTGGGTCGGGGTCGCGGAGATGACCGACTCGTACGACAAGGCGAACTGCGCGTACTACGACACGTGCGACTTGCCCAACCGGCTCGCGGCAGCGGTCCTGCCGATCAACCACACGTGCAGCTCGACGTTGCGGATCCGCGCGCAGCAGATGTCCGCCGACGAGCTGTCGCGCACGTGCGCGAGCCTGCTCTCCCAGGACGCCTACTTCCACCGCGTGGTCGACGATCCGGGGCCGGTGGCCGGTGACGGCAACACCGCGTTGGAGGTGATCGCCTACAACTCCAGCACCGACTACCAGACCTACGCCGGCGCGATGTGGGGCATCGACACCAACAACGGCGGCATGTACCTGGAAGGCGACCCGTCGGCAGCGGGCAACCAGGCGCGGTTCATCGCCTACGAGGCGGAGTGGCTGCGGCCGGCGTTCGAGATCTGGAACCTCAACCACGAGTACACGCACTACCTCGACGGCCGCTTCGACATGCACGGCGACTTCAACGCCGGCATGACCACGCCGACCATCTGGTGGGTCGAGGGCTTCGGCGAGTACATCTCCTACCACTACCGCAACGTCTCCTACGACGCGGCGATCACCGAGGCCGGTCGCCGGACGTACGCGCTGAGCACGTTGTTCGACACCACGTACTCGCACGACACCAATCGGATCTACCGCTGGGGCTACCTCGCCGTGCGGTACCTGCTCCAGTCGCACCCGGCCGACGTGGCGCGCGTGCTCGGCTACTACCGGACCGGGAACTGGACCGCCGCCCGCACCTACCTCAAGTCCACGATCGGCACCCGCTACGACAACGACTGGTACGCCTGGCTTTCCGCGTGCGCGGCGGGCTCGTGCGGCGGCGGCACGCCGACCAACAGCCCGCCGGTCGCCGACTTCACCGCCACCGCGAGCGGCCGCGTGGTGGCGTTCGCCGACCGCTCCACCGACCCGGACGGCACGATCTCCGCGCGGCGCTGGGACTTCGGTGACGGCACCGCGGCCACGACCGCCGCACCCAGCCACACCTACACCGCCGATGGCACCTACACCGTCCGCCTCACCGTGACCGACAACGGCGGCGCGACGGCCACCGCCACCAAGTCCGTGACGATCAGCGGCACCACCGCGTGCACCGGGTCCGACACGCGGGAACTGGGCCGTGATTGCGGGCGCGCCAACCGTTCCGCGACCGACTCCGGCTACGACTACCTGTACCTGCCGCTGCCGGCCGGCACGACGTCGTTGCGGATCACCGCGTCCGGCGGCACCGGCAACTGCGACCTGTTCTACAGCGGCAGTTCGTGGGCGACCGCGGCCACCGCGACGCACCGCTCCACGGCCGCCGGCAACACCGAGTCGATCACCGTCGCCGATCCGGCCGCCGGGTACGCCTACGTCAGCCTCAAGGGCGAAGCCGCGTGCTCGGGGGTCACCGTCACCACCCGGTACTAGGAACCCGGTACCGGTCTCAGCCGATCGGCGGGTGCACCTCGCGGTGCGCCTCCCACCACGGCCGGAACGACGGGCTGGCCAGGGCGTGCTCGGTGTACGCCCTGGCCACCTCGGCGTACATCCGGTTCGCCCGGTCCCAGTCCACCCGCTGCCGCCGCCAGGCCAGCACCAGCCGCAACCGCAGCGGTTCCCCCACCAGCGGCCGGACCACCAGGCCGGGACCGCCCGACGAGGTCGGCTCGACCAGCTGCACGGCCTTGCCCGCCGCGATGAGCTGCCGGCCGCCGCCGCTGGGCACCTCGAACCTGATCTGCGGGCTGAAACCGGCCTTGCGGCACGCCGCGCGCAGGGCGGCCAGCGAGCCGTCCTCCGCGCCCGGCGGGCCGATCCACGCCTCGTCGGCCAGGTCGGCCAGGTCGACCTCGGCGGCGCGGGCCAGCGGGTGCCCCGCGGACAGCGCCACGAACACCGGCACCCACGGCAGCAGGATGCGCTGGGCGAGGTCGCGGTCCAGCGCGATGTCCTGGTCCTCGGAGATTCCGATCACCGCCGCGTCGAGGTGGCCGTGCGCGAGCGATTGCGCGAGCGCGGTCGCGGACGGGTCGACGTGCAACGAGATGTCGTCCTCCGGCAAACCCCTGTCGAGGCGTTCGTAGAGCGTCGCCACGCATTCCATGTGCACCGTGCCGAACCGGATCGGACCGTCGCCGCCGCCGGTCAGGTCGGCGCCGAACGAATCGAGCTCGACCAGCAGCAGACGGGCCCGGCGCAGCACCCGGTCGCCCAGTTCGGTGGGAGTCACGCCGGTCCGGCTGCGGTCGAACAACTGGCCTCCGACCAGCCGTTCCACCCGCTGGAGCAGGGTCGTCAGGGACGGCTGGGAGATGCCGAGCCGGGCCGCCGCCCGGGACACGCTGCCCGCGTCGGCGATGGCGCACATGGCCCGCAGGTGCCGGATCTCCAGGTCCATAGCACGACCCTATAGCCGTTCGGGATTACCCGCCAAGGGCGTTGCGCGGGCACCATCACCGGGACAGGCGAAGCGTTTTTGCGGAAATGAACCGCGCAATTCCGCGCAATCACCACGGCGACAAGGGAACCGATGAACAACCGCACCCGCCGGGACCTGGCGAAGCCGGCCGAAGCGGACGGGTTCCGCACCTGGGTCCGGGACGGCTGGGCCGATCCGGACGTCCGCGCCGACCTCGTGCCGGGTGCCGCCGAGGCCGCCGCCGCGCACCGGGACCGGCTCTCCGCCGCGTTCCCCGGACGACGCCTGGCGCTGGCCGCCGGACGGCCCTCGGTGCGGTCCCACGACACGTTCCACGACTTCCGCGCGGACACCGACTTCGTGTGGCTGACCGGTTTCCGCGCGGAGGGCGCGGTGCTGGTGATGCAGCCCTCGGCGGCCGGCCACGACACGGTGCTCTATCTGCCCACACCGGCCGACGCGCACGAGGTCGACTTCTTCGCCGACGCCGACCGCAGCCCGTTCTGGGTCGGCGCGGTGCCCGGCCCGGCCGAGTGGGAACGGGCGCTGGGCCTGCCCTGCCGGCCGCTGGAGGAGTTGCCGCGCGGGCTGCGCGGCCGGCACCCGGCGACGTTGTCCGGCGGCCGGGACCCCCTGCTCGACGCGCTGGCCGGCGGGCCGAGCGCCGACCTGCGCCGGGTGCTCGCGGAACTGCGCCGGATCAAGGACGACTGGGAGGTCGGCCAGTTGCGGGCCGCCGTCGCCGCGACCGTCGACGGTTTCGCCGATGTGGCACGGGAACTGGGGACGGCCGTGCGCGGCGGCGGGGAGCGGTGGCTGCAGGGGACGTTCGACCGGCGGGCGCGCACGGCCGGCAACGGTCCGGGTTACGCCTCGATCGTGGCCGCCGGGGCGAACTCCCCGGTGCTGCACTGGACCCGGTGCGACGGCGCGGTCCGCGAGGACGACCTGCTGCTGCTCGACGCGGGCGTGGAGGCGACCACGCTGTACACCGCCGACGTGACGCGCACCTTCCCCGTGTCCGGCGAGTTCAGCGAGGCGCAACGGGGGGTGTACGACCTGGTGCACGACGCGCACGTGGCCGCGCTGGCGCAAGTGCGGCCGGGCAACGACTTCCGGGCGTTCCACGACACCGCGATGCGCGTCCTGGCGGAGGGCCTGCACGACTGGGGCCTGCTGCCGGTGTCGGTGGACAAGGCGCTGGACCGCGACGGCCAGCACCACCGCCGCTACATCGTCTGCGGCACCGGCCACTTCCTCGGCCTGGACGTGCACGACTGCGCCCGGTCACGGCCGGAGGCGTACCAGGAAGGCGTGCTGGAGCAGGGGATGGCGTTGACCGTCGAGCCGGGCCTGTACTTCCACCCCGGCGACCTGACGCTGCCGCCGGAGTTGCGCGGCATCGGCGTGCGGATCGAGGACGACCTGGTGGTGACCGCCACCGGGGCCGAGGTGCTGTCCGCCGGACTCCCCACCACGGCGGACGGCATCGGCGCCTGGGTGTCGGGACAGGGCTGACACCCAGGCGTGCCGGGGATGTGCGGGTGGACGGCCGCGATACCGTCCACCCGCACACCGGCGAGGGTGCGTGACCCTTCAGCCCGCCCGGTCCCTGCGGTGCCGGGCACGTCGCGTCACGCGGCGCTGAGCGCCTCCGCCGGTGCCGGCCACGAGTCCACGGCCCACTCGATCGGGCCGGAGCGCTCGGCCCGGAAGCCACCCGCGAAGCTCTGGTTGACCCAGTTCGCCTCACCCGCGCTGGGGTTGGGGTTGCGGCACTGCGTGCCCGCGCTGCCGCCGGACATCAGGATGTTGCAGTCGCGGTTGTAGTTGTCGCGCAACCCGAGTGAGTGGCCCATCTCGTGGGCGACCACCCGCAGCGGCGAGTAGCCCTGGTTGATCTGGACGCGGTCCAGGATGATCCAGCCCGAGCCGTGGCCGATGGAGGCGCGCGAACCGCCGCCGCTGGTCACCGAGATCTGGATGTTGCCGCCGCTGGAAACCTGCGACATCCGGATGTTGGGCACCCGGCTGTTCCAGATCTGGATCGCCTGCGGCACGTACGAGGCGTACTCACCGCCACCGCTGACGGTGATGTTGCGGGCTTGGATCTGCACCGGGGCGGCGACGGCCGGCGCGGCGAGCGCGAGCGTCGACAGGGTGACCCCGACGGCTGCGGCGAGAATTCTGCGAAGCAATTGTCAACTCCGTTCTGACAGGGGAGAAGTCGACCCGCAGGGCGAATTACCGATCGGCACGGGGAAAGGGCCTTTCACCGATCGGAAAGCAGGACAGCTTCACCGTACTGGGCGGGTGCCCGTTCACAAGTGCGCCGCGCACCGCCTGGTGGACTCCCCGTACGGCCGGTCGGCCGGTGATCCGGGAAGTGCTGGTGGGATAGGATTTCCAGGCGACGCCGGGCCACTTCCTGGAAAATCCCTGTAATTCCGGGTGCGGCCCGGGGCCACGGGCGCGGTCGGAGGTGTGGCATGGGAACGAACGCCGGTGCGACGTTCAGCGGTGCGTTGCGCTGCGCCATCCGGGCCAGCGGATTGACGTTGCAGGCCGTGCAGGCCAGGCTTACCCGGCGCGGCACACCGGTTTCGGTGGCCGCGTTGAGCAGTTGGCAATCCGGCACGAACCGGCCGGAACGCCCCGGCTCGTTGCGCGCGGTCACCGAATTGGAAGTGCTGCTCGGCTTGGAGTCCGGTGCGCTGATCACCCTGCTCGGACCGCGCCGGCCGCGCGGCCGGCACACCGCCGGCCACCCCCGTTCCGACGTGCTGCCGCAATCCGCCGCGGTGGCCGAACTCGTCGACCAGATCAGTCCGGAGAAGTTCGACGGAATACGCCTGCTCTACGTCGAGGAACACGTCCGGGTCAATCCGGACCGGACGTTGCGCGAAGTCCGCACCCGGTCCGTCGCGGAAGCCGTGCGGGACGGCGTGAGCCGCTGCTTCTCGGTGAACTTCGCCGACTCGGCGGACGACCTGGACCTGGTCCGCACCGAGGCCGTCGACCGCTGCCGGCTCGGCCGGGTGCGCCGCGACCACGCCCGCCGGGTGGTCGGCGCGGAACTGCTGCTGGAACGCTCCTACCGGTCCGGCGAGGTGTTCTCGCTGGAGTACCGGTCGATCATGGGCCAGCCGGTGTTCGACCGCGAGTACTTCCGGGCGTTCACCACGCCGGTGGCGCTCTACGTGCTCCAGGTGAGCTTCGACCAGACCATGCTGCCCATTCGCTGCCACCGCTTCGAGGCACCGACCTGGTCGCAGCCCCGCGCCGACCGGGAGATCAGCCTGGTCGACCGGCGCAGCGCGCTGGTGGCCGCGCAGGACGTGAAGTCCGGCATGTACGGCGTGCGCTGGGAGTGGACCTGAACCTGGGCCAGCGGTCCTGGCGGTCGAGCCAGCCGTGGGTCAGTCTGGCGAAACGGTCACGACGTAGTGGCCAGGCCGTTCAGGTACACCTGGAACACCCGGTCGACGGCGGCCGACACCAGCGGCTCGTGCGCCGGGGTGTGGCCCTCGGGCGCGGGAGTCGTCGCCGGGGCGGTCGTCGCCCCGGGAGCGCCCCGGGAGCGCCCTGCGGCACGCCCGCCGGCACGAACCTGCCAGTGACCGGACCCGACCAGGACCGAACCTGCCGGCGACGAACCTGCCGGGGACGCGCCGAGGCGTTCGGTGCCGGAGGGGCCGGCACCGAACGCCTCAAGCTCCACAGTGGACAGTGGGTCAGAGCGTGCAGTGCTTCTGGGTGTCGACGCGCACCCGCCTGCCGGTGAACTCCTCCAGGATCGAGATGTTCTCCGGCGCGTAGTTGGTCGCGGTGATCCGGTCGGCGTTCGGGCCGCCCAGCTTGCTGCCGTACGGCGCGGACTTCTCCAGCCAGTAGGCGGTGCGCAGGAACTGGGTGAGCACGAGGTCGCGCAGCTTGGGCTCGTTCTTGATCTTCGCCCAGTACGCCGGGTGCTTGTCCTTGGCCACCCGCAGGTACAGCAGCAGGTAGCGCAGGTTGGTCGCCGCGATGTCCCGGGCGTTGCTCGCCCCGACGCCCTTGATGAACTCCTGGAGCACGGTCGCGGCCGGCAGGCCGGTCAGGCCCGCGTTCAGCTCGGCCATCACGCCCTGGAGGTGGTAGTCGCCCTGGGTCCGGTCGCGCAGGTAGATGCCGTCCATCGAGTCGGAGTACTTGTCCCGGATCAGCGGGATGATCTCCTTGCGGGCGAAGCCGTCGTGCAGCGGCACCACGGTCGCCTGGCGGGAGGCGTTGATCCACGCGGCGGTGTGCACGTTCCACCGGGTCCGCGCCGGGTCGAGGTCCCACATGTGGGTCTCCTCGTGGATCGCGACCATCATCGACTCGGCGAAGGCGTCGAAGCTGGACTTGTTCACGAACTGGTTCCAGTACTTGTCCTTGGCCTGCGCGATGGCCAGCGCCTCCCCGCTGGGCCAGCGCCGCTTGTACACGGCCTGGAGGGTCTGCATCCAGTTCGCGGAGGTGAACGACGCTTTCAGGTCGCTCACGCTCGCCGTCTGCGACGACGGTTCGTCGTAGCAGTACGGTTCGGCGGTGGCGGTGGGCGTGGCGGCGGCCGCCGTGCCCGGACCCAAGGTCAGGGCGAGCAGCACGACCACCAGGCGCAGACTGCGTTTTCGACTCACAGGGACCTCGTTTCGGAGCGCACGCGCGCGGGTGCAGGGCCGCGCACTGTTCGTGCCCGTCGTCTTGGCGGACCGTACCGACGCGCGGTCGCGCTCCCCCACTCCCAGATCCCCATAACACCGGGCCTGCCGTTCGGCGGCGGCCAAACACCCCCGAACGGCGGCACGGTGGTCAGCGCCGGACCACACGCACGCCCACCGCCCGTTGATCCGGCTCAGCCGAATCGGGCGGTCAGCGGCACCTCAGCGCCGATCGGTCGCCGCCACGCACGACGTCCACGGCACGGGCTTCGGACACGGCGGTCACGAGCGGGCCCGGTTCACCGCGGCCAGCACGGCGTGCACGGACGCGGTCAGGATCGAGGTGTCCCAGCCGGATCCCCACCGCTCCACGCCGTCCACCCGGCACCGGGCGTACGCCGCAGCGGGACTGTCCGGCCCGGTATCCGTTGCATGCTCCGAATAGGCGAGGATGTCGACGGCGATTCCCGCCGCGCGCAACGCATCCGTGAACGCCGAGAGCGGGCCGTTGCCGACACCTTCGTACGAGCCTTCACGACCGTCGACCGCCAACGCGCACGAGAACCGGTGTTCGCCGTCGGTCTCCACGGCGGACCACGACCCCAAGGTCACCACGCCCTCGTGCGCGGGGGTGATGTAGTTGGTGTGGAACAACTTTCGGAGTTCTTCGTGCGCCAACTCCCGGCCGGTGCCGTCGGTCACCTCCTGCACCATGCGCGAGAAGTCCGGCCGCATCGCCTGGGGCAGGTCCAGCCCGTGGTGCCGGTGCAGCAGGTGGGCGATGCCGCCCTTGCCGGACTGGGAGTTGATCCGGATCACCTCCTCGTAGGTGCGGCCGAGGTCGCCCGGGTCGATCGGCAGGTAGGGCACGTCCCACGGCGCTCCCGCCGCCGGCACACCGAGTTCGGCCGCCCGTTTCGCGTGGTGCGCCAAGCCTTTCGCGATCGCGTCCTGGTGGGTTCCGGAGAACGCGGTGTGCACCAGGTCGCCGCCGTAGGGGTGCCGCTGGTGGACGGGCAGGCGGTTGCAGTGCTCCACCACCTCGCGCACGGCGTCGATGTCGGAGAAGTCGAGCATCGGGTCCACGCCTTGCGTGTACAGGTTGAGCGCCAACGTGACCAGGTCGACGTTCCCGGTGCGCTCGCCGTTGCCGAACAGGCAGCCCTCGACCCGTTGCGCGCCCGCCAGCAGCGCGAGTTCGGCGCACGCCACGCCCGTGCCCCGGTCGTTGTGCGGGTGCACGGACAGGATCACCGACTCGCGCCGGGCCAGGTGGCGGTCCATGTACTCGATCTGGTCGGCGTACACGTTGGGCGTGGCGATCTCCACGGTCACCGGCAGGTTGTGGACCACCGGCCGGTCCGGGCCCGCGTCCCACAGCGCGGTCAGGCTGTCGCACACCTCCAGCACGTAGTCGGGCTCGGTGAGGTTGAAGACCTCGGGCGAGAACTGGAACCGCACGCCCGGCCGGTCGCCGACCCGTCGGGCGAGGTGGCCGGCGGCGTCGAGGATCAGCTCGTGCAACTCGGCGCGGGACCGGCCGAGGACGACGTCCCGCCACGTCGGCGCGGTGGCCGTGTAGAGGTGCACGACGACGTTCGGCAGCCCTCGGACGGAGTCGACCGTGCGGTCGATCAGGTCGTGGCGGGCCGGGGTGAACACGACCACGGTCACGTCGTCGGGCACCGCGCCACTCGTGGCCAGGTGCCGGACGAACTCGAAGTCGGTCCGGCTGGCCGACGGGTAGCCGACCTCGATCTCGGTGAAGCCCACGGTGATCAGCAGGTCGAAGAACCGGCGCTTGCGGGCGGTGTCCATCGGTTCGGCCAGCGCCTGGTTGCCGTCCCGCAGGTCGACCGGCACCCAGAGCGGTGCCCGGTCGATCCGGCGCGACGGCCAGGTGCGGTCCACGAGGGGCACCTCGACCCGGTGGTGGGCGGGCCGGTAGCGGTGGTGCGGCATCGCGCTCGGGCGCTGCCGGTTCCAGGTCTCGGACGTGGTCATGGCGGAGGAGGTCGCTCTCGGTCGGCGGACGACCGGCACAGCACGGCACCCGCCGAGGGGCGGCCGGTCCGGTCAGGCCCCGCGGCGGCGACCGAGGAGGAGCTCCCGCACCGACATGGCGCTACCCTAGCCACGAACCAACTCCTCAGACAACCTGAGGGGTGACGAGAGGTGGGTCACGTTGCTCCGGCCGTCTCCCCTGGTCGACCAGGCCGCCAACCACCTGCGCGCCCGGATCGCGGCCGGCCAGTGGCCGGTCGGCACCAAGCTGCCCGCCGAGACGGCGCTGGCCACCGCCCTGGGCGTGGGCCGGTCGACGGTCCGCGAGGCGCTGCGCGCGCTGGCCGGGGCCGGGCTCGTCCAGGCCCGCCAGGGCGCGGGCGTCTTCGTCCTGGCCACCACCGCCGACGACTGGCCCGCTGTCCTGCGCCGCGCGGCCGTCACCGACGTCTACGAGGTGCGGGTGGCCGTGGAGGTGGAGGCCGCCGGCCTGGCCGCGCTACGGCGGACCGACGCCGACCTGACGGCGTTGCGGGCGGCGCTGGCCGCACGCCGCGCGGCCGGCGGTGACGAGGAGTTCGTCGCGGCCGACATCGACCTGCACGCGGCGGTCGTGGCGGCGGCGCACAACCCCGTGCTGACGGCCGTGTTCACCGACTTCCGGCCGGTCCTGCACCGCGCCCTGGTCGACCTGGTAGAACTCCTGGCGCTGCGGGTGGCCGACCCGGACACCGGCGACGCGGCCCACGCGGCGCTGGTCGACGCCATCGCCGCCGGCGACCCGGAGACCGCCCGGCGGGTCCTGCGCGACGAGCTCGACCAGACGCTGGGACGCCTGCGCGACCGGTGAGGCGGAACCTCGCACGCCGGGCCGGCACCGGCTGTCGGGCTGCGTCACCTGATCCGGCGACTTCGAGATCCGCCGTGACCGGGGCCGGACCGCGCGTGCGGCGGGTGAAGATCGAGGCCGCGCCGGGGACGAGGGCGTGCCGGTGTTCGGCGACCCGGCCGAGGGCCGCCGGTGGCGGGCGGCGCGGCAGGCCGCGATGGCGCACGTGCTCGCGGTCGTGGCGGCTTCGACTTCGTGGTCACGCTGGCCGGGTCCGCCTGGGACGGTCCGCGAGGCAGGGGCGATGCTGGACGGGCTGGTCGCGGCAGTGGCCACCGACCCGGCCCGGGGCTTCGGGCGGATGCGGCGGTGTCCGGGGACAAGCCAGGGCTTGGCTACCCTGACCCGGAGAACGTGCCGGGTGGACGGGGTGTCGAGGGTGGAACTGACCATGAGCTGCCGGTTCGGCGGCCCCGAGCACTCCCCCGCCGACGGCGTGCTCCTGCGGCGGGCGTTGGTGCCCGCGCTCGCGCCGATCGCCGTGGACGGGCTGGACGTGCTCGACGTGCGCCTCACCCTGGGCGGCTCGATCACGTCCGGCGAGGGGCACGGCGGCGTGCACAACCTGCGGTACTCGGCCGCGCGCAAGCGGATCACGGTCAACCTCGTCGTCCCGGCCGACGAGATCGCGGCGGCGTCCGTCCTGCACGCCGTCGGCCCGCACTTCGCGGCGCTGGCCCGGCGGGTGGCCGAGCGGTGCGCGCCGCAGCGGGCGGACGAGCTGGCGGCGGCGTTCGACGGCGCGCTGCGGGGCCTGGCCTAGAAGTCCAGGAAGCCCGGGACGACGACCGTGGCGTGGCCGTGCTCGTCCAGCGCGCCGTAGAAGTAGATCGCGCCGTAGCCGAACGGGTAGTCGCCGAACAGGAACTCGCCGGCCGGGTGGTCGCCGTGCGGCAGGCCGTCGTCGTCCACCTGGAACAGGAAGCGGTACCCGTCGGCTTCGACGGCCGCCGCGTACGACGGCTCGTTCTGGATCAGCGCGGGCTCGTCGGCGATCCGCACGAACGCCGTCCGCCCGCCCGCGTCGACCAGGGCCGCGCTGCCGAGTCCGGGGTGGACGCCGCGCACGTCGTCACCGCGCGGCGACGGCGGGTGCAGCACGGCCTTCGCGCCGATCCCGGGGTACTCCACGTCGTCGGCGGCGATGGTGAACCCCCGCCGCAGCAACACCGACACCTCGCGCCCGCCCGACCAGGGTGCGGCGTCCGCGCCGAGCGTGAGCAGGTAGTCGTACCGGTCGAGCAGATCGCCTTCCAGCGCGAGGCATCGCGGCGCCGTGCCGCCGACGCGCGAACCCACCCGGCTGTCCTGAGCCGCCACGTCGAACTCGACCGGAGCCATGAGCGCGAGCCTAACCCGCGCCGCCGCCGCTCGGGCCCGGCGGCCGAGCGGCTGCGCGTCAGGTCGTCGGCGGGATCAGACCGGCTTCGTAGGCGACGATCGCGGCTTGGACCCGGTTGCGCACGTCGAGGTGCCGCAGGACGTTGCCTACGTACACCTTCACGGTTCCTTCCACGACGTGGAGGCGTTCGGCGATCTCGGCGTTCGACAGGCCCGCGCCGACCAGGCCGAGCACCTCGCGCTCGCGTCCGGTCAGGTCGCCGACGCGGTCGCCGGCGCGCAGCCGGGGACCCCGGCCGGACACGTGGTCGACCAGCCGTTTCGCGACCAGGGGCGAGAGGTACGCGGCACCGGACGCGACCGCGCGCACCCCCGCGACGATCTCGTGCGGGTCGCCGGTCTTGAGCACGAACCCGCCGATCCCCTCGCCGAGCGCGCGGGAGATGTACCCGTCGTCGGCGAACGTGGTCAGGATCAACGACGCGGTGCCGGTGTCCAGCCGCCGGATCTCCGCCGCCGCGTCGAGCCCGTCCAGCTCGGGCATCCGGATGTCCAGCACGGCCACGTCCGGCCGGTGCGCGAGCACCAGGTCGACCGCCGCGCGCCCGGTGCCCGCCTCGCCGACCACTTCCACGTCGTGCGCGGTCGCCAGCACGGCCCGCACCCCGACGCGCACGACCGCTTCATCGTCCGCCAGCACCACCCTGATCACACCCGGCATCTTCGCCCCCGGTCACGGGTCGCGCGCGAGCAGGGCCTTGTCGGCCAGCCGGCCGTCCCGGAAGCACAGCCGGTAGAGGTCCAGCCGGCGGGCGTCGAACGGGTTGCGGTGGGTGCTGTAGTAGTGGCAGGTCGCGCCGGCGGGCGGCAGCGGGGCCCGGCCGGGGTCGTCCACCCGCGTGCGGGCCGGCAGCACGGCCGCCACCTCGGACTCGGCCTGCCCGACCCGCAGGCGCTGGTAGTCGGCGGGGTCGAGCACGGAGGTCGTCGCGTCGAACACCAGGTAGCCGAGCGCGGCGAGCACGATCCCACCCGCCACGGCGCAGGTCAGCAGCACGGTGCGCCGGGCACTGCGCCGGACTTGCAGCTCTGCGCGGCGGCGGTGGGTGCCGGTGGCCGGGGCGTCGTGCAGGACCGGCGAGGCGGGCAGGCTCGCGCGCACCTCGAACCCGCCGCGCTCGCCGGCACCGCCGAGGTCGCGCGCGGCGAACGTGCCGCCGACGAGCGCGACCCGTTCGGCCAGCCCGAGCAACCCCCGGCCACCACCGGCGGCCGGGCCGCGCCGCCCCGGTCCGGACACCACGCTGAGCTCGACCCCACCGCCGTCCGCCCCACCACCCCGGCCGAGGTCACCACCGGCCCGGTCGAGGTCACCGTCTGCCTGGGTGGGGTCACCGCCGGATCGGGTGGGGTTGTTGCCGGTTCGGGTCAGGTCGACGGTGACGGGTGCGCCCGGGGCGTGTTTGATCGCGTTGGTGATCGCCTCGGTGACCACGCGGTGCACGGTGTGCGCGATGACCGGGTCGACCGCCCCCAGGCCGTCGCCGGTCGACTCCACCACCAGGCCGGCGAGTCGGGCCCGGTCCAGCACCTCGTCCAGCGACTCGACGCGCTCCGGTTCCCCGGTGCGCAGCAGGCTCACCACGTCGGCCAGCCGCTCGGCGGCGGCGGTGACCGCCTCGCGGGCCGCCCGAGCCGACGCGCGGTGCTCCACGCCCAGGTCCGGCGCCAGTTCCAGCGCACCGGTCCGCAGCGCCGCCCGCGCCAGCTCGTGCCCGACCAGGTCGTGCATCTCGGCGGCCAGCCGGGCCCGTTCCCGGGCACGGGCCCGGTCGACGTCGCGTTCGAGCTGTTCGGCACGCTGCCACCCGGCCTCGACCATCGCCAGGTACTGCCGCCGGTAGCGCCCGATCGTCCACGGCACGGCCGCGAGCGCCGCCGTCCCGGACAACGCCGCCAACGCCGTGTCCGCACCGCCCACGACGACCGCCACCGTCACCGCGCCCGCACCGAGCACGACGAGCGCCACGACACCGCGTTCCCCGGTCGTCGCGTGCCGCCCGGCCAGGAACGCCACCGAGGCCAGCCCCGCCGACAACGCCCCCACGGCCACGGTGCTGTCCACCGACACCGCCGCGAAGAACGACACCTGCCACGTCACCCCGGCCGCCAGCAGCGCCCCCACCGGCCACCGGCGCGCCGCCGGCACCACCGCGGCGAGAACCACCAAGTACGCCACCGCTTCCCAGGGTGCCAACCGGCCGGGCAGCGACGTGATCGCCGCCCACACCACCGGCACCGCCGCTACCAGCCACACAAGCACGCCAGGCATCATCTCCCACCGAGCAGCACGCCACCCACCGTGTGCTGGCGCAACCGCGCGACGACCGGGGCCACGGCCCGTGCGCCCACCGGCAACCCCAGCGCCACAACGGCTCCGCACAGGAGCCCGGCCGCCACGTCGTGCGGGTAGTGCGCCCCGACGAACACCCGCGAGAACGCCGCCGCCACCGCCACCGCCCCGGCGAGCACCCCCAGTCGCCCGCTGCACCAGGCGATCCCGACGGCCGCCGCACCGGCGATGGCGGCGTGGTTGCTGGGGAACGACCAGTCGCCCACCACCGGGCACGCCACCACCGTCACCACCTCGCCCAACGCCCGGCACGGCCGGTCCACCTGCCACCCCACCTTCACCGTCTCGCTGATCACGTACGCCACCACGGTCACGACGGGCACGAGCACCGCGCGCGCCATCGCCGCCGCCGAGCCCCGCCGCGCCCGCCACCACAGCAGCAGGGAGCCGAGCGCGAACAGGACCAGCACCGCGTCGGTGAAGAACGCGCCGAACACCTGCACGGGCTCCGGGCTGGTCACGCCGAGCCGTGCGATGTCGAGGTACCACTCGGCGCTCACGTCGGGCACGTCGTCCACCGGGATCGCCGCCCCGGCCGGAAGTTGTTCCATGCGAACGAAGTTAGCGACGATGATCGACTGCCACCGCTGCCGAAGGTGAAGCGCTCGCCCTGCCTTTCGACAGGGTGTCGACCCTGCCGGTCAGAGCTGCCGGCGGGCGCGTCGACGTCGTGGACGACGGTATCGGCCCGACCGTGTCCGCAACCGCACTTGGCTAACGCGAGCCCTCGGACTCGACCCGGGAAGGCGCGGGGATGTCCCGGAGGTCGCGTTGGCGGGTTTCACCGGCCCACAGGAACGCGACGACCGTGCACGCGAGCGTCGCGCACAGGAACAACGCGGCCGGGACCGTGGACGGGAAGCGGTGCAGCAGGGCCACGCCGACGACCGGCGCGAGCGAACCGCCGACCACGGTCGCCGACTGGTAGCCCAGCGACGCCCCGGTGTAGCGCACCTCGCTGGGGAACAGCTCGGCGAAGAACGCCGACTGCGCGCCGGTGATCAGGCCGTGCAGGGTCAGCCCGACGACGATCACCAGCACCACGCCGGCGAACCCGCCGCCGTCCACCAGCGGCAGGCCCACCAACGCCCACACCGCGATGAGCACGGCGAGCACGACCGAGCAGGGCCGGCGGCCGAACCGGTCGGCGAGCAGCCCGCCGGTCGGGATCGCCACCACCTGGAAGACCGACGCGATCGTGACGGCGGAGAGCACGGTGCCCTTCGGCAGGTGCACGATCTGGGTCAGGTACGAGATCAGGAAGATGCTGAACGTGTAGTAGGTCGCCTTCTCCCCGACGTTCGCCAGCGCGGCGATGAGCACCGGCTTGCGGTGGTCGCGCAGCACCGTCCGGATCGGCGCCCGGTCCGGTGCCACTCCACGGCCGGGCTCACCACCGGGCTCACGGCCGGACTCGCGGCCGGACTCCTGGGCGGCCTCGCGGGCGGCCAGGAACAGCGGGGACTCCTCCACCGCGTGCCGCAGCCAGATCCCGATCACCACGAGCACCGCCGAGAGCAGGAACGGGATCCGCCAGCCCCAGCCGAGGAACTGCTCGTCGGTGACCCCGAGCCCGAGCACCGCCAGCACCCCGGTCGCGATCATGTTGCCCAGCGGCCCGCCGGTCTGCGGCCAACTGCTCCAGAACCCGCGCCGTGCCGCCGATCCGTGCTCCGCCACCAGGAGCACCGCGCCGCCCCACTCGCCGCCCAGCGCCAACCCCTGCACCAGGCGCAGGACCGTCAGCAGGACCGGCGCGGCGACGCCGATCGAGGCGTACGACGGGATGAGCCCGATCGCGACCGTCGCCGAGCCCATCACGATCAGGCTCAACGACAACGTGCGCCGGCGGCCGAACCGGTCGCCGAGGTGGCCGAACACCACGCCGCCCAGCGGCCGCGCCAGGAACCCCACGGCGTAGGTGACCAGCGCCAGCAGCACACCCGTCAACGGGTCGCTGCTCGGGAAGAACACCTTGTCGAACACCAGCGCGGCGGCCGTGCCGTAGAGGAAGAAGTCGTAAAACTCGATCGTCGTGCCGGCCACGCTCGCCGCGACGATCCTGGCGAAACCTCGCCGTGACGGAGTCTCGGTGGACATCACGCCTCCGGAGTTCGACAGCCGGCCGCCACCGAACGTAGAACGATCGACTACACACCGTCAAGCACGGCGAGACGCACGCCGTCCGCGTGCGTCGAGAGCACCCGGACGGCGTGCGCGTCGATCAGTTCCGGAACGCCTGGAACTCGGCGATCCGCACGGCCTGCGCCGCCGCCGGGTTGCCGGTGGCGCAGTCGCTGGTCGAGCGCGGGTCGTTGTGCTGCGAGCCGGCGTACTCCGGTGCGCCGGTGCACTGGTTGGTCAGCACCCGGACCATCAGGTGGGTGGCCTTGGTGGGCGGGATGTGGAACGACCGCAGGGTCAGGTCCGAGGCGGTCGGCCGGGGGCCGTTGGCCGGGAAGGCGTTGGCGGGACTGGTGAACACCTTCCGGTAGGACGCCGCGCTGTCGCAGTTCGCGCCGGACGCGCTGGTGCACGCCAACACCTCGAACTGCCGCACCGCGGTGAACCGGCTCTGCGTGCCGGGGTCGGCATCGGGGTCGATCGCCGGGCGCAGCAACGCGCTGAGCTGCACGCGTCCCACCCGCTGCGGTTCGGTGCCGGCCAGGTCGACCCGGACCGACCGGCCCGCGACCGGCGCGCCGAGCGCCGCCCAGCCGGACGCCTCGGTGTCGTCGATGAGCTTGTCGAGGTTCACGCCGTCGCCGGCCGCGGTCGCGCCGAGCGCCTTGGACGCCAGGTTGCGCGTGCTCGGCGGCCGGATCGTGTCGCGTTCGCCGGGTTCCACCGTGCGGCGCAGGCGGGTGCTGCCGTAACCCACACCGGCGACCACGAAGCGGTAGGAGCCGGGGGCGAGTTGGACGGTGTCGGGCAGCGGCGTGGCCGGGTCGGTGTCGGCCACCGGGGTCGAGCGGGCCTCGTAGTCGCCCACGTACAGCCGGACCGGGGTCTTGGCGTCGTTCGGGGCCAGCCGCAGGGTGGCGTTGCGGGCGTGCGGCGAGGCGAAGCTCGGCGTCGGGTCCTGGTCGTTGGGGCCGTTGCTGGCCGCGCCCTGGCCCAGGCCGCGCCGGGCGAAGGCGTTCCACAGCAGCGGGACGTCCGCGCCGCCGAAGCGGACCTCGTTGGCGGCGATCGTGGCGTCGCGCATGTCGACGTAGCTCACCGCGCCGGAAGCGTTGAGCAGCAACGAGTCGAACACCTGCTGGATCCAGCGCCGGTTGCCGGGGCACTCCTCCACCGGCTGCCTGCCGTCGGCGCACGCCCGCTGCCGCGCGGGCGTGCCGTTGCCGTAGCGCTCGATCATCGCCTTGCGCACGTCGAAGCTGGTGGCGCTCCAGATCTCGCCGTCCGCGTGCACCTGCGCGCCGACCAGGTCGTAGGCCACGTTGCTGTAGTTGAGCGGGCTTCGGCTCAGGTCGTAGTTGCGGATGCCGGACTTCGCGTCGCCGGTGACGTACCCGCCGACGACGTACCGGGTGTCACCGCGCGGCACGAAACCGTACTCGTACAGGTACTCCACCGCGAACAGGTCCGAATGCGACTCGTTCATCGCACCCGCCTGCGCGCCGGACCAGCCGCTGTCCGGACCGGCGATGAGCCGGCCGCTGATCGCGTGGCCGTACTCGTGCCCGATGACCGACATGTCGTAGTCGCCGTCGACGCACGGGCCGTAGAACGCGCCGGGCACCGGCTGCCACAGGTACATGTTCGTCGTCGGCGCGACGCCGTCGGGTGGGGTGATCTGGTTGGCGTTGTTGCGCGACGGGAAGCCCGGCGGCGCGCCGCCGACCCGACCGCCGGCCTGCGCGTTGCCGCGCTCGGCGTCGCCGCCCAGCCCGCCGTGGGTTCCGTTGTCCGCCTGCATGTTCCAGGTCTCCTCGGTGAACCCGAGGTGGTAGGACCAGTCGTGCATCCGGTTGTGCATGGCGAACAGGTTGGTCAGCGCGGCGTCGATGTCGTTCTGCTGCGGGGTGTCGAACACCGCCGGGTCGCAGCGCTTCTCGTGCCACTGGTTGGTCCACGGGTAGGTGTACTCGCGCGACGGGCTGGCGGCGGCGGTGCGGGTGCCCACCGTGCCGCCGGCCAGGTCGTCCCACTTCTCGGTGGCACGGCCGGAGTTGCCCGCCGAGGTCTTGGACGAGCCCGTCGCGTCGGCGTCCCAGGCGGCACCGCGGTCGGCCGTGCGCACCGCCCGTTCACAGCCGCGCACCTTGACCAGGCACCACGTCACGCGGTTGTCGCGGGTGGAGTAGTCGGCCGGCGGGTTGGCCGGGAAGACGTCCCACTCCGGGTTGTCCGAGTCGTGGTCCACGAGGTCCTCGCGGACCAGCAGCGCGCCGGTCCGGGCGTCGACGTAGCTGGTGTAGCCGGCCGGGTGCGACTCGTCGCCGCCGACCAGGACGACCTGGTAGGCCGCGCGCGCCGGGCCGTCCGGCATGGGCACCGCGCCCAGCCGGACCCGGGACGTGGCGGCGTTCGCGAGGCCGGCGTCGGCGGTCGCGGCGGCCAGCGCCCGGTCCGGGGCGAGGGTGGCGGGCTCGGGGTCGGCGCGGGTCGGGCTCAGCGTGGAGCTGAGGTAGACCACGACGCCGTCCCGGATGCCGAAGGTGGCCAGTCCGTCCAGCAGCGCCGGTGTGCCGCCGAAATCCTGGCGGAGCATGACGTACGAGCCCTGCCCCATCGGGCGGCTGACCACGACCTGCATCGCGGCAGGCGCCCCGGCGGCCAGTCCGAACAGGTCGCGGTTGTCTTCCAGGTAGCCGCGCGCGACCGCCACCGGGTCCTGCCCCGCGTCGCGCCGTTGCACGTCGGCGCGCGGGACCAGGGTGGCGGGTGCGCCGTAGCGGTTCCACCGGACGGTCGTGCCCCGGTCGCCCGCGAGCGCCACCTGCCGGTCGGTCGGCGGTGTCGCGCCGGGACGGTTGTCGACGTCGCCGTCGCCGTGGGTGTCGCCTTGGACGGCCGACGCACCGATGACGCCGGGCGCGGCGCCGGGCGGGGTGGCGGGTGCGCCCGACGCCGTTCCCACCGCCAGTGGACTGATCACCAGCACGCCGGTCGCGGCGAGCGCTGTGACCCTCCGGAGAGCCTGTCTCCGCATCTGTGAACGCCTCTCTCCAAGCCCTCGGGAGGTCCCGGCGAGCGAGTCGGACGAACCGTGACGATCCGAGCCTTCCGGTTGGGCGCAGGCGATGGATAGGCCCGTTCGCACGGCTCGACCACGGCCGTCCGCACCCTTGCCCGCCCCCGACGACCACTGCCGACGACCACTGCGGACGATCACCGCGCAGGACCACCCCGGACGATCACCGCGCGCGGTGCCGGATGCGCCGGACGACGCTGGAATCCGTGGACCGGGCGGACTAGTGTCCGGTGGGTGCCAGAGTCGGCCGGTACCCGCCTGAGCCCGTTCGCCGAACTGCTGCGGCGGGCCATCCGGCAGCGCGGCGCGACCCTGGAACGGCTGGCCGACCACCTGCGCGGGCAGGGGACCCCGGTCAGCCTCGCCACCCTGAGCTACTGGCAGTCCGGGCGCAGCCAGCCCGAGCGGGCGGTGTCGCTGGCGGCGCTGCGCAACGTCGAGCGGTACCTGGGGCTGCGCGGCGGCGAACTGGCCGGCCTGCTGGACGCGCCCCGGCCGCGCGGGCGGCTCGCGCACCGCACGCCCACCGCCGAGCCGATGTCGAAGATGTGGCCGGACGCCCGGTCGCGGCACCGCGCGCTGGACGGCCTCGGGCCGCGCGACGAGACCCGGCTGACCCGGCTGAGCATCGTCTCCCGGGTGGAGATCGGCCCGGACCGCGCGGAGCGCCGGCAGTGGACCCGGCACATCCTGCGGGCCGAGGAGGACGGCGTGAGCAGCATCGTGCTGCTGTTCTGGGCCGACGCCCAGCCGCCGCCGATCCTGGTGCCCACCCGCAACCTGTCCGTGGTCGCCCTCAACCGGGACGAGGATTCCGGCCTGGCGGCCGCGGAACTGCAATTCCCGCGCCCGTTGGCACGGCACGAGACGATCATCGTGGAGTACGAGATCGAGCAAGTCGGCACGGTTCCGGCGACCAATCACGAGCGGCGCACGCGGATGCCCACCCGGGAACTGCTGATCGAGGTGCGGTTCGACCCGGCGGCGCTGCCGGCCCGCTGCGAGCAGTTCTCCGAGATCGGCGACCGGCACCTGGTGCGCCCGCTGACCTGGGACGACTCCTACACCGTGCACGCGCTTGGGCTCGACCTGGGCGCGGGCGCGTTCGGGATTCGCTGGGAGTGGTGATTCAACTGTTAGCCGGGAACCGGTTTAAGCTTTAACAGGGATAAGCCGCGCGACCCTTTGCAAACCACGAACGGGCTGGCAGTATTCCGGCGCGCACAATTTTCAGAGGTCGAGCCGGGCCGCCGGCCGGTTCGGTCGTGCGCGCTCCTTCCCTGCACAGTGAGGAATCCGGCAAGAATGAAGAACACACTCTTGCGGGCGGCGGTGATGGTGGCCGCCGCAGCGGTCGCCACGGCCACCGCTGCGGTCCCGGCGTCCGCAGACGTGACGATCCTGGGCGCGGACGCGCCCGGCGCGATCAAGGATCGTTACATCGTCAAGCTCAAGAGCGGCACCCGGTCGGCGGCCTCGGTCACCGGCAAGCACGGCGGGCGGGTCCGGCACCACCTGGAGATCATCAACGGCTACTCGGCCGAGATGACCCCGGCCCAGGCGAAGGCCGTCGCCGGCGACCCGGACGTGGCCTCGGTGGAACAGGCCCAGCGGGTGGTCGCCCTGGACACCCAGACCAACCCGCCGAACTGGGGCGACGACCGGATCGACCAGCGCGACCTGCCGTTGAACAGCTCGTTCGGCTACCCGGCCAACCCGGGCCAGGGCGCGCACGTGTACGTGCTGGACACCGGCATCAACGCCAACCACGTCGACTTCTCCGGCCGGATCGGCGCGGGCGCGGACATCGTGGACAACGACACCACCCCGCAGGACTGCCACGGCCACGGCACGCACGTCGCGGGCACGGCCGCCGGCACGTCCTACGGCATCGCGAAGAAGGCCACCGTGCACGCGGTCCGCGTGCTCGACTGCGGGGGCTCCGGCTCGAACGACGACATCATCGCGGGTATCGACTGGGTCAAGGCGAACGGGGTCAAGCCCGCCGTCGTCAACTACAGCATCGGCTGCTCGCAGCGGTGCACGGGCGTCGCCGTGGACAACGCGGTGAAGGCGCTGATCGCCAGTGGCGTCCAGTTCGTGCAGGCGGCGGGGAACTCGACCGACGACGCTTGCTACTACAGCCCGCAGGCCGTGCCCGAAGCCGTCACGGTCGGCAACTCGAACCGGAACGACGCCCGGTCCTCGTCCAGCAACCACGGCACGTGCCTGGACCTGTTCGCGCCGGGCGAGAACATCGTCTCGGCGTCGCACACCGGCACCACCGGCTCGGCGACCATGACCGGCACGTCGATGGCGTCCCCGCACGTGGCGGGCGCGGCGGCGCTGTACCTGGGGCAGAACCCGTCGGCGACCCCGGCGGCCGTGCGCGACGCGCTGGTCACCAACTCCACGCCGGGCAAGCTGACCGGCATCGGCAGCTCCCCGAACCGGTTGCTGTACACCGCGTTCATGAACGGCACCACGCCGCCGCCCACCGGCTGCGAGGGGCGCAACGACACGGACTACACGGTCAACGACAACGCGACCGTGGAGAGCCCGATCACCCTGGACGCGCGGTGCGGCACGGCGTCGGCGAGCGCGACCGTCGACGTGACCATCCCGCACACCTACATCGGTGACCTGGTGGTCTCGCTGATCGGGCCGGACGGTGCCGCGTACGTGCTGCACGACAAGGCCGGCGGCGACGCCGACAACCTGGTGAAGACGTTCTCGGTGAACCTGGCCGGCAAGGCCGCGGCGGGCACGTGGAAGCTGCGCGTGCAGGACGTCGAGACCAACGACACCGGCCGGCTCGACACGTGGACGCTGAAGTCCGGCGCCACCCTGGGCGGCGGCACGACCTGCGCGACGCTGTCCAACGGCACGGACGTGGCGATCGCCGACAACAGCACGGTGGAGAGCTCCATCGCGAGCACCTGCACCGGCACCGCGTCGGCCACCGGCTCGGTGGCGTTGTCGATCCTGCACACCTACCGGGGCGACCTGGTCATCGACCTGATCGCGCCGGACGGCAGCGCGTACCGGATCAAGAACGCCGACGCGAACGACAGCGCCGACAACGTGACCGGCTCGGTCGCGGTGGACCTGTCGACGGAGTCCCGCGCGGGCACCTGGAAGCTGCGGGTGCAGGACGCGGCGGCGAAGGACACCGGCACGGTCGACAGCTGGTCGCTGACCCTCTGACCCCTGTGCCCCTGCCGCGAACGGCCCCGGTCTCCCCGGGGCCGTTCGTGTTCCCACCGGCCGTTGGGGTTTGCGACAGTCAGGGTTTTCGACGGCGTGCCGTTTCGGTGGCTGTTGAGGAACTACGCCGGTGAGAGTCGCCCGCCCACGCGGTCGCGGACGCGGCGCAGCAGGGAGCGGGCGGTGCGTTTGTCGCGGCCGGCGGCGGTGTCCAACGGAACGTCCACCCCGTCCGGTGAGCCAGGGCTGGTCGGGCAGATGACGAAGGTTCCCGAACAGCCGTTCAGAGGTTCGGCAGCGCGAGCGCCGCGCCGATCACCGCGCTGATCAGCAGGCTCACGCCCATGATCGGCCCGGCCAGGCGACTGCTGGTGGTGGTGACCGCGCGCAGCCGGGGCACGGCCCACCCGAGCGCGGCCAGCTGCGCGACGCCCACGGCGGCCACGCCGAAATCGCTCAGGAACAGTGCCAACGGCAGGAAGTGCACCGCCACGACGACCGCCACCCACCAGGCCATCCACCGCGACTGCCCGCGCCGCGCCAGCAGCAGGCAGCCGAGCCCGGCCAGCACGACCTCGGCCGCGACCAGCACGCCGAACCAGACGTACTTGCCCTGCAACGCGGTCGGCTGGCTCCAGTTCAGCGCGGTCAGGACGCCGAACCCGGCGGCGAAGGCGACGCCGAGCCCCGAGCCGACGCCGAGCCGGACCCGCCACGCGCGCGGCGGGTCCTCTTGGGACCACCCGAACCACACGAAGGCCATCAGCCCGAACCAGGCCGTGGTGAAGCACTGGTCGCGCAGGAACTCGGTCAGCATCGGTACTCGTCCCCCGGGGCACGTCTGCGGCTGCCGGCCCGAAAGGCTCACGCCGACCCGGCCACCCTAGCCAACGCCGGGCAGCGCACCCGCGGGTTCCTCACCTGTGCGCCAACCCCGGCGACGGCCCGCGACGGGCTGGTCACCGGGGGTCGATCAGCGGGCGGTCAGCCGGCGGTCAGGCAGCGGCCAGACGGTGATCCGGTCTGAGTTCACCACCTCCCGAGGAGCACCATGACCCTCCAGCGCACCGCCGCCGCGGCTCTCGCGGCCGTCCTGATCGCCGCGTTCACCACCCCATCCACGTCCGCCGCGCCGTCCGGGTCCGCGTCAGGGTCCGGGTCCGCGGCGACGTGCACGGCGAGCTACCTGCCCCTGCCGGCGGGGCTGCCCGGCGGCTCCGTCACGGCCGCCGACAGCGTCGGGGGCTACGCGGGCTACGGCTACGTCGTGAAGAGCGGCTGGTCCTACAGCGCCCGCGCGCTGCGCTGGTCCAACGGCCAGGTCACCGACCTCGGGCAGCTCGCGGGCGCGGGCAGCGACGTCGTGGTGACCGGGGTGAACCGGCACGGCACGGTGGTCGGGTGGGCGGCCGGGCCCAAGGCGTTCCGCTCGAACAACGGCCGGCTGGAGGCGTTGCCGCTGCCCGCCGGCGCGACCGGCGCGCGGGCCGAGGGGATCAACGACAGCGGCGACGTCGTCGGCAGCGCGCAGAGCGTCCCGCCGGACACCGCGCCGCACCCGGTCTACACGCCGGTCCTGTGGCCCGCCAACGGTTCCGCGCCGGTCAAGCTGACCGGGCTGCCGTCCGCCGGGCAGGCGAAGGCCACCGCGATCGACCAGGACGGCACGGTCCTGGTCGAGCACTACCCGACGCGCGAGAAGTCCTACGGCGCCACCGCCCTGTACCTGTGGAAGTCGGGCACGGCCCGCAAGCTCGTCAACCCGCCGGACACGACCACCGTGCGGGGCAACGGGTTGGCCAACGGCCGCGTGGTCGGCGAGACCTACCCGGCGTCCGGGTACGACGGCAAAGGCGTGCTGTGGGACCAGAACGGCACCCCGTCCCGTCCGGCGACCAGCGCCGACCTGTCGTCGATCAACCGCTCGGGCCAGGCGGTCGGCTGGTCGGAGTCCACTGCGGGCAGCTACGCGGTGTGGCAGCTCAACACCGTGACGGCGAGGCTGACCGCCAAGCCGAGCGTCGAGGTCTCGGCCGACAACGGCACCATCGGCGGGCGCAGCGTGGTCGGCTCGGCGTCCTACCCCAGCCCGACGCTGTGGCGGTGCGGCTGAGCGTGCCACCGGCCGAGGCGCGGGGGCTCAGTTGCCGACGCCGTCGTGCCCTGGCTCGAGGTAGGTGTAAGCGTCGCCGCAGAGGATGACCGCCTCCCGCCACTCCGGGTTGAACCGGTAGCCGGAACCCAGCGCGCGGCGGAGTCCGCCCGGCACACCGCGCTTGCGCAGGCACACGCCCTGCTTCCGGTTGTTGACCTTGGCGCGGGGGTCTTGGCGGTTCGTGTAGCTCTTCGGCGCGTGCTTGCGGCACGCGCCGCGAGCCGCGTTCAACCGCTCCGCGTCGGTGTCCGGCGGGAAGGTGCCGATCTTGGCCGTGCCGTCGGAGCGGACGATCGCCTCGGTCAACTGGATGCCGTTGTCGCGCATGCACCTGGTGTACGCGGCGGCCCGTCCCTTGGTGCCGTGCACGATGCACGCCGACAGCACACCGAGCAGCAGCACTACCGTCCCCACGCGGAGCATGCTTCTCACGCCGCGAGTCTGTCAGAGTCGGCCGGCGCGACGCCAGGAAAGTGGCCGGTGGGGGCCTGTCACGGCCCCCACCGGCGCGCGTCACGCCCGGAGCCGGTACGCCCTGAGCACGGTCTGGTCGACCGTGTTGCCGTCCGTGTCGGACGCGACCACCCGCAGCGACACGTGGTCACCGGGCTTGCCGCCGCGCGGCACGACGGACCGGACCGGGACCCAGTTCTGCCCGTCGTCGAACGACGCGAACGCTTCGACCTCCCGCACGGTCGCCTTGCCCGCCCCGGCCTGCCGGGTCACGGTGAACTTGACCGGCAGCGGTGTGCCCGCCCGTGCGCTGTTGCGGACGTCCAGCTGGAGGTTGTAGCCCACCTGGAGCAGCGGCGGTCGCGCGGTCGCGCCGTCGCTGGTGAAGCCCCACGTCGTCTGGACGCTCGTCGACAACTCCAGTTGGGGTGCGCCACGGGACGCGGTGAGCGCGAGTTCGTAGCGGCCGGCCTCAGCGGGCACCTCCCACCGGCCCCGCCACGGGTCCCAGGCGACACCGAGCGAAACGCCGTCACGCTTGAGCTCCATGGTGCCGAACCCGGTGCGCACCCACGATTCCACCGCGCGGGAGGTCGCGAACGGCGACACCGCGGCCTCGATCCTGTTGCCCACGCGCGAAACACCGCCGCCGGTCGCCCACGAGACCACCGTCGTCGTGTCGAACCGGGGTGCCCCGACCGCCGCGCCCCACGTGCGCTGGTACCGCCTGCCGGGCGCGAACGTCGCCGGCTCGACGTCCGACCAGACGCCGACCAGCGGGTCACGCGCGTCCGTGCCGAACATGCGGCCGACGAACCCCTCCTGGTACCACCCGATCCCGCCGCCGGCGCTGTAGTACTCGGTGCGGGACGCGGGCGCGACCAGCGCTTCGTCCATCACCGCGGCCAGGTTGCGCGCGGCGACCCCGGACCGCATCGGGTAGAGGCGCTGGCGGACCAGGCCGTCCGCGCCGGAGGAGCGGTACTCCGCCCGGACCTCGGCCAGGTCGCGGCGCTCGACCCGGTACGTCCGGCCGGCCGGCAGCGCGCCCTGCTCCGGGTAGAACAGGTTGTAGCTGACCGGCGAGGTGTCGACGGCGGCGATCGTGACCTGGCGGCCGATCTGGCGGACCAGGTCCGCCGCGGCGTGGTCGGCGGCGGACAGCACGGGCAGCGCGGTCGGCGGCTCGCCCGGCAGCGGCAGCGGGCCGAGCAGCAGCACGGCCGCCGCGCCGGCGTCCTTCAACTGCTGGGCGACGGTGTAGATGTCGTCCGCACCGAGGTCCGTGACGACGAGCGCGCCCTTGACGTCACCGTCGCGCTTGGCCGTGCGCAGCTTGTGCGCGCCGGGCGCGAGGTAAGGGCTGGAGTCGGCGTAGCGCACCGGGAAACCGAACTCCCGCAACGACACCCGGGGCTGCGCGGCCTTGACCGTGGTGGCGTAGGTCAACTGCGGCAACGGATCGCCGAACGCCAGGCCGTACACCGGGGTCGACCCCTCCACCGAGCTGCCCACGCCGGAGTTCTTGCTCGGGGTCATCGGCACGCTCAGATCGACGTCGCGGTGCAGCGGTCGCACCCGGTCGTCGGCGAGGTCGACCTCGATCGGCTTGGCGTCGCCGGCCTTCAGCTCGACCGTGACGTCCCTGCCCAGCGACACCTTGCCCGCGACGTCGGTGATCGAGACCGGCGCGTACCAGCTGGGAAGTGCCGAATACTGTTCCACCCGGCCGAGAACGGCGTAGTCGGAGACCGGCAGCCGGACAGTGCCGACGCCGTCGGCGTCCAACAGCAGGACGCTGGACTGGCCGCTGTTCAGGTCCACCACGAGCAGGTGCTCGTTGAGCGGCGGCTTGCCGTCGCGGCCGGTGACCTTGGCCGTCAGCGCGTGCCGCTCCTCCTGCACGTACGCGCCGACGGCGGTGGTGAGGGCGATGCCGGGCGCGGAAGCCTTGACGTGCCCGAAGAACATGCCGTTGCCCTTGGCCGGGTCGAGCCGCACGACGACCGGCGCGGTGCCGTGCGCGGGCACCACGACGTTGGACGGCACGGTGAAATCGGCCCCGAGGTCGTGCCGCAGTTCGAGCGTGACAGGCTGGTCACCGTCGTTGCGGTAGGTGACGGTCTTCTCGAAAACGTTGGTGTGCGGCCATTCCAGCAACCCGAACGACAGGCTCCCGACGTCCGCGCGCACCCCCTGCTCGACGGCGCGCCGCACGTCGAGCAGCCCGGTGCCGACGTGGTCCGCCGAGTCCGCGACGCCCTGGGCCGACGCCATGAGCTGGGCCTTGAGCTCCCGCGCGGTCCACGTCGGGTTGCGCTGCGCCAGGATCGCCGCCGCGCCGGCGACGTGCGGGGCGGCCATCGACGTGCCGGTCAAGCGAGCGTGCAGCTCGTCCACGGCCTGTCCGGGCAGGGTGTCCTTGGCCCGCGCCGCGACGATGTCCGTGCCGGGGGCGGCGATGTCGGGCTTCACCGCGTAGTCGCCGTACCTCGGGCCGCGCGACGACGATTCGGCGAGCGCGCCCTGCTTGGTGAGGTTGGCGACGGCCAGCGCCTCGTCGGCCGCGGCGGGACCGGACACCTTGCGGTAGGTGTAGCTGTTGCCCGCCGCCACGACGAACAGCGCGCCGGTCTCGGCGGTGAGCCGGTCGACCGCCTGCGACAGCGGGTCGGAGCCGTCGCTCTGGTCACCGCCCAGGCTCAGGTTCACCACCTTCGCGCCGACCTCGCGCGCGGCCCACTCCATCCCGGCGATCACGGCGCTCTCCGGGCAGTCGAACGCCCCGCAGACCCGCCCGACGGCGAGGTTCGCGCCCTTGGCGACCCCGGTGTACCGGCCGCCGCGCCCGGCGACGGTGGCCGCGACGTGCGTGCCGTGGCCGTCGTT
Organism: Saccharothrix espanaensis DSM 44229; assembly: GCF_000328705.1. Classification (NCBI taxonomy): domain Bacteria; kingdom Bacillati; phylum Actinomycetota; class Actinomycetes; order Pseudonocardiales; family Pseudonocardiaceae; genus Saccharothrix; species Saccharothrix espanaensis. Next base: position 2,487,839 of record NC_019673.1, on the reverse strand, counting down.
GTCCTGGATGCCCTCCCCGGTGAAGTCCTTGGCCGCGGTGACGACGCCGCGCAGCTCCGGGTGCTCCTGGTCGTAGCCGGTGTCCAGCACCGCCACGGTCACCCCGCCGCCGTCGAACCCGGCCTGCCACGCGCCCGGCGCGCCCACCATCGGCACGCTCTGGTCGAGCGCGACCCGCGCCTTGCCGTCGAGCCAGAGCTTGTCGGCACCGAGGGCACCGGTGGCGCGCTCGGCCCACCGACGTGCCGCCTCCGCCTTCGGGATGGCGCTCGCCGCGCGCAGTCCGTTGGTGAGCAACGGGATCCGGTCGGTGCGGGCGTCGTCGTAGCCGAAGTCGCGCAACGCCGTGATGTCGAAGAACCGGCGGTCGAGCCGGTCCTGCGCCACCGCGTCGAGGGCGTCCTCCGGCACGACGTACTGGTGGTCGTCGCGCACGTAGCGGACGAACCGCGCGCCCGGCCGGCCTTCGACCCGGACGAGCGCCCCCTCCCCGTCCACGACCACCTTGTCACCGGTGATCAGTGTGATGGTCGCGTCCTGCGGCGCGATCACCGGGGCCGCTTGCGCGACCACCGGGCTCAGTAATCCGGCGGCCAGTACGGCGGCCGCCACCCAACGTGCTCGGTGCACGTGTCCTCCCCAGAGGTGAATGTGCTTCTACCGTGAAGACTCGTCACGCGGTCGTGCCGTTGCCCCGGCGCGGCGACTAGGTTGGACCTGGTACCCGTCCGGGTCGCCGACACGGTCTCGCCGAGGGGGCGAACGCGGCATGGAGGTGCGGTTCGGCCTGCTGGGCGAGGTGACCGCGCACGTCGGCGGGCGGCCGGTCGACCTCGGGCCCGCCCGGCAGCGCTGCGTGCTGGCGGCGCTGGCCGTCGACGCCAACCGGGTCGTCCCGCTCGACACCCTGGTCGAGCGGGTCTGGGGCGCGGCGACCCCGAGGCGCGGCCCGGCCGCCCTGCACAGCTACATCTCCCGGCTGCGCCAGGCGCTGGCCGGTTCCGCCGAGGTGGACCTGGTCCGCCGCTCGGGCGGTTACGCCCTCGTGGTGCGCGACGACCGGGACGTCGACCTGCACCGCTTCCGCGAGCTGGCCGGGCGGGCCGACGCGGCGTCGCTGACCGAGGCGCTGGGGCTGTGGCGCGGCGAGCCGCTGGACGGGCTGACCGGCGACTGGGCGGCGGCCGAGCGGGTCCGGCTGCGCCGGGAGCGGCTGACCGCCGAGCACGACCTGGTCGACGTGGTGCTGCGCGCGGGCGGCGGCGGGGAACTGGTCGCCGACCTGGCCGAACGGGCGGCGCGGCACCCGTTGGACGAGCGGGTGGCCGGCCAGTACCTGACGGCGCTGCACCGCGCCGGCCGCCGGGCGGACGCGCTGGAGCACTACGAGCGGCTGCGCCGGCGGCTGGCCGACGAGCTGGGCACCGACCCGTCCGCGCCGCTGCGCGACCTGCACCGGCGGATCGTGGACGACGACGAGCGGCCCGGCACCACCCGGGCCCCGGTGCCCCGGCAACTGCCCGCCGCACCGCGCCCGTTCACCGGCCGGGGCCGTGAGCTGGACGCGCTCACCGCCGCGCTGGACCGGGGCAGCGCCGGCCGCACCGTGGTGATCTCGGCGATCGCCGGCGCGGGCGGCATCGGCAAGACCTGGCTGGCGCTGCACTGGGCGCACCGGCACGTCGACCGGTTCCCGGACGGGCAGCTGTTCGTGGACCTGCGCGGGTTCAGCCCGGACAGCACGCCGATGGCGCCGGCCGCCGCGCTGCGCGGGTTCCTCGCCGCGCTCGGCGTGGAGCCGACCCGGCTGCCGGTCGAGCCGCACGCCCAGGCCGCCCTGTTCCGCAGCCTGGTGGTGGACCAGCGGATGCTGATCGTGGCGGACAACGCCGCCGACGCCGCCCAGGTCACCCCGCTGCTGCCGGGCGGCGACTCGTGCACGGTCCTGGTCACCAGCAGGCGGCGATTGCCGAGCCTGATCGCCGGGCACGGCGCGCGGCACGTGCCGCTGGACGCGCTGTCCGACGACGAGTCCCGCGCGCTGCTGACCGCCCGCCTGGGCTCGGGTCGGGTCGGGGCCGAACCGGCGGCGGTGGCCGAGCTGATCCGGCTGTGCGGCGGTTTCCCGCTGGCGCTGGGGATCGTGGCCTCGCGCGCCCACACCCAGCTCGACCAGCCGCTGGCGGCCCTCGCCGACGAGCTGCGCGACCTGGGTCTGGGAGCGCTGGACGAGGACGACCCGACGGCCGGCCTGCCCGCCGTCCTGTCCTGGTCCTACCGCGCGCTGCCGGCCGACCAGGCCGCCGCGTTCGCGCTGCTGGGCACCGCGCCGGGCCCCGACATCGGCCTGCCCGCCACCGCCTCGCTCACCGGCCTGTCACCGCGCGGGACCAAAGCCGTGCTGCGCGGCCTGGAACAGGCGTCGCTGCTCACCCAGGACACCGGTGGCCGGTACCACATGCACGACCTGATCCGCGCTTACGCCGCCGGGATCGCCCAACGCGACCTCGACGAGCGCACCCGCCTGGCGGGCCTGCGGCGGGTCCTGGACTTCTACGCGCACACCGCCCACGCCGCCGCCGTCCTGCTGCACCCGGACCGGCCCGCGATCCACCGGGAGCCGCCCGCGCCGGGCGTGCGCCCGCAGCCGGTCCCGGACGTGCCGGCGGCCGTGGCGTGGTTCGACGCCGAACACCGGGCGCTGCTCGCCGCGCAGCGCACCGCCGAGGCCGCCGGGTGGCACCGGCTGGTGTGGCTGCTGGCGTGGACGCTGACGACGTTCCAGCAGCGCCGGGGGCACCGCGACGACCAGCTCGCGACGTGGCGGACGGGGCTGGCCGCCGCCGAGCACCTGCCCGACCCCGCCGACCACGTCCTGGCCCACCGGCTGGTCGGCCTGGCCTACTCCAACCTGCTGCGCCACGACGAGGCGATCGGCCACCTGCGCGAGGCCCTGGCGCTGGCCGAGCGGCACGGCGACACCATGCAGCAGGCCGAGAACCACCGGGTCCTGGCGGGCGTCTGGGACCTGTCCGGCGACAACCGCAGCGCCCTGGAGCACTCCGTGCGCGCCCTGGACCTGTTCCGGGCGCTGGGTGAACCGGTCGGTGAAGCCGACGCCCTCAACGACGTCGGCTGGTACGCCGCCCAACTGGGCGAGTACGACACGGCCCGCGACCACTGCCGGGCCGCCCTGGCCCTCTACCGGCGGCACGACGACCAGGCGGGCGAGGCCGCCGCGTCGGACAGCCTCGGCTACATCGCCCACCACACCGGCGCGCACGCCGAGGCCGTCCACCACTACGAGCGCGCCCTGACCCTGTACCGGGACCACGGCAACACCTTCAGCGTCGCCAACACCCTCGACGACCTGGGCCACCCGCACCTGGCGCTGGGCCGTCCCGACCTGGCGCGCGCGGTGTGGCGGGAAGCGCTGGAACTGTTCCGCGCACAGGACCGCGCCGCCGACGCCGAACGGGTCGAACGCCAGTTGGACACCACCCACTGATCCCCCGCCTTCACCTCCACCGGGCGGTCACCGGGAACGCCTCTTGAGGTGGAAGACGATCAGCAGCACGATGCACAGGACGGCCACGCCGCCCGCCGCCATCCGCCACTCGTTGTCCACGCCGAGGAACGAGCCGACGGCGTTGAAGGCACCGCTGACCGCGAGGGCCAGCCACAGCAACACCTGGACGACCACGCCGCCGGACCGGACCTGTTGCACCTGGTTGTGATTGCTCATGAGGGAGAACCTACGAACGCGCGGCGTCCCCGACGATCCCTCGCACAGCCGGATCGGGGTGGTCCCAGCACTACCCGACGGCCTGGTGCGGACGCCACGCGCGGGTGCATGTGCAGCTTCTGTTGGCCGGGCGTTCAGGTCGACGCCGAGGGTGTGCAGCAAGCTGCTCAAGGAGCGTCAGCTCCGGTGTCTGTTGGCCCCCTGCGAGTAGGAGCGGACTTTGCGCGCACCACTTGGGCGACTCACGATGGCGGTGCTGGCCGTGGCAGCGGTCGGGTTCTCGACCACGACGGCGCTCGCGGCACCCGCCGCGGCCGACGTGCGGATCAACGAAGTCGAGTCCAGCGACGGCAGCCCTGGTGACTGGGTGGAGCTGGTCAACACCGGGACCACGGCGGTGGACGTGTCCGGCTGGGTGGTGAAGGACAACGACAACTCCCACGTGTTCACCGTCCCGAACAGCACGACGGTGGCCGCCGGCGGGCACCTGGCACTGGACGTCGACCCGGTGTTCGGCCTGGGCAGCTCCGACTCGGCGAGGCTGTTCCGGCCGGGCGGCGGCACGCTGGCCGACTCGTACAGCTGGACCAAGCACGCCACGACGACCTACGGCCGCTGCGCCGACGGCGTCGGCTCGTTCACCACGACCACCGCCGCCACCAAGGGTGCCGCGAACGCGTGCCCCGGCGGCACCAACCCCGGCACCGCGTGGCCCGGCGGATCGACCGTCGCCAACGCCGACGCGACGAACGCGTTCGGCGGCAACCTGAGCGGCCTGGCCTTCGAGAGCGCCGGCGTGCTGTGGGCGGTGAAGAACGGTCCCGGAACCCTGTACCGCCTGGTGCCCAACGGCACGGCGTGGCGCCCGGACACCACCGACGGCTGGGGTTCCGGCAAGGCGTTGCGCTTCGCCAACGGCGGCGGCGACCCGGACGCGGAAGGCGTCGTGGTCACGCCGGACGGCCTGTTCGTGGCGACCGAGCGGGACAACAACGGCAGTGCCAGCGCGCCGAAGGTTTTGCGCTACAACACGTCCGGCACGGCCGCGACCCTGAACGCCGCCGCCGAGTGGAACCTGACCGCCGACCTGCCGGCGGTGGCGGCCAACAGCGGCCTGGAGGGCATCACCTGGGTCCCGGACGCGGTCCTGACCGCCGGGGGCTTCCGCGACGAACGCACCAACGCCGCGTACACCCCGAGCACCTACCCGGGCCACGGCTCCGGCCTGTACTTCGTCGGCCTGGAAGCCAACGGCACCATCTACGCCTACGCCCTCGACCAGGCGGGCACCTCCTACACCCGGGTGGCCACGATCCCGAGCGGCTTCCCGGCCGTGATGGAACTGGAGTTCGAACCGGGCACCGGCCGGCTGTGGGCGGTCTGCGACGACACCTGCCAGGGCCGCACCGCCACCCTGGAGATCAACACCCAGGGCAAGCTGGCCATCACCCACACCTACGACCGCCCGACCGGGATGTCCAACTACAACAACGAGGGCTTCGCCATCGCCCCCCACTCGACCTGCGCCGCCGGCCGCAAACCCGTCCTCTGGGCCGACGACGGCAACACCAGCAGCCACGCCCTGCGCGCCGGCACCCTGAACTGCACCACTGCGAAGTAACCACACCCTGGCCTCGGCCCGGTCGCTCCCCGATCGCTTCGGGATCGGGGAGCGACCACCCGCCCCGGCGGCGATCGGGTTGCTCAATTCGGGTGCCATCGCGCCGAGCACCTTCCCCTGGGTGGAACCACCTGGCATACAACAGATCCGGGGCCAAGGAGGTGTTGGTTGAAGTCCACTGCCGTCCACCGCTCCATCGTGGTCGTGGACGTGGAGGGCTACGGCGACCGGAGGCGGTCGGATCGGCACCGCCTCGCCGCCAGGGCGGGCATGTACCAGGTCGTGCGGGACGCGTTCGCGGCCACCGGGTTGCCGTGGAGCGAAGAGCGGTCCGACGTGGACGACGCGGGCGACAGCCTGCTCCTGCTCCTGCCGGCGCAGGTCGAGAAGGTACTGCTGGCCGACCACCTGCCCGGCCGGGTCGCCGCCGAACTGCGCAGGCACAACGAGGTCCACGCCCACGGCGCACGACTGCGGATGCGGATGGCGCTGCACGCCGGCGAGATCCACTACGACGCCAACGGCAAGACCGGCGGGGAACTGATCACCGCGTGCCGGATCCTGGACGCGCGGGACGCCCGGCAACTCCTCCGGGACTCGACCGGCACCCTGGTCGTCATCGCGTCTGACTGGTTCTACCAGTCCGTCATCCGCCAGGACCCGGCGGCGGCTCCGGCCGACTACCACCGCATCGCGGTGGACGTGAAGGAGACCCGGGACAAAGCCTGGGTCAGGCTGGTGGACGGCCGCCCGACCGCCCCCGCCGCGCGGCGCAACGGCGCCAGGCCGCCCCTCCCGCTCAGCCGCCTGCTCCCGGTGGTCGACACCCTCCTGATCACTGCGGGCTTCGGCACGCGCCAGGCCCGGGACCTCACGTTGGAGGATGTGTACTTCAGCGCCACGATCGACCGGCACGGCAACGACCGCGCGGACGTGGTGAGCATCGCCCGCGCGGCCGGCCGCTACCCGGACGGTCCGGAGACCCTCTTGGCGGCCCTTCGGGTCTACGCCGAAGGCACGGAGGCGTTCGCCGAACTGGAACGGCTCGTCCACGAATGGCGCAACGCGGAGTAGTGGGGTCGGGTCGCGAATACCGCCATACGCACCTCTACCTCTCCGTTTCCGGACCATTACACTGAGTCATACTGCCGATGGCAATTCCGCCCGTGCAGGAAAGAGCGACCAGTTGGCCAACCCGGGAGGCCGGCACGTGGACGAATCCGCAATTCGGATCGACTCCGGTCTGATCGATCTCACGAACGTCCCGCTGGATGTGCTCCACGCATTCGACGAGCGGACCCTGGCGGGCCCGGTCGACCGTTTCCTCGGGCAGGTGGACCACCCGAGCAACAGCGTGGGCAGCCACAACTCCTGACAGGCAGCCTTCGACCGGCTATCGAACGGAGCGACCGCGAAGTGGCAGGCACGCACCGTGGGCACGTCGACGACCTTCCGCGTCATGGGATCAGTCTGGGGCAGTTGGACGCCCTCGCCGCCGGTCGACCCGACCGCACCGCGATCGCCGCGTTGTCGGGTGTCGAGCGCAGCCGGCGCATCCTCGCGCTCGACCAGATCACCCGCCGCGCCGCGGCGGGCGGCCACGACGCCCATTCCCCGTTGCCGCCGGCGCACGAGGCGTGGCGACTGCTCGCGACCTCTCAGCGGGCCCGCCCGGAACCCGTCGCCCGGCTGCTCGCGCTGCCCCAGGTCGGCGTGTGGGCGGCCCACGTGCTGCGCCGACTTCGCTACGCCACCGAGGACGACACGCCGCTGTGGTTCCACCTCGGCCAGCTGCACGCGCTGGCAGCCGCCGCCGGGATCTCGGCCGGGTCGACGTTCCGGATCGCGGTCCCGCTGTGGAACGGGCTGGCCGTGCTGCCCGGGGTGGGCTCGGTCCAGGTGCACGGGCGCAGCGGCTGGTCCCACGTCGAGCTGGTCTGCGACGGCCAGTCCCTCGCCACCGCCGACGGTGCCGACGAGCTGCGCCCCGTCCGCACCGTCGTGGTCGCCCCGGGCGGTCCGCAGATTCAACTGGAAGAGCTGAGTCCGTACCGCGGGCTGACGACGCCGCTGGCACCCGCGCCGTTGTCCGACTCGACCGCCGAGCGGTGGCAGGGCCTGCTGGCAGCGGCCTGGGCGCTGCTGGCCCGCGACCACCCGACTCCGGCGGAGGAGATCGCGGCGGTGATATCCGTGGTCGCGACCGTACCGGCCACCTACCGTTTCCGGCCGCACAGCGCGTCACTCGGCGAGGGATTCGGCACGGCGATCATCTCCGAACCGCACGACGCGACACAACTGGCAGTGACCCTCGTGCACGAGTTGCAGCACAGCAAACTCAATGCGGTCAACCACCTGGCACCGCTCACCGGGGATGACACCGAATTGGATTGCTACGCGCCTTGGCGCGACGATGTGCGCAGTACCCCGAGTCTGTTCCAGGGTGTCTACGCATTCGTGGCGGTCGCCGAATACTGGTCCGTTCGACGGCACCGGCTGCGCGGGCCCGACCAGGAACTGGCGCACTTCGAGTTCGCCCTGGTGCGCAGTCAGATCACGACGGCCGCGAAGGCGTTGCGACGACGGACCGCGCTCACCCGGATCGGGCGGCGCTTCGCCGAACGGCTCGGCGAGCGCGTGCAGGTCCTCACCGACGCCCCGGTCCCCCCGCACATCCTGCGCGCGGCCGAGGCCGCGGCCCGGGACCACGAGGTGGGCTGGCGGTTCAGCCACCAGACCCCGGACGAGCAAGCGGTGGCGGGTGCGTTGGCCCGGTGGCGAGCGGGGCGGGCAGCGCCTCTGGTCACCGGCAGGTCGGTGGTCACCCCGCACAAGGCGCCGCGCCGCTTGGACGTGAAGGCGGTGCTGTGGCGCGTCCGGCTGTCGGGGCCCGGCGAACTCAGCGCCGCGAGGTCGCTGGTCGGAACCGACGCTCAGGTGGCCTCGGACGCGGGGGTCGCCGACTTCGCCTTGGTGGCGGGAGACGCCGCGACGGCCGTGGAGCTGTACCGCACGGAACTCGCGGGCGGGTCACGACGTCCGGGTGCGTGGTCGGGCTTCGCGCTCGCGCTGGACGCGGTCGCACCGGGACCGGCGTCCGCGCTCCTCGTGGAACGCCCAGAACTGGTCCGCGCCTTCTGCGACGCGCTGGAGGCCACCGACGACGAGGTCCCCGACGTCGGCGAGGTCGCCGCGTGGCTCGCCGGCCCTACCGGTGCGGCGCGCTGAGCTGGTGCAGAGGTCCGAATGTTCGGTCGTGCAAGAGGGGGCAGTCGCCGCCGTGGATCGTGTCCGACGATCCAGCCGAGCCCGGTCGACCGGGCTCCAAGCACCACGTCCTGACCAAGGGCGGCGGCATCCCGCTCGCGGTGCTGCTCACCGGCGGCAGATGCAACGACGCCATCGGGTTGGAGCCGTCAGGCCACTCCCGCCGGCGGAGCCGACCCTCCGGCCGGCTCCCCCACGTCCCGGACGCCCTACAGGGGCAACGGATCGATGTCGCAGTTGGCCCGCACGGACATGTCCTCCAACTGCGCCACAGCCGGGTGCTCGACGCCGAGGTTGTGCCGCCACGTGTCGACTGCTCGGCGCTGGAGGCGCTCGGCCTCCTCCGTCCGGCCCAGCGCTTTGTGGTCCCGGGCCAGGTTGGCCGTGCAGGCCAGCACCGTCGGGTGGTCCTCGCCCAGCACCGCGGTGGTGCGCCGCAGCAGGTCGTCGTCGAGGTCGAACGCCCGTTGCACCTCGCCCAGCGCGAACAGGTCGCTGGCCAGGTTGATCCCCGTGATGAGCGTCGACGGGTGGTCCTCGCCGAGCCTCGCCCGGAACCCGGCGAGGGTGGCCTGGTCCAGGTCGCAGGCCCCTTCGGCCTCCCCCACCGAGCGCCGCAGGATCGCGACGTTCACCGCCGCCGCCAAGGTGTGCGGGTGGTCGGGCCCCAAGGTCCTGGCGAACCTGGTCAGGGTGTCCTGGCCCAGTTGCGAGGCCTTGCCGAAGCGCCCCAGGTGGCGCAGTTCGATCGACCGGCACAGCGCCGCCGCGAGCGTCTCGGAGTGGTTGGAGCCGTAGCGCGTGGTGAGACCCTCCAGCGCGGTGTCCGCAGCTTGCAGGGCGCCCTCGTGGTCGCCCGCCTTGCGGCGCATGATCGCCAACTGCCGCACCGCCCGCAGCCAGGACGGGTGCAGCGGCCGGCCATGCCGCTCGTAGGCCCGGACGACGCCCTCGTGCTGGATGCGCGCCTCGTGGTAGTCACCGGTCTCGCGGAGGTCGATCGTCAGACCCATCTCGGTGAGCAGGGTCAGCAGGTGGTCCTGCCCGAAGATCTGGACCTTGCGCCCCCAGGTGTCCCGGTCGAGGTCCCGGGCAGCCAGGAAGTCGCCGGCGAGTCGGTAGCTCACACCCAGGTTGTGCGCGGCGTTCAGGGTCACCGGGTCTTCGTCGCCGAAGTACCGCACGCAGTTGTCGTGGTTCCGCACGGACAATTCGAGCGCCGCCGCGAAGTCGCCCTTCGCCCGGTAGTCGCCCGCGACGCTGCCGATCGCCTCGATGGTCTCCTCGTGCGCCTCGCCGTATTTCAGCCGGTGGGCTTCCAAGAGCTCCAGGTTCAGCGAGGCGGACTCCCCGTAGCGGCCGACGCTCCACAGCATGAACCCGTACCAGATACCAAGCTTCAACGTGTCCGCGTGCTCCGCGCCGAGCCGGTCCCGCCAGATCTCGTAGATCTTCTGGGATTGCGCGGCGGCCTTGTCGTGCTCGCCCCAGAAGTAGAGGAACATGACCTGGTTGAACACCAGTGTGCGGACCGCCGCGTCCTCGCACTCGAAAGCATCGGATGCCGACAGGTGCGCACTCAGGTCCGCGTACTTCCCCCATTCCGTCGGCTCGCCCGGGAGGTCCGGGTCGTTGGCCGCCAGCATGAGGTGCGCGGCGTGGCGCAGGTCGACTACTTCTTCGTCGGTCATCTGGCTGATGAGCACCGACTGGACCAGGCGGTGCATTTCTATGGAATTCGTGCGGTGGTCGATGCGCACTAGGGCGAACCGGTTGATGTCGCGAATCGCCTCGGTCAACCGCAACCGGTCACGCAGCACGTGGGCCAGTTCCGGGTTCACGTCGATGTTGCGACTGTTCGTGAACATGGTGCGGGCAATCGACTCGGGAGCCAGGAAAGCGCAGACCTGGAGCAGGCGCACCGCAGACGGGTTCTTGCGCCGCAACTGGTTGATGGAGAGGTTCCACATCGCCGCTACCGACCGCGGGTAGTCCAACGTGGTCGTCACGTCGAGCAGTTCCAACTGCTTCTCTTCCAGCAGTTCGAGGTACTCGTTCGCGGACATGCCGGTTTCCACCCGCCAGGCCGCCGCCTGGGCGATCGCCAGCGGGAGGTCGCCCAACGCCTCGGCCAGCCGGCCGGCATCCTGCTCGGTGAGGTCGGGATCGCGCCTGCGCAACAGCTGGGTGCTCTCGGACCTGCGGAAGACGTCGACTTCGAGCGGACGTGCGACGCTGAGCCACTGCGAGTTGCGCGAGGTCACCAGGATCCGGCCGGAACCGCCGGTCGGCAGGTACTGCTGCACTCCCGAAGGGCTGTCCGCGTTGTCGAAGACCAGCAGCCAGTTCTGCGGCACTTTCGGGTGCCGGCCGCTCTTCAACACGTCGAGCACTTGGCGGACCGCGACGTTCGCCTCGGTGCCCACATTGAGTTCGAGCCGTTCGCCCAGCTCGACCAGGGAATTGACGATCTTGACCGAGCGCTCGGCCGGGATCCACCAGATGAGATCGAATTTGGTCCGATTTCGATAGGCGTACTCGATCGCCAATTGGGACTTGCCGACGCCTCCCATGCCGTGCAACGCTTCCGGCAGCACGGCGGCGGTGGCACCGCGGACCAACCGCCGTTCCAACTCCTGGAGAAGGTCGGCTCGGCCGGTGAAGTTCGGGTTCCGCGGTGGAACCCCGCCGAAGACGGGCGCAGTGAGGCCTTTCCCCCTAACCCCCTTCTCGCGGTCGACTGCTGAGGTCACCTCGACTCCTCCTGCATTTCCCGTGACATCCTCGGTTTTCGTTCGAACGCGCGTTCGAGAAGGGCCATCCGATTGTGCAGCAACGGATGTGTGATCGACGTCAGAGCGTAACGGCGACGCCGAAGTACCCGAACCCGCCCCCGGATAGCCACTGGACAGCACACGGTAATTCCGCAGATGGGCGAGTGCCAAAGCGCCCTGACCAGCGAGTTCAGCCCGAAAGACGTGCTCGTCAATCATCAGGTCATGATCGGCGACGGTCGCCTCCGCATCCAATGTCGCCTCGAAGACCGCAGCCGCGCCGCCGGTTTCGGCCAGATAGCGACCGACCACGTCCCGCACGAGCACAGTCTCCAATCGGCCACCGAAACCGAGCAGTTCCGCACGCAACCCGGGCGCGACGAAATCGAACAGGGCTCGACTTCCCGGCGTACCGGGAACGCTCGGCACGGGCCTGACCAGCGGACTCGCCAGGAACTCGGACAGCAGCCCGGGACCGGTCGCCGGGAACATGCGCTGCCTGATCCGCTCCGCGAGCGCCACCTCCAGCGGTGCCGCGGCGAGGGAAACGGCCAACGCGAAGCCTTCTCGCGACGCCTCCGCCCGGTAGTCGGCGACCAACTCGACCGGGTCGACCGCGCCCGGCCGCACCTCGTCGACCGGCGGCGGGATGCCGGACAGCAGCATCGCGCCGAGGTCGATCCGATCCGGGACACCGGCGACCAGCTCGCTCCACCGCCGCAGATCGGCTTCGGTCCAGCGCAGGAACGGGATCGGCACCAGGTCGTCGAGATCGTCCAGCACGCCGGGGACGTCGACCCGGGGACGCCACCAGAGGTCGGCGTTCGCGGCTGCCGGGCGGTCGGCCGCCAAGCGGATCCGGTGCAGCTCCAGTCCCGACCGGTTGGCCGACTCCCAAGGCACCGGACTGGCCACGGCCACCGGGTGCACCGCCGCCCACTGCCGCAACACCGCGCCCATCCGGCCGGACCGCCACCCGTCGTCGACCACGTCGGTGACGACCAGGACGAGACGTCCGGCCGACGGGGCGAGCAACTCGCCGACCCCGCGGCACGGCGAGCCGGGCTCCGCTCCCCACAGCGCCATCCGCCCGTCGGCGGCGACTCCCCACCTGCGCACCGTGACATCGCGGAACACTCCCGCCGCGGTCAATGCTCGGGCGAATTCGCGTACGGCCGACGACCACAACCACATCGACGGGCTGTGGTCGACGACGAGGACGATCTCGAATCCCCGCTCATCCGACCCACCGCGAGCGGCAGACCACGCCTGGGCGATCGAAGGACACCATGCATCCGACACTAAGCGGGCGCGGTCGGTCGCACGCGGCGGAACACATCGCCCGAGAGGTTGAAATGCGCGCTGGAGGCCCAGCCCCTGAGCCGCACGACCGTCCGCACTCCGGAGCGCCGCCATGGTCAGGCTCTCTCCGACGCGTCGGACCACAGGCTCGACAGCACTCGACCCCACTGCCCGGTCGCGCCGTCGAGCAGGCCCCGCACCCGCAACGCGTGGACCGCGTCGAGCAATTTCCCGATGCCCTGGAAACCACCGCGGGCGTTGGACTTCTCGAACCGACCGACGAGTTCGGTGATCACCGGGACCGGCACCTCCGGGAAGTGGGCGCTCACCACCGACCGGAGTTCGTCCGCGCTCGGCTCGGTCAACCTGACCTCGACGCAGTCGTTCCGGAAGGCGGCGGGGAGATCGCGGTCGCCGACGCTCGTCAAGACGATGAGCGGCAGGGCGTGGCACCGCACGGCGACGCCGGGAGTCACGAACGCGTCCCGACCCGGATCCGCGGTGCGAAGCGCAACCGGGGAACGGGGAGCGTGGTCCAACTCCGGGATGTCGAACCCGCCCTCGCGGAGCACCGCTCGCAACGCGTGGGGGAAGTCGAACGCGACCCGGTCCACCCCGTCCAGCAGCAGCACTCGCGGCACCCGGTTCGGCAGCAGCGCGGTGCCCAGCGGTCCCAGCCGCACGGCGCTGTCGACCGGCTCGGACCCGGACGTCGGACGGTAGGTGTAGAGGCCGTCCGCCACGGTGCTGCCCGGTCCGGGGGTCCACGGCAGGACGCGCCCCAGACCCAGTTCCGCGGCGATCGCGTAGGCGAGGGTCGACTTGCCCACGCCCGGCGGGCCGGTGACGATCAGCGGGCTGCCGGCGACGATCGCCGCGTTGATCCGGTCGTGCACATGAGGTCGATCGGGCCAGCCGAACCGCGCGTCACCCAGCCTGCGCGCGACCTCCGGTCCGCCGGGCGGCGCAACCTCCAGGTCGGGACCGCCGGTGAAGCGGCGGTGCGGCGGCGGCGACCAGTCGCGGGGGCCCGCGTCGGGCCCCCGGCCGGTGCCCGCGTAGCACCAGGAATCGGACATACCTGGTGAATGGCCGGCGGATAAGTCGCCGGCCTCGGTCGTGCTCTCGTCGAACGTCATTCGGATCCTTCCTGCGGGACCCACGACCGCACGCGTGGCTCCGGAAGTCGGGATGCGTTCTCCCACAGTACGGCAAAACTGTGCCCGGCATGGGGAAATTCCCCCGGACCCGCTTTCAGCGCAGCTCTGCGGAGCTGTGCGACGCGATGGGGAAGATCTTCGAGCGCGCCATCGGCCAGCACGGTGTTCACCGCTTCCCGAAAACGCGGGTTCGCGCAGTCGGCCCGATCCCAGATCAGCACCGGGATTCCAGCCCGGAAGGCCGCGGCGGCCTCCCGCCAGGCCCGCCCCCGGCGATCGCCCGGCGGCTCGCTGAGGATGAGCGAGGCGACGGTGTCGTCTTCCTGGAGGTCCACCGCCATCTTCGTGAAGTCGTTGTCCTGGTACGCATGGGCCCAGTACGACCGGAGAGGCGAGGAATGCTCGACAAGCGTCCGCCACCGCTGTTTCCAGGCCAGAAGGAATCTGCTGTGCCTCTTGCGCTCCAAGCTGCGCATCACCACCGGGTGCTCGACCGCCAGCGGCACGGTGTCCGCGGAGAGCGAGGCCTTGCGCCAGAGCTCGATGGGCAGGTTGACCATCTCCCACGGCACGACGAACTCCACCATGATCGAGCCCGACCGCACCCCTTCCGGGGCCGATCCGAGGTCGACCTCCAGTTCCGCGATCACCCGGTCGATCTCCGCCTCCAAGTCCTGCAACGCCACCTCGACGTCACCCTCGCGTCGGCCGTTCCAGCGCGAGCCCGCCCAGTGCCGCCAGTACGACAGGGTGACCTTCTCCGGTTCGACCGGGTCCGGGTCCAGCTCGAAGACGAGGCAGACCGCGTCGGTGCGCAGGTGGCCGGCGAGTTCCGGACGCCGGCGGTCGGCGGCCATCAGGTCGGTGACCTCGAACCTCTCGGCCCAGCGCCAGTTCCACCGCAGGAGTTCCTCGGCGACGGCCCGATCCGCGACCCGGTCGGCCAATTGGGCCACGAAGACCATGACCGGGGACAGCCGGTTCGGGCTGGTGTTGCGGTTGGCCAGGTAGAGGAACGTCGTCCACGTCGACCGGCACCCGGCAGGCAGTTCCTCGCACTTCCCCACCGTCGACGTGCGCACCAGTTCGCGCAGCAGGCGTCGTTCCGCCGACTCTCCCTCGGCCAGGCGGATCGACCGCAGCACCTCGCGCAACCGGTCCCAGTCCCGGGTCGGCAGGGCCTTGGCCGCGACCCACTCGTCGCTGAGCTCCCCCAGTCGGTCCAGTGCAGGCGTGTACGGGTCGAGCACGCGCAAGGCGCTCACCAACCACTTGAGCCCGGCGGGGTGGTGGTGGCAGCACTGGCGCACGAGGTCGAGCAACTGCGCCCGGGTCGCCGACCCGTTCAAGTGGACGGGGCCTTCGAACAGGTCGCCGAGGATGTCGGTGAGCATCTGCCGGCCGCTCTCGGTGCGCAGGGCGGCGCTGCTCTCCAACAGGTCGGTCAACTCGCCCTGTATCCGAAGTCTCGTCGCACCGGCCTCCACCTCCGTGTCCATCCGACCCCCTCCCGTCGGCGCGTGATCCGCGCCGACTGTTCCACACCTATCCGGCGGCCAAGGCGCACTAATCGGGTCACGGACCAGCCGGTAGGCGGAGTCATCCCAGGTTTCACCAGCAGCCCGCCGTCCGGTGGATCGCGCGCCGGCACGCCGGGGACGGGTCCCGTGATACCGCCGAGTAATCTTGCGATTCAGATCACCGATAGCGCGGGCTCTGCGTGCAATCCCGCGTTCGGCGTAATTGAACGATTCCACCGAAGCTAGAAAACTCGCCTTGAACTGCGGCGACAGCCTATTTGCGAGCGGCCTACATGATCGTTCGAAGTACGTGTGTGGCATCTTTCGCGGCGCACGCACGGTTATTGGCGATCGTGGCAATTGGAGCGGGCGACCAGAGTCGCTGCGGTGGGGGCCGTCAAGCGCGTGGTCGCCGAGGGTGCGGCCGGTGCCGTCAACGGCAACTACATCGACAATGACGTGTCCCAGCGCTGACAGGAAACGCCGGGCAGTCCTGGCAGAACAGTCAGGTCAGGGCCGCGTGGACGGCGGCGATGGCGCGGTCCACGGCACGGTCGTCGGTGCGCCAGTTGACGACGGAGATCCGCATGGCGCGCGCGCCGTTCCACGTGGTGCCGCCGAACCACGCCGCACCACCGCGTTGCACCCGCTCGATGACGGCGTCGGTGCGGGCGTCGTGGTCGCCGTCCTCGGCCAGGAACCGCACCAGCCCCTGGTTGATCACCGGCCGGGCGAGCACCTCGACGCCGGGCAGCCCGGCGATCCCGTCGACCAGCCGGTGGGTGTGCTCCACGCAACCGTCGACCAGCTCGGCGATCCCGTTGCGCCCCAATGCCCTGATGGCCGCGTAGACCGGCACCGCGCGGGCCCGGCGGGACCACTCGGGGGTCCAGTCGAGCTGGTCCCGGGCGGTCGCCTCGGCGGTGTCGCCGGCGTGCACCAGGTAGCTCGCGCGGGTCGACACGGCGGCCCGGTGCGCGTCCGGGTGGCGGACGAACACGAACCCGGAGTCGAACGGCACGTTGAGCCACTTGTGGCCGTCCACGGTCCACGAGTCCGCCCGCTCGACGCCCGCCACCAGGTGCCGCAGCCGCTCGCTCGCCGCCGCCCACAGGCCGAACGCGCCGTCGACGTGCACCCACGCGCCCCGCGCCGCCGCCAGCGCGCACGCCTCGGCGAACGGGTCGAACAGACCGGTGTTGATCTCGCCCGCCTGGAGGCACACGACCGTCGGCGCGTCGGTGAGGTCGCGCGCCAGCCCGGCCACGTCGATCCGCCCGTCGGCGTCGGACCCCACGGCGCGCAGGTGGTCGGTGCCCAGGCCGAGCAGCCGCACGGCCCGTTCGATCGAGGCGTGCTGCCGCCCGGACGTCAGCACCCGGACGGCCGGCGCTCCGGCCAGGCCGCGCCGCTCGACGTCCCACCCCCGGCCGGCCAGCAGCTGGTGGCGGGCCGCCGCCAACGCGGTCACGTGCGCCAGTTGCGCGCCGGTCGTGAAGCCGAAGGACGCTTCGCCGGGCAGCCCGAGCAGCTCCTTGAGCCAGGCCCCGGTCACCTCCTCGACCACCGCGACGGCCGGGCCGGAGGCGTGCAGCGCCGCGTTCTGGTCCCACGCGGTGGTGAGCCAGTCGGCGGCGAGCGCGGCGGGCAGGCTGCCGCCGACGACCCAGCCGAAGAACCGCCCGCCGGTGCTGCCCAGCAGGCCGGGTGCGGTGTCGCGGACCAGGTCCTCGATCACCTCGGCGTCGGCCAGGCCGTCCTCGGGCAGCGCCCGGCCCAGCGCGGCCCGCAGCTCGTCGAGGCCGGCGGTGGGCGCGAGGGGCCGGGCGTCCAGGCCGGCCAGGAAGTCGGCGGCGTGCGCGGCGGTCCGGCGGAGCAGGTCGTCGGTGGTCATCCCCGCAGTCTCGACGGTCGGACCCGGTGGCGCCGGCCGGTTCCGGACCTCAGCGCCCCAGCGCCCGGTACTGCCGAACGGCCAGCGGCAGGAAGATCGCGGTGAGCACGGCCGGCCAGAGCACCGCGAGCAGCACCGCGTGCCCGGCTGCCCACCCGTCGGCGTTCCAGCCCGGGTTGCCGAACAGCTCCCGGATCGCCGACGCGGTGGCGGACAACGGGTTCGCCGTGCTGAGCGCGCCCAGCCAGCCCGGCATGGTGCTCGGCGAGACGAACGCGCCGGACAGGAACCCGACCGGCCAGACCAGCACCTGCACGGCCACCGCCGACTCCGGGGTCTTGAGCAGCAGCCCCAGGTAGGTGCCGACCCAGGTGAACGCGAACCGCAGCCACACCAGCAACCCCACGGCCGCCAGCGCCGCCGGGAAGCCCCGGTTCGCCGTCCAGCCGACCAGGAGCCCGGTCACCACCACCACGGCGATGCCGAGCACGGCGTTGAGCAGGTCGGCCACGCACCGCCCGGCGAGCACGGCGGCGGCGCTGACCGGCATGGCGCGGATCCGCTCGGTGACGCCCCGGGCGGCGTCGGTGGTGACCGCGACGGCCATCGCCTCCAGCCCGAACAGCATGGCCATCGCGAGCATCCCGGGGACCAGGAAGTCCAGGTAGCGCCCGTCCGGCACGGCCATCGCGCCGCCGAACAGGTAGCCGAACATCAGCACCATCAGGACCGGGAACAGCAGTCCGAGCAGGACCGACACCGGCCGCTGCCGCCAGTGCCGCAGGATCCGGCCGGTGAGCGCGGTGGTGTCGCGCAGCGCGGTGGTCAGGACGCCCTCCCGGTGGCGTGCTGCCCGGTGAGGTGCAGGAAGACCTCGTCCAGGGTGGGTTTGCGGGTGATCGTCTCGACCCGGTCGGGCCCGACCCTCGCCTTGAGCTCGTCGGGCGTGCCCTCGGCGACCACCCGGCCGGCGTCGATGACGGCGATCCGGTCGGCGAGCTGGTCGGCCTCCTCCAGGTACTGGGTGGTGAGCAGGACGGTGGTGCCGGAGCCGACCAGCGACCGGACCGAGGTCCACACGTCGAGGCGGGCCCGGGGGTCGAGCCCGGTGGTCGGTTCGTCGAGGAACAGCACCGGCGGGGACAGCACCAGGCCGGCGGCCAGGTCGAGCCGGCGGCGCATCCCGCCGGAGTACCCGGCGACCGGTCGGTCCGCCGCGCCGGTCAGCTCGAACCGCTCCAGCAGCTCGTCGGCCCGCCGCCGGGCCCCGGCCCCGGGCAGGTGGTGGAGCCGGCCGAACAGGACGAGGTTCTGCCGGCCGGTGAGCACCTCGTCCACCGAGGCGTTCTGGCCGACCAGGCCGATCCGGTAGCGCACCGCGCGCGGGTCGGCGAGCGCGTCGCACCCGGCCACCCGGACCCGGCCGGAGTCCGGTCGCAGCAGGGTGGCCAGGATCCGCACGGCGGTGGTCTTGCCGGCTCCGTTCGGCCCGAGCAGGCCGCACACCGAGCCCGGGGCGACGGTCAGGTCGAACCCGTCCAGCGCGGGCACGCCCCGGTAGGACTTGCGCACCTCGACCGCCTCGATGGCCGGTTCGCCAGGGGGAACAGCCCTCGGCGCAGCTTCTTCGTATGGCATACGGAGAAGTGTAGCAGCAACTACGTACGACGTACGAAAAGAGGCTCCTACACTGGGCCCATGACCGAGATCAGCGGCAGCGGCGACCCGGCGCGCACGATCGCCACGCTGTGGGGCACCCGGCAACTCCCCCGGCGGGGCCCCAAGCACACGCTGACCACCGCGCAGGTGGTCGCCGCCGCCATCGAGATCGCCGACCGCGACCAGGACCTGGCCCCGCTGTCCATGCGCCGGGTCGCGGAATCGCTGGGCGTGGGCACGATGTCGCTCTACACCTACATCGCGTCCCGGGAGGAACTCGTCGAGGCGATGCTCGACACCGTGCACGGGGAGGCCGTCACGCACCTGGGCACGCACGACGGGACGTGGCAGGAGGGCCTGCGCCGGGTCGCGCAGGTGAACTGGAACCTCTACATGCGGCACCCGTGGGTGCTCCAGGTGTTCACCGGACGCCCCCCGCTGGGGCCGCACACGATCGCGAAGTACGAGCGGGAGCTGGCCGTGGTCGAGGGCGTCGGCCTGACCGACGTCGAGATGGACTCCGTCATCACCCTCGTGCTGACCCACGTCGAGGGCGTCGCGCGACGCCGGGTCGAGGCCGATCGCGCGGTCCGCCGCACCGGCATCAGCGACGAGCAGTGGTGGCGGACGGTCCAGCCACTGGTCGCGGAGGTCTTCGACCCGGCCCGGTTCCCGATCGCGGCCCGCGTCGGGCAGGCCGCCGGTCAGGCGCACCAGTCCTCGCACAACCCGGAGCACGCCTACGCGTTCGGGCTCGACCGGCTGCTCCAAGGTGTGGCGGCGCTGCTCGACGAACGCGGTCCGGCCTGACCGGCACCGTACGTCCGGGACGCGCGACGCCGGTCGGGGTTCGTCCGGTCAGGGGTTCCAGCCGGCCGGGGGTGGGGCGGCGGGTAGCGGCAGACCGAGGCCCTGGGCGGTGATCGAGTCTCGCACGGCCGCCGGGTGCCGGCGCTCCGGGGCGAGCCGGTAGTCCGGCACCAGGACGGCGGCCCGGCGGCGCGACCGATCCGCGAACGTCCGGTGTGAACGCCTTGGCGCTCAACGACTCTGTCAAGTCCAAAGTAGACACCTGAGCGCGGTGCTGCGGGCCAGGCACGACACGGGCGTCCGGCACGCGCGGACTGCTCGCGCTGCGCCGCACGATCGCGGAGAACCTTGCCTCGTCCCACACCGCGCGCCTGTTCACCACGCTGGCAGCGGAGGCGTGCGACCCGGCTCACCCGGCCCACGACTTCTTCCGCGACGCCCTACTGGGCTTCGTCCCTGGTTTCCCGGGCCTTGCGGCGCTGTTCCTCGGCGCGTTCCCGGCAGCGGCGCAGGAACTCGGCGTCCGACTCGGAGTCGGTGGCGGCGAAGCGGCCGGGGCGGTCGTACTCGGGGAACGCCGGCGCGGAGCGCTCCAGCGCGCCGGGCCGGCGGGCGGCGCCCACCGGGCGGCCCGCGACCAGCCACACGATCGAGCCGACCAGCGGGAAGAACAGCACGATCAGCAGCCAGCCGCCCTTCGGCAGGTTCCGCGCGTCGCCGTCCGCCGTGGTGATCACGTCGATCAGGCAGAACAGCCACAGACCCAGCGTGAGCACACCGAAAAGACCACCGAAGTAGAACATCCCCACAACCCCCAAAGTCGTCGCCGGAACGATAGCGCAGGGGTACGACAGCCGACCCGGGAAAACCGCCGGCGCATCCGTCGATCGGTTGATGCCCTTCGATCCGGGGTGGAGGCCCGCGCTCGGTCGATGCGCCGATTCGCCGTGCCCGCCCGGACGGCGACGCTCGACCCATGTCGCTCACCCAGACACTCGCGGGCCCGGTCGCCGCGCGGGAACGGTCGCTCGCGCCGGACCTCGCGCGGGGCCTGATGCTCGCCATGATCGCGCTGGCCAACGCCGTGCCCTACCTCTACGGCCGCCCTTACGGCGTGCGGCAGCACATCGTCGAGCACAGCATGGTCGACCGGATCGTCAGCGTCGTGCAGGTGACCCTGGTCGACGCCCGCGCGTACCCGATGTTCGCCGCCCTGTTCGGGTACGGGGTGGTGCAGGTCCTCCAGCGGCAGCAGGCCGCCGGCGTCGAACCGCAGGACGCCAAGCGCTTGCTGCGGCGGCGGAGCCGCTGGCTGATCCTGTTCGGGTTCCTGCACGCGCTGGTCCTGTTCCCCGGCGACATCCTCGGCCTGTACGGGGTCGTGGGCTTCCTGCTGGTGGCGATGACCCGGGTCTCGGACCGCGCGCTGCTCATCGCCGCCACGGCGTGGCTGGTCGTCGTCTCGCTGGTGCAGGGCGCGGTCTTCATGGCGCCGTCGACCGACGGTCGCAGCTTCTTCTGGTCGTTCGAGACCGCGAACCCGGTCGAGGCGATGATCCTGCGCCCGATCGAGTGGCTGGTGGCGCCGGTCGGCGTGCTCGGGGTGGGCAGCGCGATCCTGGTCGGCACGTGGGCCGCCCGGCGCGGGGTGCTCGCCGACCCGGCCGCGCACCGGCCGCTGCTGGTCCGCACGGCCGTCCTCGGGCTGACCGCCGCGGCCGCCGGCGGGCTGCCGGTGGGGCTCGCGGTCGGGCGGTTCTGGGAGCCGACGTCACTGGCGGCGCAGTGGGGGACCTCCGCGCTGCACGCGGTCACCGGGGTCGCGGGCGGCCTGGGGTACGCGGCGCTGATCGGGCTGCTGGCGATCCGGGTCGGCGACCGGCGCGGGCCGGTGGTGCTGGCGATCGCGGCGGTCGGCGAGCGCTCGCTGAGCTCCTACCTGTTCCAGTCGGTGGTGTTCGTGGTGCTGCTGACGCCCTACACCTTCGGGCTCGGCGGCACGCTCGGCACCGCCGAGGTCGCGCTGGTCGCGCTCGGCACGTGGCTGGTGTCGGTGCTGGTCTGCGACCTGCTGCGGCGCGCCGGGCGGCGCGGGCCCGCCGAGGTGGCGCTGCGCCGGCTCACCTACCGCCGGGCCCGTCCCGCCGGCCGGCCGGGGAAGATGGAGCGGTGACGACGGAGGAGCAGCTGGGCCTGCGGCACGAGCGGCGGTGGAACCACGCCTGGGCGCTCGCTCCGTTCGGCCTGCTGCTGCTGACGTGCGCGGTCTCGATGGTGTTCGACCCGGCCCCGGTGGAGCACCGCCTGGTCACCTCGGGCATCGCGGTCGGGCTCGCGGTGTGGCACTGGTGGTTCGTGGTGGCGCACCCGCAGTGGTGCGGGCGCAACGCGTGGGCGATGGCGCTGTACTACGTCGGGCTGCTCGCGTTCACCGTCGTCCTGGTGCTGCGCAACGACGCGTTCCTGCTGTTCGTCCCGGCGTGCTACGTGCTCGCGTTCGTCACGCTGCCCGGCTGGGCGGCCTACCTCGGGGTGGTGGCCGCGAACCTCCCGTGGCTGGTGCTGCCGGGCACCGACGTGCGCACGACCCTGCTCAACCTCGCGGTGGTGACACCGCTGGCCGCGCTGATCGGCGGGATGATCCGGGCCATGGAGCGGGAGGCGATCCGCCGCCGGGAGACCAACAGCGAACTGGTCGCCATGGCCGCCGAGAACGCCCGGCTGCACGCGATGCTGGTGGAGCAGGCCCGGGAGACCGGGATCGCGGAGGAACGCGCGCGGATGGCCCGCGAGATCCACGACACCGTCGCGCAGGGCCTGACCGGGATCGTCACGCAACTGGAGGCGGTCGAGGAACCGGCACCCTTGGCCGGCCCGGTGCGCGACCGGCTGGACACCGCGCGGCGCCTGGCGCGCACCAGCCTGGTCGAGGTGCGCCGGTCGATCGAGGCGCTGCGGCCCGGCCCGTTGCAGGACGCCCGGCTCGGCGACGCCGTGCGCCAGACCGTGACGACGTGGCGCGAGCAGTACGGCGTCGAGGCGACGTTCACGGTGACCGGAACGCCGCTGCCGGTGCACTCGGAGGTCGAGGTGACCGTGCTGCGGGCGGCGCAGGAGGCCCTGTCGAACGTCGGCCGGCACGCCGAGGCGCGACGGGTCGATGTCACACTGTCCTATATGGAGGATGTCATCGTCCTGGACGTCCGGGACGACGGCGCGGGTTTCGACCCGTCGACGTCGGACGGGTTCGGGCTCACCGCGCTGCGCCAGCGGGTGCGGGCGCTGGCGGGGTCGGTCGACTTCGAGTCCGCGCCCGGCGCGGGGACCGCGATCAGCGTCAGCGTGCCGGTGATCGAGGTGGAGCGGTGACGCCGCTGCGGCTCGTGGTGGTCGACGACCACCCGGTGGTGCGCGACGGGTTGCGCGGGATGCTCGGCACCCAGCCGGACTTCGAGATCGTCGGCGAGGCGGCGAGCGGC
This sequence comes from Saccharothrix espanaensis DSM 44229, assembly GCF_000328705.1. Classification (NCBI taxonomy): domain Bacteria; kingdom Bacillati; phylum Actinomycetota; class Actinomycetes; order Pseudonocardiales; family Pseudonocardiaceae; genus Saccharothrix; species Saccharothrix espanaensis. The sequence goes on along the minus strand of NC_019673.1, from coordinate 2,464,608 downwards.
ACCGAGGCGCTGACCGTGGTGGCCGCCGTCCGGCCGGACGTGGTGCTGACCGACCTGCGGCTGCCCGACCCCAGCGGCGGCACGCTGATCCGGCTGCTGCGCGAGCGCGTCCCGTCGGTCCAGGTGCTGGTGCTGACCACCCACGACACCGATTCCGACGTGCTGCCGGCGGTCGAGGCGGGCGCGATCGGCTACCTGCTCAAGGACGCGCCGCGCGAGGAGCTGTTCCGGGCGGTGCGGGCCGCCGCGCGCGGCGAGACGGTGCTGTCGCCGTCCGTGGCGACCCTGCTGCTCAGCCGGATCCGGCCGAGCCGCCCGCTGGGCGAGGCCCGGCTCAGCGCCCGGGAGCGCGAGGTGCTGGCGCTGATCGCGCGCGGCCGGACCAACCGGGAGGCGGCGGCCGACCTGCACATCAGCGAGGCCACGGTGAAGACCCACCTGCTGCACATCTACGCCAAGCTGGAGGTGCCGGACCGGGCCTCCGCCGTGGCCGCCGCGTTCCAGCGGGGCATCCTGAGCTGAGGTCGGCCGGAGTCGGCAGCCTGAGTCAGCGCCCTGAGTCAGCGGCCGGCAGCCAGTCGCTCAGGGCAGGCAGCCGGCGGACCGACACGAAGATCGATTGGTCCCGGGTGGGGTGCTCCGGGTCGTAGAGCACCTGCGCGAGGTTCGGCCCGGTCGGCACGCCCACGTCGGAGGTGTACCTGGTCGCCCAGTGCCGCACGCCCGCGCGGTCCACGAACGCCACCGTGACGGTGGAGCCGACCGTCCGGGTGCCGCCCTCGTCGGACGAGACGCGGGCCTTGACCTCCACGACGTCGGCCGAGACCCGGTAGCCGTGCCGGAGCAGCCGGTCGCGTTCGGCGACCAGCGCGGCCTGCGTCCGGGCGTGCCGGACGGTGAGCAGGAGGGCGGTCGCGGTCAGCAGCAGCATGCCCACCGGCAGCCACCAGTCCGCGTAGTACATCAGCCACCCGAACGGGCCCCACGCCTCGTCCTTGTGGAAGACCGGGTCGACGGCGGTGCCGACGGCCAGCGGCGGCAGCCAGTCCCGGGACGACACCCAGGTCCCGGCTGTGTGCGCGGCGAGCGCGAGCACCAGCGGGAACAGCGGCCTGGTCGGCCGCCCCAGGTAGTTCCGCGCCGCGGTGGCCGCCGTGCCGCCCGCGAACAGCGCGCCGACGAAGCCGAACATGCCCCACATCAGCAGGAACGGCGGCCGTTCGTCGCCGCGGTCGTCGAAGACGCTGTCGACGGCCATGCTCCGGAACATCTCGACCAGCTGGCCGAACCCCAGCCCGGCGACGAAGGCCGCGACCACGGTGACGACCGAGGCCGCCACCACCGCGACGAGCATCCCCGTGCTGCCGCGCCGCGCGTCGAGGCGATCACGCCGGGCCTGTGCGGGGTCCACTGTGTTCACGACGTCCACCTCCGGCCGGCGCGGTGCGTGTTCGGGTCAGGGCAGGAGTTCGAACACCCCGACGTTGTTCGGGTCGTTGCGGTCGATCCGGACGTGGTGCCTGGTGCCGGGAGCGTACTGGGCGAAGGTCATGTCCGGCACGAGGTGCGTGACGGTGGTGCGGTAGGTCGTGCCGTCGGCGCGGGTGACGTCGAGGACCGAGGTGTACTGCGGCTGGGCGGCGACCGTGACGCCGGTCCGGTCCAGGGTGCGCACGACGGCGGTGGCGGGCTCGCCGAACTCGTGCAGCCGGCGCAGGTTCTGCCCGTACTGGTTGGCCAGGCCCTGCTGGCGGATCTGCTCCTCGCCGGGCAGGCTCATGAACTCGACCATCGCGGGGTCCTGGTTCATCAGCTGGAAGCCCTGCGCGGCCATGCCCTGCGTCGGCATCTGCGGCCGGATGTCGTGGCCCTGGCGGGCGGCCTCCTGCTGGAACTGCGCCGCGTGCCACCGGAAGTCCTGCCCGGCCCGCTCGGTCGCCTGCCGGGTGGCGTTGTCGATCTGGTCGCGAAGCTTCTTGAACATCGTGCCCCACCTCTCGAACCGCTGATGTCGTGCACCCATCGTGCGGCGGGCCGCGCCGCTACCGATCACAGGTTTCGAGCGCGGGCGTGCGAGATGATCGACCCCAAGGGGTGGGTGGTCGTGGTCGGTCGGCGATCGTCCAACTGGCTGGACGGTGTCCGGAACCCAGCTGGTCGCGGCTCAGCGGGAGGGCCGGTCAGTCCCGGCTCTTCGACGCCTTCTCGAACTCCTCGGCGGTCAGCTCCTCGCCCTTGAAGTCGAGTGGACGCAACGACGCCGGCGGGTCGGGGTCACGGCACCGGGGGCGCGGGGGTGGTGCAGTCGCCGTGCGCCCGGACCACGTCGGCGTACCACGCGCGCTGCCGGTCGACGTCGCTGCCGACGAGCCGGGCGAGCGGCTCGGCGTGCTCCGGCGGCACCAGGACGGTGGTCGGCACGTCCGGTCGGACGCGGTGCGCGAGCCACGCCCTGAGCAGCACGTCCGCCTGCGCCGCCGGGTACGGGACCGGTTCGTCGCCGTGAGCCGCGCACGCCGGCGGCGACGGCACCAGGCGCTGGGCGAGGTCCGTCACCAGGTAGACCTCGTCGGTGCCCGGACGGACCGGGCCGACGCGTTCGGCCCGGTCCTGCGGGCGCAGGCCGTTGGCCAGGTAGAGGTCCGGCGGCGGTCCGAGGTCGGCGAACAGGGTCCGGTAGCGGCCGATCGCGCCGAGCCAGGCGGCCACGCTCGTCGCGTGCTCCGGCCACATGCACACCGTCACGCCGTCCCGGCTGCCGCACACCTCCGTCGCCCGCCGCGCTTCGGTCGACTGCCCGCCGGTGCCGCGAACCACCGTCACCGCGAGGAACCCGACGACCAGGGTGACGGCGGCGATCGCCACGCTCTGCCCGACCTCGGGCAGCGCCGACACGGCGACCGCCCCGAACGCCAGCGCGACGACCCACAGCCACTGCCCGGCCACGGTCGCCGCGACCGGTTGGGACGCCACGTCGCAGCACTCGTGGCCCAGCGGGCCGAGCCTGGCGACCAGCGGATCGGCGGCGGGCCCGAACGCCAGGCCGAGCCACCCGACCACGGCGACGATCGGAGCCGCCAAGCGGCGGTGCAGTCGACGGCCGGCGGCGGCACCGACGAGCGCGGCGGCCACCACCCACAGCGGTTCCAGCAGCACCACCGACCAGTACGGCGCACGCGTGTCCGGGGCGTTCCACTCCCCGACCGCGACCGCGACGACCCATCCCGCGAGCCCGGCCAGGACCGCCCCGAGGCAGTTCAGCAGCAGCCACGGCACGGGCGAGCGCGGGTAGGTGCGCGCCTCCAGGTCCGAGCCGGCGCGCCGGTCGCGTGACACGTCCCAGGCGGCGAAGGCCGCGACCAGTGGGAGAAGAAGCTCGCCGTGCCGCGGCATCCGGCCGGACGTCCACCCCGGGTCCACGGGCCACGCGTCACCGCGCGTCGCGGCGTAGAGCCCGAGCAGGACCATCATCGGGACCCCGACGCGCGCGCTGCCTCGGCGCAGCGCGATCAGCAGCGGCGTCACTGGGCGTCACCGGTCGCGAGCAGGTCGTCGTACGCGGCGTCGATGTCCGGCCCGCGCACGCCACGGCCGGACGTCAACTCGGCCGTCGTGCCGTGGAACCGCACCACTCCGCCGGCCAGCACCAGCACCCGGCCCGCGGTCTCGGACACGACCTCCGGGGAGCGCGTGCCCACGACGACCGTCCGGCCGTGCCCGGCCAGCCACACCAGTTCGCGCAGGAGCCGGCCGTGCCGGGTGTCCAGGTCGGCCGAGGGTTCGTCGAGCAGCAGCACGGCCGGGTCGTGCACGATCGCCTGGGCGAGGCCGACCCGGGCGCGCAGCCCGCGAGGGAGTTCGGCGACCTTCGCGTCCCTCTTGCCGACCAGGTCGGCGGCGCGCAACGCCGCGTCGACGGCGGCCGGCCGGGCCCGGCGCGGGACGAGCCGCTGCCAGGCGGCGAGGGTCAGGCACTCGGTCACCGTCAGGGTGCCGGGCAGGCCGAAGCCCTGCGGCAGGAACCCGAGCGCGCGGCGGTACCGCCTGCGGTCGCGGGCGCTGTCGACGCCGTCGTGGGCGATGGACCCGGACTGCACGTCGATCGCCGTCGACAGCAGCCCGAGCAGCGTGCTCTTCCCCGCGCCGGCGGGCCCGAGCACGGCGGTGACGCCGGTCGGGAACTCGACGTCGACCTCGCGCAACGCGGCCACGCCACCGAAGTGGTGCGACACCCCCATGACCCGCAACAGGTTCCGTCCTCCGCACGACGACTGGGAACCGACCCTAACCCGCCCAACCGGGAGCGGCGGGAGGGACAGCGGGAAGTTCGGGATGTCGGCCACCGGGTACTTGACCGGCCTGCCGCCCATGACGCCGAGGGGCAGCAGGCCCGAGGCGGCCGAGAACTGGCTGAGCGCGGCCCACGGCAGCAGCCCCAGGGGGTGTCGATCCCGGCCGCCGACACCGCGAGCGGGCCGAACCGGGCCGCGCCGCCCGCCTCCGACGATCTTGCCCGGACGACCCATCATGGTCGGCCGGGTCGCGCTCCGGATCGTCCCGCCGGGGGAAGTTTCCGCTTCCGCGCCCGACCGGACGCTCACCCGCCGGACCACGGCCAGGATGACCGGCGGGGGCGCAGCCGGGGCCTCGGCGGGGTTCAGTCGTCGCGGCCGACCAGTCCGGACCGCCACGCCCACGACGCCACCTCGACCCGGTTGCGGGTGCCGAGCTTGGTCTGGACCGACGCGAGGTGCGTCTTCACCGTCGAGAGCGACAGGTGCAGCCGGGCGGCGATCTCCTGGTTGGTGAGGCCGCGCGCGGCCTCGCGCACCACGTCCCGCTCGCGCGCGGTGAGCGCGTCCGGGCCGGTGCCCGAGCCGCGCCGCGCGAAGTGCGCCAGCAGCCGCACGGTCACGCCGGGCGAGATCAGGGCGTCACCCCGCGCCGCCGCGCGCACCGACTCCACCAGCAGCGCGGGCCCGGCGTCCTTGGTGAGGAACCCGCTCGCGCCGTTCTCCAACGCCGTGTGCACGTACTCGTCGAGGTCGAACGTCGTCACCACGACGATCTTCGACGTCGGGGCGAGCCTCCTGGTCACCTCCAACCCGTCCAGGCCCGGCATCCGGATGTCGAGCAGGCACACGTCCGGCTCCAGCTCGCGCGCCGTGCGCACGGCGGCGACGCCGTCGGGCACGTCGGCCACCACGGTGATGTCCGGCTGCTTCTCCAGGATCATCCGGAACCCGACCCGGACCATCTCCTGGTCGTCGGCGATCAGCACGGTGATCACCGGCGGCCCGCCCACGGCAGTTCGGCGGACACGCGCCAGCCCCCGGCCACCGGCCCGGCGGTGAACCGGCCGCCCAGCAGGCCGACCCGCTCCCGCATCCCGACCAGCCCGTACCCGCCTTCCCGGCGCGCCGCGCCGCCCTCGCCGTCGTCGCTGACCACCAGCCGGACCACGTCCGGTCCGAGGGTCAGCTCCACGTCGACGCCGGTCGCCGCGACGGCGTGCCGGCGGGCGTTGGTGAGCGCCTCCTGCACCAGCCGCAGCAGCGAGCGCCCGACCTCGGGCGGCAGGTCGGCGGGCAGGTCGTAGCGCAGCCGGACCGGCGTGCCGGTCTGCCGCACCCGGTCCACAGCCGCCAGCACGTCCGCCTCCAGGTCCGTCGTGGCCGTCTCCGCGTCACCCTGCCGCAGCGTGCCGACGAGCGTGCGCATGGCTCCCATGGCCTCGGTGCCGCCGGTCACGATCCCCGGCAGCAGGCGGTGCGCCGCGCGCGGGTCGTCGTCGGACACCTCCCAGGCGGCCTGCGCCTGCACGAGCATCCCGGTGAGGTGGTGCGCGACGACGTCGTGCAGCTCGCGGGCCAGCGCCATCCGCTCCTCGCGCTGGGCGTCCGCGACGGCCGACGCCATCCGCACCGCCCGTTCCGCGTCCCGCGTGCGCAGGAACCAGCCCGCGCCGACCGCGAGCGAACCGATCAGCAGCGAGCCGACGATGTTGGTGTCGACGAAGGAGTAGCCATCGCGCGCCACGGCGGCGATGGCGGCGACCGCCATCAGCACGGCCACGCACCCCGCCGCCGCCCGGGGCGTCGCGAACCGCACGACGGCCACGACCAGCGCGCAGCAGGCGACGGTCTCCACGACCGACAACGGGCTGAGCACCGCGTCCAGTCGCACCCCGCCCGAAGCGCCGACCACGGTCGTCGTCAGCACCGACCCGGCCGCCACGGCGGTCGCCACCACGGGCCACCGGAAGGCGACGAGCGCCGCCGCGCACGTCGGCACGGTCGCCAGCCACGTGACGAACTCCAAGCCGGTGAACGGGAGCAGCCAGGCGAACTGCACCACCAGCAGCGCGGTGAGCCCGAGCGCTACCGGCCACTGCCGGCGAAGTCCGTCCACGATGGACACCGTACTGACCCCCGGTGGGACCCGCATCGGTCATCCGGCCGACCCGAAATGGCGTTCCGGCCGAGGTGGGAGCCCTGCCGCGGCGGCGACCATCGTCGCCATGAGTCCGATTCTGACCGCCCGCGGGGTGGTGCGGCGCTACGGCGACGTGCGTGCGCTCGACGGCGTGGACCTCGACGTCCACCGCGGCGAGGTGCTCGCCGTCGTCGGCCCGTCCGGTTCCGGCAAGACCAGCCTGCTGCGCGTGCTGGCGGGGGTGACGACCGCCGACGACGGTCAGGTGCTGCTGTCCGGCCGGTCGGTCGGCCGGCTCACCGAGGCGGAGCGCGGTGTGCTGCGGCGCACCGAGCTGGGGCTGGTGTTCCAGTCCGGGATGCTGGTCGCGGAGCTGACCGCCGAGGAGAACGCGGCGCTGCCGCTGCTGCTCGGCGGGGTCGGCTGGGCGCGGGCGCTGCGGGTGGCCCGGGAGTGGCTCGGGGTGCTCGGGCCGGCCGGGCTGGAGACCCGCCGGCCGGACGCGCTGTCCGGCGGCCAGGCGCAGCGGGTGGCGATCGCCCGCGCCCTCGTGCACCGGCCGGACGTGGTCCTCGCCGACGAGCCGACCGCCGCGCTGGACAGCCGGACGGGCCACGACGTGGTGACCGCCCTGCTCGACGCCGCCCGGGCGACCGACGCGGCCGTGGTGCTGGTCACCCACGACCACCAGGTCGCCCGCCGGGCCGACCGGGTGATCGGGTTCCGCGACGGCCGGGTGGTGGCGGCGGACGAGGTGGGGATCGCACCCGGGGCCGTGGCGGGGGTCGGGCGGTGAGGGTGGCGTTCGCGGTGCTGCGCGGTGACCCGCGCGGCCGGGTCGCGGCTCTGCTGGGCGGGGCCACGACCGCTGTCGGGGTGCTGCTGGTGCTGTGGCTGGTGGGTGCGCCCGCCGCGCTCGACGCGCGGGAGTCCCGGGCCGCGTGGCGGTCGGCGACGGCGGGCGAGGGTCAGGGGGCGCTGACCGTCGCGACCACCCGGGACGAGTTCGGGGGCCGGTGGATCGAGCGGTTCGACGTCACGTCGGCCGGCGGCGCGGTGCCGGTGCCGGCCGGGATCCCGCGCCTGCCCGGCCCCGGCGAGGTCCTGCTGTCGCCCGCGCTGGCGGCCCTGGTGCGGGAGGTGCCCGCCGAGCGGCTCGGCCGGCGGTTCCCCGGTGCGGTGGTCGGGGAGGTGGGCGGCGCGGCGCTGCGCTTCCCGGACGAGCTGGTCGCGATCGTCGGCCACCCGCACGGCACGGTGGCCGGCACGCCCCGGCGCGACCTGGTCGGCGCGCACCGACCGGACGCCGCCGACGTCGGGATGCTGTCCCTGCTCAGCAAGGTCGGACTGGTCGTGCTGGTGGTCCCGTGCCTGGTGCTGGTGGCCTCGGCGGGCCGGCTGACCGCGGCCCGGCGCGCCCGGCGGCTCGCCGCGCTGCGGGTCGCCGGGGCGACGCCGGGGCAGGCGCTGCGGCTCACGGCGGTGGAGGCGGCGGTCGGCGCGGTCCCGGGCAGCGTGCTCGGCGCGGTGGCGGCCGGGCCCGCGAGCCGGTGGGCGGCGGAGGTGCCGTGGGGCGGCGGGACGTGGTTCCCGGCGGACTTCGCCCCGAGCCCGCTCACGGCCGGCGCGGTGGCGGTGCTCGCGTCCGCGCTGCTGGTCGGGGCGGCGGTGCTCGGGCACGTGCGGCAACGGACGGTTAGGCGGGACGCGGCTCCGCTGGGCCCGGGTCGGTGGGGCCTGGGCCGGCGGGGCACGGGTCGGTGGGGCGTCGCCGGGCGGCTGCTGTTCGCGTTGGTGGCGGCCGGGGTGTTCGGCGCGGGCGTGGTCGCCGCCGAGGTGCTCGGGCCGCGCCACCACCACGTCGCGGTGCTGGTCGGGCTGGCCGGCGTCGTCCTGGCCTTGGTGGTCGCCGGGCCGGTGGTGACGGCGCTGGTCGGGCGGGTCGTGCTGCGCGGCCGGCGCGGGGCGTGGGCGCTGCTGGTCGGCCGACGGCTGGCGACCCGGCCGGTGGCGGCGTTCCGGGCGTCGGCCGGGGTGCTGGTCGCGGTGTTCACCGGGTCGCTGGCGTTGACCATGCTGCCGGTGCTGGAGGCCGAGGTGCGGTTCGACGACGGCCAGTGGCGGCCGGGTGCCGTCGTGGCGCACGGCGTCGACGGGCCGTGGCGGGTGGACGTGGCGCGGGAGGTCGTCGGGCCGCGGTGGTGCCGATGACGACCGTGCTCGTCGAGTCGGCCGGCCGGTCGCACAGCGCGGTCGTCGGCCGGTGCGAGGAGGTCGCGACGGTGCTCGCCGGGCTGGTCTGCGCGCCCGGACCGGCCGTGTACGCGCCGGGCCCGCTGGACGGGCCGCTCAAGGTCAAGGACCGGCGGGACCGGTCGACCGTCACGCTGGACGCGCCCGTCCGCAGGTACGACGGCTCGTTGGTCGTGGTGGACCCGGGACTCGCCCCGACGGCCGCCGCGCGACCGGACACCGTGGCGGTCGCGACCACCCCGGACGACCGGGACGTGCTGCGGACCGCGCTGGCCCGGACGCTGCCCGGCGTGGAGCTGACCGACCGGGTGAGCACCGACGCGGTCGGCACCACCCTGCTCGGTGACCTGCGGCGCGCGGTCGTGCTCGGGCTGGTGGTCGCGGCGCTGCTGGGCGGGTTCGGCGCGGCGGTGTCGGCGGTGGGGTCGGTGCTCGACCGGGGCCGGGCGTTCGCCGCGCTGGTCGCGACCGGGACGCCGACCGGGCTGCTGCGGCGGGCGTTGTGGGGCGAGGTGCTGCTGCCGGTGTGCGCGGTGACGCTGGTGGCGTGCGGTGCGGGGTACGCCGTGGGCCTCGGGCTGCTGTCCGTGACGCCGGGGGTCCCGTCCGACGCCCACCCGCCGCCGACGCCCTGGCTCGCCGCTCCGGCCCTGGCCGGGCCGGCCGTCGCGCTGGCAGCGGCACTGGCCGGCGGGGCGGCGCTGCGCCGCGTCGACCCGGTCGAGCAGCACGGCGAATAGCCGACAATCCTCTGTAGACAGTGATGGGAAAACCATGCTCTTCAACAAAATCGTTCCGCTGTGCGCGGCTGCCGTCGTGCTGTGCGGGTGCGGCCGGTCCGACGGCGACGCCCAGAACCCGGAACTAGTGCCGCGCGGCACGCAGCTGACCAAGGTCACCCCGACCCGCCAGGACCTCGCCACGACGGTGAGCCTGGCCGGGACGGTGACCGCCAACCCGACCTACGGCCTGGTCGCCCCGGTCGAGGGGCAGGTCCGGTTCGCCGAGGAGGTCAAGTCCGGCGAGCAGCTCCGGGCCGCCGCCGTGTGGGCGGGCGGCAAGGCGCACAACGTCGACCTGCCTGCGGGCGCGGTGTTCGCCGGGCGGCTGGTGGACGACAAGACCACCGTGACCGCCGGGATGCCGATCGCGTCGGCCAAGCACAACGGCTACGGGATCGTGGCGGACCTCGACGCGGCACAGGCCTACCAGGTCTCGGGCGCGCTCACCGACGTGCGGGCGCAGGTCGTGAACGGTCCCGGCCCGTTCCCCTGCGCGGTGCTCGGGTCGATCGCCGCGCTGCCGGCGGGCACCGCTCCCCCGCCGCCCGCCACCACACCACCGGACCAACCCACCCGGCAGCGGGACGAACCGGCCGGGCGCGAGGAGTCGACGAGCGGGCCGACCGGGCTGCGCGTGACGTGCACCGCGCCCGCCGGCGTGACGCTGATCAACGGGGCCGCGGCGAAGCTGGAACTGGTCACCGGGCGGTCGGCGAACGCGCTGGTCGTCCCGGTCGAGGCGGTCGCGGGCAACCGGGAGCGGGGCAAGGTGGACGTGCTCGCCCCGGACGGCTCGCGGCGCACCACCGACGTGGCCCTCGGGCTCACCGACGGCAAGGTGGTCGAGGTGGTGTCCGGGCTGGCCGGCGACGAGGAACTGGCCGTGCCGGGCCCGGACCTGGCCGACCCGACCACGGGTGCCGGCCGGTGACCGAGTTGATCCGGATGCGCGGCGTCAGCCGGACGTTGACCGGTCAGGGCGAACCCCGCGCGGTGCTGTCGGGCATCGACCTGACGATCCGCGGTGGGCAGAGCGTGGCCGTGGTGGGCCGCTCGGGCTCGGGCAAGAGCACCCTGCTCAGCCTGCTGGGCCTGTTCGACCGCCCGGACGGCGGCACGTACCTGTTGCGCGGCAAGGACATCACCCACCTGCCGGAACGCCGGGCCGCCGCGCTGCGCAGCGCGGGCTTCGGCTTCGTCTTCCAGCGCTTCCTGCTGCTCAACCACCTCACCGCCGCGCAGAACGTGGCCATGGCGCTGGTCAACGGCCAGGGTTGGCTGACCCGGCGGCAGCGCAGGGCGAAGGTCCTCGCGGCGCTCGACCTCGTCGGCGTGGCGCACCTCGCCGGGCACCGGCCGCCCCGGCTGTCCGGCGGTGAGCAGCAGCGCGTCGCGATCGCCCGCGCGCTGGTGCGCGAACCGGAGGTGCTGCTGGCCGACGAGCCGACCGGCGCGCTGGACACCGAGACCGGCAACCTGGTCGTGGAGGTGCTGCGCGGGGCCGCGCGGCGCGGTTGTGGCCTGGTCCTGGTCACCCACGACCGCGAGCACGCCGACAAGATGGACACGGTGCTGGAACTGGTCGAAGGACGGCTCACGTGACGCTCTCCGGCGGTGTCCGCTCCGCGCTGGTGATCGCCGGGCAGGGGATCCGCGCCCACAAGCTGCGCACGTTCCTGTCCGTGCTCAGCCTGTTCCTGGGCGTGCTGGCGGTGCTGACCGTGCAGGCCGGCGCGGAGATCGCGGAACGGGCCGTGGTCGGCGGCGTCGAGCTGACCCGGGGCCGGGACGGCACGCTGCTGATGCGCGTGCCGGAACGGGGGTCCGCGCCGGAGATCGTCGAGCGGACCCTGACCGGGCGCTCCGACGGGGTCGCGACCTCGGGCCTGCGCGCGGTCGTCGGCGAACCCGGCGTGCGGCCGATCAACGACGGCGGTGGGCCGTTCGACCGGCCGCGCGGCGGGAACCGGTGCCCCGAGCCGGGGTGCACCGGGGCCGACCGCGAGGCCGACGGCCAGGCGATCGAGGTGACCCTGCGGGCGGTGACCGGTGACGTCCGGGTGTTCCGGCCGTTTCGCACGGTCTCCGGGCAGTGGCTGGACTTCACCGCGGCACCCTCGCTCGCACCGGGCATCGTGCTCAACGAGGAGGCGGCGAAGGGCCTGCGCCAGTACCGGATCCCGGCCGAGCTGTCGGTGCCCGGCGCGTCCGCCCACCTCACGCCGAGGGTGCTCGGCGTCGTCGCGGACGGCCAGGCCGAGCCCACCGCGTACCTGCGGACCGACGAGCTGCGCGCCTGGCTGCCCCGGACCCCGGAGGTCGACCCGGCCCGGGGCGGCTCGTCGATCGAGGTCCTGTTCAGCCCCGACGCCGGCGAGCTGGCGCGGACGTTGAGCGCCCGCCTGGTCGCCGCGGGCGTGGACGCCGAGCAGGTGCGCGTCACCAGGATCGACGCGCGCGAGGACATGGAGACCCAGCTCGCGCTGGTGCGGTGGATCTTCCTGGGCATGGCGGCGCTGGTGCTGCTGATCGGCGTCGCCGGGATCCTCAACGTCGGCCTGGCCACGGTCGGCGAGCGGGTCGAGGAGTTCGCGCTGCGCCGCGCGGTCGGCACGCCCCGCCTGCTGCTGGCCGCGATCGTGCTCGCCGAGACCCTGCTGACCGGCCTGTGCACGGCCGGCGCGGCGATCGGGGTGGGCGTGGTGGGCCTGCGCGCGAGCGCGGCGGTGATCGGGCACCCCGCGCTGGACGGGGTCGCGTTCCCGTGGCAGGCGGGCGTGGCCGGGGTGGTGGCGGGCCTGGTCGCCGGCGTGCTCGGCGGCCTGGTGCCGGCGATCCGCGCCGCGCGCATCCCGATCGCGGCGGTCATGCGCGCGTGAGCGGAGCCCGGCGCCGTGCGGACACCACGGCCGTCGGTCGCCGCCGATCGTGATGCCCGGCACCGGGATCGGCGGCGCGGTGACCAGTTCCCGTTCGTGCGCCTCGCACTGCGCCCCGCACTGCGCCAGGCCGAGCCGCCACCGGCGCGAGGTGGAACGCGCGATGGGCCGCGCGCCTGGCGGGCCGACGCCCGGTGAGGCAGATTGGACCCGGAGACTGCGAGCAGGTCTCACGTTCCGCCGCCGGAGAGAAATGGGACCACCCGTGACCGAAACCCAGTACCACGAACTCGGTGACTTCACGTTGCAGCACGGCGCGACCCTGCGCGGCGCGCGCCTGGCCTACACGACCTACGGAACCCTGAACGCCGACAAGTCCAACGCCGTGGTCTACCCCACCTGGTACTCCGGCCGGCACTGGGACAACGAGTGGCTGATCGGCCCCGGCATGGCGCTCGACCCGGACCGGTACTTCGTCATCGTGCCGAACATGCTCGGCAACGGCCTGTCCACCTCGCCCAGCAACACCACCGGCGGCTACGCCGGGCCGCGCTTCCCGCACGTGACCTTCCACGACCAGGTCCAGGCGCAGCACGACCTGGTCACGCGGCACTTCGGCATCCGCCGCCTGGCGCTGGTCACCGGCTGGTCGATGGGCGCGGGTCAGACCTACCAGTGGGCGGTGAGCCACCCGGACGTGGTCGAGCGGATGGCCCCGTTCTGCGGCTCGTCCCGGACCAGCGTGCACAACCAGGTGTTCCTGGAGGGCGTGAAGGCCGCGCTGACCGCCGACTCGGCGTTCGCCAACGGCTGGTACGGCGACACCCTGCCCGTCGTCGGCCTGCGGGCCGCCGCGAGGGTGTACGCGGGGTGGGGGTTCTCGCAGGCGTTCTACTGGGACCGGGAGTACGAGAAGCTCGGCTACTCGTCGCTGGAGGACTTCCTGGTCGAGTTCTGGGAGGGCTTCTTCCTCGACGGCCGCGACCCCAACGACCTGCTCGCCATGCTGCGCACGTGGCAGACCGGCGACGTCGGCCTGACCCCCGGTTTCGGCGGCGACACCGAGGCGGCGCTGCGCTCGATCCGGGCGACCGGGATCGTCATGCCCGCCGAGAAGGACCTGTACTTCCCGCCGGAGGACGAGGCGTGGGCGGTGAGCCACCTGGCCGACGCCGAACTGCGCGTCATCCCGGGAACGTGGGGCCACTTCGCCGGCTACGGCAGCAACGACGTCGACACCCGGTTCATCGACACCGCCCTGCGCGAACTCCTCGCCCGCCCCGGCGGCCTGGGCTGACCGGACGGCGACACGCCGACGACCGGACCGGGACCGCGCACGACCCGGTCGTCGGCATCCGTCCTCACTGGACTGTCCAACTCGAACCACACGTGACACGTCAGCCCGGAAACTCCCCCAGACGACCCCTAGGCGGGCAGGCGGTGGTACCCGGCCGCCCGCAAGCGCTGCGTGGCGCGGACGTCGATGCTCACCCGGACCTGGTTCGCGTCCGTCGAGTCACCGCCCAGCGCGCCGAGTGCGATGATCACGAAGCCCAGCGTGCGCAGCAGCATCGCCCACCCCGCCTTGGCCAGGCCGACCCGGCTGCCGTCCTTGATCCGGACCAGGCGGGTGCCCGCCAGCAGCGCGCCCAGGCCGCGTCCGCCACCGTAGAACCAGCCGTACAGCAGCGGCACCACCACAAGTCCCGCCGCGCCGATCACGGCCGCGCCGACGGCCGGGTCGGCGTACGCGGGCGCGGCGGTGTAGTACGCGGCGGCGGCACCGATGGCGATGGCCGTCACGAGCAGGAAGTCGACCAGCCACGCCAGGATGACCGCGCCCCAGGTCGCCTCGACGTAGAGGGTCCCGTCGGTGAACGCCTGGATGCGTTCGGCCGCTCCCCTGCCCACCGCCTCGGACGCCTGCGAACGCACGAGTTTCAGGGGGCGCGGGCGGCTGCCCGGCTCGTCGGTGCTCATCGTCGTGACCTCTCCTAGTACCCGGCCCCGACGATATGTCGCCGGCTCCGGCCGAGGGAGCCGTTTCGGCCACTGTGGAGTGTCCGTCGGGCCACACCCGATCACCGACGGCGTCCGCTCGGCTACCGCGCGTCCGGAGCAGGTGCCGCGCCACGCGCGGACCAGCGCGCCAGCAGGGGGAAGCCCAGGCCGTGCAGCACGACGCTGCTCAGCACGCACATCACCGTGACCACCAGGATCGTGTCGGCCGCCGGTCCGTCGGGCAGGCCGTTGAACGCGAGCAGGCCGAACACGATCGACGTCGTGCCGCGCGGGCCGAGTGCGGCGACGAGCAGCCGCTCCCGGCCGGTGAATCGGGTGCCGATCAGCACCAGGAGCACCGGGACCGCGCGGACCAGGGTGAGGGCGGCCAGCGCGAACAGCAGGGCCTGCCACGAGAAGCCCCACGACATGATCAGCACCGCGCACATGCCGACCACCAGCCACATCGTCATGCCCAACTGGGCGCTGACGTCCTCCAGCAGGTGGAAGTCGTGGCGGGACCGGGCCAGCGCCTCGGCGGTGCCCCGCTGCCGGGCCTTGCGGGCGATGAACACCCGGTGCGCGAAGCGGAACGCGATACCGCTGACGAACGAGGCGACGAACCCGTTGCCGCCGACCGCGACGGTGGTGAAGAAGGTCAGCAGCGGCACGACGAGCACGAGGATCCGGCGGGACTGCTCGGTCATCCACCCGGCGGTCGCGCACACGTCCATCAGCCAGCCGAGCACGGCTCCGACCAGGAACCCCACCACGATCGCCTTGATCGCGAACGGGATCACGGTGGCCAGCGCTTCCAGCGGTGTGCGCTCCTGGTACAGGTCGCCGGCCAGGATCATGGCGAACAGGAAGATCGGCGTCACGATGCCGTCGTTGTAGCCGCCCTCGATGTTGAGCACGTTGCGCACCCGCGCGGACAGCCCCCGGTGCCGGACGACCTGCTCGGCCGGCGCGAAGTCGATGGGCACCACGACGCACCCGAGCACCAGCAGCACCGGCCACGGCACGTCCGGCAGCAGGGCGGAGCCCAGCAGCGCCGCCAGCGCCAGGCTCAGCGGCAGCGCGACCAGCAGCAGGCGGGCGGCCGTGCCGGGGTGGTTGCCCCACAGGCGTCCGCCGCGCACCTCGGTCGCGTCGACGAACAGCAGGACGGCCAGGATGATCTCGGCGACGAACTCCGCGGTCGAGGTGTTGAGCGCCAGCGCGAACTCGTCGCCGACGACGAACCCGAGCAGGACCCCGGCCACCACCATCACCATGGGTGCGCCGATGTGCCACCGGGCCATCCGGTGGGCGGTCAGCGACCAGAGGACGATGGCGGTCAGCCCGAGGATCACAGTCATCGCCGGCCAGTTTCGCACGTCCGCGCGGGGCCGGCGGTCGGCGGCGGGCGGGCCGCCGCCGGACGCCTCCCCTGGGGCACGCCAGAAATGTGCCCAGAAATGTGCCTTAGTTCACTCTATTGTGTACTCAACGCGCTGCGGGTGCGGGCGTTCGCGTCGATGATGTCGACCAGTTCCGGCAGCAGCACGGCGGGCAGGTCGTGGCCCATGTCGGGGAACTCCCGGTAGGTGGACCCGGAGACGAGCTCGTGCGTGGTCCGGCCGCCGCTGACGTCGATCAGGGCGTCCTCGGCACCGTGGACGACGGCGGTGGGCAGGTCGAGTTCGCGCAGGCGCGGCGTGCGGTCCACGGCGGAGAGGATCGCGGCGAACTGGCGCTGCGCCCCGCGCGGGTGCAGGCCGCGGTCGAAGGAGTCCGCGGCGAACTGCCGGCGGCGCGGGTGCTCGGCCTCGGCGTGCGTGCGGGAGCCGATGACGGTGTAGACGTTCGTGATGTGGTCGATGGCCGCCTCGCGCTCGGTGGGCGTGGGCTCCTGCACCGCGGCGACGGCTTCGGGAGTCGGGTAGCCGACCAGGGGGTTGCCGGTGGTGCTCATGATCGAGGTCAGGGTGGCGGCGCGCTCCGGGTGGTGGATGGCGATCAGCTGGGCGACCATGCCGCCCATCGACGCGCCGACGACGTGCGCCCGCTCGATGCCCAGGTGGTCGAGCAGCCCGACGGTGTCGGCGGCCAGGTCGACCAGGTGGTAGGCCGGGCCGCCGCCGGGCGGGACGGTGGCGGCGATCTTGTCCGACCGGCCGCAGTCGCGGTTGTCGAAGCGGATCACCCGGTAGCGGCGCTCGCCGAGCTCGCGCACGAGTTCGTCGGGCCAGAGGATCAGCTGCGAGTTCAGGCCCATGATGAGCAGCAGCGGTTCGCCGCCGGGGTCGCCCTCCTCGCGGTACCACAGCCGGATGCCGTTGGTGGGGGCGTACGCACCGGGTTCTTCGGGCATGACTCGGGTTCCTCCTCGACCGGGACTCGCGGACGACCGTCCGTTGTGGACGTCTGGTCGGGTGCGACCGCCGCGACGACCCATCGTCGCCGGCGGCCGCACCCGACCGGAACCGCGCTCACCCGGCTGCCGGGGCGAATCACCCTCCCGGTTCAACACCCCGACCCGGGCCCGCCGCCTTGTGCAGCAACGCCTCGCGGGCCGACCGGAGCAGATCTGTGAATCGCCGCGACCACTCGGCGGCTCTCCGCGAAACGGCGGTGCCGGGTCCCGGCGAGGTCAGATCCCGAGGAACCCGAAGGCGGCGGCGCGGAACTCGTCGCCGGTCAGGGCTCCGAAGTGGTCGCCCGGCACGTGCTCCAGGCGTGCCCCGGGCACCCGCGCGACGATCTGCTCGATGCCCTGCGCCATCTGGTCCTCCTGGCCCGCGACGAACAGCGTCGGCACGTCGGGTGCGCTCGACGCCGGGTCGAACGGCTCCCGGGCCAGGCCCTCGACCACGCGCAGCAGCGACTCGGCGTCCTGGCCCTCGCCGGTCACCATGCCGGTGATGATGCCGGTCAGCGGGTCGGTCGGGCGCGGTCCACCGTGGACGGCGGCACGGGCGGCGGCCAGGTCGACCGCGCCGAAGGGCTCCATCGGGCTCAGGCCGCCGAGCACGAGCCGGCGCACCCGCAGGGCCTTGCCGGCCGCCAGGTCCCACGCCAGGCGCGCGCCCAGCGAGTAGCCGACCACGTCGACCTCGTCGGCGTCGACGCCCGCGGCGACGCGCTGGAGCAGGTGCGCGGTGGTCACCTCGTCGGGCGTGGCGACGGCCGGGCCGCCGCCGTGTCCGGGCAGGTGCACCACGACCGCCTCGCGGCCGGCCGCGGCCAGCGGGGCGGCCCAGCGCTCGGCGGGCCAGTCGGAGTCGCCGGTGGCGGCGAAGCCGTGCAGGAGCACGACGGGCGGGCCGGTGACCTCGGCGGTGGGGCGGGTGCGGGTGACCGGCAGCGCGACGACACTTGTCATTCTACGAGTGTAGACAAAAAGGCCGGACCGGTCCAGGCAGGTCAGCCCGCGATCCGGACCATCAACCCGTCGATGTAGGCGGTGTAGCGCTGCACCAGGTCGCCCACCGCGTACATCAGGCCGGCCACGTTCGCGCCGATCGTGACCGAGATGATCTCGTCCGCGAGCACGCCGACCGCCGCGTCCTCCGGCGACTCGCCGGCGCCCCGCGCGGCCGCGACCCGGACGCACAGCTCGGCCCGCCACGTGGTCAGCAGGTCGCGGTAGCGGCGCGCCAGGTCGGGGTTGGCGACCGAGTGCTCCCACAGCACCAGCAGCACCCGCGCGGAGGTGATCTGGTGCGGCTCCAGCGGCATCGCGGCGGTGACGAACCCCCGCAGCGACTCCACCGCACTCGCGTACGGGCCCAGCTCGGACATGTGCTGCGCGGTCGCCTGCAGGACGCTCTCGAACGTCGCCGCGATGATCTCGTCCTTGCTGGCGAAGTAGTGCTTGAGGGCGCCGTTGGCGAAACCGGCCGCGGCGACGATGCTGCGCATCGTGGCCGCCTCGAAGCCACCCTCGGCGATGAGCTTCTTGGCGACCTCGACGATCTCGCGGCGCCGCTGGTCGTGGTCGATGACCTTCGGCATGGTGACGACTCTAATGCACGCAGGTCACGCCGAGTCCCGAAGGCCGAGCCAGGCGGCTCGGCGTTCGGCCTGGCGGGCCGGGTCGGCGACGGGCGCGGCGAGCAGCAGCCGCCGCGTGTAGGGGTGCTCCGGGTCCTGCGTGACCTGCGCGGTGTGCCCGGACTCCACGATCTCGCCGTGGTACATCACCGAGACGCGGTGGCAGATCCGCCGCACGACGCCGAGGTCGTGCGACACGAACAGGTACGACACGCCGGTGTCGCGCTGGAGGTCGATGAACAGGTCCAGGATCGTCGCCTGGGTGGTCAGGTCGAGCGCGCTGACCGGCTCGTCGCAGACGATCAGCCGGGGCCTGCGGACCAGCGCCCGCGCGATGGCGATGCGCTGCCGCTGGCCGCCGGAGAACTCGCTCGGGTACCGGTGCACCGAGTCCGCGGGCAGCCGCACGTGGTCGAGCATCTCGGCGACCACCGACCGCGCCTGGGCCTTGGACGTCCCGCCCACCTGGAGCGGTTCGGCGAGCACCTCGCCGACGGTCATCGTCGGGTCCAGCGACCCGTACGGGTCCTGGAACACGACCTGGATGTCGTTGGCCAGCCGCCGCCGCTCGGCACCCTTGGCGTGGGTGATGTCCTTGCCGTCGAAGGAGATCCGGCCGGACGCGACGGCGGCCAGGCCCAGCACGGCCTTGCCCAGCGTCGACTTGCCCGAGCCGCTCTCCCCGACCAGCCCGACGCACTCGCCGGCCCCGACCGAGATCGACACGCCCTTGAGCGCGCGCAGCTTGAGCTTGCGGTGCAGCCGGTAGTCGACGACCAGGTCCTCCACCGCGAGCAGCGGTGCGGCGTCCTCGGGCGCGATCATCGTGCGTCGTCCTCTCCACCCACGTGCGCGGCGACGGCCGGGGCGACCCGCGCCCAGTCCTCGTCCAACTGCTGCCGGTCCTCGACGTCGTCCAGCGACGCGCTGATCAGCTCCGCCGTGTAGGGCTGTTCGGCGTTGTTGAAGATCCGGTCCACCGGACCGGTCTCCACGATCCGGCCGTCCTTCATCACCACGACCCGGTCGCAGATGTCCGCGACGACGCCGAAGTTGTGCGTGACGATCACCAGCGTCATCCCGTACTCCTGCTGCAACTCGCGCAGCAGCTCCAGCACCTCGGCCTGCACGGTCACGTCGAGCGCGGTCGTCGGCTCGTCGGCGACCAGCAGCGACGGCCGCCCGGCCACCGCGCCCGCGATGAGCACGCGCTGCGCCATGCCGCCGGAGATCTGGTGCGGGTAGGACCGCAGCACCCGGTCCGGGTCGGTGATCCCCACCCGGACCAGGACCTCCCGGGCCCGCGCGCGGGCCGCGTCCTTGGACAGGCCGTGCACGTGCCGCAGCGGCTCGACGAGCTGGCGCTCGACCGTGTAGCACGGGTCGAGGTTGCTCATCGGCTCCTGCGGCACGTAGCCGATCGAGCGGCCCAGCAGCGCCGCCCGCTCGCGCGCGGGCAGCTTGCCGACCTCCTTGCCGCCGACCCAGATGCCGTCGGCGACCGCCGTGCCGCCCGGCGGCAGCAGGTCGAGCACGGTGAAGATGGTCTGCGTCTTGCCGGAGCCGGACTCGCCGACGATGCCGAGCACCTCGCCGGCCGCGGCGTCCAGGGACACCCCGCGCACGACCTCCTTGACCCCGTTCTGGGTCGCGTAGCCGACCCGCAGGTTCTCCACCCGCAGGACGCTGTCCGCCGTCTCGTGCTGGTGCTCGCCGCTCGCGACGCGCTCGGTCAGGTCGGCGGCGGCCGGTGCGGCCAGCGCCTCGCGCACCCGCGTGCGGGCCCGCCGGGTGGGCTGCTCGGAGCGGACGCTGACCAGGTCGGCCAGGGTCGACCCGATGAACGCCAGCGCGGCGATCGTGACGCCCAGGGCGATCGACGGCCACAGCAGGATCAGCGGGTAGGTGAGCATGGTCTGGAAGCCGTCGTTCATCATCTGGCCCCAGCTCGGCGTGGAGGCCGAGCCGATGCCGAGGAACTGCAGACCCGCCTGCATGCCGATCGCGATGCCGGCGGTCAGCGCCGTCTGCACCAGGACCGGCGCGTAGACCGCGCGCAGCATGTGGGTGCGCAGGATCCGGACGTTGGTCACGCCCGCGACGCGCGCGGCGTCGATGTAGGGCTCCTTGCGCACGGCCAGCGCCCGCGCCCGGGTGATCCGGTAGTAGCCGGGGGCCAGGAAGATGCCCAGGGTGACCATGAGGATCGCGAAGTTCTGGCCGAAGCCCGCCGCGACCACCAGCAGCACGATCATGCCGGGGACCGACTGGAGGGCGTCGCTGATCCAGGACAGCGCCCGGTCGGTCTTGCCGCCCGCGTACCCGGCCAGCACGCCCGTGGGCACGCCGAGCAGCAGGCCCGCACCACAGGTGATGACGGCGCCGAACAACGTGGTCTGCGCGCCGTAGAGCAGCCGGCTGAGGATGTCGCGGCCGGCCGAGTCGCCGCCGAGCAGGTGCCCGTTGCCCGGTTCGGCGTGGGTGAGCGTGAACTGCACGAAGTTGGGGTCGAACGGCGCGAGCCACGGTGCGAGCAGCGCGGCGGCGACGATGACCAGCATGACCGCGAGCGCGATCACGCCCAGCGGGCGGCGCAGGTAGCGCCGCGTCAGCGAGATCCGTTTGACGGGCGCCAGCGTGGTGGGGAAGGGGGCAGCGGTCATCGGTCGCGCACCTTCGGGTTGACCCACCCGAGCAACAGGTCGAGCAGGAAGTTGACGATGACGACGAACACCACGGTGACGGCGGTCAGGCCGAGCAGCACCGGGATGTCCCCGATCTGCGACGCCGACTGGGTCAGGCTGCCGATGCCGGGCAGGTTGAACACGATCTCGACGACGATGGCCCCGCCGAGCAGTCCGACGAACATCAGCGCGAGCACGGTCAGCGCCGCGGGGGACGCGTTGCGCAGCACGTGCGTGGTGACGCGGCGGCCGGAGAGCCCGCGCGCCCGCAGCGTGCGCACGAAGTCCTGGTTGGTCACCTGGAGGAAGCCGTTGCGCAGCTGCTCGGCCACCATGACGATCGCGCCGAGCGCCAGCGAGACCGACGGCAGCGTGATGGAGCTCAGCCACCCGCCGACGGACTGGTCCGGCGAGACGTACCCGACCGCCGGGAACCACTTCAGGTTGATGGCGAACCAGGTGACCAGCACGAGGCTGATCCAGAACCCGGGCAGCGCGAAGAGCACCACGGACGCGAGCTTGAGCGCCCGGTCGAGCAGCCCGCCGGGGCGCAGCCCGCAGACGATGCCCACGGCCACGCCGATGACCGCCGAGAGCAGGGTCGCGAACACCACCACCGACAGCGTCACCGGGACGCGTTGCAGCAGCTGGTCGTTGACCGGCAGGAAGGTGCGCCACGAGCTGCCGAAGTCGCCGGTGGCGGCGTGCGAGAGCCAGTCCCAGAACTGGACCAGCAGCGGCCGGTCGTAGCCGATCTTGGCGCGCAGGGCGTCCTGCTGGGTGGCGGTGGCGCTGGCGCCGAGCAGGCCGAGGGTGGGGTCCCCGACCGCCAGGTGTGCCAGGAAGAACGTGCCGCTGGTGACGACCACGAGCAGCACGATCCCGGACAGCAGGCGTTTCGCGATGAAGGACAGCATAGTCAGTCGGCTCCTCACCGGCGGGCCCGTCCGATGTGGACGGACCCGCCGGAGCACGGGCGCGTCAGCCGCGCTGGATGAACCGCAGCGTCGGGAACATCATGCCGGTGACCGGCGTCACCGTGATCCCCTTGACGCTGAAGTAGGTGTTGTTCGCCTGGTACCAGGGGGCCCACCAGGCCTGGTCGACGAGCTTGCCGTTGAGCTGCTTGAGCAGGTCGACCTGCGGCTGGCCCGGCTCCGCCTTCTCGACCTGGTCGACCAGCGCCTTGATCTCCGGGAAGACGTCGACGGCCGGGTTCGGGTTGTACCACTGGGCGGTGGTGACCTGGTCGGTGAGGGTGGCCATGTCGTTGCCCGCCAGGGCGATCACCGCGAGGAACATCGGGTAGGTCGGCGCGTTCTTCTGGTAGTCGGGCATGGCCATGTCCTGCCACTCGACCTTGATGCCCAGCTCGCCGAAGGTCTGGTTGGCGGCCGGCTGCCAGGCGGCGAAGATCGGCGACATCGGCATCTTGACGGTGAAGCCGTCCGCGTAGCCGGCGTCCTTGAGCAGCTGCTTGGCCTTGGCCATGTCGGTCTTGTACTTGTCGTTCATCGACTTGTCGTAGACCTGCGCGTCGACCGAGAACACCTGGTTGGTCACGGTGCCGGAGTCGTTGCCGACGGCCTTGAGGATGCCCGCCGAGTCGAACGCGTAGCTGATCGCCTGCCGGACCTTCTGGTCACCCAGCGCCTTGACCTGGGAGCCGGTCCGGTCGGCGAACTGCACGCCGACCCAGGAGGCCGCCTTGGAGGCGATGTTCCAGCCGTTCTCCTTGGCCTTGGCGAGGTTGGCCGCGTTGGCGAACTGGAGGTTGAGCTGGCCGGAGAGCATCGCGTTGAAGCTGGCCGTCTGGTCGGTGATCGGGAACAGCTTCACCGACGTGAACGGGTAGGTCGCGGTGTCCCAGTGGTCGGTCTTCTTGGTGAAGACGTACTGCGACTGCGGCGCGGAGTTGGCCTTGTCGTACTTGTAGGGGCCGGACCCGACCGGACCGTTGGCCAGGGCGTTGGCCTCGAGCGCGGCGGGCGAGGCCATCCAGCTGCGGCCCAGGCCCATCTGGTAGAGCAGCGCGTCGTCCCGCTTGGACAGCGTGATCTCCAGCGTCTCCGGGTCCTTCGCGGCCGCGTCGGCGACGTTGAGGTAGGCCTGGCTGGAGCGGACGCCGGCCTTGAGGTGCTTGATGTTCGCGACCGCCGCGGCGGCGTCGAACTTCTGGCCGTCCTCGAAGGTGACGCCCGTGCGCAGCTTGGCGGTCAGGGTCAGGCGGTCGGCGGACCACTCCCAGGAGGAGGCCAGCGCCGGCACCGGCTTGCCGTCCTTGTCCAGGGCCACCAGCGGGTCGTAGACCGCGGAGAGGTACGGCCCGTCGAAGCCGATGTCGGCGATGGCCGGATCCCATGAGGTCACGTCGAGGAACACCCCGGCCTTGAGCTCGTCCACAGCCGCGTTGCCGGCGGCGTTGCCGCCACCGGTGCCTGAGCTGGTACATCCGGCGAGCGCGGTAGCCGCCGCGGCGACTAGCGCGACCAGTGCCGCTGTCCGGTTCCTCGTCATGGAGTCCTTCTCTCGGGTGATGGACTGCCGGCGTGGGCCGCGTTCCGCTGGGGCGGGTCGGTCCGCGCCTGGTGCATTCTTAGATCAAGAGGTGAGACCTGGCTCACCGTGGTGCGGGTTAGTCTACGTTCGTCGGCAAAAAAATCAACGGTTGACCGACTACAATTCGTCGCGGAAGTAACGGACTGTCAACGTTTTGGCCGCGAGAAGGTCGAACCTGAGGGTCACACATCGAATACCGACGACCGTAGACCACTCCGGCGGGTGTCAGACGGCCTCGGCGACCAGCACGCGCGGGCTGCCCGGCAGCGCCAGGACCTCGCGGGCGCGCCAGCCGGTCCCCTCCAGCCACGAGCGCACCTCGGCTTCCGGGTACACGATCGTGCCGTCGATGACGAAGTACTCCCCCGCGTGCAGCGCGTCGATCGGGCGCTGGCGCTCGTCGTCGTCCAGGAAGAAGTCCAGCAGCAGCAGGGTCGCGCCCTCCTTGGCCGCCGCGCGGGCGTTGGCCAGGATGACCTTGTTCTGCTCGGCGTTGAACCGGTGGATGACGTGGTTGACCATGACGATGTCGTGCTCGCCGCCGGGCGCGGCCGTCTCGGTCTCGGCGGGCTCGACGGTCGCCCGGTCGGTGAAGCCGTTGGCGGCGAGGGCGTCGTTGATGCCCTGCGTCGACATCGGCGCGAACACGAACTTCACGGTCAGGTCCGGGTTGGCCTTGAGCGCGCCGATGGCGAACTCCGGGGACAGCCCGCCCAGGTCCAGCATGGAGCGGTAGGACGTGAAGTCGAAGCCCCGGGCCAGCATCGCGGCGTGCAGCGAGTTGTAGGTCATCACGCCGGACATGAACGTGCCCCACCGGGCGTCGTCCATCTGGAGGTCACCCGGCTTGGTGGTGTCCACCGTGGTGTCGAACTGCAACCAGTGGCCGTAGCTGATCTCGTTGAGGAACCCGAGGAACGGCGCGAGGTCGGTCGCGCCGGTGCCCGCGAGGTACTCCGCGGCGTCGGCGGCCAGCGAGTACCGGCCGCCCTGGCGGTCGAGCAGGCCCTGGGCGTTCATCGCGTCGGCCAGGATGCGGACGATCTGCTCGCTCGTGCCGGTGGCCGAGGCCAGTTCGGTGACCGAGCGGTCACCGTCGGCGAGAGCGCGGAACAGCCCGATCCGGGACGCGGCGAACAACTGCTTGGCACCCATGTAACCGATGGCGATGTCGACGATGCGGTCCGGTGCGGGTCCGGTCATGACGGCTCCTCTGGCGGGATGCGGGCGGCCTCGGACCGCCCAGGACGGGAGAGCGTTAGTCTACGCACGTCGATTAAAAGCGCCACCCCCTGAGCCGGGTTCCGCCGGCGGTCCACCCGATCGGGCCGCGACCCCCGGCCGACCGGACCCGACCGAGTGGACGCGACGGGTGCCACCACCCGGTTCCGCTTGGCGTTCAACGGGTTTATTTTCTACGCTTGTATACTGACAGCCCGACCGGACACCCGGTCCCGCGAGAGGAACCGACGATGACCTCTGCCCGCACCGTGCTGGTAACCGGAGGAGCCGGCGGCATCGGCCGCGCGATCGCCGCCGCGTTCACCGCCCTCGGTGACACCGTCGTCCTCGCCGACGTGCACGGCGTCGAGGAGGCCGCGGCCACGCTCGGTGTGCGCGGGGTGACCGTGGACATCACCGACGAGGACTCGATCGCCCGCGCGCTCGACGAGGTCGGCCCGGTCGACGTGCTGGTCAACAACGCGGGCATCCTGAGCGTGCACGGCAAGCTGCTCGACCTGCCCGCCGCCGACATGCTGCGGATCCTGCAGACCAACGTGCACGGCACGTTCCTGGTCACGCAGCAGGTGGCGCGCCGGATGGTCGACGCGGGCGTGCGCGGCGTGGTGGTCAACCTGTCGTCCATCGGCGGGCGGCAGCCGACCCCCGGCATGGGCGGCTACGAGAGCAGCAAGGCGGCGGTCGACGCGCTGACCCGGTGGGCGGCCATCGAGCTCGCCGAGCACGGCATCCGGGTCAACGCGGTGGCCCCCGGCCCGGTGCTCACCCCGATGCTGGCGGCCGGCCTGCCCGAGGGCTCGCCCGCCCGGCTGGCGTGGGAGGGCCGAATCCCGCTGCGGCGGCTCGCGGCGGTCGAGCAGGTCGCGGCGGCCGTCGTGTTCCTGGCCGGCGACACCGCCGCGCACATCACCGGCACCAGCCTGCCGGTCGACGGCGGCCAGCTCCTCACCTGATCTCCGCGTGCGACAAGGGGCCGGACCCGAGCGGGTCCGGCCCCTTTACGGCGTTGTTCAGACCGCGCGCTCGAACACCACCCGTCCACCCAGGACGGTCAGGTCCACGGCCACGTCGGGCAGCTCGGCCGCGGTCAGCTCCAGCGGGTCGGCGGCCAGCACGCACAGGTCGGCCACCATGCCCTCGGCGAGCGTGCCCTTCCAGTCGGCGGCACCGTCCTGGCGCGCGGGGTGCACGGTGTAGCAGCGCAGCAGGGTCGCCACCCGCTGCCTCGGGTCCGCCGCCGGGCCCATCCACCGGTCGGCGGCGGCGATCTCGCGCCGCCAGTCGGGCGGGAGCACCGGCGAGTCCGAGGTCAGGCACAGCGGCACGCCGGCGTCCAGCGCCGCCTGGAACGGCCACGCGCCCTCCGCCCGGCCCGGCCCCAGCGCCGCGTTGACCACGCCGACCGTGCGCACGGCGATCCCCGCCTGCGCGGACAGGCCCACGCCGAGCCGGGCCATCCGGTCGAGCTGGGCGGCGCTCACCAGGTCGCCGTGGATGACGTAGTGGCCCAGGTCCACGTCGTGCTCGGCGCGGGCCCGCTCGACCGCGTCCAGCATGAGGTCGATCGACCGGTCGCCGGTGGCGTGCAGGCCCACCTGGAGCCCCGCCTGGTGGGCGTCGAGGACCATCCGGGTCAGGTTCGCCTCGCGCTCGGCGTCGTCACCGCCCGCGACGAGCAGTTCGGCGCGCGAGCCGTCGGCGTAGCAGTGGTGGGTGTAGGCCGAGCGCATCGGCGGGATGCCGTCGGCGAAGATCTTGACGCCGGCGAAGTTCAGCCGTTCGGGGTCGGGGCCGGCACCCTCCACAGTGGCCAGTCCGGCGCGGAAGTCGGCCAGCGTGCTCGGGCCGTCCAGCTCGCCGTAGAGCCACAGCGCGGTGACCCTGGCCTTGAGCAGCCCCTCGGCCGCCAGGTCGCGGTACTGCTCGACCACCGACGTGCCGAACGCGCCGGTGCTGCCCGCGTCCTCGCCCGGCCCCAGGCCCGGCTCGGTGTAGCTGGTGATCCCCAGCCCCGCCAACAGGTCCCCGGCCCGCAGGATCGCGGCCCGGCGCTCGGCTGGCGTGGTCAGCGGGCGCTCCGGGGCCATGCCGGGCGCGCCGGTGTCGCCGAACAGCGTGTGCGGCCAGAGCGCGCCCAGCCAGGTGGCGTGCAGGTGGGCGTCGTTGATGCCGGGCAGGACCGCCCGACCGGCGAGGTCGACCACCTCGGTGCCCGGCCCGGTCAGGTCTCGCACGTCCTCGTCGGAGCCGACGCGCAGCACGCGCCCGTCCCGGACGGCCAGCGCGGTGGCGGGGCGAGCGCCGGCCATGGTGTGGACCGGTCCGCCGCGCAGGACGAGGTCCGCAACTGAAGTCCCCACTGGCGCTCCCTGTTGTGTCCGGGGGTCTCGACATTTTAGTCGACATCCGTAGACTAACCCACCGGGTGGCCTGTTCGCGCCTCCCGCCACCGGAAGGAGTCCGATGCCCGTCCCGACCTCCACCCGTGCGGCGGTGCTAGTCGATCACGGCAAACCGCTGCACCTCACCGAACTCCCGCTGCCCGCCGAGGTCGAACCCGGCGCCGCCCTGGTGCGCGTCTCGTGCGCCACGCTGTGCGGCACGGACGTCGAGATCTGGTCCGGGAAGATGAGCTTCCCCGGGATGCTGCCGATGGTGCTGGGCCACGAGATGGTCGGCGAGGTCGTCGCCGTCGGTCCGGGCACCAGGGACGCGCTCGGCCGGGACGTCCCGGTCGGCGCGCGGATCGGCTGGTCGGAGTCGACGTGCGGCGAGTGCTACGGCTGCACCGTCCTGCGCGAGCCGGTCGCCTGCTCCCGCCGCGGTTACGGCTTCCTGCAACGCTCCGACGTCCACCCCTACGCGACCGCGGGCCTGTCCGAGTACGCCTACGTCGTGCCGGGCGCGGCCAAGCTGCTGCTGCCCGAGGACCTGCCCGACACCTGGGCGGCCATGGCGGGCTGTGCCGCCAAGACCGTGCTGCGCGCCTTCCAGAACGTCGGCGGCGTCACGCCGGGCTCCCGGGTCGTGGTCCAGGGCTCCGGCGCGCTCGGCCTGTTCGCCACCGCCGTCGCGCACATCTCCGGCGCGGGCAAGGTGATCACGGTCGGCGCGCCCGCGTCCCGGCTCACCCTGGCCGGCCGGTTCGGCGCGGACGCCACCGTCGACATCTCGCTCGGCTCGGACGGCATCGTCGAGGGCGTCCGCGAGCTGACCGGCGGCCACGGCGCCGACCTGGTGATGGACTTCGCCGGCGCGCCCTCGGTCGGCCGCGAGGCGGTGGCCATGGCCGCCCAGCGCGGTCGCGTGGTCATCGTCGGCACCACCGGCCCCGACTCCGCGCCGCTGCCGCTGGGCACGGTCATGGGCAAGGAGCTGACCGTCGTCGGTTCGCTCAACGGCGACATCGCCGACTACCACCGCGCGATCGAGTTCTTCGGCGCCTTCGGCGAGCGGATGCCGTGGCACGACCTGTTCGGAACCCCGGTGGGGCTGTCCGCCGCGTCCGACCGGATCGAGGCCATGCACCGCCTCGACGAGGTCAAGGCCGTCGTCGACCCCCGTCTCCCCTGACCTCGTAGGAGGCTTCGTGTCCCCCTTGCCCCGCCGCCGCGTGGGAACGTCCGACCTGGACGTCTCGCTGCTGTCCCTCGGCTCCTGGCACACCTACGACCGGATGGACTTCGCCGACGCCGTCGCGATGATCCGGGCCGCCGTGGACGCCGGGATCAACCTGTTCGACGTCGGCGTCTACGGCTTCCCCGGGATGCCGCCGGTGTTCACCGACGTGATCTGGAGCGCGATCATGCGCGCCGCCGGCATCCCGCGCGAGGAGTACCTGGTCTCGGCCAAGCTGTGGATCGAGGGCTTCGGCGACGACGGGTTCCGCCCGCAGCTGGCCAACGCCGTGCTGCGCGGCGGTTACGAGGTCGCCGACCTGGTGATCCTGGGCGACCTGCGGCGCGACGACGTCGCCCTGGAGGACCTCGTGGAGGACCTGTCCGGGCTGGCCCGCGACGGCCTGATCCGGGCGTGGGGCGTCAACAACTGGTCCGCGGGCAACATCCGCCGCCTCCAGGAGATCGCCGCCGCGCGCGGCGTCGACGGCCCGCAGATCGCCCAGCTCAAGTACAGCATCGGCCGGCGGTCCATCCCGGACGGCGCGCCCTTCGCCGAGCTGTTCGCGGGCGGCTTCACCATGCAGGCCTCGGACGTCCTCGAAGGCGGCATCCTGGCCGGCTCCGACGGCCAGAGCCGCGAGATCGGCCGCGACCCCGGCGGCATCCGCGAGACGCTCAAGGGCCACGCCGCCGGCATCGCCCAGGTCGCCGAGAAGCTCGGCACCAGCGCCGCCCGGCTCGCCGTCGCCTTCACCCTGACCCACCCGGCCAACGTCACCACGCTGTTCGGCGCGTCCCGGCCGGCGCAGGTCGAGGACAACCTCGCCGCCGTCGACCTGGTCGAGCAGGTCGGCGCCGAGGAGCTGCGCGCGCTGGTCGAGCCGTTCTGGGCCGACAAGGGCGTGGTCGACCCGGAGGGGCCGTGAGCACCCGAACCACATCCCAGGAGCCTGCCGTGACCCACACCCCGGTCCCCTTCGACCCCGAGATCGAGCCCGCGCTGGCGCAGATCCTCTCGCCGGACGCGCCGCCGTTCACGCCGGAGACCATCCCCGGGATGCGCGCCGCGATGGCCGCGATGTTCCCGCCCGCCGCCGAGCAGGTCGGCGACGCGCCGGTGCACGTCGCCGAGTGGATGGTACCCGGCCCCGAGGGCGCGCCGGACCTGGAGATCACCGTCATCTCCCCGCGTGACGTCGAGGGCCCGGTGCCCTGCCTGTACAACATCCACGGCGGCGGCATGATGGTCGGCCACCGCAACATGGACGTCGGCCGGCTGCTCGCGCTGGT
This sequence comes from Saccharothrix espanaensis DSM 44229, assembly GCF_000328705.1. Lineage (NCBI taxonomy): Bacteria > Bacillati > Actinomycetota > Actinomycetes > Pseudonocardiales > Pseudonocardiaceae > Saccharothrix > Saccharothrix espanaensis. The sequence goes on along the minus strand of NC_019673.1, from coordinate 2,434,825 downwards.
GCTGGAGCTGGGCGTCGTCGCGGTCAACGTGGAGTACCGGCTCGCGCCGGAGAACCCGCACCCCGCGCCGGTCGAGGACTGCTACGCCGGTCTGGTGTGGACCGTCGAGCACGCCGCCGAGCTGGGCATCGACCCGTCGCGGGTGGTGGTCATGGGCGGCAGCGCCGGCGGCGGCCTGTCCGCGGGCGTCGCGCTGCTGGCCCGGGACCGGGGCGGCCCCGCGCTGGTCGGCCAGCTGTTGCTGTGCCCCATGATCGACGACACCAACACCACCGTCGCCAGCCACCAGTACAGCAACCGGGGCACGTGGACCCGCGAGACGAACCTGGCGGGCTGGCAGTCGCTGCTCGGCGCGGACTACGGCACCGACGCGGTGTCGCCGTACGCCGCACCCACCCGGGCCACCGACCTGTCCGGGCTGCCGCCGGCGTTCATCGAGGTCGGCAGCGCGGAGACGTTCCGCGACGAGGACACCCAGTACGCGCTGCGGATCTGGGAGACCGGCGGGCAGGCCGAGCTGCACGTGTGGAGCGGCGCGTTCCACGGGTTCGACATGTACGTGCCCGAGTGGCACGTCAGCAAGATCGCCATCGAGACCCGCACGTCGTGGCTGCGGCGGGTGCTCGGACTGGTCGCGGGATGAGCGCCGACCGGTACCCGCCCGTCCCGTACGACCCCGAGCTGGAACCGGGGCTCGCCGCGTTCCTCGACCTGGTCGAGGGGATCCCGCTGCGGGCGGACACGATCCTGGCCAACCGCGCGCACTTCGCCACCATCGTCCCGCCGGTCGGGCAGATCGTCGGCGACCGGCCGGTCGAGGTCGAGGAGCGCACGGTGCCCGGCCCGGCCGGCGCGCCGGACGTCGAGCTGACGATCATCCGGCCGCGCGGCGGGGTCGTGGACGCGCCCGCGTTCTACGGCATCCACGGCGGCGGGATGGTCCTGGGCAACCGGTACTTCGGCATCGACGGCCTGATCGCGGACGTGCTGCGGTTCAACGCGGTCGCGGTGTCGGTCGAGTACCGGTTGGCCCCCGAGCACCCCGCGCCGGCGGCGGTGGAGGACTGCTACGCGGGCCTGGTGTGGCTCGCCGAGCACGCCGACGAGCTCGGCGTCGACCGCGATCGGGTCGTGGTCACCGGGGCCAGCGCGGGCGGCGGCCTGTCCGCCGGGGTTTCCCTGCTGGCAAGGGATCGGGGCGGTCCCGCGATCGCCGGGCAGATGCTGATGTGCCCGATGCTCGACGACCGCAACGAGTCGGTGTCCACGCTCCAGTACGACGGGCTGGGCGCGTGGGACCGCAACAACAACGACACCGCCTGGAACGCCATCCTCGGGCCGTTGCGCGGCACCGACGAGGCGTCGCCGTACCAGGTGCCGGCGCGGATGGCGGACCTGTCCGGCCTGCCGCCCGCGTTCGTCGACGTCGGCGCGGCGGAGATCTTCCGGGTCGAGGCGACCGAGTACGCGTCCCGGATCTGGGCCACCGGCGGGCAGGCCGAGCTGCACGTGTGGGCCGGCGGGTACCACGGCTTCGCGGGGTTCTCCCCCGGCGCCGAGGTCTCCCGCAGCGCCGAGGCCGTCCGGTTGTCCTGGCTGCGCCGGATCCTGCGGGCACCGTGAGCCTGCGCCGCGTCGCCGTCGTGCTGGGCCTGCTGGAGACCTTCGGTCCCATCTCGATGGACCTCTACATGCCCGCGCTGCCCGAGCTCGCCGCCGAACTCGGCACGAGCGACGGCCTCGCGCAGGCGACGATGTCGGCGTGCATGCTGGGGCTGGCCCTCGGCCAACTGGTCGTGGGCCCGCTCAGCGACCGGTTCGGCCGGCGGCGGCCGCTGCTGTTCGGCGTCGGGCTGTTCGCGCTGCTGTCGCTGGCGTGCGCGCTGACGCCGTCCATCGAGCTGCTGCTGGCCGCGCGGTTCTTCCAGGGGCTGTGCGGTTCCGCCGGGATCGTGATCGCCCTGGCGGTCGCCCGCGACCTGACCGACGGCGTGGAGCTGGTGCGGCTGCTGGCGATGCTGACCACGGTCGGGGCGCTGGCCCCGATCGTGGCCCCGGTCGTCGGCGGGCAGTTGGCCCCGTTCATGGGGTGGCGCGGCATCTTCGGCGTGCTGGCCGGGATCGGGGTGGCGCTGTTCCTGCTGGCGCTGACCTCGCTACCGGAGAGCCTGCCACCCGAAGCGCGCTCCGCGCAGGGCGGCGTGCGGCAGTTCGGCGAGGTGCTCCAGGACCGGATGTTCCTGCGGTTCCTGGTGGTCGGCGCGTGCGGCGGCGTCGCGTTCTTCACCTACCTGGCGTCGATCAGCTTCGTGCTACAGGACAGCTACTCGCTCAGCCCGCAGGTGTTCAGCCTGTGCTTCGCGGCCAACGCGGTGATGGCCGTGCTGGGCGCGCAGGTCAACCGGGTGGTGGTGCGGCGCGCGGGGCCGGCGCGGATGTACGCCATCGGCACCACCCTGGGCGCGGTGGCCACCGTCGGGATGCTCGTCTCGGTGCTGTTCGACGCCGGGCTGGTCCCGCTGCTCATCGGGTTGGCGTTGATGATGCTGGCCAGCGGCGGCACCCAGTCCAACGGCTCGGCCCTGGCCCTGGCCGACCACCGCGACCGCGCCGGGACGGCGGCGGCCCTGCTGGGCACCACCTCGTTCGCCCTGGGCCCGCTGGTGGCACCGCTGGTGTCCCTCAACGGCACCAGCCCGCTGTCGATGAGCCTCACCATGACGGTGGCGTACTGCGCCGCGGCGGCCCTGGTGTGGCTGGCCGTCCTGCCCCGCCTGCGCCGCCGCCAGGTCGAGGCCGAGCAAGCCGCCCCGGTCCCGCCCGGCCCGCTGTGACCCGACGTCCGGCCGACTCGTGGGGCGTCGGCCGGACGTCACCACCGGGCTCGTCACCACCGGGCTCGAAATTTCCGGGCTCGAACGCCGAGGCGGACCGGCGCTCCGCGCGCCGAACCGATCGAGGCGACGGGACCGGCTGCGGCCCGCGCGACCCTGCGTCACATCGTCGGGGTGACATCGCGGGGGCACAGCGCGGCGTGGGCGTCAGGGGCTCGGCGGCGGCCTCGGCGGTGAAGTCGACGCGCATGACCACCCGGCGCAGGGTCGGCCGGCCGGCCTCCGCGAACCCGGCCTCCTCGAACACCTGGCGGGCTCCGACGTGCAGTTCGCCCCAGTTGATCACCTTGCCCGGTTCGGTGATCGACCACACGCCCGTCCAGGTAGGCGACCAGGCCGGCGGGGACGATCCGGGTGTCCTGGTCGGTGGTCGGGTCGGCCCTGTCCGGCAGACTGGGAGCCGTTGCGGACGTTGTCCTTCCGGATTGGCTGCCGATGAACCCCGAAACGAGCCCCACGGCCCGCGCGCTGCTGGCGTTGGAGCTGATCCAGGCCTCGCCCGGGATCACCGCCGAGCGGCTGGCGGCCAAGCTCGGCGTCACCGACCGGGCCGCCCGGCGCTACGTGGGCACCCTCCGCGAGGCGGGCATCCCGGTCGACGCCACCCGCGGCCCGCACGGCGGCTACCGGCTCGGTCGCGGGCTGCGGCTGCCGCCGCTGGTGTTCACCTCCGCCGAGGCGTTGGGCCTGGTGATGGCCGTGCTCGACGGTCACCACGACGCCGGCGACCCGACCGACCTGGTCGGCAGCGCGCTGGGCAAGATCGTGCGGGCCCTGCCCGCGCCGGTGGCCGCGCAGGCGGAGGCCGTCCGCCGGGCCACCGCCCCCGCGCCCGACCGTTACGCCGCCCGCCCCGACCCGACCACGACGGCCGACCTGGTGCAGGCGTGTTCGGCGCACCGCCGGGTGCGGCTGGGCTACCGGTCCGAGGCCGGGTCGGCGTGGGTCGGCGAGGTCGACCCGTGGGCGGTCGTCGTGCGCCACGGCCGGTGGTACCTGCTGTGCCACTCGCACGTCGCCGACGCGCTGCGGGCGTACCGGGTCGACCGGGTCCACGACGTGGAGGTGCTGGCCGACGGCTTCCGGCCGCCCGCCGACCTCGACCCGGTCGCCGTGCTCGAAGACCACCTGGCCGTCGGCTGGGAGTTCCCCGCCGAGGTGCTGCTGGACGCGCCGGTCGACGTGCTGACCGGGTGCGTGCCCCGGGCCCTGGGCCGGCTGGCGCCGGTCGACGCCGGGACCACCCGGCTGGTGGGCAGCACGAGCAACCCGGCCTGGTACGCCGGGCAGCTCGCGACGCTCCCCGCCGCGTTCACCGTGGTGGGCTGCCCCGAGCTCCGGGAGGCCGCGCGGCGGTTGGGCCGGCGGCTGCTCGCGGCGGGCTCGGGTCCGTGAGCCGGGTGGGTGTCAGAAGTGGTCGGCCGCCGTCAGCTCGTGCTCGAACGCGTCGGCGCTCGCCACGAGCATGGTCAGCGGGCGCTCGAACTCCTCGCGCACGCCCAGGTCGTCCAGGTCCTTGAGCGGCACGGTGTGCTTGAGCAGCGCGACACCGTCCACCACGGCCGCGCCGCCGATCAGCGACGTGCCGGCCAGCTCCAGCAGCCGCGCGTGGTCGACCGCGTCGGCCCGGCCGACCGCCGAGGAGATCTCCAGCCACGCCGCGCCGGCCGCGTCGGTGACGTGGTGCACCGCGACCTGCTGGGTGCGCCCGCCCTCCGTGTCCAGCCGGAACCGCAGCCACGTGTCGGACTCCTCCAGCACCTCGTACCGACTGCGCACATAGTTGATCACATTGACCCAGGTGGTCACCGTCGTCGCCTCCCGCGTCCGGCCGCTCCCCAAACCGTAGTACCTGCGGGCCGCGCACCCCCGCACCATGGTCGAGATCGGCCGCGCGGAGTCGTGCCCGGTCCGCGCCGACCAGTCCCCGCCGCCACCGGCGTCCACCCTCCCGAGGAGGTCCACCGGGGCAGGAGCCCCCGTGCGAGGGACTCGCCGGCCGGTGCCCGGGGGCGCGGGCGTGCCCGCCGCGCCGGCCCGGTCGCTCAGCTCGCGGTGTCGGGCTTCTGCCAGACCGAGACGTGCCGACGGCTCTCGTTGGTGAACGGCTCCCGCGCCCAGCCCTCCCACCGCTCGCGCAGCCGCAGGCCCGCGATCCGGGCCATCAGGTCCAGCTCGGCCGGCCACACGTACCGGAACGGGATCGAGCGGTAGTCGCCGCGGCCGTCGACCACGTCGACGTAGTTCGAGCTCATCGCCTGGGTGGCCACGTCGTAGAGGTCGAACGCCCAGCGCGTCGGGCTCACGTGGAACGGCACGGCGCGCTGACCGGGCGGCAGCGAGCGCAGGTCCGGCACACCGACCTCGACGACGAAGCAGCCGCCGGGTTCGAGGTGCGCGGCGACGTTGCGGAAGCAGTCGACCTGCGCGTCCTGTGAGGTCAGGTTCATGATCGTGTTGAACACCAGGTAGGCGAGCGAGAACGTCGACCCGACCTCGGTGCTCGCGAAATCGCCGATGGTCACCGGGATCGCGTCGCCGCCGGGCTTGGCGCGCAGCCTGGCGACCATCGCCCGGGACAGGTCCACGCCGTGCACCGGCACGCCGCGCGCCGCCAGCGGCAACGCGATCCGGCCGGTCCCGATGCCCAGCTCCAGCGCACCTCCGGTGCCCGCCAGCCCGGCCAGGAAGTCGACCGCCGGCTCCACCACGGCCGGCTCGAACATCTCCGCCGACGACTCGTCGTAACGACCCGCGGCGCGTTCCCCGAAGTACCCGTCCTCATCGGTCACCGCCGGAACGTAGCGCGAAGGCTTCGCCCGGGTCGCCCGCTTTTCCGCGCCCCCACGGCACGAGGTCCCCACGGCACCACGGCACCACGGCCCGGACGCGGGCGCGGTTCGCCGGCAGGCGCGCGGAGGCGGTTCGAGGCGGTGGGTGCGCCTCGGGTTCGCGGCGGTCGGGTTCGCGTTCGGACGATCGGGTGTCGTCGCCCGCCCGGTCGCGTGGCGGGGGCCGGCTGCTGCCACGCTGTCGTGGTCGGTGTCGCGGCGGCGGTGAGGTGGACGTGGTCGGATCCGGGGCGCTACCGGCGGGTTCCCCGCTGCACACCGAAGTGCTGGACCGGCACCTGTGGCCGGGCCGGACGGCGGTCGCGCACCGGATCCGGTACCAGGGCGTCGGGTACGACGGCGCGGGGCGGGAGGTGTCCGGCTCGGTGTTCGTGCCCGAGGGCGACGGCCCGTGGCCGGTGGTCAGCTTCGCCCACGGCACCACCGGGCTCTCCGACGCCGCCGCGCCCTCGCGGGCCGGGCTGACCAGGCGGGAACGCGAGCTGGTCGAGGGCTGGCTCGCGGCCGGGTACGTCGTGGCGGCCACCGACTACGAGGGGCTGGCGACGCCCGGCCCGCACCCGTACCTCAACGGCGAGGCGGTGGCCGACGACGTGATCGACGTGGTCCGCGCCGCGCACGGCCTGGGTCTCGCGCTGCGCGACCAGTGGCTGGCGGTCGGGTTCTCGCAGGGCGGGCACGCCGCGCTGTTCACCGGGCTGGTGGCCACCCGGTACGCCCCGGAACTGGACTTCCGCGGCACGATCGCGCTCGCGCCGCCGGTGCACATCCCGCAGATCGTGCACCGGCAGACCGCCGACGACGACGCCCCGGTGACCATCCTGGTGCCGTTCCTGCTGGCCGGGCTGCGCGTGACGCACCCCGGGTTCGACGCCCGCGGGCTGCTCACCGAGCGGGGCGCGCAACTGGTGGCGCTGGCCGAGCACGCCACGTTGTTCGAGGTGTACAGGGCGACCGCCGCGCTGACCAACCGGGACCTGGGCACCACCGGGCTGGCCGGGCGTCCGGGCGTGGCCGAGGTGCTGGAGTCCTGCCGGGTGCCGGTCGCGCGGCTGGACCGGCCGGTGCTGATCGTGGCGGGCGACGCGGACGAGATCGTGCCGCTGGACGTGGTCCGCCGGTACGCCGCCGAGCTGCGCGCCGCCGGTGCCGACGTCTCGCTGGTCGCGCACGAGGGGGCGAGGCACGCCGACCTGCTGTCGGTCGACGTCGGGGCGCTGACCCGGTGGGCGCGGCGGGCCACCGACGCTCCCCCGCCGGCCCCGCCCCGGTTCGCCCTGCCGGACCCGACCGGCGACGGTCACCTGAGCCTGGACGACTACGAGGCGTTCGCCCTGCGCCTGGTCCAGGCGTTCGGCGAACCGCCGGGGTCGCCGCGCGCCCGCGCGGTCCGGGAGGGCTACCGCGCGCTGTGGCGGGCGGTCGTCGGGCGGGCCGACACCGACCACGACGGCCGGGTGGGCGAAGCCGAGTTCCTGCGCTGGATCGTCGACGGCGCGGCGGAAGCCGAGGTGCTGCCGTTGGCGACGGCGGTGCTGGCGCTGGTCGACACCAGCGGCGACGACGTCGTGCGCAACGACGAACTCCTCCGCCTGTTGAGCGGTTGCGCGGTGCCGGAGCAGGAGGCCCGGGAGATCGTGGCGCGGCTGGACTCCAGCGGTGACGGGCACCTGTCGGTGGCCGAACTGGTCGACGCCATCCGCGGGTACTGCCGCGCCCCCGACCGCTCGCACCCCGGGCACTGGCTGTTCGGCCGGTTCTGACGGCAGTACCGTCCGTTCACTCGGACGTGGCGGAAGTCCTTGGCGCGGAACACTTCTCATCACTCCGCGTCGATCATGGACAGCTTCGATCGGCGCACGCCCCCGGCCGTACTCTCGGGTTGTCCCGCTGTGGCGGCCCGCTGCGCCACGACGATCCCGCCTGTCGCCGCGAACGCGGTTCCGGAGGTTGTGACCGTGCCCGACCTACCCGGCACCGCGTCCGCGTACACCCACGAAGCACTGCGCGCCCGGGAAGCCGATCCGGCGCGGGCGCGCGAGCTGCTCGGCCGGGCGCTGGCCGAGGACTTCGGCTACGAACCGGCGTGGCGGTGGCTCGCCGAACTCGTGGACGACCCCGCCGAACGCCGGTTCTGCCTGGACAAGGCGGCGAACCTGGTGGCCGAGCCGGACACGCTGCGGGCACGCGCGGCGTTGGGCCGGGGCCCGCGCCGCCCGCCGACCGAGGTGGCGGACCTGGTGGACCCGCCGCGTCCGGTGAGCGTCGCGCGCACCCGAAAGCGTTTGCGGGGCAAGCGGAGGATGGTCGCCATCGTGCTCGCCGCGGTGCTGCTGGTCACGTTGATCGCCGCGTGGACGATGACCGGCGGCGGCCTCGGCCCGACGCTGCACATCGCCGTCGTCACCTCCGGCACCGGCGAGATCGCCGAGCAGTCCGCGCACGTCGAGCGCAGCCTGCGGATGCGCGTGGACGAGTTGAACACCCGCGGCGGCGTCGCCGGCCACCGGGTCGAACTGGACGTCTACGACGACGAGGGACGAGCGGACCGGGCACGGGCGGTCGCCGAAGAGGTGGTCCGGGACGGGCGGGCGCTGTTCGTGGTGGGGCACGGGGGCAGCGACACGGCGCTGGCCGCGTCACCGGTGTACCGCGCGGCCGGGATCGCGGCGGTCACGCCGTCCGCCGGGTCGTCGCGGCTGACCGACGACAGCGAGTGGTACTTCCGCAGCATGTTCGGCAACCGCACGCAGGGCGACTTCCTGGCCGCCTACGCGGCCAAGGCCCTGGGCGCGCGAGCCGCCAAGGTCGTGTACGACGACGAGGAGTACGGGCAGTCGGTGAACCAGTCCTTCTCGACCGCGTTCGGCCTGCTCGGGTCGACGGCCGAGGGGATCCCGGTCACCGACGACGCCACCGCGGACGACGCCGTGCGGCGGCTCGCCGACTCGCGCTCGGCCGATCCGGTCGTGCTGGCGACGACCGAGAAGCGCGGGCTGCGATTCGTGGAACGGTTGCGGGAAGCGGGTTTCACCGCGCCGGTCCTCGGCACCTCCTCGATGGGCACGCAGTCGGTGCACCGGGCGCTGGTGCGCGACGAGCGGGAGCGCGGCCGGCCCGGCCTGTTCACCGCCGGGCTGCACCTGGCCACGCCGCTCGCACTGGACTCGCTGTCCGGCCCGGCCCTGACCTGGGCGCAGGACTACGAGAAGCGCTACGGCCAGCGCCCGCTGTGGCCGGCCGCGACCGCGCGCCAGGCGATCGACATCGGCGTGCACGCCGCCCTCACCGGCGGCCTGGGCTTGGACGAGTCGCACCGCGGCGAGGACCGCCGCCGCCTGCGGGACGCGCTGGCGTCGTTGAAGGACCGCAAGAACGCCTTCCCCGCGCTGCTCGGGCCGCTGTACTTCTCGGCGGCGGGCTCGGCGCAGATGCCGGTGTCGTTCGTGGTCAGCGACGGCACCCGGCTGGTGTCCGCCCCGGTCCAGTTCACCGCCTACGACCCGCCGTCGGACCGGGCGCTGCGCGAGGGCCTGGCCGGCGGCGAGGTGATCGCGATCGACGGCCGGTACCTGACCCTGCGGCAGGTGGTGGCGACCGGCGTCAACCTCAACGAGGTGCGCGACCTGGACACCCGCGACGGCACCTACTTCGTCGACTTCTTCCTGTGGTTGAAGTACAACGGCGACCACGTCGCGTCCGACGTGTCGTTCGTCAACTCGGTCAAGCCCGACCTGAAGCTGGGGCAGCCGCTGCGCGACGTGACCGAGAACGGCCGCACCTACCGGCTCTACCGGGTGGCCGACCGGTTCAAGAACGCGCTGGAGTTCCGCGACTTCCCGTTCGACCGGCAGGCGCTGGACGTCCGGTTGCAGAACCGCACGCGCACCGCCGACGAGGTGATCTACGTGACGGACAAGGAGATCCTCAACCAGTCGCCGGAGGAGTACCTGCGCAGCGGCACCGACGCCGACGCCGGCATCGACAACCTGCCCAACTGGTTCGCGTCCTCGGTGACCTTCGCCCAGCGGACCGTGGGCAGCAGCGACGCCCTGGGCGGGAACGAGGCGTCGGGGGCGGTGTCGGGCATCTACTACAGCCAGTACACCGCGGACGTCGAGATCGCCCGGGACGTGCTGCCCTTCCTGGTGAAGAACCTCCTGCCGCTGGTGCTGCTGATCGGCGTCACCTACCTGTCGCTGTTCTTCAAGGCGAGCGACGGCGCGGCACCGGTCTCCATGGGTGTCACGGCGATCCTGAGCACGGCGGTGCTGCTGAACAACGTGACGTCGCAACTCCCGTCGGTCAGCTACACCGTGGCGCTGGAGTGGGGCTACTACGCGTTCATCCTGCTGGCGGCGATGTGCGTGCTGGTCGCCATGCTGCGCAAGCGCTTCGTGAACCGGGGGCGGGGGCGGACGGAGGCGAAGCTGTCGTCCTTCGCAAGGGTCGCCTACCCGGTCTTCATCCTGACGGTCGTCCTGGGCTACGTGGTCGCGTACGCCTGAGCGGACACCGCAGGCCCCGGCCTTGGCCAAGCGCGCGCAACCTCCGGCCGCGAGTCGTCCGGCGCAACCCGTGCGGACGCGAGTCTTTCGAGCACGGCGGAACGCAGCAGGCGCAGTGCCCCGGTGCGACCCGGCCCGGTGCAGCGCGGCGTGGCGCAGCCCCCCGGTGCGGCCCGGCCCGGTACAGCGCGGCGAGGCGCGGCGCCCCGGTGCGGCAATCCGGTGCGGCCCTGCCCGGCCCGGTGCGGCGACCCGATGCGACCCGGTGCGACCCGGCGGCGCGGTGGTGCGCGGCGTGCGGCGGCGGCGAGTGGCGGGGCTAGCGGGAGCGGTTGAGGAGGGTGGTTGCGTTGCGGGCCAGGAGGTCGAGGCCGTACTTGCCGATGAACCGGCGGTTCTCGACCAGGTTGTTCTCGGTCGTCGTCGTCACGGCGTACGGCATCTCGAGGCCCGGCAACGGCTCGTTGCCCCAGCGGGTGGCGGGGGTGCACGGGTGGGACACGCCGGATTCGAGGATCAGGTAGTAGTCCGTGCCGTCGGCGTCGCCGGCCTCGACCAGCCAGCCCCGACCCACCACCGCGTACCTGTCCTCGATCCGGCTCTCGGGCTGCGCCGGCTTGCGCAGGAACCTCTTCACCGGCGGCGGCGTGATCCGCTCGCGCGTCTTCACGTACAGCGTCCACGTCGGCACGTCGTTGGTGCGCATGAGCTGGACGAACTGCCGGCAGTGCCGGTGGCTCTCGTCGGCCTCCGCCGCCATCCGGTTGCGGTGGGCGTCCTGCTCCCGCTGCTGTTCCCGCATCCGTCGCGCAAGCTCGTCCATCGTCGCCTCTCTTGAACCCGTGACACCTCGCGTACCCGGAACAGTGTGGCGGAGCGGCCCGCTCGGCGCGCCGTCGTCCGGTGCGGTGCGCACGCCGCCCGCAGGATGATCGTCGTGTCGCAATGGGACGTCGTGGGCGAGGACCGGCGCGCTACACGTCCCTCGGCACCGTTATTCCTTCGTGCCGAACGGTTCTCCAGCGTCCCCGATCAACCGCGCAGCGTGACCACCGGACGCCTCGTGGTGGAATGGCCCCATGTCTGCCCGTGACGTCGCCGCACGCCTCCCGGACATCGCCGCGCTGCGGGACCTGTGCCGGTCGATGGCCATGGTGGAGGCGATCCTCAACCCGGACAACGAGTACCGCCGCCACGGCTACGACGCCCGCTGGTCCGGGGCGCGAGAGCTGGCGTGGATGGACAACGGGGCGGGCGACGAGTACTCGGTGGTGTTCTCGGCGGCCGGCGCGTACGTGCGCGGGTTCGACCACCACTCGCCGATGAGCCCGTTCGTGGCGGAGCCGCGCCCGTGGCCGGGGGTGCTCGACTCCGTGCCGGAGGTGTTCCACGACTGGGTCCGGGAACCGTCGTTCGCCGACGAGGACGGCCTCCCCCGCGTGACCGCGTGCCTGTGGCGGGAGCCCGGCGACGACCGGTGGCGGACCGGGGACGTCGACTTCGACGGCACCGACGAGGTCCCGGACGGGGCCGACTACCTGTTCGGCCTGCTGATCGACGGCACGCCCGAGGGGTACCGGGACTGGGCGCGGGACTACTACGAGACCCCCGTGGACCTCGACGCCGTCCGTCACGTCTACGCGCTGCGCCCGTTGACCCCTGGGGTGGTCGCCGCCCTCAACCCGGAGGTCACCCCGGCCGGGTTGGAGAACGCCGTCACCGCCATCGGCTACCCACCGGCCGACACGCCCTGAACGCCGTCACGGCAGGGTGCGCGTGAGCCACACCAACCCTCCCCGGTCGCCTTCCTCGACGCGGTCCTGCTCGAACCCGAGCTTCTCCAGCACCCGCAACGACGGCGCGTTCCACGCTCCGACCGTCGACCACAGCCGGGTCCACCCGCCCGCGATCGCCGCGTCGAGCACCGCGCGGGCCGCCTCGGTCGCGTAGCCGAACCCGTGCACCCGCTGGAACAGCTCGTAGGCGATCTCCGGCTCGTCGAGGCTGGCCCGCCCGATGATCAGCCCGCAGTACCCGATGAAGTCCCCCTCGACCCGCCGGCGCAGGGTCAGCAGCGCGATCCCGGTCCGGGCCGTGGCGGCGAGCTGGGACTCGATGCGCTCCTGGATGTTCTCGACCGCGGGCACCCCGCCGCCCCGTTCGGTGACGAGCGCGCGGTACTCCCCGACGTCCGAGGCGACCCAAGGGCGCATCACCAGGCGTTCGGTTTCCAGGTGCAGCGACATCGACCGTTCCGGAGCCATGACCCAGCCTAGCCCGGCCCCTGTCCACACCTTCGCGGCCTCGAACCCTTGCATCACCGGCACAAGGGTCCATCCGTGCTGACGCTGGCCGGCCCGCTCGGTGCTGGAACGGCAACGTTCGTCGCCGGTTCCGGGACGACATGCTGTCCTGGCCCCATGGCACCGTTCGACCCGAGCGGACCGGGATCTCCAGGAGCACGCTGTCCCGGCTGGAGGTCGGGCAGCGCCGGCCGAGCCTGGAGCTGCTGCTGCCGATCGTCCGCACCCACCGGGTGCCGCTGGACGAGCTGACCGGCGGCCCGGAGGTGGCCGATCCGAGCATCCGGCCGACGCCGCGGCGGGTGGACGGCAGCGTCGTGCTCCCGCTCACCCGGCAGCCGGCCCCGCTGCACACCTTCAAGACGATCATCCCGCCGGACCGGAGCACGCCCGACCTGTGCACGCACGAGGGCCACGAGTGGCTCTACGTCGTCTCCGGCCGGCTGCGGCTGGTGCTGGGCGAGCAGGACCTGGTGCCGGCGGCCGGTGAGGCCGCCGAGTTCGAGACCCGCCTCCCCGCACTGGTTCGGCAGCACCGGGGCGGGCCCGGTCGAGGTGCTCAACATCCTCGCGCAGGTGGACGGCCGGTGGCAGCCCCCGGCGGTTGGGCGCGGCGAGTTCGTTGGTCAGGTCCTGGCACCGGATCTGTTCTGACGGCGATGCCCGTTCGGGAGGTATCCGGGCGGTCACAACGGGTTCCGGCTCGCCCGCGACACACCCGCCGCCGCCCCCGGTGCCCAGGTTGTGCGCGGCGGCTCCGCCGGACAAGCTCCGTTGCCGAAAGCGGGACGCGCCGGACCTTTCGACGTGACAACGGATACACGGCCCCGCCGGCGGTAGGTTGGCGGCGTGGAGTCCGAGGGCAGCAGCGGGGGGAAGCGTCCGGCACGTGAGGTCCCGGTCGCCGCGACCGCCGTGCTCGACCACCGCGCGTACTACGGGCGGGCGTGCGGTGCGGGCTTCGCGCTGGTGTCGCCGGACGGGGCGCTCACCGTTGTGGACGACCGGTTGGGGGTCGTGCGGCAGGTCGACCTGGGCGGGCCGACGGGCGACCTCGCCGTGTCGGCGGACGGTGCCGGGTGGGCCTGGGTGGTCGACGGGCGGCTGCGGCTCGGCGACCCCGACGACCCGGTGTCCGTGCCGCTGCCCGGCGAGGCCGCGTGCCGGTGGCTGCCGTCCGGGCAGGCGCTGTGGGTGGCGCACGGCACCGGGGATCACGTCCACGTGGAAGTCCGCACGCCCGACGGCCGCGTGCGGACTTCGGTGACGGTGCCGGACGAGTTCGGCGGCTCCTCGGTCATGCTGCTCCCCCACCCCGCTCCGGACGCGGTGGTGCTGTGGGTCGCGGCGGGGCAGGACGGTCAGCGGTCCTGGCTGCTGCGCGATCCCGCCGCCCCCGCGGCCGACCCCCTGCCGGCCGACGACTGCCTGCCCGCGCTGGTCGGCCCGGACGGCACCTGGCTGCCGGCCGCCGACGACGACCGCCTGGTCCGCCGGTCGTGGCCGGGCGGTGCCTGCCTGGGCACGTTGGAGTGGGCGGAGGTCGACCCGGACGCCGACCGGGACGGCACCGACCTGCCGGGCGCGGACCTGGTGCTGCTGCCGGGCGGTGCCGGCTCGTGGAGCACCGGGAACGGCAGGCTGCGCACGGTCGACCTCACGACGATGTCCGTCGTGGACGAGATCGCCCTGGCCGGCCACCCGGTGCTCACCACCGCGCAGCTCTACCCGGCCCTGGCCGACGACCACAGTCCGTGCGGGGACTTCGCGTACTCGGTGCGCGGCAGGGGAACCTCGGTGCTGACCGTGCACAAGGACGACGTGCTGGTCCTGTCCGACCTGCGGGACTGGACGCCGCGATCGCCTGGGGCGCTCAACGGTCCTGTCGGCGTTGTGCTGCGGTGAGTTCGTCCAAGCGGCGTTGTACGCGTTCGGCGTCGGGGGCGCGGCGTTGCGACCGGCACAGTTCGATGGCGCGCTGCCAGGCCGTGCGGGCTTCGGCGTGCTCGCCGAGGGCGAGGTGGGCCACGCCCAGGTGTTCGAGGACGTCGACTTCCAGGAAGGCGTTGCCGATCCGGCGGGACACCTCCAGCGCTTCGCGGAGGTGGCGCACCGCGACGGTGTGCCCGCCGGTCTGGCCGGCGATGTAGCCCAGACTGTCCAAGGTGGCCGCTTCGCCGTCGCTGTCCCAGTGCTGCCGGTTGAGGGTCAGGGCCTGTTCGCAGAAGGAGCGCGCGTCCTCGTACGAACCGAGCATCGCGTACTCCCAGCCCGCGTGGTTGAGCGCCCTCGCCTCGGCGACCGGGTCGCCCAGCTCCCGGTACAGGCGCAGGGCGGCCATGGCGTGGCGCAGCGCCTGCTCGTGGTCCTCCACCAGCTCCCAGTGGGCCGTCAGCCCGTGGTGGCAGTGCGCCTGGGCCTGGAGGTCGCCCGCCAGCTCGGCCAGCGCGAGCGCCTGGCCCAGGTGCTCGAACCCCAGTTGGTGGCGGCGGATCCGGCTGTGCGCGGTGCCCAGGTGGCGGTGCGCCTGGATCTGCGGGCCGAGCGCGTCGAGCTCGCGGGCGGCGGCGAGGCCGACCCGCCAGCCGTCGATCAGGTCGTGGAACAGGCCCTGCCGGCCGCGGAAGGTGTGCAGCACCCAGGACAGCCGCCACACCTCGGTGTGCCAGCCCCGGTCGGCCGCCGCCTGCTGCGCGGCCACCAGGCACGAGCCCTCCACCGCGAACCAGCCGGCCGCCGCGTCGGCGTCGGCGAGCCGGGCCGGCGCGCAGCCCTCGGCCGGCGGGTCCAGCCCGATCGGCGGGCGGTGCGGCTCCAGCAGGCGGTCCCCCGCGTACGCGGTGTGCGTGTAGCAGTCGACCAACCGGTGCAGGGCGGCGTCCCGTTCGTCCGCCGACAGGTCCTGGCGGCCCTGCTCGGCGGCGTACAGGCGGACCAGGTCGTGCATCCGGTACCGGTCGGGCACGTGCTGCTGGACCAGGTGCATCTCCTCCAGCTCCCGCAGGACGTTGCGGCACCGGGCGACCGGCAGCGCGCACAGGGACGCGGCCGCGAGCAGGCCCAGGTCCGGCCCGGGTGCGACGCCCAGCAGCGCGAACACCCTGGCCGCGACGGCGTCCAGCGCCTGGTAGGAGCAGGCCAGCACCGAGCGGACGTTGGCCGTCAGGTCGCCGGTGTCCAGCGCGTCCAGCCGGTTCGCGACATCGCGCAGCTCGGCGGCGAGGGTCGCCAGCGGGAAGTCCGGGTGGGCCGCCGCGCGGGCGGCCACCACGCCCAGGGCGAGCGGCAGGCCGGCGCAGCAGTCCAGGAGTTCGGCCGCCGCACCGGGTTCCGCGTCGACGCGGTCGCGGCCCAGCCGCCGGACGAGCAGGTTGCGCGCCTCGCCGTCGGACAGCCGGTCCAGGTCCGCGGCGAACGCGCTGTGGTTCGCGCACAGCCCGGTGAGCCTGCTCCTGCTGGTGACCAGGACCGCGCACGTCGGGCTGCCGGGCAGCAGCGGCACCACCTGCGCGCTGTCCCGGGCGTTGTCCAGCACGATCAGCATGCGCCGCCCGGAGACCAGGCTGCGGTACAGGCCGAACTGGGCGTCGAGGTCGACCGGGACGGCGGCCGGGACGACCCCCAGGGCGTCCAGGAACCGCCGCACGACCGTGGCCGGCGGGATCGGCGCGTCGAGCGGGTCGAAGCCGCGCAGGTTCACGAACAGCTGGCCGTCCGGGAACCGGTCGAGGTTGCGGTGCGCCCAGTGCAGCGCCAGCCACGTCTTCCCGATCCCGCCGATGCCGCCGATCGCGGTGATCACCACCGTCGTGCCAGCGTCGACGTGCCGGCCCAGCGTGGTGGTGAGGAAGGCCAGCTCGGCGGCCCGGCCCGCGAACAGCCTCGGCGCGGAGGGCAGCTGGCGCGGCACCGGAGTGCCGCCGGGCGGCCCGAGGGAGAACCCGGGGGACGGCCCGGGGGACGCGTCGGTGGGCGTCCGCGCCAGGGCCGGCGCGGGATCGGCGGTGATGATCTGCTGGTGCAGCCGCCGAATCGGCGCGCCCGGGTCGGTGCCCAGCTCCTCCACCAGCCGCCGGCGCAGCCCGTCGTAGTGCGCGAGCGCGTCGGCCGACCGGCCGCTGCGGTGCAGCGCCAGCATGAGCTGGCCCGCGACCCGCTCGTCCAGCGGGTGCCGCCGGGCCCGCGCGGCGAGGTCGGCGAGCAGCGCCGCGTGGTCGCCCAGCCGGAGCCGGACGTCGACCAGGTCGAGCCGGGCGGCGTGCAGCTCGTCGACCAGCGTGGAGCGCACGACGTTGAGCCACGGGACGTCCAGGCTGCCGAACGGATCTCCCCGCCACAGCGCGAGGGCGCGTTCGTAGAGCTCCTCGGCGTCCTCGTCGCGAGGGGCCGCCCGCGCGTCGCGGGTCAGCCGGCGGAAGTCGTGCAGGTCGACGGTGCGGGGGTCGGCGGTGAGCCGGTAGCCGTTGGAGAGCCGCACGATCCGCACCCCGGCCGCCGGCGCGAGGCCCCGCCGCAGCCGGGAGAGGTAGCTCTGCACGATGGCGGCGGGCCGGCGCGGCACCCGCTGCCCGCCCCACACCCGGTCCACCAGCCGGTCCACCGACACCGGGTGGTCGACGTCGATCAGCAGGACGGCGAGCAGGCACCGCCCCTTGGCCGAGCCGACGTCCACCGGCCGGCCGTCGACCGTCGCCTCGATCTCGCCGAGCAGTCGGAACTCGACCGTCATCCCGATCCTCTGGGTCGATGCCGCGGTGCGGATCACCGCACGCTTCCTATCCGCTCCGCGCCACCGGCTCAACCCCTACTGGGAGGTCGCGAACGTTCGACCGCACCAGGTGGTCCGTGCGGCAGCGGATCGTGCGTCGGCTCGGCCCAGCCGCGCCCGCAGCGTCTCGATCGCCGCTTCCGGCGCAACCGGACCCGCTCACGGGACCAACCGACTCGCGGGCCAGGGTCAAGGCGACCCCGGCCCGCGAGTTGCCGCAGTGCGCCCCCGTGCCGGCGGGCTACTTCGTCAACGTCGAGGCGAACAGCGGGACGGCCTTCTCGATGGCGTACAAGGTGCCCAGGGTCGACCCGCTGCTGAACGCGTTGACCAACGTCTTGTCGTCCATGATCAGCAGGTGCCCGGCCCGCGCCGCCGGGAGCTGGTTGAGCACCTGGTCGGCGCGCAACGGTGCCGCGTCACCGCCGATCGGGAACACGACCGTGAGGTCCGCGCTGAGCAGTTCGATCTGCTCCCGGGACAGGTCGACCGCGAAGCTCGTCCCGGCGAGCGCCTGCACCTCGGGCTTGTTCTTCAGCCCCAGGCCCTCCACGAAGTCCACCCGCGAGTCGCCGCGGACGTAGGCGGAGTACTTCTCCGAGTAGTACGCGCCGATCGCGGCCGTCTTGCCCGCGAACACCGGGTTGTCGGCCTTGGCCCGGTCGAACGCCGCGTCGACCTCGCCGATGAGCCGGCGGCCCTCGTCGGGCTTGCCCAGCGACTGGGAGACCAGCTCCATCTGCTGACGCCACGTCGTGCCGTAGGACACCACGCCCGCCGGACCCGACACCGTGGGCGCGATCTTGCTCAGCTCGCGGTACTTCTCCTCGGAGTTGTCCGAGCGGGTGTTGAGGATCAGGTCGGGCTGGAGCTGCGCGATGGCCGCGTAGTCCGGTTCCAGCGTCGGCAGGATCTTGGGCGCGGTGGTGTACCTGCCCGCCGCCCACGGTCCGACGCCCTCGCCGCCGAACGCCAGCCAGTCGGCGGCGGCGATCGGCCGCACGCCCAGCGCCAGCGCGGTCTCGGCGTCCGACCAGCCCAGGGCGACCACCTTGGTCGGGTTCGCGGGCACGGTGACCGGACCGAACATCGTCTGCACGGTGGCACCGGAGGCGGCGGGGCCGGCCGTCTCCTCGACCTGACCGCACGCGGTCAGCAGGACAGCGGCGGCGATCGCCGCGGCGAGGCGGAATGTCACGGAGTTCCTCCTTGTGCGCGGCGCTGGTCCTCCGGCGGGGGATCAGCGCAGTGGTACCGGCCCACGGGCACGACCATCGGCGTGCCGGACAGCGGGTCCGGCACGATCCGGGACCGCAGCCCGAAGACGCGCTCGATGACGTCCTCGGTCAGCACGTCGGCCGGCGGGCCCTGGGCGACGATCTCCCCGGCGCGCATCGCGACGAGGTGGTCGGCGTAGCGGCAGGCCAGGTTCAGGTCGTGCAGGACGACGACCACGGTCGTGCCGCGGTCGCGGTTGAGGTCGGTGAGCAGGTCGAGCACCTCGACCTGGTGGGTGAGGTCGAGGTAGGTGGTGGGCTCGTCGAGCAGCAGCAGGTCGGTGCGCTGGGCCAGCGCCATCGCGATCCACACCCGTTGCCGCTGGCCGCCGGAGAGCTCCTCCACCGGCCGGTCGGCGACCTCCAGCGTGTCGGTGGCCGCCAGCGCCTCGGCCACCGCCTGGTCGTCGCGCCGGTTCCACCGCCGGAACCAGCCCTGGTGCGGGTAGCGGCCGCGGCCGACCAGGTCGGCGACGGTGATGCCCTCGGGCGCGACCGGGCCCTGCGGCAGGATGCCGAGCACGGCGGCCAGTTCCCGGTTGGGGATGGTGTGCACGTCCCGGTCGTCCAGGTAGACGGCCCCGGACACCGGGGCGAGCAGCCGGGCGAGCCCGCGCAGCAGGGTGGACTTCCCGCACGCGTTCGGCCCGACGATCATCGTCACCCGGCCGGGCGGGATCGTCACCGACAGCCCCTTGACGACCTCGCGGCGGTCGTAGGCCAGCCGCAGCGCCTCAGTGCGCAGGGTGTGCTCCGCGGTCATCAGCCGCCCTTCCCGGTCCGGTTCGCCCGCGCCAGCAGCAGGAGCAGGTAGGGGGCGCCGACGGCGCCGGTCAGCACGCCCACGGGGTAGGACTGGTCGACCGGCAGGTTCTGCGCCGCGCAGTCCGCGCCCAGCACGACCGCCGCACCGACCAGCCCGGACGCGACGAGCGCGGGCCCGCCGTCGCGGACCAGCCGGCGGCCGATCGGCGCGGCGAGCAGCGCCACGAACGCCACCGGCCCGGCGGCCGCCGTCGCCGCGCCGGCCAGCAGGACCGCGCAGGCCAGCAGGCCGAGCCGGACCGGTTCGACGGCCACGCCCAAGCCCTTGGCCGCGTCGTCGCCGAGCGTGAGCAGGCCCAGCGCCCTGGCCAGTGCGGCGACGGCGGGCAGCAGGACGGCGAGCAGGACGGCCAGCGGCACGACCTGCGTCCAGTTGCGACCGTTGAGGCTGCCGGTGAGCCACACCAGGGCGTCCTGGGCGGTGGCCACCCGGGTGCGGGTCAGCAGGTAGGACACGACGCTGAGCAGGATCGCCGCCAGCCCGACGCCGACCAGCACCAGCCGCGAGCCGGTCACCCCGCCGCGCCAGGTCAGCAGGTACATCACCACCGCGGTCAGCAGCGCGCCCGCGAGCGCCAGCGCGGAGAGCGCCGGCCCGCCGACCCCGAGGACCGCCAGCCCGAACACCGCCGCCGCGCTCGCCCCGGTGCTGATCCCGATCACGTCGGGGCTGGCCAGCGGATTGCCCAGCAGGCTCTGGAAGACCGCGCCGGACACGCCGAACGCGAGCCCGACCAGGATCGCCGCGAGCGCGCGCGGCAGCTTCAGCTCCAGCACGATGTAGTCGGTGGCCCGGGATCCTTGACCGACCACTGTGGACAGCACGTCGGGCAGCGACACGTGCCCGCGCCCCAGGGTCAGGGCCACCGCCGTGAGCACGACGAGCACCGCGACCAGTCCACCCACCACGGCAGCCTGCCGCCGGCGGACGCGGAACCGGGCCCGCGCGATCACCTCGGCGCTCACGGCGCGGCGACCTTCCGCCCGCGGACCAGGGCGATGAACACCGGCGCGCCGATCGCCGCGGTCAGGATGCCGACCTGCACCTCGCCGGGGCGCGCGACCACCCGGCCCAGGACGTCCGCCCCGAGCAGCAGGACCGGCGCGAGCACCATCGAGTAGGGCAGCAGCCACCGGTGGTCGGGGCCGGTGACGGCCCGCGCGAGCAGCGGGACGGCCAAGCCGACGAAGGCCACCGGGCCGACGCTCGCCGTGGCCGCGCCGCACAGCAGGACGACCGACGCGCCCGCGAGCGCCCGGCTCCGCGCGACGTCCTGGCCCAACGACCGCGCCAGGTCGTCGCCCATCGCCAGGGCGTTGAGCGCGCGGGCCGAGCCGAGCGCCAGCACCAGTCCGAACGAGATGAACGGCAGCACCTGCCAGAAGATGTCCATGGACCGCCCGGCCAGCGCGCCGACCTGCCAGAACCGGAACTGGTCGAAGGCGTCGGTGCTGGTCAGCAGCACGGCGGTGGTCATCGACACGAAGGCCGCGTTGGTCGCCGCGCCCGACAGGGCCAGTTTCAGCGGCGTCGCGCCCTCGCGGCCGAGCGCGCCCACGCCGTAGACGAGCACGGCCGCGAGCGCCGCGCCGACGAAGCCGAACCACACGTACCCGGCGAGCGCGGTCACGCCGAACACGGTGATCCCGACGACCACGAACAGCGCCGCGCCCGCGTTGATCCCGAGCACACCGGGGTCGGCCAGCGGGTTGCGCGCCACGCCCTGCATCACCGCGCCGGCCACGCCGAGGGCCGCGCCCACCAGCAGGCCGACCAGCGTGCGGGGCACCCGTTCGTCGCGGACGAACAGGTGGTCGTTGTCGGTCGGGTCGAACCGGGTGAACGCGTCGACCACAGTGGACAGCGGGATGGGCTTGGCACCGACGAACACGCTGACGACGGCCACGGCGGCGAGGCCGAGCAGGGCGACGACCAGCCAGGCCGACAGGCGTCCGGCCCGCCGCGCTCCCGCCTGTCCCATGCCACCTCCGCAGCCCGCGTCCGACCAGCTCCTTAGGTTAGGCTAACAAGACAGCGGCGCGTAGTCGCAACGCCGTAGCCGCTGCTCACAACGGCCCACCGGGTCACCCTCCGTCGCCACCGGTCCTGGAGCGGCCGGACGTCGGCGCGGACCGGATCGTGCCGACCGGGATGCTCCGGTACGGCATTCCGGGCGAATAAAAGCACGATCCGACCTTGGCGCTCGCGCGACCTGTCCGGAAATGCTCATTCGCCGCGAGGCAATTCGCCTTTCCGTCCACCTGCACGGGAGCGGGTCGACGCCATTCAGCGCGGCTCGACCAGGGTCGCGGTGTCGCCGAACACGAACGACGACGGCTCGCACTCGGCGATGAATTCACCGGGGAACCCGAGCCGGAACGCCGTCGCCGCCTCCAGCCGGGCCACCGCGTCGTCGGGCAGCACGAGGTCGAGCGCGGCGAGGTTGTCGGTGAGCTGGGCGACGCTGCTCACCCCCGACCAGCGGCAGCACCGACCGGAACCGGCGGCGGGTCCACGCCGGCGCCACCTGCGCCGGGGTCGCGCCCAGCTCCCCCGCGACCTGCTGGACGGCGGCGACCACCGCCCGTTCCCGCCCGGTGAGCGAGGCCGGGTCGGCCCGGCGCGCCGGCGGTGAACGGCGTCCAGCCGCGCCAGTCCGCGAGGGTGTTCGCGCGGGAGACCACCCAGGCCGGCGCGTCGGAGATGCCGGTGCAGAGGACCTTGCCCGCGCGCACGGCGCCATCGAGCGCGCGCAGGGTCTCCTCGACCGGTGTGTGCCGGTCCCAGATGTGCACCCAGTAGAGGTCGACGTGGTCGGTCCGCAACCGGCGCAGGCTGCGCTCCAGCGACACGGTCAGGTTCTTGCGGTGGTTGCCCGAGGCGTTCGGGTCGGCGGCGTCGCGGGACAGCGTGTACTTGGTGCCGAGCACGAACCGGTCCCGCCGCCGCACGACCGAGCCGATCAGCTCCTCGCTCCGGCCGTACGCCGACGCGGTGTCCAGCACGTTGCCGCCGGCGTCGGCGTAGGCGTCGACGATCCGCCCGGCCTCGGCCGGGTCGTCGAAGGTCATCGTGCCGAGCAGCAGTTCCGAGACGCGCAGCCCGGTGCGGCCGAACAGGCGGTACTTCATGGTCATGGCCCCAGCGTGCAACGGCCGGCCCGCCGTGGGGAGGCCCCGCAGGGCCCCTCTGCGCACCCGGCGCGACCTGGACTCGGAACATGGCCGAGAACGCACTGGGCAGGTTCCTGCGCGCCCGGCGGGAGGCCGCCGCCCCGGCCGGGTTCGGGCTGCCGGACGGCACCCGCCGGCGCACGCCGGGGCTGCGCCGGGGTGAGCCGGCGGTGCTGGCCGGGATCAGCGTGGAGTACCTGACCCGGCTGGAGCGCGGCCGCGACCGGCACCCGTCGGCGCAGGTCGTCGGCGCGCTGGCGGACGCGCTGCGGCTCTCGTCCCACGAGCGCGTGCACGTGCACCGGCTGGTGAAGGCGGGCGGCGCGACGTGTTCGGCGATGGCCGCGCCGCGCCCGGTGCGCCCCACCGTGCCGGCGCTGCTCGACCGGCCGGAACCGACGCCGGCGTACGTCGTGGACAGCGGGGGTGACGTGCTCGCGTGCACCACCGGGTTCCGGTGGCTCGCCGAACGAGTTCGGCCGGCGCTTCACCGCCGCGACCGCCGTGCCCGACGGGACCGGGGTCCGGTCGTGGCGGCACCCGGTGGCCGGCGTGCTGGACCTGGCCTACGAGAGCCTGACCCTGCCGGGCGACCGGGTGGCGGCCGACGCGCTCGCCGCCCGCCTCGACGTGGCGTCGCAGTCCGTTGTTCGCGCGGTGATCGGACGGCCCGTCACGATGGCCGGGCGATTCGTCACCCGAAACCCGTTCGGGTGAAACGATGGTCGCCGACACCGTCGCCACCGACACCGGAGAACCAGCCCGACTTCGCCACCAGGCACTTTCCGTCCGGGCTCGCGGCGGCCCCGGGGTGTCCACGACCGCGCCCAGGTGATGGACCTGCGGATACGGACCGCAGTGGCGTCGTGGACCGCTCGCCGGTCCGGTGGCGCCGCCACGCCCCGCCGGGCACCGCGCGAACCCGGCGCGAACGGAGATCCGGGCTGGTCAGGGCGATTCGACGACGGTTCCACCAAAGGCCAGCGAAACGGTTACCGTCCGAATGGCGATGTTCACTGGATTGGGTGACTTGTGTACACCATGCGGCTATCTGGCGATTTCGGGCCGGAACATCCCGATAGTGTCCCCGTCGTTCGACATCCGAAGCGTTTCACGGACCTCGTCGGGCATTCGCAGGGAAATCGAAGGAGAACCTACAGTGTTGAAGAAGGCCGGTATCGTGTTTGCCGGGGTCGCCAGTCTGTTCATGATTGGTGGCACCGGCATGGCCTCCGCCGGTGAGGTCGAGGGTCATGACTTCGCGCCCGGCGCTCGGGAGATCGTGCACAAGGACAACGTGATCGGCGTTGACCAGGTCAGCGTCGCCGACGGTGCGGCGGCCAACGCGCTGCAGTGCGTCAGCGTGGCGAAGCCGCAGATCCCGGTTGCGGTCGGCCTCGTCGCCGTCGCGGCGGCCGTGCAGGACATCAAGCCCAACGTGGGCCTGCCGGAGATCAACGTGCTGGGTGGCCACAACGGCGACACCACCACCAGCACCGTGATCAACGAGCAGACCGGCAACAACAGCTGCGCCGGTGGCAACGGCAACGGCGCGGGCGGCAACGAGGACAGCGACGGCGCCGGCGTGGTGGGCGTCAGCGAGGCCCCCGGCGTCGCCATCGCCAACCTGACCGGCGAAGCGAACGGCTGAACATCGTTCAGCACGGCCGAACCCGTCCAGTAGGGACGGTTGCCCGCGGGGTGCCGGGACAAGCGGACACCACAGGCAAGGGGAGCCCGGACTCAACACCGGGCTCCCGATTCGCGGAGGCGGCATCGGGTACCCCGATCCTGCCACTCCGGGGGGTGGGATCGAAACCCCCCAGCCCAATAGTCCGTCCGCCGCTCCACCCGGGTCGATCCGTCCGACTCTCCGGGCACCACGCCGCCGGCTCCGTCCGGCGCACGGTGTCGCGGAGGTATCGGGAAAGGCCGTAGCCAGACCGGATCCCGCTGATCGGGCACCAGCCCGATCAGCGGGATCTTCGGCTTTTCCCAGTCCCGCCAACCACTTCCGCCCCACCGACCGCCCCTCGCGTTGGGCGCCCCGCACCTCTCCGCCGCGCCGGACGGGAACCGGCCCCGGACGTGACGGTCCTGGGTGTCGGGATGCACAACGCGATCGCCCAGGCCAAGAGGCTGTTCCAGTGCCCCGCGCCCACCTGCGACCGAGGACGCCCGTCGGCACCTCGCCACGCGGCCAGTGGTAGGACGACGTCCGACCGCGAGCCGCCGGGCACCCGGCGGGCGGCCTCGTGGCGTTCCGTCGTGGGCACGGACCGGTCCAGCGACGGGGCGATCACGGCGGTGGGCAGCACGTCCGCCTCGGCCAGGCCCACGAGGATGCCGTAGCGCCGGCACTTGTCGGTGCGGGGCAACACCTACCCCGGCAGTCGGCCGCGTCCAAGGGCAGGTGGGCGGCCCACGCGTAGGAGATCAGCAGTTGCCGCCCGCGCGGCGCGCTGCCGCCGACCCCGTCCACGAACGCGCGGGCCACCTCCCCCGGCGTCGACCGGGCGGCGGTCGCCGCCGACCGCGCGACGACCTCATGCGCGGTCACCGGCTGCCGGACGTCGACCGGCCGGCCCAGGCGCGCGGCCTCGGCGAGGGTCTTCGGCGGTCGGCGCTCCGGGTCGTCCGCAGGCCACGCCGTTGCGGTTGAAGCGGTAGCCGGCGCACCGCATCAGCACGGTCAGTTCGGCACCCTCGGGAATTCGTCGCACCCCCGCACTCTGCGGCACGCCCGCCGCCGTGCCGGTCGGGCCTGCCGGAGGCGGCGAGGTGGTGGCGCAGCGGTATCAGCCGTTCACCGCACGTCGTCAGCCGCCGACGCGGCCAGCCATCGTCCACTGTGGACTGAAGAAGGCCGGGGCCGGCCGCCCGGACCGCATGGCGCACACTGGACCAGGGCCACCATGCGGCACACCGAGGAGGAAGACCGGTCATGACTTCGGACGGCATCGCCGACTCCTACAACGACAACAGCGTGCTCTTCCGCGTGCTCGGTCACGTCGGCTGGGGCGACCTGGTCAACGTCGGCTACCTGACCTGGCCCACCCTGCCGCTGGCGCTCGGCGGCCTGGGGTGGTTCCAACGCCGCCTGGTCCGCCGGTCGCTCGCGCTGCTGGACGCCCGGCCGGGCGAGGCGGTGCTGGACGCGTGCTGCGGGCGCGGGCTCACCACGGCGTGGCTGGCCCGGCGGGGCTGCCGGGCGGTGGGCGTCGACATCCAGCCCGAGCAGGTCGCGCAGGCCCGCGCCCGGTTCGGGCGGCAGCCCGGAGCCCGGTTCGCCGTCGCCGACGTGACCGCGCCGCCGGCGCGGGCCGGGGACGTCGACCTGCCCGACGGCGGTTTCGACCGCGTGCACTGCCTGGAGGCCGCGTTCCACTTCGGCGCGGACGGCCGGCGGGCGTTCCTGGCGTCGGCGCACCGTTTGCTGCGCCCGGGAGGCAGGCTCGTGCTGGTCGACTTCACCTGGCGCGGCAGCGACCCCACCACGATCGACGCCCTCGACCGGGACCGCCTGGTCCGCACCACCTGGCACTTCGAGGAGTTCGAGCCGCTGGACCGCTACCTGACCGCCGCGCGGGACACCGGTTTCACCGTGCGGGCCGTCCACGACTGGACGCCCCACGTCCTGGCCCACTACGGCCGGCTCGTGCCGCCGCTGCGGCGGGTGCTCGCCACCCGGGCGGGACGTCGGGCCGCCCGCCTCTACCGGCCGGCGCTCGGCGCGCTGACCGACGCCGACTGGCGGCACCTGGTCCGGCTGATGGACGCGCACCTCGACGCGTTGGTCACCCCGTGCCGCTACAGCGCGCTGGTCCTGGACAAGCCCGCGTGAGCCGGCGGCGCGGGCCGTAGTGACGTTCGGCGACCCGACCCGGCTGATCGGCGGGTGGGAGCGGGGGCGGTGCGGGAGGTGTTGAGCCCGGACGCGGCGGTGGTGTAGGTCAACATCGACGTGACCGCTGGGCGAATTCGAGGAGACCCTTCCGATGACCGCGAACCTGGCCGGGTACTTGGCGCTCCGGGCGCTCGACAACGGCTGGAACCCCCTGCCCGCCTACCGCGTCGGCGACGACGTGTACACCTACGAGGACGTCCACACGGGTGCGGCGCGGTTCGCCGCCGCGTTACGCGCGCGTGGTGCGGGGCCGGGCAGCCGGGTGGTGCTGGCGCTGCCCGACGGCATCGACCTGGTGTGGGCGTTCCTGGGCGCGGTGCGGTTGGGCGCGGTGGCCGTGCCGGTCAACCGCGCGCTGCACCCGGACGAGATCGTGCGGGCGGTGCGGACCGCGCAACCGCATGTCATCGTCGCCGAAGCCGACCTGGCCGCGCTGTTCGACGCGGTGGTCGATCCGGCGCAGTTGCGTGCCGCGCGCGATGGAGCGGCGGTCGCGGACGTCACGGCGGACACCCCGGCGTATGCGGTGTTCACCTCCGGCACGACCGGCGAACCGAAGCTGTGCTTCCACACGCACGGCGACCCCGGGGTGTACGAGCAGGGCATCGGCGAGGTCCTCGGCGTCACCCCGGCGGACGTCACGTTCTCGGTGTCCCGCATGTACTTCGCGTTCGGCCTGGCGAACTCGCTGCTCGTCCCGCTGCACCGGGGCGGGTCGGTCGTGCTGTCCCGCGAACGGGCCACCGAGGACAGCGCGCTGCACCTGGTGCAGCGCCACGGGGTCACGCTCTTCTACGGCCAGCCCAGCTTCTACGCCCGGCTGCTCGGGCACCCCGACCACGCGAAGCTGACCGGGCTGCGGTTGGCCATGGTCGGCGGCGAGGTGCTGTCGGAGGCGGTGGAGGCGCGGGTGCGCGAGCTGCTCGGCGACCGGCTGCTCAACGTGTTCGGCAGTACCGAGATCGGGCACGCCGCCATCTCCAACGCCCCCGGCGCGCAACGCCCCGGCACGGTCGGCCGCGTGCTGCCGCCGTACCGGATCAGGATCGTGGACGAGCAAGGCGTCGAGACGCCGCCCGGCGTGGAGGGCCGGCTGGAGGTGGCCGGACCGTCGATCACGCCCGGCGTGCTGCACGGCGGCGACGAGTTCTCGCGCGCGGACGGCTGGTACGCCACCGGTGACGCCGCGACCGCCGACGTGGACGGGTACGTGCGGCTGCACGGCCGGCTGGACGACGTGGAGATCGTCGGCGGGCAGAACGTCCACCCCACCGAGATCGAGGACCTGCTGATGCGGCACCCCGACGTGCAGGAGGCGGGGGTGTGCTCGGTCCGGCGGGGCAACGGTGTGACGACGTTGCGGGCTTACGTCGCCCTCACCGAGTCGGCCCGCGAGAACAGGGCACCGGACGGTGTGGCGGAGCGGGTGGGCGCGGAACTCCTCGACACCGCCAAGGAGAAGCTGACCTGGTACAAGGTCCCGGAGGACGTGGTGTTCGTGACCGCGCTGCCCCGCACGCCCAGCGGCAAGCTGCGGCGGCGCGAGGTCCGGGCGCTGGCCGCGCGGTGACCCGTCGGTCCGAAGTGGACTGGAAAACCCTGGCGGCCGTCGTGGTCACGATGGTGTTGTGGGCGTCGGCTTTCGTCGGCATCCGCTACGCCGGGGCGCACTACGAACCCGGCTCCCTGGCACTCGGCCGGTTGCTCGTCGGCGCGCTCGCGTTGGGCGCGGTGGCCGTCGTGAAGGGGGTGACGGCTCCGCCGCGCGCTGCGTGGCCGGGAATCGCCGGGTCGGGCGTGTTCTGGTTCGCGCTCTACACGGTGGCGTTGAACTGGGGCGAGCGGCATGCCGACGCGGGTACCGCCGCGGTGGTCGTCGGCGTCGGCCCGGTGCTGGCCGCGATCCTGGCCGGTGTCGTGCTGAAGGAGGGCCTGCCGGCGCGGCTCGTCGCGGGGCTGGCGATCGCGTTCACGGGAGCGGTGGCGGCCGGTCTGGCGGGCGGTCACGGGTCTTCGACGACGTCCGGGGTGTTGCTGTGCCTGCTCGCCGCCGCCGGGTACGCGGTGGGCGTGGTGGTGCAGAAACCCGCTCTCGCGCACGCGTCGGCGTTGCAGGCCACCACTTTCGGGTGCGCGATCGGCGCGGTGGCGTGCCTGCCGTTCGCCGGGCGGCTCGTGGACGACGTGGTGGCCGCGCCGGCGTCGGCGACGATTTCCGTGGTGTACCTGGGTCTGCTGCCGACCGCGCTGGCGTTCTACACGTGGGCGTACGCGTTGTCCCGCACCACGACGGGGAAGCTCGGGGCGACGACGTACGCGGTGCCCGCGATCGTGGTGCTGCTGTCGTGGCTGCTGCTGGACGAGGTGCCCGGCCCGGTGGCCGTGCTGGGCGGCGCGCTGTGCCTGGTCGGTGTCGCCGTGTCGCGGACCAAGCCCGCCGCGCGGGAACGGGAGCCGGCGGCGCCGCCCGCCGGTTGACGCCCAACCCGCCGGGTCTCGTGGTCCGGGCGCGGCGACCCCGCCGGGTCGGCGTGCCTCGGACGGCCCCGCTGGCCGGCCCTGGACAACAGTGCTGCCCAGAGCTAAGTTACGGCCTCAACAAAGGGTGCCCTAACCTGGAGGCTCGGCATGGCGGCACGGGGACGGGTCGGCGGCCGGCCCGCGCGGATCGGCCTGGCCGACATCGAGCGGGCCGGCCGGGAGATCGGGCTGGCCGACCTCACCGTGCAGGCCGTCGCGACCGCGCTCGGGGTGACGCCCACGGCGCTCTACCGGCACGTCGACGGCCGGTTCGGGCTGGAGACGCTGGTCGGCGAGGCGGTGCTGGCCGGGCTGCGGGTCGTGGACGACCCCGCGCACGACGTGGCCGGGCACCTGGTGTCCTTCGCCGTGCAGCTGCGGGACTTCGTGCTCGACCACCCGGGTCTGTCCACCTATCTGCACGTCCTGTTCCCGCGCGGCCCCTCCGGCGCGGCGCTGCTGGAGGGCGGGATCGCCGCGCTGGTCCGGCGCGGCTACCGGCCCGACGCGGCGTCGGTGGTCTGCGGCACGGTCGCGCTGCTGGCGATCAGCCTCGCCGCCGCCGAGGAGCGGCAACGCCAGGGCATCGCGGCGACGCCCGGGTTCGAGCGCCGGCTCGCCGAGTCGCGGCGGCTGCTCGGGACCGGCGGGCTGCTCGCCGAAGCGCACGCCGAGATGCCCGACATCGGCACCGACGCCTACTTCCGCCTGGTCGTCACCGCGTGCCTGGGCGGCATCCTCACCACCGCCCCCGCGGGCCGCTCGGTCGCCGAGATCACCACCGCGCTGGGCCTGTCGACAGGAGAGCGCTGATGGCCGCACGGGGGTTCCAGGGCGCGGTGCTGCGCGGGTTCGGCGCGCGCGACCACGTCGCGACCGTGGTCGGGGTGTCCCGGATCGCGCCGAACTTCGTGCGGGTGCGGCTGTCCGCGCCCGACCTGGTCGACGCGCTCAAGCCGGAGCCGACCGAGTGGCTGCGGTTCTGGTTCCCCGACCCGACCGGCTCGGACAAGGAGCACCAGCGCGCCTACACGATCGTCCGGGCCGACCGGGAGACCGGCGAGTTCGCGGTCGACGTCGTGCTGCACGAGCCCGCCGGGCCGGCGACGGCGTGGGTCCTCGCGGCCGAGCCCGGCGCGACGGTCGCCGTCACCTCGTTCGGCTCGTCCCGGTTCGCGCTGCCCGACCAGCCGCCCGCCGGCTACCTGCTGGTCGCCGACCCGGCGTCGGTCCCGGCCGTCAACGGGATCCTCGGCGTGCTGCCCGACGACGCCGACGTCGAGCTGTACCTGGAGCAGCAGCACGACGAGGACGGGCTGATCCCGCTCGCCGAGCACCCCGGGCTGCGCGTGCACCGCGTGCCCCGGCGCGGCGAGACGTCGCTGGCCGCCGCCATCGAGGACCGCGACTGGTCGGACTGGCACGCCTGGGTCGCCACCGAGACCGGCACCCTCAAGCACGTCCGCAAGCTGCTGCGGGACGGGTTCGGCTTCCCCAAGGCGGACCTGCACGCCCAGGCGTACTGGGCGCACGGCCGGGCGATGGGGTCGTTGCGCCGCACCGAACCCGCCGAACCCGATCCCCCGGCACCCGACCCCACGCCGTCCCCCACCGGACCTACCACCGGGTCCGCCGCCGGATCTACCACCGCGTCCGCCACCGGGTCCGCCACCGCCGAGCCGACCACCGGGCCGACCACCGGGCCGACCACCGGGCCGGCGGCGACCAAGGCCGCGACCACCAGGAAGGCCGGGCGCTGGCGGTCGCAGGCCGCCGGGGAGCTGTTCGCCCCGGTCAAGAAGACGATCATCGCGGCGGGCGTGCTCCAGGCGGTGATCACGCTGGTCCAGCTCGCGCCGTTCGTGGTGCTGGTCGACCTGGCCCGGCTGCTGCTCGCCGGGGCGGACGCGGAACGCCTGCGGGGCACCGGGATCGCGTTCCTCGTCCTGCTCGCGGCGGGCACCGCGCTGGGCAGCGCGCTCATGCTGTGGCTGCACGTCGTGGACGCCCGCTTCGGCGCGGACGTGCGCCACGGGCTGCTCGGCAAGCTGACCCGGCTGCCGCTGGGGTGGTTCACCCGGCGCGGTTCCGGGTCGGTCAAGAACCTGGTGCAGGACGACACCCTGGCCCTGCACTCCCTGGTCACGCACGCCATCCCGGACGCCGTCGCCGCCGTGGTCGCGCCGGTCGCCGTGCTCGGCTACCTGTTCGCCACCGACTGGCGGCTCGCGCTGGTGCTGCTGGTGCCGGTCCTGGTGTACCTGCTCGCGTTCGCCGCGATGATGTTCCAGAGCGGGCCCAAGATCGCCGAGGCGGCGCGCTGGGCGGAGCGGATGACCGCCGAGTCCGCCGCCTACCTCGACGGGCAGCCGGTGATCCGGGTGTTCGGCGTGGCCGCGTCGTCGTTCCGCCGCGCGCAGACCGGGTACACCGCGTTCCTGGAGGAGTGGCAGCGGCCGTTCATCGGCAAGAAGACGTTCATCGACCTGGTGACCCGGCCGACGACGTTCCTGTGGCTGATCGCCGCCGCCGGCACGCCGATGGTGGTCGGCGGGGCGCTCGACCCCGTGACCCTGCTGCCGTTCCTGCTGCTGGGCACGACGTTCGGCGCGCGGCTGCTCGGCATCGGCTACGGGCTCGGCGGGGTCCGGGCGGGCGTGCTGGCCGCCCGGCGGATCGCGGTGGCCCTGGGCGAGCCGGAGCTGGTCGAGCGGGAGTCCGCGCCGCGCGCCGCCGAACCCGGGACCGTCCACTTCGACGGGGTGTCCTTCGGCTACCGGCCGGGCAAGCCGGTCGTGCACGACGTGACGCTGACCCTGCGGCCGGGCACGGTCACCGCGCTGGTCGGCCCGTCCGGGTCCGGGAAGTCCACGCTGGCGGGCCTGCTGGCCCGGTTCCACGACGTCGACGCGGGCGCGATCCGGGTCGGCGGGCGGGACGTCGCCGCGCTGGGCTCCGACGAGCTGTACCGGCGGATCGGGTTCGTCTTCCAGGACGTGCAGCTCGTCCGCGGCACCGTGCGCGACAACATCGCCCTGGCCCGCCCGGACGCAACGGACGCCGAGGTCGAGAGCGCCGCGCGGGAAGCCCTGGTGCACGACCGGATCATCCGGCTGCCCGAGGGATACGACACGGTGATCGGTCCGGAGGCCGCGCTGTCCGGCGGCGAGCGCCAGCGGCTCACCATCGCCCGCGCCCTGCTCGCCGACACGCCCGTGCTGATCCTCGACGAGGCCACCGCGTTCGCCGACCCGGAGTCGGAGTACCTCGTCCAGCAGGCGCTGAGCAGGCTCACCCGGGACCGCACGGTGCTGGTGATCGCGCACCGCCTGCACACCGTCACCGACGCGGACCAGATCGTCGTCCTGGACCGGGGGCGGGTGGTGGAGACCGGCACGCACGCCGACCTGCACGCCGCCGCCGGCCGTTACCGGGCGCTGTGGGACAGCCACCGAGCGCCCGCCCGAGCGGAGGCCACCCGATGATCAGCACCCTGATCGGCCTGATCCCGGCCGAGGACCGCGGCAAGGCGACCCGGTACGCCGTGCTCGCGGTCGGCTCGACGGTCCTGCGCGCGACGAGCTGCCTGCTGCTGGTCCCGCTGGTGTCGGCGCTGTTCTCGGCCACCCCGGCCGACGCGTACGGCTGGCTGGGCGCGCTCACCGCGGTCACCGCGCTCGCCTGGGCGGTGGACGCGGCGCTGGCCCGGCTCGGTTTCACGATCGGCTTCGCCCTGCTCGGCCGGACCCACCGGGACACCGCCGAGCGGCTCACCCGCGTCCCGCTCGGCTGGTTCACCGGGGAGCGCACCGCGACCGCCCGGCGGGCCGTCGCGGCGGGCGGGCCGGAACTCGTCGGCCTGGTCGTCAACCTGCTCACGCCGCTGCTCAGCGCCGTGCTGCTGCCCGTCGTGCTCGCGCTCGGGTTGCTGGTCGTCGCGTGGCCGGTGGGCGTGGCCGCCGCGCTCGCGGTGCCGGCGCTGCTGTTCGCGCTGTGGGCGGGCAACCGCGTCAGCCGGGCCGCCGACGCCGCGGACGCCCGCGCCCACAGCGCGGTGACCG
The DNA here is from genome assembly GCF_000328705.1 of Saccharothrix espanaensis DSM 44229. NCBI lineage: Bacteria > Bacillati > Actinomycetota > Actinomycetes > Pseudonocardiales > Pseudonocardiaceae > Saccharothrix > Saccharothrix espanaensis. Next base: position 2,401,736 of record NC_019673.1, on the reverse strand, counting down.
AACGCGTGCTGGAGTTCGCCCGCACCCAGCAGGCGTTGCGCGCGGCCCGCCGCGTCGACCCGGCGCGCAGCGCGGCGGGTGCGGCCGTCACCGCGCAGCGCGGCACCACCCTGCGGCTGCTGCTGCTCCAGGTGCCCGGCCAACTGCTGTTCGGCGTGGCCGCCCAGATCGGGCTGCTCCTGCTGGCCGGGACGGTCGCCGTGCTCGCGGTGCGCGGCGACCTGCCCGGCCCGGAGGCGGTGGCGCTGGTCGTGGTGGCGGTGCGGTTCCTGGAGCCGTTCACCACGCTCGCCGAACTGGCCCCGGCGTTGGAGACCGTCCGGGGCAGCCTGGACGACATCCGCGCCGTCCGCACCGCCGACGCCGAACCCGAAGCGGGACAACCGATCGAGGTCGACGTCCCGCCCGGCATCGAGTTCCGCGGGGTCACCTTCGGCTACGGCGGGACGCCCGTCGTGGACGGCCTGTCGTTCACCGTCGGGCCCGGCACCACCACCGCGATCGTCGGCCCGTCCGGTTCGGGCAAGAGCACGGTGCTCGCCCTGCTGGCGGGCCTGCACCAACCCGACAGCGGCCGGATCCTCATCGGCGGCGTGGACACCACCGCCCTGCCGCCGGCCGAGCGCCGACGCCTGTGCAGCATGGTCTTCCAGCACCCCTACCTGTTCACCGGCGGCATCCGGGACAACATCCGGGCGGGCGACCCGACCGCCGACGAGGCGGCCGTGGACCGCGCCGCCGCGCTGGCCCGCGTCGACCGGATCGCGGACGGTGCCGCCCAGGTCGGCGAAGCCGGGACGGCGCTGTCCGGCGGCGAGCGCCAACGCGTCACCATCGCCCGCGCCCTGCTCAGCCCGGCCCCCGTCCTGCTCGTCGACGAGGCCACCAGCGCGCTGGACACCGAGAACGAGGCCGCGATCACCGCGACCCTCGCCGACGACGCCCACCCCCGCACCCGCCTGATCGTCGCCCACCGCCTCAACGCCATCCGCACCGCCGACCACGTGCTGTACCTGGAGGACGGTGCCGTGGTCGAGCAGGGCACCATCGCCGAGCTCACCGCGCGGGGAGGCCGCTTCGCCGAGTTCCGCGCCCACCACGAGCGCAGCGCCACCTGGCGCGTCGGCCGGCAGACCACACCCGCGCCGGAGTAGCCGCCGACCACCCCGACCACCCCGTCTCGACGCGGCCGGAGAGCGCGGTGATGCGACCGTCCACACGGGACTCCCGCCGCGCGGCCGCTAGAGCATCGGCGGCAGCAGTCGGTAGCTCTCCGCGTAGTAGGCGTCGGTGCGGGTGCGGAACTCGGCGTGGTCCGGCCCGGCCGGGTCGTACTCCGGGGCGGCCTTGATCTGCTCCTTGGTGCGGTCGACGTGGATCGTGCGCTCGTCGTGGTCGACCCGCCGCACGATCCCCACCGGCAGCACGACCGTGCGGCCGAAGATCCACGGTCCGGTGTCGATCAGCAGGCACCCGTCCGGGACTCCGGCGGTGGCCCCGTCGACCTTGCCGATGCCGCCGTCGGTGGCTTCCACGTGGTACCCGGCGAGCTCCGCCTCCGGCTGCTCGTCGTCCGAGTCCGCGGGGGACCGGTCGAACGCGACGGCCATCCAGGCGGGATCGCGCCACGCCCACGGGGTGAAGGCAAACGGTTCCATGCTCGTCCTCCCACGTCCGAAGTGTCCGCTCCCGGCTACCCCGTCGACCGGCGCGGAACACCACCACCCGGTGCCGGCACCACGTCGGCCGGCGATCGACGCGGCCGGCGATCGGCGTGGGCGGTCGGCGAACGTCGTTCGGGCGTACCGCCGGGGGTCAGTGGTCGGCCGGGGTCCGGTCGTTGTCGAGCGCTTCCCGCACCGCTTCGGCGATGCGGCGGTCGGTGGCCACCCGACGCCTGCGTGCTCGCAGGCGCAGCAGCACGACCAGGCCCACCACCACTACCAACAAGACCAGCGCGCTCCACGGCACGGCCCACGCGCCGGCGGCTGCCGTCACGTCACCGGACTGGCCGCCGGCGTCGACGCCCTCGACCTTCGGGGTGAGCCGGACCTCGGCGTCCAGCCGGACCAGCGGTGGCACGTCGGCCAGTTCCACGGTGAAGTCCAAGTGGGCACCCGGCAGCAGTTCCGGCACGGTGAGCGCACGCTCCTGGCCGCCCAGCCCGAAAAGTCCTTCGACCGAGACCGCCTGCTCGGCGCTCATCCGCAGGTTGCCGGTGTTGGTCACCCGGAAGCCGACGGTCGCCGAGCCCAGGCCGAGCGGGTTCACCGTGCCCCGGTAGTCCACGGCCAGGTCGCTGATCGCCAGGGCCGGCGCGGCCTCGCCCGCGACCCGGAGGTGGATGCGGGTGCCCAGCCGGCGGTCCACGTTCACGCCGCCGGACTGCTCGGGCACGGCCAGCGAGGTGACGATGCCGCCGCTGTGGTCGCCGGGGCCGGCGTCGGCGGGCACCGCGATGGTGAACGGCACGTCCACGGCCGACTTGGCCGGGACCTCGACCTGCGACTGCGCCGCGCTCACCCACGCGCCCAGGCCGGTCGACTGCTCGCCGCGGGGGCGCAGGTCGAGCTGTCCGCCCGCCGTGGTGAAGCCGTCGGCGGCGTAGACCAGCAGGGTGATCGGCCGGTCGCCGTGGTTGGCGATGGTCAGGGCGTCGCGGACGGTGCTGCCCGGCTCGGCCGCGTAGCTGTAGTTGGGGCGGTTGTCGCCGTGGTCGGCGGAGGCCGCGGGACGCACCCCCCAGGTCACCGGGTCCTGTGCCAGCGCGGCACCGGGCGCGGCCCAGAGCAGCGAGACCCAGGCGAACGCGGCGGTGACCAGGACGAGCAGCGGGCGGAGGGTGCGGGACATTCTCGTTCTCCCAACGAAAAAAGCCGGTGGGGCGGCGCGCGGTGCGCCGCCCCACCGGGGCCGGCTCAGCCCAGGGCGGTCAGGGTGAGGGTCGCGCGGTAGGTGCCGTCGGCCACCGTCACCGGCAGCTTCAGGTCCAGACCCGCCCGCAGGACCGCGGACCCGCCCGCGTGGCCCACCGGGGCGCTGCCCAGGGTGGCCGACTGGGACAGGCCGTTGCCGGCCAGGAAGCCGGAGGCGACCTCCGCACCGGGGACGGCGCCGCCGTCGTTGCCGCCGAGGAACGGCGTCCAGCCCAGGTACTTGCCGCTGAACGTCTGACCGGCCGAGGTGAAGTCGCCGACCTGGCCGGACAGCGACCACTGCGGGCCGTCGATCCGGGTGTCGGTCACCCGCACCGGGTTGAGCGAGCCGGTGGCGGCGAAGTGGTCGCCGGACTCCTTGGCGGTGCCGAGGTCGACCACGCCGTTGCCGCCGTCGATGCTCCACACCAGCTCGCCCGGGGCGCGCTCGGGCACGGTCACCTTGAAGCGCTGCTCACCGTCGGCCACGGGCGGCTCGATGCCGGCCTCGGTGACGTGCTTGACGCCGCCGCGCTTGGTGATGGTGAAGGTGTCGTACAGGTCGCCGACCTTCTCCGGCTCGGGCGAGGAGGCGATCTTCTCCGCCACGTACGACCGGTAGGTGACGGTGTCGCCGTTGACCGAGATCACCTGGTAGGTGGTGATGCCCTGGCCGCGGCGGACCTGGGTCGCGCCGTTCTGGGTCCAGACGTTGTTGTCGACCGGAGCCAGCGTGTAGTGCTTCGCGCCGGAGTTGCTGACCGCGTACACCGGGCCGTTGGTGATGCCCGGGGTGCCGCTCGCGTCGCTGTTCTTGAAGCCGCGGGCGTAGGTGTGGTCGTGGCCCATCAGCACCAGGTCGATGTTGTGCTTCTCGAACACCGGCACCCAGTTGGCGCGCAGGATCGGCTCGTCACGGCCCGTCGAGGTGCTGTAGACCGGCTGGTGGAAGGTCACCACGGACCACTTGTTCGGGTTGTTCGCCAGGATGTGGTCCAACCACGCGGCCTGGAACTGGACCCACAGCGACGCGGCGTCCGGGCAGTCCACCGCGCACGTCGGCAGGGTCGCCGGGCGCAGGTAGCCGAGGTTCTGGGTGGCGTTGAGCGTGATGAAGCGGACGTCCTGGAAGTCGCTGAAGTACACCGTCTCCTTGGCGACGTTGTCCCAGTGCGCGAAGTACGCCGCGGTCTGGCGGGCGGCGTCGGTGTCACCCTTGGCCCGGTCGGCGAGCGCGCCGATCGTGGTCAGGTTCGGGTGGTTGGCCGGGTACTCGAAGTTCATCTTCCAGTTGCGCAGCGCACTGTCACCGCTGTACTCGTGGTTGCCGGGCGCGGCGAGCACCTGGGTCGTGGCGGCGCTCTCGCCCATGCCCTTGAACCAGCTCGTCCACTGGACCTGGGTGCTGCTGTCGATCAGGTCGCCCGCGTGCACGCTGCCCGCCGCGTTCGGCGACTTGGCGTTCGCGGCCGCGACGACGGCCGGCCAGGTGGAGTCCAGGCCGATCTGGGCGTCGCCGTAGTAGAAGAACTCGAACGGCTTCGCGCCCTTGGCCGCGGAGCGGAACGCCCGCCACCGGCTCCACTCGTCACCGGTGCCGACGCGGTACTCGTACGCGGTGTCCGCGGACAGGCCGGTCGCGGTGGCCGAGTAGTGGGTGTAGTCGACACCGGCGAGGTTGCTGGTGTCCACGGCGTGCGCCGCGATGGTGACCGCGTCACCGCCCGCCGGGCGGAGCTGGACGGTCCCGCCGCCGGCGTCGGTGCTGCGCCAGGTGAAGTTCTGCGAGTCGTTGGGTGTCGCGGTCGGGGTCAGGATCACCCGGCTGACGTTCGCCGTTTCGGCCGACGCCGGCACGGCGAAGGCGAGCGCGCCCGCCACGAAGGACCCGACGACGGCGGCGGCCAGTACGGTGCGCGAGGGTCTGCGCACACCGCGTTTCGGCTGCTGAGAAGACATGCTGCGGAGTGCTCCTTTGGTCCGGGGTGGTGCCCGCAGACGCTCGCAAGCGACCCCTGCCAGTTGAGGAACGCTCATCAAACAGCGGATGACGATCCCGGGGCAGGAACAAGTTTGCGCGGACGGACACCGCCCGGACGTGCGTAGACACCGACTTTCGTCGCCGCCCGCAGTTGGTCCGAACCAATCGGTCACCGTTACCGACCCGCACGCGACCCTCGTCACGCCGACCGCAGCCCGCCCGGCGTGCGTCGGCCCGGCGTGCGTCAGCCCGGCGTGCGTCGGCCCGGCGTGCGTCGGCCCGGCGTGCGTCGGCCCGTCACCCCAGTGGGGCAAGGCGGTGGACCAAACGGAACCCGTTCCGCCGCGGACACGTTCGGCGGCGGGCCCGTGACGCCGCTCCGAACGGTCCCGGTAGGACGGTTCGGAGCGGCTTGTCGGGTCAGGGGGCCAGCGGGATCGTCACGGAGCTGCCTGGGGCCACGCGCAGCTTCGTGCCCGCCGCCGGGCGGAGGGTGTAGTCGTAGTCGGTCGACACGACCACCAGGCCGATCCGGCGGCCCGCCGCGAACACGTGGTCCTTGGGCTCCAGGGAGAAGCGCAGGTCGTACTCCTGCCCGCGCACCACCTTCGCGCCCGTGGACGCCGAATCGCGGTTCTGCGGGTCGATCCACCCCCGGGTCACGACCACCGGCGCGGCCGTGCTGCCGACCGGGCCGTAGTCGACCAGCAGCGCGGTCACGTTGGCGTCGTCCCGGTTCTCCACCGCCACCCGCAACGCGACCGTCGCGACCCCGGACAGGCGGGACGCGGCGGTCAGCGGGTCCGAGCGGTAGACCAGCCGGTTCGGGTCGGCGGTGTCGGGGCGGGCCGCCAGTTGCGCCGCGGTTCGGGTGCGGCCCTGGTCCTCGAACGACTGCGGCACACCGGTTCCCGCCGCCGGGGCGAGGCGGCCGGGTGCGGTGGCGGAGGTCGCGGCGAGGTGCAGGGTGGTGGGCCGGGCGGCGGGGTCGGGCCAGTCGGCGAGCTTGCGCCAGCCGGTGGTCTGCTCGACCTCGGCGGCGGGCTCGCGCATGATGCCGTTGTCGGTGCCCTTGAGCCAGTAGTCGAACCAGCGCAGCAGCGTGGCCTGGTAGTCCGATCGGGACGGTGCGGCGTGGCCACCCCGGTGCAGCCAGATCTTGCGCGGAACGTTGTTGCGGCGCAACGCTTCCCACCACTGGGAGTACTGCGACCCCTTGACGTTCCAGTCGCCTTGGCCGTGCATGACGAACACGCTCGCCTTCACCTGCCCGGCCTGACGGGTGTAGTTGCGCTCGTCCCAGAACGCGTTGTAGTCGCCGGAGACGCGGTCCTGGCGCTGGGTGAGCGCGGCGATCTCGTCCGCGCACCCGCTGCGGGTGACCACCGCCTTGGCCAGCACGTCGGCGTCCTCGCCCTGGTACCCGCCCGGCGCGACGACGAGCCCGTTGGCGCGGTAGTAGTCGTACCAGCTCGACTGCGCGGCGATCGGCACGATCGTCTTCAGCCCCGCCACGCCGGTGGTCGCGACCATGTTCGGCAGGGTGCCGTTGTAGGAGATGCCGGTCATGCCGACGCTCCCGCTGCTCCACGACGCGGTGACCGCCCGGCCGGCGCTGTCGGTCCCGCGCGCCCGGCCGTTGAGCCAGTCCACGACCGCCTTGCCGGCCAGCGCCTCCTGCTGGTCGCCGCTGGTCGGGCAGCCCTCGGACGCGCCGGTGCCGATGCTGTGCCCGAGCACGACCGCGTAGCCGCGCGGCACGAAGTAGTCGTCCAGCCAGCCGGGCAGGTTCGGCGACGCCACCCGCACGGCACCGCGCCCGCCGGCCGCCGCGCCGAACAGCCCCTCCTGCGGCAGCCGGTCGACGTTCACCTGGTACATCGGCGGCGAGCCCAGCCCCGTCCGGTACGGGCTGTGCTCGAACACGACCGGGTAGCGGCCGGTCCCGGCGGGGCGGGCGATGTCGAGCGCGATGCGGTCGGGCCGGCCGTCGTGGTCGCTGTCCACCGTCGACTCGACGAAGACGCGCTCCTCGACGGCGGCGGCGGACGGCGGCACGGCGGACGCGGCAGGTGCTCCGGCGGCCGGCGCGCCCGTGACGGCCAGCAGGACGACCACGCCGAGCCCGACCAGGGACTTCCGGTGACGACGGCGCACGCGGGCGGGCGCGTCGGGAGGTGGTTCCATCGCAGGTCTCCTTCGCAGGGGACTCGCGTACCGGGCGGGAACGCGAGCGCAAGGACGACAGCGGCGGTACCGACCAGTCTGGCGCAGGGCGTCGGCCGGGCGACAGAGCGCGGGACCCGTCCGAAAGGACCGGTACGTTCACACCTCGACGGCGCCGGCCGCTCGATCACCCGGCCGGATCCGGTCCCGCTCCGAGGTCGGCGCGCACGACGCCGCCCCTCGCGCCCGGCCTCAGCGCCCGGCCTCAGCGCACGGCCTCGATGCACCACGTCGACCTCCGCGCCAAGCCGACCGCGCCAAGCCGACCGCGCCAGGCCGACCTCCGCGTCGGGAACGACTGCTGCGCCGGGATCAGCGCACGACGTCGTAGATGAGCTTCTGGACGCCGTTGGAGTAGGACTCGCTCTCCACGAGCTTGAGGCTCTGCCGGTCCTTGTCGGTCTCGCTGAACAGCCGCTTGCCCGCGCCGAGCAGGACCGGGAAGACCAGCAGGTGGTAGCGGTCGATCAGGCCCGCGTCGGAGAGGTTGCGGTTGAGCGTGGCGCTGCCGTGCACGCTGATCGGGCCGCCCTCGCCCTCCTTGAGCGCCGCGACGTCGTCCAGCGAGCGCAGGATGGTGGTCTCCCCCCAGTTGGTCACCAGGTCCTCGTCGCGCAGCGTGGTCGACACGACGTACTTGGGCATCGCGTTGTACTCGGGGAAGTCCTCGGTCATGCCCGGCCACACCGGCGCGAACGCCTGGTAGCTGACCCGGCCGAGCAGCATCGCCGCGGCTTCGCCCTGCTCGCGGCCCTTGAGCTCGTAGACGGCCGGGTCGAACTCGATGTCCTGGAAGGTCCAGCCGCTGTTGCGGTAGCCCGGCTCCCCGCCGGGTCCCTCGACAACGCCGTCGAGCGAGACGAACGCGGTGGCGATCAGGGTGCGCATCGGGTGCTCCTAGGTCGGTCTTTCCTGCTTCTCACCAGTGCGTCGAACGACGGGCCGGCGGATCGACAGCCCGTGCCGAAAACTTTCCGGCACCGTCCGGACGCACCGCGTTACCGCCGTCCGCACGTCCCGCGACGCACTCTTCTGCCGTAGTGGTGCTCATCGTGCGGGACGTCCGACCAGGGCAGCGGCCGGACCACCGGCCATCGAGAGTGATCCCGGTCACTGTGCGACGAGTTCGCGCTGTGCCGGCAGTCCCACCCGACGACACACTGCGGTCGAGCGGAGGAGCAACCGTGAAGGACGAGATCTGGTCGATGGTGCACGTGGAGCGGGCGGCCCTGATCGAGGACCTCGCGCCCCTGGACGACAGCGCGTGGGAGACGCCGTCGCTGTGCGCCGGGTGGACGGTGCACGACGTGGTCGCCCACCTGGTCGACACCGCGCGGACGACGCGCCTCGGGTTCGTGGTCGGCCTGGTCGCCGCCCGGTTCGACTTCGACCGCCAGAACGCGCGCGGCGTGACCCGGGAACGCGGTGCCACCGCGCGGGAGACGCTGGCGCGGCTGCGCGTGGTGGCCACCCGGACGTCGACGCCGCCCGCGCCCCTGGGCAGCCGGCTCGTGGAGGAGGTCGTGCACGGCGAGGACATCCGCCGTCCCCTCGGCCTCACCCGCGACTACCCGACCGAGGCCGTGGTCGAGGCGCTGCGCTACCTGACGAGCACCCCGGCGTCCTTCGGCGGCGCGAAGGAGCTGGTGGCCCGCGTCCGGCTCACCGCGACCGACACCGACCTGTCCATCGGCGACGGCCCGGAGGTGGCCGGGACCGCGCCGGCGCTGCTCCTGGGCGTCTACGGGCGGCCGACGGCACCGGCCGCCCTCGACGGGCCGGGCGTCGCCGCGCTGCCGACACCCGCCTGACGGGCCGCCCACCCGAGGTCGTGCAGCCGCCGGCACAACCGGTCGACGTCCGAGGTGCGGTGCTGGCCGCGCAGCAGGTCCAGCGCGAGTTCCCACACCGCGCGGGCTTCGGCGCGCTCGCCCAGTTCGAGGTGCACCTCGCCGAGCAGGACCAGGACGGTGGCCTCGTTGTAGGCGTAGTTCGCGGCCCGGCTCGTCTCGGCGGCGGCCCGGTAGCGGTCCCGCGCCCGCTCCAGCCGGCCCGCCTTGCGCTCGACCTCGGCCAGCCAGCGCAGCGAACCGGCCTGGCCGTACCGGTCGCCGAACCGCCGGTCCAGCTCCAGCGACCGCTCCAGGGCGGCGCGGCCCTCCTCGTGGTCGCCGAGCAGGCCCGCCAGCGAGCCGACCATGCCCAGCACGTTCGACTCCAGGCCCGGGTCGTCCACGCCCTCGAACAGCGCGTGCGCGCGCCGGGCGTGCACCAGGGCCGTGCGCAGGTCGCCGCTGCGCGCCAGCACGGTCGACAAGCCGATCTCCAGCCGGACCCGGTCGACGGGGTTCCCGGTCCGGTCCACCACCTCCGCCGCCCGCCGCACGTGGTGCAGCCCCTCCCGGTAGCCGCCCAGGATGGCGTGGGCGTGGCCGAGCAGCAGGAGCGAGTGGAACGTCACGTCCGCCCGACCGAGGCGCTCGGCGCAGGTCAGGGCGTTCTGCCAGGCCGCGAGGTTCTCCTGGAGCGCGCCCTGGTTGGTCCGGAAGGCGACCAGGTGCCAGGCCAGGTGCCACACCCGGTCGACCAGGCCCTGCGCGGTCGCCGCCCGCTCGATCACCACCAGGTTGGTCCGCTCGGCCTGGTACCACTCCCACGCGCCGGCGTGGTCGGGTGGCGGCTCGGGGCTCGCGGTGCCGAACAGGCACGCCTGGCGGGAGGGGAAGGCCGCGTCCGAGGTGGTGTGCGCGGTGTCGGTGTAGTGGTCGACCAGCCGGACCAGCGCGGCGCGCCGCTCCCCCTCGGGCAGCGGCTGCTCGGCGGCGTAGAGGCGGACCAGGTCGTGCAGGTGGTAGCGGCCGGCGCGGCCCTGGTGGACCAGCGACACCCGTTCCAGCGCCCGCAGCGCCGCGGCGGTCTCCTCGGTGCCCCGGTCGGTCAGGCGGGCCACCGCGGCCAGGCTGATGTCCACCTCCGGTGCGGTGCCGAGCAGCGTGAACGTCCGCGCCTCGGCCTCGGTCAGCGCGGTGGTCGACCAGGACAGCACGGCCCGGACGCTGGCCGCCGCGTCGTCCTCGTCGAGGCCGCCGAGCAGCCGGGCGGCGTCGCGCAGGTCGGCCGCGATGCCCGCCAGCGGCAGGTCCGGGTCCTGCTGGGCGCAGCCGGCCACGATGCCGAGCGCGAGCGGCAGCCCGGCGCACCGGGCCACCAGGTCGTCCACGGCGGCCGGCTCCGCGGCCACCCGGTCCGCGCCGAGCCGGGCCACCAGCAGGTCCCGCGCGTCGGCGGCCGGGAGGGCGTCCAGCCGCAACGGGTGCGCGCCGTGCGCGGTGACCAGGCCCGCCAGGCGGTTGCGGCTGGTGACCACGACCGTGCAGGTGTCGCCGCCGGGCAGCAGCGGCACGACCTGGGCGGTGTCCACGGCGTTGTCGAGCACGATCAGCATCCGCTTGTCGGCCACCAGGCTCCGGTAGAGCGCGGCCTGGGTGTCGAGGTCGTGCGGGATCGCCTCGGGCACGACGCCGAGCGCGTCCAGGAAGCCCCGCAGCGCCACCGGCGCGGGCAGCGGCCGGTCCGCCGGGTCGAACCCGCGCAGGTTGACGAACAGCTGGCCGTCGGGGAACCGGTCGAGGTGCCGGTACGCCCAGTGCAGCGACAGCCACGTCTTGCCGATGCCGCCGATGCCCGACAGCGCCGACACCACGACGGTCGCCGCCCGGTCCGCGACGGCGGTCATCACGGCCAGCTCGCCCTCCCGCGCGGTGAACGCGCGCGGCGCGGCGGGCAGTTGCCGGGGCACCGGGGAGCGCGGGCGCTCCGGCCGCGCGGGCGTGGCCAGCGACGTGCTCGCGGTCAGGATGCCCCGGTGCAGCTCCCGCAGCGCCGGGCCGGGGTCGACGCCGAGCTCCTCGGCCAGCCCCCGGCGGATCCGGTCGTAGCACCGCAGCGCGTCCTGCTGCCGCCCGCTCTGGTAGAGCGCGAGGACCAGCTGGCCGGCGATGCGCTCGTCCAGCGGGTGCGCCGCGGCCAGTTCACCGAGCCCGGCGATCGACGCGGCGTGCCCGCCGTGGCGCAACCTGATGTCGTTGAGCTCCAACTGCGCGTCGAGCCGTTCCCGGGCCAGCACCTCACGCGTGGCGGTGAACCACGGGGTGTCCAGGTCGGCGAACGCCTCGCCGGTCCACCGCGCGAGCGCGTCGGTGAGCAGCGCCATCGCCCGGTGGTCGTCCTGGGCGCGGCCGGCCTCGGCCACCAGCCGCCGGAACTCGTGCAGGTCGACCCCGTCCTGGTCGGCGGTCAGCACGTAACCGCCCGACCGCCCGTCGATGGACGTGCCGGGGCACGCCGACAACAGGGCGCGCAGGCGGGAAACGTGGCTGTAGAGGGCTTCTCTCGGCCGTCGTGGCAAGTGCGCGCCCCACACCCGGTCGGTCAACGCCTCCAACGACACGAGCTTGTTGACGTCCACGAGCAGAGCCGCGAGCACGCTCTGCTGCTGACGTTGTCTGATCACGACCGGACTCGTCCCGGACTCCACCCGGACATCGCCCAGCACGGCAAAGCGCACAGCCATCGCCGAATCCCCTCTGCGGCGCGCACCGCTCCCCCGGCGCGCCGCGTCCCCACCCCAGTTCTTACTCGCCGGAACAGGGCGCTGCAAGGTCGGGGCAAGTGCTGTGCAAGGGGCGTGCAAGGGGTCTGCAACAGACTGGAGCCCTCGTAACGGCAATCGGTAAGCGAGCGAAGGAGAATTCGACATGCGCCGATCAACCGGCTTCCTGCTGGCGACGCTGACCGCGGCCGCCGTGGCGTTCAGCCTGTCCGGAACGGCTACCGCGCAACAGGACTGCGCCGGCGGCTGCATCCAGGACCCGCCCGTGGTGACCGTCTTGGACGAGTGCCCGGGAGGCTGCGCGCAGACGCCTCCGACGACGCCCCCGAACCCGTAGCACTGACTCCGGGCACGGCGGGAGAACACGGCTTCCGCGCGAACGACCAACGGTGCGTGGGCGGCTGGGATAGCGGCGCGTCGCTGGAGCGCACGACGCGCAACGGCCACATCGGACAGAGGTGACTGATCCGCCCCCCGGCGTGTGGCCGGTCGGTCTTCGTGCCGACCGGCCACACGTCGGTTCGGCGTGCGCCGGTTCGAGCAGCGTCGCGAGTGAACGCGCACCCACGACCACTGTCCACTGTGTCCGGTCGGGCAGGCGGGGTGCGCGGGCCGGCGGTCGGTGACGGGCGGTGGCTGTGCGACAGTGCTCGGCGTGACGACAACCCAGTGGAACGGCGACGAGTACCAGCGCCGCTTCGACGAACTCGCCGCCGCCGGGGCCGACGTGCACGGCGAAGCCGCCTTCGTCCGCGCTTACCGGCCCGCCTCCGTGCTCGACGCGGGCTGTGGCACCGGGCGGGTGGCGGTCGAACTCGCCCGGCACGGCGTCGACGTCGTCGGCACCGACGTCGACCCCTCCATGCTCGCCACCGCGCGCCGGACCGCTCCCGGGATCACCTGGGTGGAGTCCGACCTCGCGGCGCTCGACCTGGGCCGCCGCTTCGACGTGGTGGTGATGGCGGGCAACGTGCCCCTGTTCACCCCGCCCGGCACGCAGGCGGCACTGGTCGCCGGGGTCGCCCGGCACGTCGGCGGGCTGCTGGTCGCGGGCTTCGGACTGGGCCGCGGCTACGGTCTCGCCGACTACGACGAGCACGCCCGCGCCGCCGGCCTGACCCTCGTCGAGCGCTTCGCCACCTGGGACCGCGAACCCTTCGCCGACGGCGACTACGCCGTCTCCGTCCACCGCGCCTGACCACCGCGCCTGACCACCTGACGGGCCGCCTGACGGGCGTCGAGCGGCGGGTGTGACGGCCGGAACAGCGGTGCCCGGCTGTACCCTGGGCCGCCCGCGCCGGGACCGCGGCCGGGCCAGGAGCGACGCGCGCGAGCGCCGTCGCCGTGGTCTGGAGGTGTCCGGTTCCGCTCGGGTGGACAGGCGTGGCGGCGGGAGCGCTGCTGGCGCTGGTGCTGGTCTGGGCCGTCGCACGGCCGCGCGGGCTGCCCGAGGCGGTCGTGGCGGTGCCGGCGGCGGTGCTCGCCGCGGCCTTCGGGCTGATCTCACCGGAGCACGTGCTGGCGGAGGTGTCGCGGCTCGGCCCGGTGGTCGGGTTCCTCGCCGCGATCCTGGTGCTGGCCCGGCTGTGCGACGACGAAGGGCTGTTCCGGGCGTGCGGTGCGCGGCTCGCGCGCGGTGCGGCGGGCAGTGCGCCGCGCCTGCTGGTGGGCGTGTTCGTGGTCGCCTCCGCGATCACCGCGGTGCTGAGCCTGGACGCGACGGTCGTGCTGCTCACCCCCGTGGTGCTGGCCACGGTCGCCCGGCTCGGCGTCCGCCCCGACCCGCACGTCTACGCGTGCGCGCACCTGGCCAACACCGCCTCACTGCCGCTGCCGGTCTCCAACCTCACCAACCTGCTCGCCTTCACCGCCGCCGGGGTGGGGTTCCCGCAGTTCGCGGGCCTGATGGCGCTGCCGTGCGCGGTCGCCGTCGCGGTCGAGTACGCGGTGTTCCGCCGGTTCTTCGCCGCCGACCTCGACCTCCGGCCGACCGTCGTGCCGGACACCGACCCGGTCCCCCTGCCCAGGTTCGCCACGGCCACCCTGGTGGGCACGCTCGCCGGGTTCGCACTGCTGCCCGCGCTCGGGTTCGACCCGGCGTGGGCGGCGGTCGCCGGCGCGGCCGCCCTGGCGGTGCGGGGGCTGGTCCGGCGCACCACCACGGTCGGCCAGGTGGCGCGGTCGACGGCGCTGCCGTTCCTGGGGTTCGTCCTGGCGCTGGGCGTCGTGGTCCGCGCGGTGGTCGACAACGGCCTGGCCGACGTGGTCGGCGGCCTCGTCCCCGCCGGGTCGACCCTGGCCGCGCTGCTGGGCACGGCCGCGGTCGCCGCGGTGCTGGCGAACGTGATCAACAACCTGCCCGCCGTGCTGGTGCTGCTGCCCCTGGCGGCCCCGCTCGGCACCGGCGCGGTCCTGGCGGTCCTGATCGGCGTGAACCTCGGCCCGAACCTCACCTACGCCGGGTCGCTGGCGACCCTGCTGTGGCGGCGGGTCCTGCACGAGCACGGGGTCCGCGTCGACCTGCGCCGATTCACCGCCCTGGGACTGCTGACCGTGCCCCTCGCCCTGCCGCTCGCCGTCGCCGCGCTCTGGCTGTCCCTGCGCGTGCTCGGCTGACCCGCCGGGCCCGTCACGCGTCTTCGGCCGCCATCCACAGCCCGGTTCCCCGCACCAGGTCGAGGGCGGACTCCAGCGCGGGCTTGCCGGGCGGCTGCCGCAGGCGTTCCAGCAGCCACTCCGGATCGGCCACGCGCCGGTCGCTCAGCGCCGTGCGCTCGTCCCACACCGGGCTCGCGCCCAGTCGCGCCGCGGCGATGGCGGTCGCCACCGCCAGGACGTAGGAGTGCGCGGCGCGGTAGGGCCCGACGACGAGCCGGACGCCGCCGTCCTCGTCCTCCGGCACTCCCGAGTCGATGACGAACAAGTCCGCCACGGCCTCGTCGAGGTCCCACAGCACGAAAGCGAGGTCCACCCCCGGCTCGCACGGACGTTCCAACGCCTCGGCACCGACTTCGGGCACCCGCGCCGGGTAGGCCCGCGCCAGGCGGCGCGCCGACACCGCGGCCGGCCGGACCGAAGCGCTGTCCACACCGAGCAGTTCACCCAGCGCGACCCCGGTGGCCGTGCGCAGTCCGGCCAGGGTGAAGCTCCGGTTGATCCGGGTCTCCCAGTCGGTCGTCACCGAGCCGCCTCCTGGCGAGCCGGGCGGGTTCCCGCCGAGTCCACAGCGGACGGTAGCGGTCGGGTGCACCACTCCACGACCGGACATCCCGGCGTGAAGTGGTGCTGCCGCCGGGGATCAGAGCTTCGCGAGCAGGTACTGCGTCGACGGGGTCGGGGTGTACGCGCAGCTGTAGCCGTTCCGCGTCGCGGTGTAGGTGAACCCGGCGGGCACCGTGCAGGCCCACAGGCCCGTCTCCGGGAGGGTGACGTAGTACAGCGGCTCACAGCCCACGTCGGCGCGGACCATGGTGTAGGTGTAGCCGGCCGGCACGCTGCGGCACGACCAGTGGGACGGGCCCGCCTGGGCCGGCGTGACCAACGCGGCTGTCGCGAAGACCGCGGCGAGCCCGACGCCGATTGCCTTGCCGATCATGGGAGATCCACCTTTCGCCGGAGCGAGCGGCCCCGGTGCGAGGCCCGCTCAAGCACAGCAGGTGGAACGCGGTCCATCATCTGCCGATTGGTTCAACCAATCAGCGGCCCAGTGGGTCCGGCGGCACTCCGCCTGGTGCCGCACCTGCCCCGAATGCCTTGCGGGGTACCGAAGTCCGCCCGAAGTCGGTTCGGACGCCGGCGGGCGCGGTCCACTGTGGCCCGTCGGCGACCCCGCCAGGCATCGGCACGACCGGACCGCCGGCCCCTCGCGGCGACGCGCTCGTCCGGGTCGCTCCGATTGCCGGTTACTCCGAACGGGGGTTACATGACTCCGAAGAGGTGACACAGCCCACCTACCGATCTGGTCGGAATGCCGACCGGATCGGTCGGTGACTACGTACCGTTGGAGCCATGGCACGTTCACTGCGCCTCCAGGTCGACGAGCAGATCCTCGATCGCGCCGCCGGCCTGTTCGCCCGGCACGGGTTCGCCCACACCTCGCTCAAGGCGCTCGCCGACGCGGTCGGCCTGTCCAAACCGGGCCTGCTGCACCACTACCCGAGCAAGGAAGCCCTGTTCGAGGCGGCCGTCGAACTCGGCCGCGCGCGGAGCGCGCAGGTGCTCGAACGCAGCGAGCGGCTCCCCCTGGGCGTCGAACGCGACCGCCGCGCCGTGGAACTGCTGGTCGACTTCGCGCTCGCCCGGCCCGGCCTGATCGCCCTCGCGTCCCGCGCGATCAGCACGCTCGGAGCGGACAGCGACATCGACCCCCGCGACCAGGGGCTGGACGGCATCGACCGGCTGGTCTTCGCGATCTTCGGCGTCGACCACAGCACCGAGGACACCGAACGGCTGGTCCGGGTGGTCGGGATGCTCAGCGCCCTGGCCGTGCTCAGCCTCGCCGCCAACCACGGCGACGTGAACGCGGTGTGGCGCCCGCACATCATCACGACCTGTCTCGACGCGCTCGGTCACCGCGGTCCGGGCCGCTCCCCGTCCGACCTCTCCCAGGTGGAGGCCTGATCCCCATGGCTCGTCTGCTCTACCGGCTCGGTTCCGGCGCCTACCGGCACCGCCTGGTCGTCGTCCTGGTCTGGCTGGTGGTGCTGGTCGGCTCGGCCGTCGGCGCGGTCACCCTGGCCGGCGCGACCTCGACCACGTTCTCCATCCCGGGCCAGGAGTCCACCACCGCCCTGGACAAGATCAAGGACGAGTTCGGCGGCGGTGGCGCGACGGCCCGGGTGGTGCTGGCTCCCCCGGCCGGGCAGCAGGTCGTCACGGCGGAGAACGCGGCCAGGATCGCCGGGCTCGTCGAACGGCTGGGCGGGCTGCCCGGCGTGACCTCGGCGAGCAACCCGCTGGACCCGAAGGCACCGTCGGTCAACGCCGACCGGGACATGGTCTACAGCACGGTCACCTACGACGCGAAGGTCGGCGAGGTCACCGACGCGCAGCGGGCCGACCTGACCGACGTCGTCGCCGACGCCCGCGAGGGCGGCTGGACCGCGGAGGTCACCGGCGAGGCCATGCAGGCGCCACCGCACGTCGGCGGCGTGGTCGAGGTGGTCGGCGTGGTGATCGCCCTGGCGATCCTCGCCCTCACCTACGGCTCGCTGGTGATGGCCGGGATGAACCTGCTCACCGCCGCCGTGGGCGTCGGCATCGGCACGCTCGGCATCACCATCACCACCGGCTTCCTGGAGCTGTCGTCCACCACCCCGATCCTGGCCGCGATGCTCGGTCTGGCGGTGGGCATCGACTACGCCCTGTTCATCATCAACCGCTACCGGCAGGAGCTGCGGCGCGGCCGGGACGTCGGCGACGCGATCGGCACCGCCGTGGGCACCGCCGGGTCGGCCGTCGTCACCGCCGGCCTGACCGTGGTCATCGCCCTGGCGGGGCTGGCCGTGGTCGGCATCCCGTTCCTCACCCAGATGGGCGTCGCGGCCGCCGGGACCATCGTCGTGGCCGTCCTCATCGCGATCACCCTCGTGCCCGCGGTGCTCGGCTTCCTCGGCAAGCGCGCCCTGCCGCGCAAGCAGCGCGACGCGACCGCCGAGGCGCACGAGCGCGGCTTCTTCCGCGGCTGGGTCGGCACCGTGGTGCGCCGCCGGGTCGTGGCGCTGCTGCTGGCGGTGATCGCCCTGGGCGTGATCGCCGTGCCGGTGGCGTCGATGCAGACCACCCTGGTGCAGACCCCGCCCGGCAACAGCACCCAGGCCCGCGCGCAGCAACTGCTCTCCGACGGGTTCGGCGAGGGCTTCAACGGCCCGCTGCTGGTCCTGTTCGAGGGAGCCGGGTCGGTGCCGGCCGCGACCGAGGCCGCCAAGGAGTTCGCCGACGTGGACGACGTGGCCGTGGTCGCCCCGCCCGCGCCCAAGCCGGACGGCAGCGCCGCGCTGCTCACCGTGATTCCCGAGTCCGGGCCGACCAGCGAGGCCACCGAACGGCTGGTCGCCGACCTGCGCGAACGTTTGGCCGACACTCAGGGCGCGACCGCCTACGTGACCGGTGCGACGGCCGTCAGCGTCGACGTGGCGGTGGCGTTGGACGAGGCGCTGCCGGTCTACCTCGCGCTGGTCGTCGGCCTGGCGCTGATCCTGCTGGTGCTGGTGTTCCGGTCGCTGCTGGTGCCGCTGATCGGCGTGCTGGGCTTCCTGCTGACCATCGGGGCCTCGCTCGGCGCGACCGTCGCGGTCTTCCAGTGGGGGTGGCTGACCGGTGCGGTCAACCTCGACACCACCGGCCCGCTGATCAGCCTCACCCCGATCCTGGTCATCGGGATCCTGTTCGGGCTGGCCATGGACTACCAGATCTTCCTGGTGTCCCGGATGCACGAGGCGCACCACCACGGCGCGGCGCCGCACGAGTCCATCACCACCGGCTTCCGCCAGGCCGCACCGGTGGTCGTGGCCGCCGCGCTGATCATGTTCTCGGTGTTCGCGGGCTTCGTCCCGTTCGGTGAGCCGACCATCAAGTCCATCGCCTTCGCGCTGGCGATCGGCATCCTGGTGGACGCCTTCGTGGTCCGCATGGTCCTGGTGCCCGCGGCGCTCGCGCTGCTCGGCGAGAAGGCGTGGTGGCTGCCCCAGTGGCTGCGGTGGCTGCCCGAACTGGACGTCGAGGGCGCGGCACTGGAACAGCCCGCCCACGCCGAGCGGAAAGCCGCGATCGACGCCACCGGCTGACGGGCCCCGCGCTGACCGGCTGACGGGCCACGGCCGGTCAGCCGGTGGGGCCGCCGCGCAGCTCGATCGTGATCTGCTCCGCGTCGACGGCGCGCAGGGCGCTCGACAGCGCGTCGGCGTCGAACGTGCCGTCGTCGCGGGCGTCCAGCAGCGCCTCGCGCTGCGCGTCGAGCACGGCGAGGAGGTGTTCCTTGTCCGACAAGCCTTCCGGGCGCGGGGTGTCGGCGGCGGCGGCGCGCACCAGCGCCAGGATCTGCTCCCGTTCGTCGGCCTGCTCACGCGCGTCCCGCTCGTCCACTTCGGCCGGGAACAGCCGCTGCACGAGCGGGCCGACCGTGCCGCCCTGCACCAGCAACGACAAGGTGGCGACGGAGAAGGCGACGAACACGAGCAGGGGCCGGTGCGGGGTGTCGGCGGGAAGGGTCTGGGCGGCGGCGACGGTGACCGCGCCGCGCATCCCCGCCCACACCACGACCACGCCCTCCCGGGCCCCGAGCGGCTGCTTGAGCAGGTAGTCGATGTCGGCGAGCGAGCGGCGGACCCGGGTGGCGAAGCGTTGCAGGTCGCGCTCGGTGAGCTCGCGGCGGCGGATCCCCCGCCGCCGCTTGCCCACCAGGTCACCGGATTCGATGCGCTCGCCCACGGCGGCCAGGCGCGGCTGGCGGGCCCGCCACTGCGCCGCGCGCCGCCGCAACGCCCACAGCAGCGGTGCGACGTAGGCGGCGCGCACCAGCAGCGTCACGGCGAGCGCGCACGCCGCGATCCCGATCGCGGGCCCGATCCCGGTGTGCTCGCGCTGCACCTCGCCCAGCACCGCGGACAGCTGGAGCCCCATTCCGAGGAAGACCGCCCCCTCCAAGACGAGTTCGACGGTCGCCCAGTTCTGCGCGTCGGACATCCGGTGCCGCGGCGGCAGCACCCGGGGCGCCCGCGACCCGGTGACCAACCCGGCCACCACGGCGGCCACCAGCCCGGAACTGTCGAGCAGCTCGGCCGGGACGGCGGCCGCGAACGGCACCGTGAACGACAGGATCGTGTTCACCGTCGCGTCCGCCACCCGCCGGCGCACCGCCAGGTTCACCCGCCCGACCACGAACCCGATCGCGACGGCGACCGCGATGGCGTAGGCGAAGGTGCCCACCGCGTCCCAGAACGAGAACGCCGCCGCCGTGGCCACCACCGCCGTGCGCAGCAGCACCAGCGCGGTGGCGTCGTTGAGCAGGCTCTCCCCGTCGAGCAGGACCAGCGCGCGGCGCGGCAGGCCGGTCCCCTTGATGATCGAGGTCGCCACCGCGTCGGTGGGGCTGATGATCGCGCCCAGCGCGACGCCCCACACGAACCCGAGACCCGGCACGAGCCAGGCGAACAGCGCCCCCAGCACCAGCGCGCTGGCCACCACCAGCAGCACCGACAACCCGCTGATGGCCCGGAACTCGCGGCGGAAGCTCATCGCGGGCATCGACACGGCGGAGGAGTAGAGCAACGGCGGCAACAACCCCTGGAGCACCCACTCCGGGTCGACCTCGACACCTTCGAGCACGGGGGCCACCGCCACCGCGATGCCGACCAGGACCAGGACCAGCGGAGCCGCGACCCCCAGCCGGGGCGCGACCACGGCGGCGGCCGCGATCACCACCAGCGCCAGCACCACGACCGCGACGAACTCCAGCACGCACCCTCCCGCGTCAGCCCGCCCGAGCGCCCCTCGTCGGGCACCCCATGCTGGATCACGACAGCGGATCGCGCCGCCCGGCGGCGGCGTGCGGCACCTCCGGCACCGGCCGGACCACGACGCCCGAAGCACCGGGAAAACCGCAAAAGAACGGACTGTGCAACGAGATTAGACTGCCCGCCGTGCAGACGTCGCATCCCCAGGTGCCCGGGTACTCGATCGTCGACGTGGTGGGCCGGGGAGGCTTCGGCGTGGTCTACCGGGCGGTGCAGGTCACCGTGGACCGCGAGGTCGCGATCAAGGTGGACAGCCGCGTGGTGCTCGACGAGGACGACCGGCGGCGGTTCCTGCGCGAGGCCCGCGCCGCCGGCCGGCTGTCCGGGCACCCGCACGTGGTGGACCTCTACGACGCCGGCGTGCTCCCCGACGGCCGGCCGTACCTGGTCATGGAGCTGTGCACGGGCGGTTCGCTGTTCGACCGGCTCCAGGACGCCGGACCGCTGCCCGTCGCCGAGGCGTGCGCGCTGGGTGTGAAGATCGCCGACGCGCTGACCGCCGCCCACGAGGTCGGCGTCCTGCACCGCGACATCAAACCGGCGAACATCCTGGTCAACCGGTACAGCATGTACGGCTTGGCCGATTTCGGGCTGGCCGCGCTGGCCGAACCCGGCCGCGAGTCCTCTGCCAGCCTCACCGCGCTCACCCCCGCGTACGCGCCGCCGGAGGCGTTCCGGCAGGAGAAGCCCACCGCGCAGGCGGACGTGTACGCCCTGGCCGCCACCCTGCACGCGCTGATCACCGGCCGGCCGCCGAGGTTCCCCGAGGCGGGCGTGCCGAGCCTGCCGGAGATCATCCGCCTGCACGACGAGCCGGTGCCGGCGCTGCCGGGCGTGCCCGAGGCCGTGACGGCGGTGCTGCTCAAAGCCCTGGCGACCGACCCCGCGCAACGCCACGCCTCGGCCGCCGACTTCCGCGACGCCCTGGCCGCCGCAGCCCTCGAAGCGGACACCGCCACCCCGGCCACCCCAGCCGGCACCGCCACGCCGGGCACCGCAGCCACCCCGGCCGGCGCGGACCCCGCCGAGACCGCCGATTCGGCAGCCGGCGGCGATCCCGCCGAGACGACGGATTCGGCGTCCGCCGCCACCGTCCTGGTGGGGCCCGACGACCCGGGTCCGACCAGGTCGTTCGGGTTCGGGCCGCGCCGCGACGAGGAGGCCACCCTCGGCCGGGTGATCGCGCCGGAGCCGGCCGCCGACCCGCCCGAGGAGGTCACCGAACTGGTCGAGGGCCGGCGGCCCAGGCGGTGGCGGACCCTCGGCCGGGGCGTGGTGGCCGCCGCGGCGGCCGTCGTGCTGGTCGCGGCCGGCATCACGTGGATCGTGGTGAGCAACCTCGACGGCGACGTGCGGCAGGCCGGCGTGCTCGACGTGCCGAACAGCCCGGACGCCACCGATGGCGCGACCGACATCCTGCTGGTCGGCAGCGACAGCCGCACCGATACCAACGGCACCCCGCTGTCGGACGACGTGCTCCGCCAGTTGCGCACCGAGCAGTCGCCCGGCTCGAACACCGACACGGTGCTGCTGGTCCGCGTTCCCGACGACGGCCGCCGGACGGTGGTGGTGTCCATCCCGCGCGACGTCCGCGTCACGATGCCCGCCGGCGGCACCGGCCCCCTGCGCAAGGTGTTCGACAGCGCGCGCACCGCGCCCGGCCGCGAGGGCGACCTGGCCGGGCGCAAGGCGCTGGTCCAGACCGTGCAGGAGCTCACCGGCGTGCGCGTCGACCGCTTCGCCGAAGTCAACCTGCACGGGTTCGTCCTGGTCAGCCAGGCGATCGGCGGGGTCGACGTGTGCCTGAACGCGGCGGTGCGCGACGCCGGTTCGGGCGCGGACTTCCCGGCGGGCCACCAGTCGGTCTCCGGCGCGGACGCCCTGTCGTTCCTGCGGCAGCGCAACGGCCTGCCGCGCGGCGAACTCGACCACATCGCGCGCCAGCAGGCGTTCCTGGGCGGGCTGGCGGACAAGCTGCTCACCGCCCGCACCCTGGCCGACCCGGCCGCGGTCGCCGACCTGGTCACCGCCCTGCGCAAGTCGATGGTCATCGACGAGAGCTGGGACCTGCTGGGCTTCGCCGCCCACCTGCGCGACCTGACCGCGGCGGACGTCCGGTTCGGCACGATCCCGGTCGGCACGCCGGTGGCCGCCGAGGACGGCGTCCTGCCGGTGGACGGGCAGCGGGTGCGCACCCACGTCGCCGACCTGCTCACACCGCCGGCGGAGGTCGCCACCCCGGCCACCGGCCGGCCGGACGCCCGCTGCGTCAACTGACGGCGGCCGGCGGGCTGCCCTTCCGGGCGTGATCGTCTCGGACGCGCGGCGGGCGCTGCCGGCCACCGACCGCTGGGCCTGGCTGCCCGACGTGCTCGACCGCTGGTACGCCGCCCCGCTGACCGCGGCGGACGGCAGCCCGCCCGACGAGGTCGCCGCCGCCGCGCACCGGGTCGGCAAGCCGCTCCCGGAGCCCCTGGTCGAGTGGTTCACCCTGGTCGGGCGGCGGCCGGCGGCCGTGCAGGACGCCCCGGCGACGCCCGCGACGCTGCCGGATCGGCCTGCTCGGCAGGCTCGCCCCCGACGTGCGCGGCGGCAACGCGCCGGACGCCGCCGAAGACGTCACGACCGCCTACCCGGAGCTGCACGTGCTCGGGAACCCGTTCTGGGGCGCGCCGCCCCGGGATGACGCCTCGGGCCTGGAGTGGACGACCGCCTCGCGCCCGGCGTTCGACCGCCTGGCAGGCCTGGTCCCGCTCGACCCGCCCGGCGGCGCGCAGGAGGTCGTGGTCGCCTTCGAGGACCTGACCCCGGCCGAACAAGCCACCCTGACCCGCGAACACGGCGCCCCCGACACCGACCGCTTCGCCGCGGCGCTCAGCGAACTGGGCCACGTCCGGATGGGCGCGAGCACCGCGTCCGGCGTCCGGTTCCACCTCGCGACCAGCCGGCCCGACGACGCGATCACCGCCGTGCGCGCCGCGATCCCGACCGGGCCGGCCGACAAGACCGTGATCGCGGTCCGACCGGAGCGGATCAGCACCTACCGGGTCGTCCACCCGGCCGGCCGCGACGAGTACGCGCTACCCGGCTGACGCCAGGCGGGCGGTCCGGCCGCCGAACTCCACCAGGGCCACCCGGCCGTCGCCGTCCCGGACGAACCGGGCGGCGGGCTTGCGCGTGTCGGTCGCCCGCGCCACGACGTCCTCGCCCACGAACGCGACCTCGAACGGCGGCGGCGCGTCGCCGGGGTCGCCCTCCACCGCCATCCGCACCCACAGGCCGCCGTCGCGGACGTCGAACTCGAACGCCAACTGCCCGGTCTCGTAGCACCCCGCGTACTCGGCCAGCCGCTCCGGCGGCAGCACCGGCAGGTCCGGGATCGGGGCGACGCCCGCCAGGTTCTCCAGGCACCAGTCGACCACCCTGGGCCGCAGCCCCGAACCCCCGGCGCTGTTGGTCAGCACGGTGACGGCGAACCGCTCGCTGGGCAGCGTGACGAACTCCGACACCTGGAGGTTGCTGACGTTGCCGCCGTGCCGCACCAGCTGCGCGGCACCGTGGCGGGTGCGCAGCCAGCTCAGCCCGACCTCCTCGAACGGCAGCGCCGCCGGCCGTTGCGGCTGCCAGAGCGCCACCCGGCTGTCCTCGCTCAACGGCGGGGTCCCGTCCGCCTCACCCAGCAGGAAGAACCGCGCCCACCGCAGCTGGTCCCGCGCCGAGGACCACAGCCCACCGGCCGCGGCCGCCGCCCGGGGCAGCCCCAGGACGTGCGCGACGACCGGCGAGCCGTCCCGCGTGGCGTGGCCGACGGTGTGCCGGCGGGTCAGCACCTCCCACGGCAGGAACACCGAGTCGGTCATGCCCAGCGGCTCCAGCAGCCGCTCGCGCACCAGGTCCTCGTACAGCGAGCCCGACACGACCTCGGCCACGTGGCCCGCGAGCATGAACCCGCTGTTGCTGTAGGAGAACACCTCGCCGGTCGGGAACACCTGCGGCAGCGCGCCGAACCCGGCGACGGCCTCCGCCAGCGCGTCGGAACCCCAGCCCGTGTCGACCTCCACGTCGCCCAGGAACCCGCCGGTGTGGGTGAGCAGGTGGCGCAACGTCACCGAGGCCCGCGCGCCGGCGTCGGCCAGCGGCAGGTCGGGGAGGTACTCCACGACCGGCACGTCCAGGTCCAGCACGCCGTCCTCGACCAGCGCCATGATCGCGGCGGCGGTGAACGTCTTGGTGGTCGACCCGACCATGAACAGGCTGTCGCCGTCGACCGGCAGCGGAGCGTCCACACTGGACACACCGGTGGCCAGCACGGTGTCCTCGCCGTCGAGCAGGATGCCGACGGCGGCTCCGGGAACACCGGCCTCCGCCGCCCACTCGTCGAGCAGCGGCTGGAGTTCCCGAAGAATGTCCGACATGGTGTCGACCTTTCACGTCGTCGGCGTTGCGGTCCACCCCATCGTCCGCCGGCACTGCGGGAACCGGTTCATGCGGCACGACGAACATCCCCACCCAGGATCGTAACTTCCACCGATGCCGGGCACGGCGAAACCACCACAGCCCGCTCCTCGACCGGACGGTGGTGGTCGCGTTCCGCCGGTCACCCCTGCGGCAGGTTCCCGGGCCGGGCCGGCGATCCCTGGTCCGACGGCTGGACGTGCGGGTTCTGGAACGTCGGGTTCTGGTACACCCTCCGATCGAAGGTGCGGGCGTCCCTCTGGTTGCACGCCCGCGCGGGGCCGTCAACAGACCCACCACGACAACCATCCGACTGGCCCAACGGCCGCGCGGTACGTGGATCACCCGGAGTGCTCCGGACCCCACCGCGTGTCCCTTGCGCCTCCCCTTGGGGGAGCCGGGATGCTCACCCCATGCCCGGCACCATCCCCATCGGCGAGTTCGCCAAGATGACGCACCTGACGGTCAAGGCGCTGCGCCACTACCACCGGTTGGGGCTGCTCGAACCGAGCCGCGTCGACCAGCGCACCGGCCTGCGCGCCTACGACGCCGACCAGGTGCGCCCGGCGCGCACCATCCGACGGCTGCGCGAGTTGGACATGCCCCTGGCCGACGTCAAAGCGCTGCTGGGGGCGTCCGGGCCGGCCGATCGCGACCGCGTCCTGCTGGCCCACCTCGACCGCCTGGAGACCGGCCTCGACCGCACCCGGGTGGCGATCGCCGGGTTGCGCCGGCTGCTCGAACGCCCCGCGTCCGAGGCGACCGTGCACTACCGGTCGGTCCCCGAGACGCCCGCCGTGGGCATCACCCGGCGCATCCCGCGCACCGAGGTCGGCCGGTTCTGCGAGGAGGCGTTCGCCGCCCTGCCCGACGACGGCACCGGCCCGCTCGGTGCTTTGTTCCCCGAGGTGATGTTCACCGAGGGCGTCGGCGAGGTGACCGCCTTCCGGCCCGTCCGGACGATCACCGCGACCCTCGTCGTCCCGGCGGCGACGCTGGCCGTCGCCGTGCACCACGGGCGTTACGAAGACCTGGACGAGACCTACGGGCCGCTCGGCGCGCACGTCACCGCGCTCGGCCTGGCCGCGCCGGGCCCCCTGCGCGAGCTCTACTTCGACCCCGAACTCGACCCCGACGCCCGGCGCACCGAGGTCTGCTGGCCCGTCACCCGCACCCCCCGCTAGGAGAAGCCCGTGCTGCACGCCGCCCGCGAAGAGTTCCGCCGCCGCCTCGTCCACGTCACCCCGGAGGCGCTGGCGGCACCCACCCCGTGCGCCGAGTGGACCGTCCGCGACCTGGTCAACCACGTCATCGGGGGCGAACGCCTGACCGCCGCCCTGCTCGGCGGCGCGACCACGGAGGCCGCCGTCGAAGCCCTGAACGCCGACTGGCTGGCCGAAGCCCGCACGACCGAGGACCTCCTGACCGCCTTCACCGCCGCGACCGAAGCCCTCGACCAGGCCGCCCTGGTCCCCGGAGCCCTGGACCGCGTCGTAGACCACCTGGTCGGCCAGGTCCCCGGCCGGCAGGCCATCGGCTTCCGGGTGCCCGAGTACCTGGTCCACGCCTGGGACCTGGCCCGCGCGCTGGACGTGGACGACACCCTGGACCCCGTGCTGGTAGCCCGGACCTGGGAGGACATGCGGGACATGGCCCCCGTCATCGGCACCTCGGGCTACTTCGGCACCGGCCCCAGCGGCACCCTGGACGAGGACAGCCCCCTCCAAGCCCGCCTACTGGACCTCTCCGGCCGCCGCCCCTAGCCCAAGCAACCCCCAGCCCTTCCCTTCTTCGCACACCGCGCCGGGCGGCGGCCAGGTCGGCCGGGTCAACAGCCTGGTGCGGCGGAGAACCCCGGCTTCACCTTGCGTTCGCTGGACGTCACTCGGCCCTGCCGGGGGACCAGACGTGACGGGAGCCGGCCGGGGCCCAGCCAGCCGCGCGGTGGGCGGCCGGTCGCGGTGGTGATCGCGTCGCGGGTGCGTTGGACGTCGTGGCGCTCGTCGGGGACCTTCTGCATGTTCTTCTGGGTGTAGCCGTGCCCGACGAACTCCCAGCCCCGGCTGTGCGCCGCCTCGGTGATCTGCGGGTAGACCTCGATCGCCGAACCGCTCACGGCCAGCGCGACGGGCACCGCGTGCTCGTCCAGGACGCGGAGCACGCGCCAGAACCCGACCCGGTTGTCGTACTCGTGCCACGCCCAGTTCGGCACGTCCGGTGACGGCACGCCGCCCGCCGGCGGGGTGAACACGTTCCGGGGCATCGGTTCGGTGTCCGACCACTCCTCCACGTTGACGATCAGCCACACGGCGACGCGGGCCCCGCACGGCAGTCGCAGCGCGGCCTTCGATCGGGTCGTAGTCGATGCGCTCAGTCGGTTTCACGGCTTCCGCTCTCGGTGATGGTGGCGGACAACGGCTCCAGGCCGTCCACGTCGACGCGGACGACGTCGGCCGGCTCGATCGCGCCGACGCCGGCGGGGGTGCCGGTGAAGACGAGGTCGCCGGGCCGGAGCCGGTAGTCGGCGGACAGGTGGGCGATGATCTCCGCGGCGTTCCAGATCATCAGCCCGATCGGGGTCTGCCGGCGGGCCTCGCCGTTGACCGAGAGCCGCAGCACGGCCCCGGCGACGTCGCCTGCGTCGCGCACCCGGGTGATGGGCCCGCACGGGGCGGAGGCGTCGAAGGACTTGCCTCGCAGGGGATTCGCCGGTCACGGCAGTCGCGTTGCCGGTCGCGGCGGGTCAGGTCGATCCCGGCGGCGTAGCCGAGAACCAGGTCCGACGCGCGGTCGGCGGGGACGTCCACGCCCTCCGCCCCGATCGCGACAACCAGTTCCCCCTCGAACTGG
This sequence comes from Saccharothrix espanaensis DSM 44229, assembly GCF_000328705.1. Lineage (NCBI taxonomy): Bacteria > Bacillati > Actinomycetota > Actinomycetes > Pseudonocardiales > Pseudonocardiaceae > Saccharothrix > Saccharothrix espanaensis. The sequence goes on along the minus strand of NC_019673.1, from coordinate 2,374,184 downwards.
AGGTCGGCCGTGCGCGGCGAGTAGGGCACGAGCGCCCCGTCACCCACGACGGCGTCCGCCGGTTTCTGGACGAAGAACGGCTCGTCGCGCTCGCTGCCCTCCTTCATCTCCCGGATGTGGTCGACGTAGTTGCGCCCGACGCAGTACACGCGGCGCACGGGGAACCGCTCGTCGGAGCCGACCACGGGCAGCGACACGGTCTGTGGGCGAACAGCAGGGTCACGGAATCTCCTCGGCCGTAACCTACGTCGGGCACCTCGTGAGCGAAGCCCGCTGGCACGACCTCGGTCGGATGATCGCCCAGGGCGACTACTGGGCCGGCAAGGCGGTGCGCTCCCACCTGGGCGACCACGCCGGACTCGACCGCGGCGCCCGCCGGATCAAACGTCACGGCCTCACGCCGGACGGGGCGGTTCCGAGCTGACTTCGGCACAATCCCCCTGTGCCGCTTGACGAACTGCCGGACTGGTTGCCCGCCTGGTGTCGCCGCCACCTGGGCCGCGCGCCGGCCGAGGTGTTGTTCGAGGAGCGGCGGATGTCGACCGTGTTCGGGCTCCGGCTGGTCGGCGGCGCGGAGGTCGTGGTCAAGTCGCGGGCCGACGACGGTCGGGCCGCGTCGTGCGTCGCCGCGCAGGAACTGTTGGCCGCGCGTGGTTTCCCCTGTCCCCGGCCGCTCACCCCGGCGGTCGGCGTCGGGGCGTGGGCCGTGCACGCCGAGGAGTTCCGGCCCGGTGGCGAGGTGCTGCACGGGGACGCGCCGGACGTCGCCGAGCGCTGCGCGGAGGTGTTCGCCCGGCTGGTGGCCGGGTTGCTCGGCGCGCCCGTCGCGCCGCCGCTGCCGAACCCGCGCTGGGCGCGGTGGGACCACGCCGACCCTGGGGTGTGGCCGGCGATCGGGTTCCTCGACGAACGGGACCAGCGGGCGGTGCCGGCGCACGTCGTCGCCACGGCCGGCCGGGCCCGCGCGCGGCTGCTGGCGGCCGACCTGCCGCGCGTGCTGGGCCACGCGGACTTCGAGGCGCAGAACCTCCGCTGGCACGGCCGGCGGATCTGGGTGGTGCACGACTGGGACAGCCTGGCGTGGCAACCGGAGGCGGCCCTGGTCGGTGCGGCGAGCGGCACGTTCGCCGGTGCCGGACCGCCCACTCTCGCCCCGGTCGCGAGTTCCGCGGCGTTCTTGGCCGTGTACCAGGACATCCGGGGTCGCCGGTTCACCGCGTCGGAACTGGAAGTCGCGTGGGCGGCGAGCCTGTGGCCGGCGGCGCACAACGCCCGGTGGGAGGCCCTGCACGGCGACCCCCCGGTGTGCGGCACCGCGCTGCGCGCGCAAGCGGCCGAACGCCTGCGCAGGGCGAACGCCTGACGAAGGTTCGCCGAGCCGGAACGCCCGCTCCGGATCGAAGAAGCGGCTCGGACCGCACGTGCCGGAGGTCCGAGCCGCTTCGCCTACCGCACAACAACTTCACCCAGGGTTCAGTACTCCCTGGCGTACTTCATGCTCGAACCACCGAACCGGCTGACGAAGAAGTAGTAGTCGCTCGCCCAGTTCTTGCACGACGAGCGCCGGGCCGACGGGTAGGCGTTGCAGGTGTGGTCGCGCAGGGTGGTGTAGAAGACCGAGTCCACCGCGCCCTTCTTGGACTTGTCCCACTGCCGGGTCTTGAGGTAGATGATCCCGTAGCCGTAGTCGTGCATGTCGCAGGCGATCCGGAAGTCGAACCCGCCGGGCTTCTGCAGGGCGGGCGCGGTGCAGCGGTCGTCGGTCACGCCCACGACCGCCTTGTTGCCGGGCGTGCGTCGCCAACTCGGCTGGATCTTCCGGCCGCCGTAGGACATCGGGACGGGGCCGGCCCAGCACCCGTCACGTCCCCACAGGTACTGCGAGGCGTACTTGCAGTGCGGCTGGAGGGCGGCGGTCGGCGGCTTGGTCGCGGTCTGCATCTTGCCCGCAGCCGCGTAGGTGAGGTTCCACAGGCCGTCCGGCGGGGTGTTCAGTTGGGTGATGTTGCCGGCCGGGTCGTAGGTGTAGGTGCTCGTGGCGACGGGTTCGCCGTCCATCCTGCGCAGGTCGTCCACCCGGCGCAGCCGCTTGCCGCTGTCGTAGGAGTAGGCCACGACGACGGCCGGGGGCGGGTCGCCGGCGGCGTCGTACTCGACGTCCTTGAGCTGACCGGCGACATCGCCCGGCGCGGCGGCGGTGGCGGTGGTCGTTGTCGCGTAGCGGAAGGTCGCCGTGTCCGCGGTCGGGGCCGCGAGTGTGGAGACCCGGCCTTGGGCGTCGTAGCCGATCGTGGTCGTGCCCGCCTCGGGGTGGGTGGTCGCCGTGATCAGGTGGTCGGTGCCGACCTTGCGCCACGTGCGGGAGGCGGCGGCCGCGTCGGCGTCGCGCTCGGTGAACGTGCCGTCGGCGTTGCGGACCACGGTGCCGCCGTCGCGCGAGGTGAAGGTGCCGGGCCTGGCCGGGTCGGCCAGGTAGCGGTCGGAGGAACTGCCGCTGGTGCGGCTGATCTGGAGGTACCCGTTGGCGCTGAAGTCCTTCAGCCGGTCGCCGAGCACGCCGCCGAGCGGTTCCAGCCGCCAGTCCGGGCCGAGCACCTGTTCGTTCGGGTTGGTGAGGTCGATCCGCTGCCCGGCGCTGTGGCTGCGGGTGGTGACCAGCCCCGGCTCGAACACGTCCGTGCCGCCGGTCAGCCACACGCCGGTGTCCGGCTCCACCCGGCCCGGCCACTGGTCGGACGGTGCGGGCCCGGGTTCGGCCGGGTCGTCGCCCTCGCCGGGCGTGAACGGGGTCTCGGTGGTCACCTTCAACGTCGGCGGGTCGCCCAGGCCCTCGCTGTTCTCACCGGAGGCGAACACCCGGTAGTTCCGGGCCGCGACCTCGGTCGGCGCGAGCAGGACCAGGCCGTGGTTCTTCGCGGTGCCGGCCGCCCACTCGGCCACGATGGCGGTGACGTCCCAGCTCATCCGCCCGCTGCCGCACACCCCCTGCCGCGAGCCCTCGGTGCTGAGCACGGCGCCGGTCGCGCCGTTGGCCGGCTGCGGCGTCCACGTCTGCGCCGTCGGGTCCCAGAAGTCGGTGACCGGCCGGACCTGGATCCCCGCGCCGACCACCGGGCCGCAGCCGGGCGCGTCGACGTTGGTCAGCGTGAGCACGGCCTTGACCGGCGCACGCAGGCCCCTGGTGTCGAACCGCAGGTAGGTGCGGGACTTCTCGCCGTCGGCCTCGGTCCCGGCTTTCAGGTACTCGCCGAAGGCGTTGCCGCCGTCGAAGGCGCTGTTGACGTCGGCGTCGGCGGTCAGCGGCAGGACCACGTCGACCGCGGCGGCCGACGGCGTCGCCGGTGCCGCGCCCGCCTGCGCGGTGCCGGCGGCCAGCGCCGCGGCGACGATGGGCACCAGCACGGGTGCCAGGAATCTCGGTCTGGTTCGCATCGCACTTCCCCACAGTGGGTGGCAGGACGAGGACCAGGGTCGACGCCCGGTCGTGGGCCGGACTTGGGTAATCCTTGGACGCGTGCACCCGTCCCCCGCACGCGGAGGCCGGCGGCGCACCCCGCGCCTGAGTAGCCTGGCGGCGGCGGGAGGTGCGGTGGGGGCGATCAGGTTCAGCCTGCTGGGGCAGATCGAGGCGTGGCTCGGTCCGAACGCGGTGGATCTGGGGCACCAGAAGCAGCGGTACGTGCTGGCGGCGCTGCTGGTCGACGCGGACCGGGTCGTGCCGCTGACGCGGATCCTGGAACGGGTCTGGGGCGAGGACGCGCCCCGCGGCGCGCAGAACACGTTGCACAGCTACCTGTCCCGGCTGCGCCGCGCGCTGTCGTCGGATGCCGGGCACGTGCTCATCGAGCGGCACCCGGGCGGGTACGTGGCACGGGTCGACCCGGACGTGGTGGACGTGCACCGGTTCCGCCGGTTGGTCGCGCAGGCCAAGGCGACCGGACGCCCCGGCGAGGCGGCCGAGCTGGTGCGGCAGGCGCTGGAGCTGTGGCGCGGCGAGCCGTTCAGCGGAGCGGTCAGCGCCTGGTTCACCACGCACCGCACGACGTTGCAGCGCGAGCACGCCGCCGCCCAACTCGACTTGTGCGACTTGCTGCTGCGCTGCGGCCGTGACGCCGACGCGCTCGCCATCGCCTCGGTCCGCTCCGCCGAGAACCCGCTGGACGAACGGGTCGCGGGCCAACTGGCGCTGGCCCTGCACCGGTTGGGCCGCACGGCCGACGCGCTGGCGTGCGTCGACCGCACCCGCCGGTCGCTGGTGGCCGAGCTGGGCGTGGATCCCGGGGTCGCGCTGGTCGAGCTGCGGCGGCGGGTGCTGGCCGCCGATCCGGAGCTGCTGCGGATCGAGGTGGACGCGGAGCAGGAGGCCCCGGCGGAGGCCGTCACGTGGTCCGCGCCCGCGACGCTGCCGCCCGACGTGCACGACTTCACCGACCGGGCCGGACAGCCCGCGGCGCTGGTCGAGCGGTCGATCGCGGGCGGGAGGGTGGTCGCGGTCGTCGGCATGGGCGGGATCGGCAAGAGCTCGCTCGCGCGGCACGTCGCGCACCGGGTCGCCGACCGCTTCCCCGACGGCCAGCTCTGGGTGGACCTGGGCGGCGCGGCACCGGGCGACGTGCTGGCCCGGCTGCTGCGGACGCTCGGCGTCCCGGACCGCGCCATCCCGGCCGACCACGTCGAGCGCGGCGACCTGTTCCGCACGATGCTGCGCGGCCGGACGGTGCTGCTCGTGCTGGACAACGCCACGGCGGTCGGCCAGGTCTACCCGCTGCTGCCGGGGGCGGGCGGCTGCGCGGTGCTGGTCACCAGCCGGGCCAAGCCGACCGGGGCCGAGGGCGTCGAGTGGGTCGAGCTGGACGTGTTCACCACCGACGAGGGCGTGGCGCTGCTGACCAGCCTGGTGGGCGCGCAGCGGGTCGCGGCCGAGCCCGCCGCCGCCGAGCGGATCGTCGCGCTGTGCGGCGGGCTGCCGCTGGCCGTGCGGATCGCCGGGGCGCGCCTGGCCGCGCGGCGCACGTGGCGGCTGGACCACCTGGTGGGGCAGCTCAGCGACGAGCGCCGCCGGCTGGACCGGCTCGCCGTCGGCGACCTGGAGGTGCGCGCGTCCTTCGCGATGAGCTACGCGGGGCTGACCCCGACCGCCCGGCGGTTGTTGCGCCTGCTCGGGCTGGTCGCGGTGCCGGACTTCCCGCCGTGGGTCGCGGCCGTGCTGCTCGAACTCCCGCTGGACGAGGCGATCGGGCACGCCGAGGAGCTGGTCGACGCCCACCTGCTGACCGTGTCCGAGGTCGACCCGGTGGGCCAGTACCGGTACCGGTGCCACGACCTGATCCGGCTGTTCGCCGCCGAGCACGCCGAGGACGAGGAGACCGCCGCCGACCGCGACCGCGCCGTCGAACGGGCGCTGGGCGGCTGGCTGGCGCACGCCGAGCGGCTGACCGGGTTCGTGCCCGGCCCCTGCTACGCGCGCATCGGCGGTGCCGCCCACCGGCCGCCGGTGGACGACCTGGTGCCGGACCTGTCGCCGGAGTGGTCGGACACCTGGTTCGACGCGGAGCGGTCGGCGTTGATCTCGGCCGTGCGCCAGGCGTGCCGCGCCGGGTCGACCGACCTCGCCTTCGACCTGGCCGGGTGCCTGGAGAAGTACTTCGACCTGCGCGGCATGTACTCGGACTGGCTCGCGCTCAACCGCGAGGTGCTCGACGTGTGCGTCCGGCACGGCAACCGGCTCGGTGAAGCGGTGATGCGGCGCGGGCTGCTCGACGTGACGACCTGGATCTCCGACGGGCCGGGCGAGGCGATGGACCGGATGCGGGTGGAAGCGCTGGCGCTGTGGGACCTGTTCGTGGAGCTCGGCCACGACGCGGGCGCGTCGGACGTGGCCGTGATGCACTCGTGGTCCTCGACCGCCGCCGGCCGGCACGCGGAGGCCGTCGCCACGGCCGAGGCGGCGCTCGTCCTGGCCGGGCGGGCGGGCCACGTCGGCGGGTTGGCGCGGGCCGAACTGGCGCTGGCCGTCGCGCACTTCGACAACCGCCAGGTGGCCGTCGCCGTCCGGCACGCCGAACGCGCGCTCACCCACGCGCGGGAGCTGGGCAACCCGCGCTGGGAGGCCACGGCACTGCAGTTCGCGGGCATCGGGTACCGGGAAGCCGGCGAGTTCGAGGTCAGCAAGCACATGCTGGACCAGTCGCTGGCCATCGCCCGCACCTACCGCGACTCCTACACCGAGGTGCTCACCCTGCTCGCCTCCGCCCGCCTGCACCTGCGGGTCGACCTCGAACGGGCGTGCGCCGACGCCGAGCGCTCGCTGGCGCTGAGCCGCCGGCACCGGATGACCCACCACACGGCGGAAGGTCTGGAACTGCTGGGGCTGCTGGCTCTGGAGCAGAACCGGCCGCACGACGCCGTCGTGCACCTGGAGGAGTCCGTCGCGCTGTGGCGCACCAGGGGGTGGCACTCGTACCACGCCGCCGCGCTGGAGTCGCTGGGTCGCGCGTACGAGCACGTCGACCAGGTCGCCGCGCGGCGGGCGTTCGCCGAGGCGCGCGAGGTGTACCTGCGCATCGGCGACACGGACCGGGCCGCGCGGATCCGAGGTTGATCGGCGCATTCCGCCGATCGGCGAACCGCCCGCCGAGAACACCGCACAAGTAATTGCACATGACCGGCCGACTAATTGTGCACCACCACCGGATGACCTACCACCGCACCCGGGAGACCACTCCGGACGACCGGAAGAAATACGTGTAACCGAACCCGCACAACGTCGGTTCGGCTATCTCTTCGGTTTGGGAAGCACATTTGCCACAGCGCCGCCGAGGCCATTACCACGAGCCTCGACCGCTGTGACTCCGGTGGTTCGCACCTGCCCGGCCTCATCGCCGTGATCCCCACTACGGGCACCCCTCCGCCGATCAGCCGTCCACGTATGGGCTGGTCAGCTCGCCAATTTGCAGGCAGGCACCCTGCGGAACGCCGGCGGCCGGAACCTGGGGCGACGACCGCCCGGCAATGGTCCGTTCGAGTGATGAGCGCGTTCCGCACTGCTGCCGACAGCGACCGTGACTGCCAACCGGGTGGTTCGACCGGGCCCGGTGGTCTTCCGGCTCCGCGCGTGGTCATAATCTAGGCGAGGTGCCGGGGAATAATTGTGTGCGAGCACCTCGGCGCCCGTCCCGGGCACTGCGTCGAAGCACGGTCCGAATGGAGCAGACGAGTCCGGTGGCTGCCCGAAACCGCTCGACCCGACTATTTCGGAATGTCTGAGGAGTCATGCGCCCGACACCCACGCCCGCCGGGTACGACCATGCCCGGTGACCTCACCGGCGGCCTCCCGACGCCGGTCCGCGAGCGCCCGGACCACCGTCCCGGGGTCGTGCGGTTCACCGACGGCCACGGCGCGGCGGTGCGCTCGGCGGACCTGACCGCGCTGGCCGGGGCCATGCTCGACCACCCCGCGCTGGCCGGTGTCGAGCGCGTGACCATCGTCGGCCGGCAGTCGCTGCGGCTCGTGTCGACCATCGCCGCCGCGCACCTCGCGGGCCACGAGTTCGCGGTGGTCGACGCCGGGGAGGCGCCGGAGATCAGGCGCGCGCACGTCGAGGCGTTCGGCTCCGGCGCGGTGATCGACCTGTCGGAGGACCACCTGTCCCCTGACAGCGGCCGGGTGATCGACAGCCCACCGATCGTCACCGGTGACGAACTCCTCGCCACAGCAACGAGAACTACGCCACTGGGGACAGTGCAAAGTGGACTTGCCGTCCCGCAGATCTCCGAGCACGCCTACACCGTGCGCACCTCGGGCACCACGGGCACACCCAAACTGGTGCAGCTGACCAGGACCGCGTTCGACCAGTACGTCCGGCAGTTCGTCGACCGGTACTCCCTGGACGAGAACTCCCGGCTCGCGGTGTGGGCCGCGCCGACCTACGACGCCCACCACTGTCAGGTGTTCGCCGCGCTGGCGGCCGGTGCCGTGGGTGTCGTCGCCGGCCTCGACGCACGGCGCAGCGGGCGCAGCGTGCTGGAGTGGCTGCGCACCTCGCGGGTGACCCACTTCGAGACCACGCCGTCGATCCTGCGCGCCCTGGTCGCCGCGGCGGTCGAGGACGGTCGCGGGCTGCCACCCGACCTGACCCACGTGATGTGCAGCGGCGAGCGGTTCGAGCCCGCCCTGGCCCGCGCGGTGGCCGACCTCGCCGGGCCGCTCGGCGACCGGCTCCGGCTGCACAACGAGTTCGGCCCCACCGAGTGCGTGCTGGCCACGTGGCACGAGATCACCGCCGCCGACCTCGACCTGCCGGACCTCCCGCTCGGCACGGCCATCCCCGGCCGGGTGGTCGACGTGCTGCCGCCGGACGGCGCGGGCGCGGCGTCACCGGACCGTCCCGGCGAGATCGTCATCCGGTCGCCGCACCTGTGCCCCGGCTACGGCGTCGCCGGCGCGCACACCGGGACGCCGTTCCCGTTGGACGCCAACGGTGTCCTGACGTTCCACACCGGAGACCTCGGCTACGTGGACGAGCGCGGGCTGCTCCGGCTCCGGGGCCGCCGCGACCGGGTGGTCAAGCGGCGCGGGGTGAAGATCGACCTGGACGACGTGGAGCGCGCCTTCCGCGCGATCCCGTACGTGGTCGACGCCGCGGCCCTCGCCGACGAGACCCCGGGCGGCACGGCCGCGCTGCGGGTGTGGGTCGTGGTGGACGAGCCGGGCCGGACCGAGGACGACGTGCGGGCCGACGTCTCCGGGCACCTCGCCGCCGCGAGCGTGCCGGAGCAGATCATGCCGGTCGATTCGTTGCCACGCCTGCACTCGGGCAAGGTCGACTACCGCGAACTGGTGCGCCGCACCGCCACCCACCACGCGACCGGCACCGCCGGAACATCCGCGCAGGCCGCCGCGGCGGCCACGAGCACCGAGGCGGGCGTCGCCGAGGAGTTCGCGCGGGTCCTCGGGGTGGCGGTGCCCCCACCGGGGGCCAACTTCTTCGGGCTGGGTGGGCATTCCCTGCTGGCGCTGGACCTCAACGACGGGCTGGCGCGCCGGTTCGGCGTGGACGTCACGCTGCACGACGTGCTCCGGCACCCGCGCGTGGCGGCGCTCGCGCAGGTGATCGACGGGCGGCGCGCGGAGGCCCGCCCGGCCGGTCCGGCCGACACCGCCGCCGTGGAACCCGGTCTGACAGCGGCGGAACGGCCGATCTGGGCGTGGACCCAGCTGTTCCCGCACGACGGCTCGGCCAACGTGGTCGCGGGCTTCCGGACAGCCGAACCGCTGTCGGACGACGAGATCACCGCCGCCCTCGACCGGCTCGTCCACGACACACCGCAGCTGCGGCTCAACTACGGCGACGATCACGGCCGCCCCACGCGCACGATCCGACCGCCCCGTCCGGCGCAGGTGCGGACCGTCGTGCTGACCGGTCCCGTGGACGACTGCGAGCGCCCCGAGGTCCGCGCCGAGTTCTACCGGCCGTTCGACATCGCCGGCGACCAGCTCGTGCGCGCCGTGGTCGTCCGCTCGTCCGACTCGCCGGATGTCGCCGTGTGCCTTGTCGTGCACCACATCGTGTGCGACGGGGTCGGGCTGGCGACGCTGCTCGCCGATCTGCGCCGCCGCCTGGTCGACGGCATCGCGGCGGCTCCGACCGAGGTGGCGAGCGTCCCGACCACCGGCCGGGTCGACGCGTCCGGTCACTGGCGGCAGGTCCGCGACCGGTTGCGGGCGACACCCCGCTCCCCCGCTCTGCGCGCCGCGCAGCGGCACCCCGAGCCCGGCTTCGAGACGCTCGCGGTGTCGGCGGCGCACACCGTCGCCGAACGCGAGGAACTCCCGCTGCCCGCCGTCCTCGTCGAGTTCGTGGCCGAGGCGCTGCTGCGGACGCTGGACACGGACGCGGTCGTCGTGGAGACACCGGTGTCGCTGCGCACCCCGGGGCAGGCCCGCGCGGTCGGCAACTACGTGGTCGACGTGCCGATCGTGGTCGCCCGCACGACGCCGGAAGGCCGTGCCGAGCGCCGCAGGGCCGTCGCCGCGGACCTGCTCGACGCGGTCGGCGCGGCGCACGCCGCTCCCGGGTTCGGCGCGGCCCGCCCCGACCAGGGGCTGGCCCCGGTGGGTGACGCGGTCGTCGTCCTCGAACACGACGCCGCGCCCGACCCGAGCGGCGCGACCACGCCGATCCGGGTGCCCGGCTCGCCGCCGCGCAACCCGTTCGCCTTCTACGTGGTGGCCGACGGCGGCCACCTCGACTGCCGGGTGCTCAGCCGGGTCTCCCCGGCGCTGGCCCGGCGCACCACGACCGAATTCCGCGCGCTGACGGCCGAGACCACGCAGTCCTCGGTGAGACAGGAGTGCCAGTGGCCACGTACGTGATCGAGCCCGACGACCGGTGGGACCTCGCCGATCTGCTCCGGGCCACCGAACCGGGGGTCGAGGTGCGGCTCTCCGAGCAGAGCCGGGCCGCGATCGCCCGCACGTCGGACTGGGTCGAGGGGCTCTCGACCGGGACCGACCTGGTGTACGGCGTGAACACCGGCTTCGGCGCGCTCGCCGACGTGCGGGTGCGCGCCGGTGACGAGCACGAGTTGCAGTTGCGGCACATCCTGTCGCACGCGTGCGGCGTCGGGGACGCCTCGCCGCCGGCGGTGGTCCGGATGATGCTGCTGATCAAGCTGCTGACGTTCCGGACGGGCCAGACCGGGGTGTCGCTCGCCGTCGCCGACCGGCTGGTCGACATGCTCAACCACGGCGTGCACCCGGTCGTGCCCGAGCGCGGCACGGTCGGCGCGAGCGGCGACCTCTCGCCGCTGGCCCACCTCTCGCTGCCGCTGATCGGCCGGGGTTCGGTCGAGTACGGCGGCGAGGTCCGCGACTCGGCCGACGTGCTGCGCGAGCTGGGCTGGCCGTCGTTGCGGCTCACCGCCAAGGACGGCCTGGCGCTGACCAACGGCACCCAGTACATCACCTCGGTCGCCGTGGTGGAGCTGGGCCGGATCGTCGCGCTGGCCGAGACCGCCGACCTGGTGGCCGCGATGAGCCTTCAGGCGTTCAGCTGCGCCGACCGGTTCTTCCACGAGCGCTACCACCGGCGTTCGGGCAACGCGTGGCGACGGGTCGTCGCCGAGTCGCTGCGGGAGCACACGCTCGACGGCAACCACGCGTCGCTGCCGACGGCGGTGCCGTCCATGCAGGACCCGTACTCGTTCCGGTGCATCCCGCAGGTGCACGGGGCGGCGCGCGAGCACATCTCGTTCGCCCGCAGCTCGATCCTCAACGAGGTGGACACCGTCGCGGACAACCCGCTGTTCTTCCCCGACGACGAGATCGCGCTGTTCGGCGGCAACCTGCACGGCGAGTCGGTGGCCATCTCGGCCGACCTGCTGGCGATCGCGGTCAGCGAGCTGGGGTCGATCTCGGAGCGCCGCACCTACCAGCTGCTGTCCGGGCGGCGCGGGCTGCCGGACTTCCTGACCGCCGACCCCGGCGTCAACTCGGGGCTGATGATCGTGCAGTACACGTCGGCCGCGCTGGTCAACGAGATGAAGACGCTGTGCCACCCGGCGAGCGTCGACTCCATCCCGACCTGCCAGTTGCAGGAGGACCACGTGAGCATGGGCGGCACGTCGGTGCTCAAGCTGCGCCGGATCGTGGACAACCTGGAGACCGTGCTCGCGATCGAGTGGCTCACCGCGTGCCAGGCGGTCGACCTGCGCGAGGACCTGGTGCTGTCGGCCCGCTGCCGCGCCCTGCACCACGCCTACCGCGAGGTCGTCGGGCACTTGGCCGAGGACCGCGTGCTCAGCGACGACATCGTGCGCACCGCCGGGTTCATCCGCGACGTGGTGACCCGGCCGGTGGACCGCGACCTGGCCGGTCAGGGGGCGCTCTGATGGCCCGCGACACCGTGCTGGAGCAGGTCGAGCAGTGCTGGCGCGGGGTGGCGCCGGACCCCGACCTGGTGCCCGCGCCGGACGAGAACCTCTTCCGGGGCGATGTCGACTCGTTCGTGTTCATCCAGTTCGTCCGGGCGCTGGGCGCGCGGTTCCAGGTGGAGCTGCCGCTGGTGGAGATCTTCGAGAACCCCACCTTCCGGACCGTCGCCGACTGCATCGGTCGGACCGGGGAGTAGCCGTGTCGACCGTCGCGACCGAGGCCACCCGCGAGGAGTTCGGCCTGTGGTACGAGGAACAGGCCGGGACGCCGGTCCGGCGGTTGCTGTGCGCGTTCGCCGCACGGGTCGCCGGCGGGCCCGCGCCCGGACCGTTCGCCCGCGCGCTCGTCCGGGTGCTCGACCGGCACCCGGAGTGCCGCTCGACCTTCGCCGTCGACGCGGACGGCCGGTTGGTCAAGACACCCGACGCGGGCCCGGCGGTGGGCGTGCCGGTGTTCGGGCCGGAGCACCGGCCGTCCGACGTGGTGGGCGCGCTGGCGCGGGAACCGCTGTCGGCGGTCACCGGGCCGGTGCTGCGGCTCGCGGTCCGCGTCGACCGGTCCGGTGCCGTCGACCACGTCTTCGGCGTCGCGCACCACGTGGTGTGGGACGGGCGGTCCGAAGAGCTGTTCTGGGACGCGCTCGCGCGTGAACTGGCCGGGGAGCCGACCGGCACCGGCCCGCTCGACGACCCGCCGGTCACGGTCGTCCGGTCCCGCGAGGGCGGACCGGACGACACGACGACTGATCCACAGTGGATGGTTGTTCTCGGTGACCAGACGTGGGACCGCGCGCGGCGGCGGGCCCGGGAGAACGCGCTGACCCCGTTCGCCTGGGTCGTCGGGCACCTCGCGACGGGCGTCGCGGCGTGGTCCGGTCAGGCGGTCACCCCGTACATCGACGTCGACCTGCGCGCGGTGGACGACGGCGCGCGCGACCGCATCGGGTACTTCCAGACCCAGCGCCGGCTCCGCGAGGTCGACCTGGGCGTGCCCGGACCGGAGGCCGCCCGCCGGGTGCTGGCCGACGTGGCGGGCCTGGCCGCGCGGGCGTTGACCACCGGCCTGCCCCCGGAGCGCGAGACCCCGCGACCCGACACCCGGGCCTGCAAGTTCTACCTGCGCGCACCACGACCCGACCGCGAGGGCGGCGTGCTGTCGCCGGTCGACATCGCCCTTCCGGTGGCGCGCAACGACCTCGCGGTGGGGGTCACCTCGGAGGGCTCCCGGGTGCGCCTGACGGTCACCGCACGACAAGACCTGTTCGGCCTGGACGAGCCGGCGCGGCTGGGCCGCCGCCTGCTCACCGCTCTCGACACGGCGGCGCACGGCAGCCGGCAAGGAGACGAGGAAGCATGAGGCATCTGGAGGTCGACCGCGAGGTCGGCGGCTGGTGGTCGGCGCACGGGGACGAGGTGGAGTCGTGCCTCGACCGGGACGGCGGGGTGGTGCTCGACGGCCCCGGGCTGACGGACGTGGCGAACTTCCAGGTCCTGGCCGAGCTCGCCTGCGGGCCGCTGTCCCGCGACAACCCCGAGCACCCGCTGGTCGGCGACGACCCGACCGGCACCGTGAACCGGCCCGTCGAGTACTCCAGCAAGCGCAAGCTGCTGTGGCACAACGAGAACACGTTCGCCACCGAGTGGCCCCGGCGGATCGCGTTCGGCTGCCAGCGCGCGGCGGACCGGGGCGAGACGCCGACCGTCGACATGACGGCGGTGTACGAGGAGCTGACCCCCGCCGTGCGCGGCCGGTTCGAGGAACTGGGCGTGACCTACGTGCGGCGGCTGGGCACGGACCTCGGCCTCGACTGGCCGACCGTGTACGGCACGACCGACCGCCAGGCCGTCGAACGCCGGTGTGAGCGCGACGGCGCGCGGTGGGAGTGGTCCGACGACGGCCGCGTGCTCACCACGTGGCAGCGCCGTGCCGCCGTGATCACCCTGCCGGGCGGGCGGCGTTCGTTCGTCGCCCAGGTGCTGCACTGGCACCCGCGCGCGCTGGATGAGGACGTGCACGAGGCGATGGCCGCGCTGATGCCGCCTGGGGAGTTCCCGAAGACGTGCACGTTCGGCGACGGCAGCCCGATCCCCGACGAGGACGTGGTCGAGCTGCTTACCACGTGCGACCGGCTCGAAGAGGTCGTCGGCTGGACCGAGGGCCGCGTGATGCTGCTCGACAACCTCCGCCGCGCGCACGCCCGCAACCCGTACACCGGCGAGCGCCGCCTGCTCGTCGCGATCGGCCGTGCGGTCGACCACGCAACGGCCGGGAGCGGTCATGGCGGCTGAGCGCGACCTCGTCGCACGGATCCGCGACGGGCGCGGCGTGGCGATCGAGGAGGCGGGGGCGACCACGTCCTACGCGACCCTGCTCGACGACGCGTCACGGCTCGCGGACGCGTTGCGCGGGCAGGGCGTCGGCCCCGGCACGGTCGTGCCCGTCCAGGGGACGGCGTGCGGCACGACGGTGACCCAGATCGTGGCCGTGCTGTTGACGGGCGCCGCCTACGCCCCGATCGACTCGCGCACGCCGGACGCGGCCGTGGCCGCCTTCGCCAGGGTGTGCGGGGCGTCGGTCGTGCTGGGCGAGCGGCGGCACTCCGGGCACGGTGTGCGTTGGCTGGACTCGGCGGACGTCCTGGCGGGCGTCCTGGTGGGCGGCGGTGCGCTCGTCACGGAGAGCGTGCCGGAGGGCACCGCGTACGTGATCGCGACGTCCGGCACGAGCGGTGCCCCCAAGGGTGTCGTGGTGCCGGATTCGGCGGTCGAGGCGTACCTGTCGTGGTCGATGGCCGAGTACCGGGCGGAGCGGGGCTACGGCGCGCCGCTGTTCACCTCGCTGGGCTTCGACCTGACGGTGACGAGCCTGCTGGGTCCGCTGGTCTCCGGCCGCCGGCTGGTCGTGCTCGACCCGATCCGGTGGCCGCTGGACGTGGCGAGGCAACCGGGTCCGTTCGACGGCGCGAGCTTCGTGAAGCTCACGCCCAGCCAGCTCGACATCGTCTGCCGGATGATGGCCGACCTCGGGGTGCGGTCGAGCGCCCCGGTGCTCGTGGTCGGTGGGGAGGCGGTGCGCGGCCAGGCCGTCGCGCGGTGGCGGGCCGGGTTCCCCGAGGCGGAGATCGTCAACGAGTACGGCCCGTCCGAGGCCGCGGTGGGCTGCTGCCGGTTCACCGTGCCCGGCGACTTCGCCGGCGACGACGTGCCGATCGGCACCGCGCCGCCCGGTGTCGTGCTGAGCCTGGGGCCGCTGCCCACCGACCACGGCCCGACGCACGGCGAGCTGGTCATCGAAGGCGATCAGGTGGCGACCGGCTACCTGGTCTGCCGGAACGACGGCGGCGGCGGCGACGGCCGCGGCGAACTCGTGCCGTTCGCGGCGCGCGGCGGCCGGCGGCGCTACCCGAGCGGCGACCACGTCTCCCTGGCACCGGACGGCCTGTTCACCTACCACGGGCGGATCGGGCGCGAGGTCAAGGTCAACGGCTTCCGCGTCAACCTCGCCGCCCTCGAAACGCGCCTGGCCACCTTCCCCGGCGTGCTCAACGCCGCGGTCGGCCAGGTCGACGACGGCCTGACAGCGCACGTCGTCGTCACGGACCCCGCCATCACCCCGAAAGCGTTGCGGGGCCACCTCCGGGAGCTGTTCCCGGTGTACGCGCTGCCCGCCGAGATCGCCATCAGCCACGACATCGCGACGACCGAGCGCGGCAAGCTCGCGGTCGCGCTGCCGTCCACGGACCCGGAGAGCCGGTGATGACCATGCCGAGGACCCTCACCCCGGCGGACCTCCCCCACGACGTGCGGACCCCGCTGCCCGAGGAGGTGGCACGCGAACTGCGCGCGTCGCTCGCGGACGCGGGAGCCGTGCTGCTGCGCGGTTTCGACGTCGACGGCACGGACGACTTCGCCCGCGTCGTCACCGCGGTCGGCGGGGAGCGGCTGGAGTACTCGGAGCGGTCGTCACCGCGCCGGGCGCTCGGCGAGCGCGTCTACACCTCGACCGAGTACGCGAAGGACAAGGAGATCTTCTTCCACAACGAGAACTCCTACCAGTCGAGCTGGCCCCGGTGGCTGTACTTCTACTGCGACCTCCCGGCGGGCAGCGGCGGCGCGACCCCGTTGGCCGACATCCGCGAGGTCACCCGGACCATCGACCCGGCGGTGCGCGAGGAGTTCCGCGCTCGCGGGTGGCTGCACGTGCGGACCTACCAGCCGGGCTTCGGCCTGCCGTGGACCGAGGTCTACGGCACGACGGACCGGGCGGCCGTGGAGCGCTACTGCGCGTCGACCGGGATCGTGCCCACCTGGCGGCCCGACGGGGTGTTGCAGACCAGGGCCGGGCGCAGCGCGTTCCACCGGCACCCGGACACCGACGAGTCGTTGTGGTTCAACCACATCGCGTTCTTCCACCCGAGCACCCTGCCGCCGGCGGCGTTCGAGGTGATGCACCGGATGTTCGGCGCGGACGGCCTGCCCAACGACACCCGGTACGGCGACGGCGGCACGATCCCCGACGACGTGTGCGAGCACCTCCGGGACCGCTACCGGCGCGCGTCGTCGCGGTTCGACTACCGGCGCGGTGACGTCCTGGTGGTCGACAACATGCGCATGGCGCACGGCCGTGAGCCGTTCGAGGGCGACCGGCGCATCGCGGTCGCGATGACCGACCCGGTGCGGGCCTGACGTGGCGCACCCGGGCAGGACGGCCGGGCCGTCGACCACCGGCCGCGTGCGGCTGCCGGTGAAAGAGGACGTGACCACGCGCGCCTACCACTTCTACGCGTTCCCGACGTCGATCATCGCGGCGAACGACCCGTCGAAGGTCGAGTGGACGCTGACCAACTTCATCCACCTGGCGTACGACACGCGCCCGCAGTCGCCGGTCCCGCTGTGCTTCTACCTGTTCGACTACGCGATCAACCCGCACCTGGAGACCTTGCGGACGGACTCCGAGCTGATGCACGACCTGCTGGGCTCGCGGCTGACCGACTTCGTCGCCCGGCAGCTCGCGGACGGCCGGTACCTGTACCTGAACGTGGACGAGCACGACATCCCGAACCGGTTCTCCCACGGCCGCAAGCGTTTCTCGCACGACCTGCTCGTGCACGGGTACGACCCCGACGCGGGCACGGTCGACGTGCTGGGCTACGACGACACGCCGGCGTTCCGCTCGGTGACCATCCCGGCGCGGGCGCTGGACTCGGCGTTCGCCATCCACCGCGAGCTGGACAGCCCGTGCCGGCAGTTCGTGCTCTACCGGTTCCTGCCGGAGAGCACCTACGAGTTCGACAAAGCCTTCGTGGCACAGGAGATCCGCGCCTACCTGCGTTCGGAGAACCCCACCTCCCCGCTGCGCGCGCTGCGCGAGCCGTGGGAGCGCGAGTACGGGCTCTCGGCGTGGCGGTGCTTCGCCGACGAGATGACGGCGAGCCGCCACGCCGAGCGGGAGTACGACCTCCGGTCCTCGCGCGTCCTCTACGAGCACTCGCTGCTCATGTTGTCGCGCATCGAGTTGATGCTCTCCGACGACCGTGACGCCGCGGCCGACGCCGTGCGCGAGTACCGGCCGGTCGTCCGCTACTGCCGCAGCCTGGGTTACGCGGCGCTGGCCGCCGAGAGCCTGGGCGACCACTCGTCGATCGACCGGCTGGCCGCGGAGTTCGACGACGTGGTCGACCGCCACGCCCGGGTGCTGTGGGACCTCGTCGGCGACCAGGTGCCGAAGACCGCCTGACGAGGGCCACCACTTGCTGAGGGTCAACGACCGCAGATCTCAAGGAGATGTCGTGTACGTACTGGGAATCAGCGGCCTCGGGCAGAGCGAGGCGCGCATGCGCAGGACCTTCCCGGGGTTGGAGGAGCGGCACTACCGGCTGGCGCAGGGCGCGGACGCCGCGGCCGCCCTGGTGACCGAGGACGGCATCGTCGCCGCGGCCGCCGAGGAGCGCTTCGCCCGGTGGAAGGGGACCGGGAGGTTCCCCCGCCAGGCGATCGACTTCGTGCTCGCCGAGGCCGGCATCAAGCCCCGCGACGTGGCGTACGTGGCGCACAACTTCGACTTCACGCCGTACCAGCGGTTCTTCGCCGCCCAGGGCACCGCGGACGAGTACGACGAGGTGTACTCGCCGGAGGTGCTCAAGCGCGAGCTGTTCGCCGAGCACCCGCGTGACACGTGGGACTCGGCGCTGGAGGTCGTGCCGGTGGCGCACCACCTCGCGCACGCCGCGAGCGCGTTCTACTGCTCGGGGTTCGCCGAGGCGGACGTCCTCGTCGCGGACGGCATCGGCGAGTTCGAGAGCACGTCGCTCTACCGGGCCGGTGACGGGGGCATCGAGCTGCTGTCCCAGGTGAAGGGCCTGCACTCGGTCGGGCTCGCCTACGGGCTGATCACCCTGCACCTCGGGTTCTGGATGAACATGGACGAGTACAAGGTGATGGGCCTCGCGCCGTACGGCGACCCGGCCCCGCTGCGCGACGCGCTGGCCGAGATCGTGCAGGCGCACGACGACGGCCAGTACGCCACCCCGTTCACCTACCTCAACCACACCCCGCAGGAGCGCGCGACCTACGCGCGGTCGCTGGACCACCTCGCCGAGGTGCTGGGCCCGGCCCGGCGACCGGGCAGCCCGATCGAGCAGCACCACCTCGACCTCGCCGCCGCGTTGCAGGAGTCCGCGCAGCGCACGATCCTCGGCTTCCTCGGCGCCGAACGGGAATCACCGCGCGCCGACGTGCTGTGCCTGGCCGGCGGCGTGGCGCTCAACTGCGTGCTCAACAAGGTCATCCGGGAGAGCGGGCTCTACCGCCACCAGTTCGTGCAGCCGGCCGCCGGCGACGACGGCACCGCGCTCGGCGCGGCGCTGGCCGTGCTGCACCGCAGCGACCCCGGCCTGCCCGCGCACGTCGGGCAGCGGCCCGCCGCGAAGCCACGGCCCCGGCTGGGTCCGCCCTACCTCGGCCCGTCGTACGACAACCACGAGGTCGAGGCCGCGCTGAAGGGCATCGACGCGCAGGTGCGCAAGCTCGACGCGGACGCGTTGGCCACCGAAACCGCGCGGCTGCTCGCGGACGGCAAGGTCGTCGCGCTGTTCCAGGGGCGCATGGAGTACGGCCCGCGCGCGCTGGGCAACCGGAGCATCCTGGCCGACCCGAGCACCACCGAGATGCGCGACCGGATCAACTCGATGGTCAAGCTCCGCGAGGAGTTCCGGCCGCTGGCGCCCGCCGTGCTGGAGGAGCACACTCGCGAGTGCTTCGTCGTGGACGACCCCGCCGACTTCCTGTGGATGGTCGAAACGGTCGACGTGCACCCGCACTGGCGCGAACGGCTCGGCGGTGTCACGCACGTCGACGGCTCCGCGCGCATCCAGGTCGTGCGGCGGGCCGACAACGAACGCTACTGGCGGATCATCGACGAGTTCCGCCGGCTGACGGGCACACCGGTCGTGCTCAACACCTCGTTCAACGTCCGGGGCGAGCCGATCGTGTGCTCCCCCGCCGACGCCGTGCGCACGTTCCTCGACAGCGACGTCGACGCCCTCGTGCTGGAGGACCACCTCATCGTGCGCTGAACCGCGCACCCGCACACCCGCACACCCGCACACCCGCACACCCGACCCGCAGCCACCGACGACACAGAGACTGGGAGCACTAGCCATGCCAGAGGAAGGCCACCACGCGACGGACGCCGGCGGGTCGGGCGCCGCAGACCGCACGGCAGCAGACCGGACAGCGGCAGAGCAGGTCATCGGGCAGATCTGGGAGGAACTGCTGGCGATCGACCCGCCGGAGCGCGACAGCCGGTTCTTCGCGGTCGGCGGCGACTCGATCACCTGCGTGCGCTTCGTCGCGCTCGCGTGCCGCCGGGGCGTCCGGATCACGTTGCGCGACGTGCTGGTGGACGACCGGCTGCACGCGATCGCCGAGCGGGCCGGCCACACCGCGGACCTGCCGTGAACGGCCTCGCGGGCACGGCACCGGGCTGGGCCGGCGACGTCGCCGACCCGGCCACCGTGCCGGACGACCACTGGACCGGCGTGCCGGCGTTCGGCCTGCTCGACCCGGCCGACCGCGCGCTGGTCCCGGCGGGCGCGGTGGACGCGTTCCCGATGACCGGCCAGCAGGTCGCGATGGCGACCCAGCTGGTGATGGGCAACGCGCGGCGGCGGAAGGGCGCGGCCGGCGTGCCGCCGTACCACAACGTCGCCATGTCCCGGCTTTCCGTGCCGGCGGTCGACCTGGGGCTGTTCGTCGCGTGCGGCGAGGCGCTGGCCGCGCGGCACGAGATGTTCCGCTCGGCGCTCGACCTCGACACGTATTCCGTGCCCATGCAGATCGTGTTCGCCGAGCCGCCCGAGCCGCTGGTCACCGTGCACGACCTGCGCCGGCTCGACGAACCGGGGCGGACCGCCGAACTCGACCGGTTCGCCGCCGCCGAGAACGCCCGGACGTTGTCGCTGCGCGACGCCCCGCTCACGCGGTTCACCGTCCACGTGCTCACCGACCACCGGATCACGTTGACGATCACCGAGCCGCACGCGATCGCGGACGGCTGGAGCACCCACCTCAACTTCATCGAGTACTTCGACACCTACGTCGCCGCGCTCGGCAACGGCGGTCCCGTCGTTCCGCCGCCCCCGTCGTTCCGCCTGCGGTTCCACAGCGCCCAGCAGCGGTGCGTGGTGCGGTCGGGCAGCGACCTGGACTGGTGGCGCGAGCAGCTCGCGCCGTGGACGACCGACGCGACGGGGAGCCTTCGGCACGGCACGACGGTCAGCGCCGCCTGGCACACGTCGCTGACGATCTCCGGCAGCGAGTGCGAGGCGCTGCTCGACCTCGCGCGCGCTTCGGGCGTCGGGCTCAAGACCGTGCTGCTCACGGTCCACCTGACCGCGCTGCACCGCATTCCCGGTGCCGCCGGCACCCTCACCGGCATGACGGTCAACACCCGCTTGGCCGTGGAGGACGGGGTCGACGCCCGGGGGATGTTCCTCAACGTCGTGCCGCTGCCCCGGCGCGCCGAACCGGTCGACGCCGTCGCCGCGCCGGCCGACGTGCACCGGGAGGTGATGCAGGTGACGGCGCGCGGACGGGTGCCGCTGGCGCACCTCGTGCGCGAGTTCGGCCGTGGCGTCGCACCGCAGTCCTTGTTCGTGTTCAACAGCTTCCACAGCGTCGCCGGTGCCGCCGAGCGGATGGGGATCGACACGTTCGAACAGGTGTCGGACTGGTCGCGCACCGACTTCCCGTTCGAGGCGAGCTTCAACCGCAGCGAGGAGGCGACCAACCGGATCGACCTCCAGCTCTACTCCGACGGCCGGTTCGCGGACGAGCCGACCGCCGTCGCCGCCTACCGCGCCGCCGTGCGCGGCATCGCGAACCGCGCAGTGCGAGTACGGCATGGCTGAGCCCCGATCCTGCGCTTCGGCCCTGTGGACCGCGTTGTGCGCCGCCGCGGCGTCGGCACCGCACGAGCCGGCGATCCACGACGGCCGGCGGGCGTTGACCAACGCCGAACTAGCGGCGGCCGTCGGTGCCGCGGCGGTGAAGCTGCGCGAGTTGGTCCCGGCGGCCTCCCGCGTCGGCGTCCGGCTCGCGCCCGGCGTCGAGCAGCACATCGCGGTCCTCGGCATCGTCGTCGCGGCGTGCACGTACGTGCCGTTCGACGTCGCCTGGTCGGCCGAGCGGACCGGGTACGTCAGCGCGGACGCCGAAGTGGCGCTGATGATCGAGGCCGGTGCACCCGGCGTGCGGTCATTGCCGTTCGACCGACTCCGGCCCGACGCCGTCCCCGACCTCAACGCCGTCCCGGACCCCGACGTCGTCGCGGGCTTGGACGTCACGCCCGCGCCGGCGGTCTACGTGATGTACACCAGCGGCACCACGGGCGCGCCCAAGGGCGTGCAGACGTCGTGGCCCGCGTTGCGCAACCGGCTCGCGTGGATGCAGGACGTCCACGCGCTCGGCCCCGACGACACCGTGCTGTCCAAGACGTCGTGCGGCTTCGACGTGTCCGTGTGGGAGTTCCTGTGGCCACGGCTGCACAACGCCCGCACGTCAGTCCTCGACGTGCGGGACGAGGGCGGTTGGTCGTCGCTGTGGCGCGTGCTGCACGACGACCGCGTGACGGTCTGCCACTTCGTGCCGTCGGTCGCACGTTCGGCGATGCGCGACCCGAACGTGCGGCCGGTGCCGAGCCTGCGCCTGGTCGCCCTCAGCGGCGAGGTGCTCGACCGGGACACCGCGGCGCGCCTGCAAGAACTCGCGCCCAACGCCCGCATCGTGAACATGTACGGGCCGACCGAGTGCGCGATCGACGTCAGCCACTGGACGTTCGACGCCGGCCAGGCGTGGGACCCGGTGCCGATCGGCGGCGGCGCGGCGAACTGCACGCTGACCGTGCGCCCGTCGGACGACACCGGCCAGGGCTTGCTGGTGATCTCCGGGATCCAGGTCGCCGACGGCTACATCGGCGCCGCCGCCGGGTCCGGCGGCTTCACGTCGATCGACGGCCTGGGACCGAGCTACGACACCGGAGACCTCGCCGTCGAGGTCGCGCCCGGCGTGCTGTCCGTGGTCGGCCGGTCGGACCGCCAGGTCAAGCTCAACGGCGTCCGCGTCGAGCTGGACGGCTTGGAGACCGTCGTGCGCGGCCACCCGGCGATCCAGGACTGCGCCGTGGTGCTCGACGCCGACGACCCGTCGATCTCCCGCGTCGTCGTGGTGTGCGTGCCGCGCGAGCCGGGGACCGCGCCGCTGACCCGCGCCGTCCGGCAGTTCGTCCGGGACGGCTCGGCCATGGAGGACTTCGCGTTCCGGCTGGTCGCGGTGGACCGCCTGCCGCTGACCGCCTCAGGCAAGACCGACTACCCGGCCCTGGAGGCCCACGTCCGTGAAGGGAGCAACGGTGGACAGCGCACTCGCTGATCTGGGACGGGAGTACGAGGTGGTGGTCGGCCGGCCGCTGGACCGGCCGCACCTCGACATCTTCGACCTCGGGCTGGACTCGATGGCCGTGCTGGCGCTGATCGGCCGGCTGCGCGACCTGGGCTACCCGGTCCGGATGGACGACTTCGTCAACGCCGAGAGCCTGCACGAGGTCGCCCGCGCCATGGCCGGGACCAGGGCGTGAAGCTGCTCCGCGCCAACAGCCGCTTCCGGCTGCTGTGGATCGTCAACCTGGTGTCGTCGATGGTCGGGTGGTCGCTGGGCATCGCGCTCGCCGTCCACATCTTCCTGTTCACCGAGTCGGCGCTGCTGACCAGCGTGCTGGCCGCCACCGGGACGGTCGCCGGGATCGCGTTCGGCGCGGTGGCGGGCGCGGTCGCGGACCGCTTCGACCGGCTGCGCATCGTGCGGTCCGCCCTGCTGGCCCGCGCCGCGCTGCTGGTCGGCCTGTTCGGCGTGGCCGAGTCGGTGCCGGGCCTGATCGCCGTCGTCTTCCTCCAGGCGACCGTGCAGCAGTTCTACGGTCCGGCCGAACAGGTCCTCATCGCGTCCTACGTGCCCGGCCGGGACCTGCCCGAGGCCAACGGGCTCAACTCGCTGGCGTCCAACGCGACCCGGCTCGTGGCGCCCGCCCTGGGCGGTTTCGTCATCGCGTGGGCGGGGTTCCGCTGGACGGTGCTCGGCATGTCCGTGCTGATGGCGGTGTCGTTCCTGCTCAGCGTCCTGCTGCCGCGCGACGGCGGCGGCCGGGACCCGGACGGCGGTGCCGACGAGCCGGCCGGGCACGGGTTCCGGACGATCATGCGCACCAACGCCCGCGCGCGCGGCCTGGTGCTGCTCCAGCTCCTCGACGCCGTCAAGGAAGGCCCGCTGTCCGCGCTGTTCCCGGTGCTGATGCTGGGCGTGATCGGCGCGTCGTCGGGCGAGATGGGCCTGGCGAACAGCTCGTTCGCGGTGACCGCCATCATCGCGGGCCCGATCGTCGGCCTCACGATCCGCCGCCTCGGCTACCGCCTGCCGGTGGTGCTGGGCGCGGCGATCGCGAACGCGCTGATCGTCGTGCTGGTGCTCTGGCCGTCGACCCCGATGGCGCTGATCACGTTCTGCCTGTCCGGCCTGCCGTTCACGATCTCGTGGGTGGGCACGCAGACCTGGCTGCTGCTCAGCGTGCCGGACTCGGTGCGGGGCCGCGTGGTGGGCACGTCCGGCGCCGTGTACTCGGCGGTCCTGCTGACCACGATGCTCGGCGCCGGCGCCTTGGCCGACATCATCGGCGTCCGCTGGGTCCTGGGCGTCACGGCGGCGGTCTCGGTGATCGGCCTGTTCGCCGTGGACAAACTGGTCCGAACCCCCTCCGAAACCCCAGTCCCCCGGTGACCCCGGTGCCGGCGCGGGTGGTGCCCCCGTCGGCGATCACCCGCTCCGGCCGGCAATCCCGCCAGGCGACCGGGTACGTGCCCGCGTCGTTCAGCCCCAGGTCGCCACGAGGTCGGCGGCGACGACGAGGACCGAGCCGCACGTAAAGGCAATCTCGTGGGATACCCCTGCCGCGTGCGGGAGGATCTCGTCCAGTTGAAGAGCACCCAAACGGGGAAGCGTGCCACCCGATTCTTCGACGTCCACGTGGAAGGACCGCACGTTCAGGTAGCGGAGGCGCAGGCCGGTCTCGTGCTTCCACTCGTTCGGGGTGAGGACGAGATCGAGGGCGATCACGCCCTGCCCGTCGACAAGTGTGGCCGAGCCCCAGCCCAGGTCCTTGACGCAACGTGGCCCGTGGAAGTCGTAGTGCCCGGGGTCCGCCGCGAACGCCGCCGAACCGGCGGGAAGATCACCGGCGAGCTGCGGGAGCACGGCCAGGTACGTCCGCGGGTCCAGGTGGTACCCGTACTGATCCTGCAACGGCTCCACGCTCACGTACCTCACCCGAACCGTCCCTCCACTGTGCAGTGTCGCTCCAGCAGATCACACGGATGAGTGACGTAGGAGCGTTCGACGGCTGAACGCCGTCCGCGCGGGAACTCCTCCACGGTCCGAACGACCACTTTGGAGGAGTTGTGAACCACCGCATCGCCGCCGCGCTGATCGGTACCGCCCTGGGTCTGGCCACGTTCGCGGGCCCGGCCGCCGCCGCGCCGATCAACCCCGACCCGTCCGACCTTCAGCAGGACTACGTCTCCGAGCTGATCTGCGACGTCCTGGAGGACCTCGACCTCCTCGACCACCCGGAGCTGGAGGACCTCGTCGACGAGTTGAACTGCGACGGCAACGACGACGGCAACGACGACGATGACAACGACGACGATCCGACCACCACGACCACCCCCACCACGACGCCCACGGCGTCCTTGGAGGGTCGCCGCTGACGTGAGCCGACACCGCGGCCTGACGCCCTCGGGTGCCGGGCCGCGGTGCAAGTGCGGTGGCGCGAACGCGCTGATGCAAGATGGCGCCATGGACGAGATCGCCTTCCTCCGCGACACCTTCGACGGGAAGGGCACCGCGCCCCTGGGCTGGGACGCCGTGCACGCGTTCGAGGCGAAGCACGGGATCGTACTCCCGGAGCCCTACCGGACGTTCGTCGCGGAGATCGCCGACGGCGCTCCCGCCGGGCCGCCCGAGTACGGGCTGGTGGCGTTGGCGGACCTCCCCCGCGACTGGGGCGCGGACCGTTCGGAACGCGCGCTCGACCGCCCGTTCCCGCTCACCGCCACGTGGTCGTGGGACGAGGCCCCCGCCCGGAGGACGGGGTCGAGCCGCTGCTGGAGCAGGTCTTCCACCACGGGTCGGTCGTGCTCGGCACCGACGGCTGCGGCATGAACTGGCACCTCGTCGTGACCGGACCGCACCGCGGCCACCTCTGGTACGTCACCGGCGAGGGCGCGCTCCCGTTCGGCGCGGAGTTCGGCACCACCACGGGGGAATCAGGCTTCGCCGGCTGGGTCGGCCACTGGTCGAAGGGCGCGGACTGGTTCGTCTGAGCAGGACTTCGCCACCCGCGCCTACCGCCGCACCAGGTGCACCGGCACCCCGAACCCGGTCCCGTCCGACAGCACCCGCCGCACCGCGTCACGCTGGTCCGCCGAGTCGTAGGCGACCTGCACCAGCGCCCGGTCCCCGTCGCACGGCCGGCCCACTTCGACCGAGACGCCGTCGCCGACCGCGCGAATGTCGTCGGCGAGCTTTCGATTGCTCTCCAGCTTGTTGGACACCTCGGCGGCGGTGGGCAACGTGTCGCACGGCGGGTGCGTGTCGTTCGAGGACGAACCGAAGCCCGTCAACGCGAACGTCACGCCTCCCGCCACCACGAGCACCGCGACCGCACCGATGATGATCTTGTGAACCGGCTGCACAGCGAAACCCTCCTGCACTGGGACGACAACATCAGGCGGCGACGGCGCGCGCGGAGCCGATCTCGTACCGGGAGCCGCACGCCTCGATCATCTCCGCGTCGTGGGTGGACACGATCACCGTGCGCCCGTCGGCGGCGAAGCCCGCGAACAGGTCGATCACCTTGCGCCGGTTCACCGCGTCGAGCGAGGCGGTCGGCTCGTCGACGAACACCACCCCGGCCTGCTTGTAGATGGCGCGGGCGAGCGCGAGCCGCTGCTTCTCCCCGCCGCTGAGGTGGCTCGCCGCCTCCTCCTGCCGCCCGCCCAGCCCGGTCTGCTCCAGCACCGCGGCCAGCCGCTCCAGGTCACCGGTGACCCGCCGGCCGAACAGGCCGGACCGCATGGTGACGTTGAACGCCACCGACTCCTCGTCCATGATCCCGTAGTCTTGGAGCACGAACGCCGCGTGGTCGCGCCAGAACCGCCGCCGCGCCCCCGCCCCGTACCCGGTGACGTCGTCGCCGCCGACCACGATCCGCCCGCGGTCGACCGGCAGCAGCAGGCCCAGGCAGTGCAGGAGCGTGGTCTTGCCCGAACCGCTGGGCCCCACCAGGGCCGTCATGGTCCCGGGCGCGCAGCGGACCGTCTCACCGTCGAGCACGGCTCGGCCGCCGATCGACACGGACACGTCTTCGGCCTCGACCAACATCTGGAGAACTCCGATCAGATCCGGCGCCGGCCGACGCCGGCGAAGCACCAGCGGGCGGCGAAGAGGTGGCTCAGCGCAACGGCGAGCAGCCCGAACGCGGCGACCACGAGGACCGCGCCCATCGCCCCGGGTTGCTGGAACAGCAGGGAGATCACGACGAGACCCACGCCGGCGAGCAACTCCCGGGCCACCCGGCCGCGCAGGATCTGCGCCCACGACCGGCCGGCCACCCGCAGCGGGAAGTCGCGCTTGGCGTGCAGCAGGGCGGTGATCAGCGCGCTGATCCCGGCGGCGACGGCGAACGCGACGACCAGCGCCACCAGGGAGAGGTTCAGCAGCCAGGTGACGTAGGCGGTGAACTGGGCGAGCAGGAGGCCGTCCTCGGCGATGTAGACGACCCGCAGCACGCCCTTGACGTCTCTGTCGCGCAACGACTTCAGGTCCAGCCCGTGCCGCTTCATCAGTTCCTGGGTGCCACCGACGCCGGTCAGCACGACGTTGCGGGTCGACATCATCGACGTGAGGTTCGAGTCGTTGAAAGCGCTGCGCACCGAAGGCACGACGACGACGAGGACGTCATCGAGGAAATCAAGTTGACCACCGCCGCCGGCCGTCGCGACGGGCAACCGGTAGTCGGTCACCGGCCGGAAGAACTCGAACCCACCGAGCACCTGCTCGCCCGGTAGCCGGTCGCGCGACCACAACTCCAGGTTCGCCGCCAGGCCGCTGCCGTTGCGCAGGGCCTCCTCGCGCGGCACGGGCTCCAGTGCGGGCCGCGGCGCGCCTTCGGTCACCAGGTCGAGCCAGCGCTGGTTGACCAGGGAGGCCGCCGGGTAGTCGGTGAGACCGGGCAGCCGGTTCTGCTCGCCGAACGTGTACGAGAACGCGAGGGCGTCCCGCTCCTCCGCGTCCCCCACCAGATCACCGATCCGGGGCTCGACCGCGACCATTTCCCGCTCCGACACCCCGAACGTGATCCCGACCTGGTCGGAGAGCCGCTGCCACATCGCCGTCTCGGCGGCGGTGGCGGACGCCTGCCGGTAGGCGGTCCACGCGGGGCCCGCGGAGGAGACCACCAGGAGGAACGTCGCCGCTTGGACGACCACGACCGCCGTGCGCAGGCTGCGCACCGCCGGCTGGCGGGTGGCGAGCATTCGGGCGCTGGGCCACGCCGACGCGGACATGAGGAGCACCGCGGCCATCGCCGCGCCGATCACCGCGAGCTGGAGGCCGAGCAGCACCCGGACGAAC
Source organism: Saccharothrix espanaensis DSM 44229 (assembly GCF_000328705.1). NCBI lineage: Bacteria > Bacillati > Actinomycetota > Actinomycetes > Pseudonocardiales > Pseudonocardiaceae > Saccharothrix > Saccharothrix espanaensis. The sequence goes on along the minus strand of NC_019673.1, from coordinate 2,346,011 downwards.
GGCCCGACGTAGAGCCAGTCGTGCGCCAGGCCGACGTAGAGACCCGCCGCGACCAGCACCACCGCGCCCGAGACCAGCAGGCCGCCCACGAACCCGGCGAGGTCCTGCACCTGGATGCGCCACACCGGGCTGCCGGCCAGCACCCGCAGCGCCCGCCCGCGTGCCTTCATCGACAGCCAGAACAGCGCCAGCGCCACGATCAGCGCGAACGCGGCGAGCAGGGCGGCGAGGAAGCTGCCCTCCCCCAGCACGAAGTCCACCGACTCGGCGACCGAGGCCACCCGCACCTGGACCTTGACCCCGGCCTCGGTCAACGCGCCCGCGAAGGCGTCGACCCGCGCGCCGGGCCTGGTCACCAGGTAGGACCCGGAGGCGTAGGAGTTGGCCAGCCGCTCCCGCCCGACGACCTCCGCGACACCGCCGCCGAACCACCGGAACTCCCCGGGCAGCGCCCCCGGCGTGAAGGCCACGAACACCTTCCGGTCCACCGCACCGCCCCCGGTCAGGTCCGGCGCGATCTTGACCAGCCCGAGCCCGAGATCGGCGTCCAGTTCCGCCAACCGGTCGAATGCCTCGACGTCACCGAATCGCGACGAGCCGAAATCCAACCCGATTCGCTCAGCGACCCCGATGGCCTGCGGGTACTCCCGGTCGTACAGATCGGTGACCACGGTCGCCACCAGCGCCAACAGCGCGAATAACGCCCCCGAAACGACCATCACGACACGCTTGTGCAACGACCCTCCCCGAAGCGCCCCACCCTGCACAATACCGGATCACCGATGCCGGCATCTTGCCGACGGTCGAGCCGTGGCACAAGCTGTTCTTGAGGCAGTAGGAACGCATTCTATCGAGAACCGAGGCGATTCCTGCACGCACTGGATAAATGACGCATCTACTCACGTCTGACCGGCGAGGCGCTATAGGGAGATCTCCAACGCCCAACGCACGTAACGCGCCTTCGCCGTGAACCCGGCTTTCTCGAAGATCCCGAACGACCCGATGGGGTTCGCCGAGTCCACGTTCACGCTGGCACGGTCGTAGCCGTGGTCGGCGGCGGACCGCAGGGCGTGTCCCACCAGCGCGCCGGCGACCCCTCGACGCCGGTGGTCCCGGCGCGTTCCGATGACCATGAAGTGCGCGTCGCGGACGCCGGTGGTCTCCGTGTCGGCGTCCCAGCACGTGGTCACCAGCACGCCCACCGGGACCCCGCTCCCGGCGTCCCGCATCAGGAAGCTTTTGTCGGGTCGGAACGTCTGGTTGGTGATCTTGTTCTGCCAGGAGTCCGCGGGCATCGGGCGCGCACCCCAGTAGTCCTCGTACGACTCGTTGCGGACCAGCCGGAACTCCTCGTCGTTGTGCTCCGACCAAGGCTCGACCCGGAACCCGGCGGGGATCGTCGCGTCGCCGAGCGCGGCACCGAGCGGGCGTTCCATCCGCCGGAAGTAGCGGACCGGCGTGAAACCCTGCGAGCGCACCAGTTCGGCCACGCCGGCGACGTGCTCGCACTTGTGCACGTCGACCACCAGCTTCGACGTCGGGTGGTGCAGGGCGTACACCACCTTCGCCGCCGCCACCCCGGCTTCCACGAGCGTGGTCCCGACACCCCGCCGGCGGTAGCCGGGGTGCACCCCGCCGTCCAGGAAGACCCGGTGGACCTCGTCCGCCGACGGCTTGAAGCGGATCTTCATGTAGCCGACCATCACGTCCCCGTCGAACGCGGCGAGGCTCGCCCGCTCCAGGTCCGCGTAGGGGTCGACCAGCTCCTGGAGGGTGTCCTCCGCGGTGTAGTTCTCACCGATCCGGTCGACGGTCTCCATGACGTTGAGGAGGTCGGCCGACGCCTGGGCGTCCTCCCGGCCGAGCGGGCGCCACGTCAGCGGACCTGATCCTTCACGCATACGGCAGACCGTAAGCCCAGCCCACGCGCCTGTCTTCCTGTTTTCCCACGAGGCCCCGCGCGGAACGAGGAGGACTACGAGGTGGTCGAGTCGGGCCACCCGAGCGTGCCGAACGGCGATCCGGTGCGGTAGGCGTGGATGCCCGCGGCCGGGTACTCGATGAGTCGGTCCGGGAGGGCGTCGAGCGGGAACCACCCGACGGCGGAGCACTTGTCGGGTTCACGGTTGACCGGTTCCCCCGTCCAGCGAAGCGCTTCGAAGAACAACCCCAGGCGCGGTTCGAGTCCGGGCCCGGTCACGTGCGACGTGTGCACCAGGCGCAGGTCGGCGATGTCGATCCCGACACCCACCTCCTCGTCCGCTTCACGGGCCGCCGCCCGCAGAACGGACTCGCCGGCGTCGAGCTTCCCCGACGGCAGGTGCCACCGGCCGTCGAACCGGGGATCGGCGTCCCGCCGCCGGGTCAGCAGGACCTGGCCGTCGCGAACCAGCAGGAGGTGGACGTCGATCAGGTGACGGTCGGCCATCGGTCCTCTGTAGACAGTCGCGGACGGGGACCCGCCCAAGCCTACGCGACGACCAGGCGCGCCCGCCGCGTCTCCGGGAAGGCCCGATGCCGAGCTCTCACCTTGACCACGACCGACCGCCGCCGACTCGACACCCCACGCGGGAAGTCCCGATCAGGCTTCCCCGGAGTTTCAGAAGCTGAAGTTGCGGATCGCCGCGTCACCGGCCGCCGCCGTCTCCTCGAAGAACCTGGCCAGGTCGCCGTAGTTGTCCCGCAGGTAGCCGATGTCGTCGGCGTCCCAGAGGTGCCGCATGGGGTAGACGTCCTTCTCGCTGAGCCGCTGCGGGTCGTAGAACCCGGCCAACACCTCGAACGGCGTCGCGCCCAGGGCCTTGGCGGTCGCCGCCACCATGCTGTCGCTCCAGCCGAAGAGGGTGCACTCCTCGTCGATGGCGTCACCGTCCTCGTACACGTCGACCCCGACCCCGGCCGCGTCCAGCAGGAACTGGATGCCCGCCCAGGACTTCTCCAGGAAGCAGTACGGCCGCTCCTCGTCCTCCAGGTACTCCAACGCCCGCTCCGGGTCCTCGAACGCCAGCTCCAACTGCTCCGGCGTGACCCGCGTGAACGACAGCGTCATACCCATGAACCACCACTCCCCCACCACGTTGACTGGATCAAGGAGCAGCTTTCCACGCCGACCCCCACCGCTACCGGCCAATAACCGATCCCCTGCCAACCCGGTGCCCGCCAAGCGCTGGACCAACTCGGAGAAGCGCTCCACGGGGTTCCGGCTGGACGAGTCCGGATCGCGGGCTCGCCCACCCGGAGATCATCGGACGGTCCTCGCGCGGCGGGTGTTGGACGGCATCGACGTGCCGGTCCGCGTGGCGGAGGTGATCAGGGAGCAGGTGGACGCCCTGCCCGACGCCGCACGTGCCATCGCCGAGGCCGCCGCTGCTGGGCGTGCCGGAGACGGCCGACGTCCTGGGAGCCGTTGCGGGCAACGAAGCGGAGCACGTGACCGCGCTGGTGGCGTGCGGTCTGTTCGTCGAGAAGACCGCAAACAGGCTCGGTTTCCTGCACGACATCGCCCACGAGCCGTGCACGCCTGGCTGCCCGACACACGGCGGCGGCAATCGCACGAACGTGCCGTGGCGGTGCTGTCCGGCCTTGACCAGGCGCCTGTCGCCCGCTTGTCCGCGCACGCCAGGGCAGCGGGCGTGAGAGCCGAGTGGCTGCTCCAGCGCGAGACGGCGAGCTGGACCGCGGCGCCGAGGAGATCACCCGGGCCCTGGACCTGCTCGGCGACCAGCCGGAACGCGCCGTGCGCGGGCTGGCCGCCATGGCCGGGCCGTACCTGGGCACCGCGTCCATCGCCGAGCACCGGGCCTCGCTCGGCCGGGTCGAGGGGATCACCGACCACCTGCCCACCCAGGCGTCGCGCACCGCCCTGCTGGCCACGACGCTCGGCGGGCGGCTCATCGTCGGCGACCGGGGCACCTGGGAGCGCATCGCCCAGCTGCCGTCCGCCTCCGACGTGCACGACCCGGACGAGCTGCACCACCTGACCCGCGCGCACTGCAACCGGAGGACGCCTGCTCGTGGATCGGGCACTACGCCCGCGCGAGGGAGTTCCTGCGCACCGGGATCACCCTGGCCGAGCGGGTCGCCGCCTCCTACGTCGTCGGCACCGCCGAGGCCACGGCCGTCCGGCTCGACTGGCTCAGCGGCCAGTGGGCCGGGCTGGAACAGCGGATCGACCTCCTCGTCAGGAAATACGCCAACCTCCTGCTGACCACCGACCTGAGCCTCACCCGGGGCTGGCCGGCGGCGGCCCGCGGCGAGTGGGTGCGGGCCGAGGAAGCCTTCCGGGCGGCGGGGTCGCACCCGCTCGCCCAGGTCTTCCCGGTGGGCATCTCGGCGGCCGGCGGGATGGCGGGCATGCTGCTCAGCCGAGGCGAGACCACCGCCGCCGCGGAACAGGTCGAACGCGGCGTGGCGATGATCCGGAGCAAGGGCGCGTGGGTGTGGTCGGGCGACATCCTGCCGCAGGCCGTCGACTGCCACCTGGCGGTCGGCCGCGTCGACGCCGCGCGACTGCTCGTCGCGGAGACGACCGCCGGCCTGTCCGGTGTCGACGCCCCGCTGGCCCACGCGGCACTGACCGCCTGCCGCGCGCGGCTGGCCGGGGCCACCGACGACGGTGACGAAGCCGCCCGGCCCTACCGGGAGGCGATCGCCCTGCACCGGGACCTGGGCCTGCCCTACCGGGCCACCCAGCTCGTCGAGCGGGCCGAGGAGGAAGCCCGCACCGACGCCACGGCGCTCGACGCGCGGGCCCGGTCCTACGACTCCCTCGGCGCGACCGTCGATGCCGCCCGCTGCCGGCACCGCATCCGCAGCACCGGCGTGGCCACCCCCTCACGCCGCGGCAGGCGCGGCTACGGCAGCGAGCTGTCCCCCCGTGGACAGGACGTCGCCCGCCTCCTGGCGGACGGCCACACCAACCGCGAGATAGCCCAAGCCCTGTTCCTCTCCCGCCGCACGGTGGAGGAGCACGTCGTCAAGGTCCGCCGCAAGCTGAACGCGACGTCACGCCACGACATCCACCTCTGAAGTGCGACCCTCGACACCTGGACACGATCGGGTACTGCACCCGCCACGGTCTTGATCATGACTGTCGCCTGGCCGATAAGTCATGCGCCACCACCGACCGACCGAACGGAAGTCCTCGTGCCCGTACCCGCCAGGATCGCCGCCGCCCTGCTCGGCATCGGCATGTCCACGCTGATCGCCTCGCCCGCCGTGGCCGCCGAACCCGACGCGGACACCGCGACCGGCTCGCCCTTCGGCGACGGGGTCGACGCGGCCGGCAACTGGGCGTTCAGCGCTGCCGATGTCTGCCTGCAAGAACTCGCCGTCGTGCCGGCGGGCGGCCAGTGGAACGGCAACCACGCCGACCACTGCGCGAACGGGAACGTCATCGACCACCCCGAAGGGTGACCGGACCACCGCGTGCGAAGTGCGTCCTCGCCGGTCGGCAGGTCCGCCGACGCGGCGACCGGAAATCCGTTGGCTCACCCGCAAGAACATCGTTAACGTCGGCCGGGTGATCTACGAGGACCCGCGGGCGTACCTGCTCGGACTTGAGGGCATGGCCTTGTTGCGCGCGTTCACCGGGGAGTTCGACCGCGCTTTCGTGGAGGCCCGGATCGCGGAGATCCGCAGGGTGCTCGATGACGAGGCGCTGGCGGACGCGGCCGTCGAAGTCGACCGGGTCGACACGGTGACGGGCTATCGGCTGTGGTCGGCGACGTACGACCAGCCCAACTCGGCGTTCGACCTCGACGAGCCCGTGGTCAAGGAGATCGTCGACTCGCTGCCCGTCGGTGTCGCGCTGGACGCCGCGTGCGGGACCGGTCGCTACGCCGAGTTCCTGGCCGGACGTGGCCACCGGGTCATCGGCGTGGACGGCTCGCCCGACATGCTCGCGCGGGCGCGCACCAGGGTTGCGCAGGGCGAGTTCCTGCTCGGCGACCTGCACCGGCTCCCGGTGGCCGACGCCGAGGTCGACCTGGTCGTGTGCGCCTTGGCCCTGACCCACGTCCCGACGCTCGCCCCGGTGATCGCGGAGTTCGCCAGGGTCCTGCGTCCGGGCGGACACCTGGTGATCGCCGACATGCACCCCGAGCGGGTCACCTGGGGCGCGACCCCGCCCGTGCGCGGAGCCGACGGCCGACCCGGACGCCTGACCGCCCACCGCCACCTGATCGGGGACTACCTGCGCGCCGCGCTCCCCGTGGGACTGCGCCTACGCCGTTGCGAGGAACCTCCCCTACCGACCGCGTCGGAGCCCGCGGATCGGGCGACGACACCCAGCCCGTGGGAGCTGAGCCCGTGGGAGCTGTGGCCGTGGGCCCTGGCCGCCATGGTGCCCGAAGCGACCCAAGCCGTCAGTGCCGGCGCGCCGGCACTGGTCATCTGGCACTTCCAGTTGGACGAGTCGTAGTTCCCCGGCCGCCCAGGAACCTCGACAGCCGCGCGAACGACCGTGGCACAGAACAAAAAGACCGCGGGATCGGCCCCGCCGACAGACCGCGGTGACGACCGGACTTCGCGACCGCGGTTCACCTAGTACCGCTGCCCAGACCATCCACTGAGGACACGACCGGCGTGGTAGTCGTCGTGGTTGATCGCGACTCGTAGTCGATCCAACGGACCGTCGGCGCTGTTACCCAACGGGAAATCGGCACTGCCCTTTGTGGACACGTTCGGGTGGTCAAGGGCTTGGTTGCCGTGTGGGTCCGTGCCCCGGTAGCCGAGTGGCGCGATGCTCCCGCCGTGATCACGACACCACCCTTCGACACATCGGGCTCGTGCGGGGTACCCGAGGTCGATGTCGCCGCGACACACGTCCGGCGGCTGCACGAAGAACTCGCGCGACTGACAGCGGCGACGATCGAGGCGGAGGCCGCGTACCTCGACAGCGCCACCCGCGCACACGCCGACGGCCAGTTGGACCGGCACGGCCTGCGCGCCGCCTACGACCAGGTCAGGTCGAGGGCGCGGGACGCCGGCCTGTTCGGGCACGGCGGGGCGCCCCAGCACCCGGATGACCGGCAGGACCTCGACGGCCTGATCGGCGCCCTCGCCATCCCGGAGGACGGGACCTGGTTCGGGCACACCGGTTTCCACGGCCTCCGCCATGCCGGCGGCTACCCCGGAACGGGCGCGCGGGTGGCGTTCGTGCTGTTCGGCAACGGCGGGGTGCCGGTGTTCATCGGCCACACCAGCCAGTTCTACCGCCGAGCCCACAACCTCGACCGGGAGGGCGTGACCTGGTGCTCGTGGCGGGCGGAGTCCTGCGCCGACCGGGACGAGTTCGTCGAGGCACGCGACCGGTTCATCGACCGGTACGGCAAGCCCGACAGCGCCGCCCAACCGCCACCACCGCCCGTGGACCCCCGACCGCAGCACTACATCGTCCACGGCCGCCGGCGCGGCACCGTCTACGGCGAGCCTCGCCGGAGCAGCCTGCGGCGCGACGACCCCGAGGACGCCCCGCCGCCGACCGGCGCCTCGTGAGCCGGCACCCACTGCCCCACCTGGCCGGCACCAGGTCGGCACGACCGGAGCGGCGAGCTTCGCCGGTTCCGGTCGTCGGTGCACCCGGTCGGCGGCGGATCGCCGAACTGCCCTGACGGCGGAGTGCGCCTGGAGCGGGACCCGGGAACGCCGCTGCAACGCCCACCTGCGTTGGTGGCGACGTGCTGGTGGGGCGGATGACGAGTGGGCGGCCGGCGGGTCCAGCGGTGACATCGAGGACGCCTTGCGTCGAAGGCGTGCGGAACGACGTGACGCCGGGGAGCGGGAGGCGGCGATCGCGGCCCGCCGCGGTGTCGCCCCGGAACCGGTGACTTCGGCCCGAACCGCGTCCTGATCCTCGAACCCCACGCCGCACGACCCCCGACCACCCCGTTCCTGACCGTCGACGTCTGCGCCGCAGCGGCCGAGCGCTACCCGGGCCTGGACTGACCGCGTGCCCAAGCCGGTCGTCAGGGCCGCCGACCACTATCCGCCGACGACTATCCGCTGGCGACGTCGCGGGCGACCGCGCGCCCGACCAACCGCAGGAACTGGGCACGGCCTGCCGCATCGACGTCACCGAGGCCGTACACGACGTGTCTGCCTTCCTGTGGTGCCAAGGTGATCAACGCGTCCTCGTTCAGCGCCACCAACTCGAACTCCTCGTCCTCCTCCGACGACGACACCTGGACCCACGCGCGGCCATCGGCGTCCACGCGCACCACCCATTCGCCGGCGGAAGATCGATAAGTTCCGGCAGCCCGGTTGGCGTCGACCGGTGGAGGATTCTTCGGAGGAAGGGGCAGTTCGGGTTGGCGAACGCCCGCCAGCTCGTGCAGCAGGTGCCCGAACACCTCGGCGAACACCGGGAACACATCACCGCCGTTGGTCAGCATCGCCACCGCGACACCCGCCTCGGGAACGACGCGCACGAGCGCGCGTTGCCCCATCGTGTAGCCGCTGTGACCTACCACGACAGGCCCACCGTGGTCGGGTATCGACCAGCCCAGACCCCAATGGCCGCTCATCCACCCGGGCTCGGGCACCTCGACCTGCGGCTCTCGCATGACGTCGTACTCGGGCGTCGAGAGGTGGTGCCGGACGAAGCCGAGCAGATCACGTGCGCTCATCGCGAGCATCGCACCGACCGGAGCCGTGGCAGGGACGAGTGACCACTTCTTCACCGGCTCAAGGGGTCCGTCCGGCCGCGCCCGCTGGTGCCCGACGGCGGGCAGGCCCAGGATCGCCTCATCGACGTTCGTCGCGGCGTGGGCCAGGCCGAGTGGGGTGATCAGGTGCTCGCGCAGCGCGCGGTTGTACGACTTCCGGCGCAGCACCTCCACCAGCCTGCCGAGCACCACGTAACCGCTGTTGCAGTACGAGAAAAGCTCGCCGGGTGCGAAGTACTGGACGGCCTCGGCGAGCGTCTCGACGTACTTGCGCACCGCGTCGTCGTTGCGGCCGGTGTCCGTCCAGATGTCCCCGTCGAAACCCCCGGTGTGGCTCAGGAGGTGCCGGGTGGTCACGGTCCTGGTCGCGGCACCATCGGCGAGCCGGAACCCGTCGAGGTACTCGGACACCGGCCGGTCCAGGTCGATCGCCCCTCCGTGCACCAGCTGCATCACCAGCGTCGCGGTCCACACCTTGGTGATCGAGCCGATCTGGAACAGCGCGTCACCGGTCACCGGCACACCGGTGGCCAGGTTGAGCACCCCGGCCGCGGCGTCCACGACCTCCCCGTCCACCAGCACGGCCACCTGGGCACCAGGCAGTCCGTGCCGCGCTACGAGTTCGGGCAGCACCTCGCCGATCCACTCACCAGTCGCTCGCGCTCGACTCGCCGACTTCCCACTCCGCTCCACCCCGCGCCTCGCCTGCGCTCACAGACCCTGAGGATGGGACGGAAGCCAGTCCGCGTAACGCTGCCGCAGGCGGTCGCGGTCGGCCTCCGTCGCGGGGTGGACGTCCTGCCCACCGTCGTACGGGTGGACGGACCGGTCGAACGTCAAGCTCGCGATCAGCGCGCCCGGGATCCGGTCGTCGGCCGCGGCGCGCAGCAGGTAGTCCAAGGAGCCCGGCTGCCAGCGACGGCGGGCGGCATACAGGTGGAGGTAGTCGGTGCCGTCCAGATCGGACCCGAAGTAGTCATCGACCACGGACGTCCAGTAGTGGGCACCGGGGTTGCGTCGCAGGTCCACTTTGGACAGGGGAACGGGAACTGGGCCCGTGGAGCAGGTGGTGGTGACGACTCGGATCTCCTCGCCCCGGAACAGTTCGTCCAGGATCGCGTTGTAGCGGTGCAGGAGGATGGCGTACTCGGGCTTGTTGCGGGGATACCGCTTGGACTTGGGCAGGCTGTGGAAGCGCACCCAGCGGTCGGCGCGCGGCAGGTACGGCGTGGGGTCGAGGTCGGGCCACTGCGCGCTCCACAACGCGCACAGGTCTTCGGGTGTGTCCATCGGGCGTCCTCGCGTCCTGGCGGCTGGTTGCCGCCGGAACCTACCCGCCGAGGCTGGTGCCGTGCCTCCGCATTTCACGTCGCCGGGCGGGCGGAGCCGTCGCGCAGGCCGGCCAGCACGAGGGTGATGACGCCGTCTGCTTCGGCCCGCCAACCGGGGCGGTCATGGGCCGCGCCGATGCCGTGCAAGGCCATCATGATGGCGCCGGCACCCACGTCGTCGCGGGCGGTGCCGTCCTTCACGGCGGCGGCCACCAGGTCGGTGACCGCCTGTTCCAGCGCCTGGCCGCCCTCGGCGAGGGCACCCGAGCGATCGGCCATGAGCGTGGCCAGCGTCCGGGCGAGGCCCTGGTGCGCGTCGATGTGCTCGACCATGCCGCGCAGGAAGGTCGCCAGGGCCTCGTCCGCGGGCAGCGTGGCCTGGAGCCGGCGGGCCCGGTCGCACAAGGTGGCCACCTCCTCGTGGTAGACCGCCGCGGCCAGCGCCTCACGGGTGGGGAAGTGGCGGTACAGCGTGCCCGTGCCCACACCGGCCAGCCGGGCGAAGTCGTCGAAGCGCAGGTCGAAGAAGTCTCCGGCGTCGAAGACCTGCCGGGCGGTGGCGAGCAGGGCCTCGCGCTTGCGCCGGGCGTCGGCCCGCAGCGGCTTGGGGGTGGTCATGCGCTACCTCGCGTTGACAAATGGAGATGGCCTCCATATTTTCGGAAGTGGAGATGGTCTCCACATCGATCGTAGCCCACGAGGTGCAGCGTGAAGATCCTGATGTTCGGCCGGGGCGTGATCACCACCGTGTACGGCTGGGCGTTGGAACGGGCCGGGCACGCGGTCGAGTTCTACGTCCGGCCGGGCCGCGCGACGGCGTACGGGAACGCGGTGCCGCTCGACCTGCTCGATGCGCGACGCCGGGTGTCGGGGCAGCGCGTCGTCCAGCAGTGGCCGGTGCGCTACCGCGAGGAGCTGGAGCCGGACCACGACTTCGACCTGATCGTGCTCAGCGTGCAGCACTACCGCTTGGCGGAAGCGGCGGCCTTCCTCGCACCGCGCGTCGGCCGGGCCACCGTGCTGGTCTTCGGCAACGTCTGGGCCGAGCCGCCGGCCGCGATCGCCCCTCTCCCGGTCGACCAGGTCGCGTGGGGCTTCCCCCAAGCCGGCGGCGGTTTCGGCGCGGACGGCGTGCTCCGCGGGGCGCTGCTGCCGCCGGTCGTCTTCGGCACCCTCGGCCGACCCCCGACCGCACGGGAGCGGGCCGTGCGCCAGGTGTTCCGCGAGGCCGGGTTCCGGCTGCGGGAGCAGCCCGACTTCCGCGGCTGGCTGTGGCTGCACTTCGTGGCGGACGCGGGCCTGCACTCCCAGGGCCTGCGGCTGGGCTCGCTGGCCGAGCTGGCCGGGTCGACGGGCGACTTCCGCGAGGCGCTGCTCACCTGCCGCGAACTCCTGCCCCTCCTCGCGGCACGAGGCGTCGACCTGCGACGTCACCGAGGCGGCGGGCTGCTGTTCCGCGCGCCCACCTGGCCGGCGGCCGCCGCACTCGCCTGGCTGACCGCTCATGTCGCGCCGGTGCGCGTGAACTTCGCGGCGCACTCCGATCCCGACGCCGAGGAGCCGCGCGAGATCTGCCGGGACACCCTCGCCGAGGCGCGGCGGTTGGGCATCGCGGTACCGCGGTTGGAAGCGGCGGAACCGGGTTTCGCCCGCGGCGGGACAGGTCGAGCCTGACTCGACCGACTACCCCGCTGAACGCTCCGCCGCACGCGTGACCGCCTGTTCGTCAACGTCGCCGTAGAGCTTCGCCCACGCGGCAGATCGGCGAGCCCGGCCTTGTTCACGGCCTCGGGTTGCGGCGACGGCGTGTGGATCCACAACCTGCCTGCCCCGGTGGAAGATCCCCGCTGTGCCGCCGCCGGCCGGCACCGGCCGGGCTTCCTGCCGGTGCTGCGCCGCGTCGTGTCCTCTGTGGACGTCAGCAGGCCCGGACGATGACCGAGTGGGACTTGGGGCTGAGGTCCTGGAGCCGAACGGTCTTCCTGCCGGCGGGCACGCGGACCTCGTAGGTGCCGGGGTTGAGCGAGTAGCCGAAGTAGCTGCCCGCCGGGGCGGCACCGGTGCCCGCGATGTTCTCGCCGGTGGTGCGGTGGATCGTGGTGGCAACCGCCTTGCCGCAGTTGTTCGAGATGTAGATCTTGCCCTTGGTCGCGGCGGTGGCGGAACCCGTGCCGAGGACCGAGATGACCAGACCTGCGGTGGCCAGGCCGGTGAGAACGCGCCGGGTGGTCGTCATGGTGCTCCTCTGGATGTTGTCGGGGGCTCGGCCGCAAGATATCGGCGGGCACGTCCGTGCGCTGTCGGTCGAACGACCGACACCCACTGCCGGCGTGACGAAGCGAACCAGTTCGACCGTGGCCGGCGAACGCGGCCGGCTGTGACCCCAATGTCTGGGTCCCCAGATGCAGGGTCACGGATGTCAGGGCCACGGATGCCCAGCGCCTCCGGCGGATCACGCTCCGGTTCGCACCTGGCAGAGGTCCAGCAGGCGGGCCAGGTCGTGGAAGCCCTCCTGGCAGGCCGCGCGGACCTCCGGGTGGCGGCCGGTGGATTCGGCGTACCGCAACAGGAACCCGGGGTCGATCGCGTCGGGGTGCTCGGTGTGCACCTCGATGTCCGTTCCGCTCCTCAGGCCGGTGAACAGGCAGTGCTCGCCGTGGATGTGCAGCGACCAGGTCTCGCCGTCGACCTCCAGTTCGTCCGGGTAGCAGTCCTCTTGGTCGTAGGCCGGTTCGACGTGCCGGCGGAACGGTGCGGCGAGGCGGTGGGCCAGTTCGCGGAACTCCGCCACGAGCGCGTGGAGCCGATCGCGCAGACGGCCGGCTTCAGCCTCGTCGATCAGCCGCACGACCACGAGCGCCGGCGGCCGACCCGACCCGGTGCCGGGCGAGGCGATGACCAGCAGGTCGCCCGGCAAGCCGGCCCGCAGCCCCTCGGCGGCGGCCAGCACCTGCGCCCACTCGGCCTGCGGGGAGAACGCGAACGTCGCTCGCCGACCACGCACCACCGACCGCGCCACCACGTCGGGCGCCGGGAGGTCGCCGGACCACGCCTCAGGTTCGGGGTGCGAGGGCGGCATGCGAGCATTGTCCCCGATGGACTTCAGGTGTTGCCGAGGGTGGCCAGGTCCGGGCGGATCGGCGATTCCCCGCAGGTTTGCGGTTCGCAACCGGGTAGCGTCCCGCCACTGCGTGTGGACGGACCGCGCAAGCCTCACACCACCCGCGGGTGCCTGCCAGGTCAGAAACCCGGGCTGACCCAGTGCGCGGTGACCCGGGTACGTCCGTCGGTGTTGCTGAGGACGTCGGTCGTACCGTCCTGCCCGATGCGGAACGCGTGCAGGGTCAGGACATCCCCGACCTTGAACGTGTGCAGGAACGTCTGCCCGACGGTGTCCTGGACCGCCTCGCCCGGGTTGAAGTACGCGCCGGTCAGCGCCTCGGTGCCGAGGATGATCCCGCCGTTGACGAACACCGCCGCGCTGACGTAGAGCGCTGCGCCCTTCGAGGGCGTACCGATGTTCGTGCGCACGGCATAGGCAACCTCCCACACCCCAGGGAACGGGATGGTCAAGTCCGGGACCGCGGTGATCTTGTCGTAGGCACGGTCGGCACCGGAGAGCTTGTGGTGGAAGGCCAGCGGACCGGTCTGGAGCCAGGTCGAGCCTGCGTTGGCGGAAGTCGCCGCAGAGGATGTCATGTTCCGTGACGCTAGCGACACGACGAGTAGCGGCACGAGCGCCATTGCGGTGATCTTGGCGGGCCACATCCCCTTCTCCGCCGAAGCGCGGACAAGTTTCCCTTACCACGCCCAAAACTCGACGCCTGCTCACCTCAACCGCCCTCGCCCGGCGCTTCCGTACAGCGCCGGTTCTCTTCGCGCCGTCGTCGGCTGCACGCCCCGGCTAATGTGACTGTGTGACGACGGTCGGTAAGACAGTGCTGCGTGACGTCCGGGTCTTCGACGGTCGGGGACTGACCGAGCCTCGCATGGTGGTGATCGACGACGCGGTGATCGGCACTGACGCGACCGACGCCGAGGTGGTCGACACCGCCGGAGGTGTGCTGTTGCCCGGGTTGATCGACGCGCACATCCACCCTGACGGCCGTGCGGCGCTCGTCGCGCTGACCGCGCATGGTGTCACCACGGGGCTGACCATGGCGACCTGGCCGGCCGAGCTGGTGGCCTCGCTGCGGAACGTGCCGGGTCTGACCGACATCCGCAGCGCGGGCCTGCCGGCCATCGGGCCGGGTGGTCTGCACGCGCGGATGCCCGGCCTGGCCGAGCACGCGGTCGTGCGCGATCCGGCACACGCGCGGCGGTTCGTCGCCGACCGGGTCGCCGAGGGCGTCGACTACCTCAAGATCGTCCTCGAACCGCCCGGCGGGGGCGGCCCGCCGGAGGAGGTGGCCGCCGCGCTGGTCGCCGCGGCCCACGCGCACGGGCTGAGGGTGGTCGCCCACGCCGGCGCGCCAGGGGCTTACACGATGGCGCTGGACGTGGGTGCCGACGTAATCACGCACATGCCGCTCGGGGCACCGGTGGCCGACGACGACGTGGAGAGGATCGTCGCCGACGGCCGGGTGGTGATCCCCACGCTGCACATGATGCGCGGCTTGGCCGACGCCCTGAACCTGCCGCCCGGGGCCTACGCCACGTCGGCGCGCGGAGTCGGCACGCTGCACGCCGCCGGCGTACCGATCCTGGCCGGCACCGATGCCAACACCACACCCGGCGTCCCGTACCAACCGGCGTTCGGCGCGAGCCTGCACGACGAACTGGCGCTGCTGGTCGAGGCGGGCCTGACCACCGCCGCCGCCCTGCGCGCCGCGACATCATTGCCCGCCAAGCATTTCGGCCTGTCCGACCGGGGCTCGATCAAGCCGGGTCTCCGGGCGGACCTGGTGCTCGTCGACGGCGACCCGCTGGCCGACATCAACGCCACGCGTGCCATCCGCCGCGTGTGGCTCGCCGGCGTCGAGTCGGTGCGGTGACGCGAGACGACGGTCCGCGGAAGCTCAGCGGACGGTGACGACCACGGGGATGCTCTGCGTGTCGACCTTGGCCGTCCCGTCGCCGTACGTTCCGGGCTCGGCAGGAGCCGGCACCAGGATCTCAAAGGTGTACGTGACCGCTCCCATCGTCTGCGGCGAGGTGTTGATGGCCAGCTTGTCGTGCACGGTGATGGTCTTGCCGTCGTCGCCGACCGTGGCGTTCAGGTCCCCCGTCACCGGCGGCCGCGTACCGAAGTAGCCGTAGGAGGCAACACCGGTGAACACGACACCGGTCGGCGCGGTGAAGACCTGACCTACCCCCTCCTTGATCACCGGCTCGGTCGTCGTGGCCTCGATCTCGATGTTCAGCCGCACCGCCTGCCCGAGCACGGCTTCCACCGGATCGGGGTCGGCCTGGGTGAGCCGGAGGTCGGCGACCGGCGGCACTGGACTGCCGCCGATGACGCCCAGGCCGGCGATGAGCGGCCCTTGCGTGCCTTCGATCCTCGCTCGGAACTCGATCGTGGTGACGCTCGCGGAGACGACGAAGTCGAGACTGCGGGACTGCCAGTGCGGCCCGCGCACGTCGTCACCGGGGTAGAAGACCACCGGGCCGACGCTGCCGCCGGCGGTGGGTCGCACGGTCACGGTGTAGCTCTGCTCGTTGGTGGCCGAGCGCGCGGCGCTCGTGATGTCGGCCGATTCGCACCAGGTCAACGTGACCTGCTCGCCGGGGGAGGTGCGGACCTCCTGACGGATCTCTCCGATGACGCCCGGGGCGCTGCCTTCCTTGAGCCGCAACGCCTGCGTCACCTCGCCGTTGCCGCGTGGCCGCTGGTGCGCGCCGAGGGGGACGAGTTGCACCTTTCCGATCGTCACCCGCCATCCCGGGATCGTGTGCCCGTCCGGGCCCGTGATGGTGAGGAACTCCCTCGCCGGGTCCACAGCGGGTCGGGCGAACGCCGGGTTCTCGATCTCCACTGCCATGCGGGCCTGCCTTCCAGGTTCGGGGGACAGGGAAGATCCCGCAGGGCGGGGAAGCCTCCGCGGGAGCGGGGTGCGCCGCGGTCCGGTCAGGACCTGCCGACACCCTGGCCGACGACGTTGTAGATCAGCGCGCCACAGGAATCCGGGGTTCGACCGGTGAACTTGAGCGTGTAGGGCGCTGCGCTGTTGACGGTGAACTTCAGCGTCAGCTTCGACGGGATGGCGACGAACCCGACACCATCCGGTTCGTAGCTGTGGGCGACGACCTGGGTGTCGCCGAGCCACACGGCGGCGCCGTACGCCTGGTTCATCGCCGGGCAGCTCGCGTCGGTGTTGCGGCTGTGCATCCAGGTGATCTCGACCTTCGCGCCCACCGGTGCCTCGAAGTCCTGTTCCAGGACGGCGGCACCGATGTCCACCGCCTGGTGGCCGGCGTGCGCGAGGCTCGGGCTGTACACCACCACCGATCCCCCGGTCACGTCCCAGGGCCGCATGGCTTCCGGCTCCGGGGACCTGACCTCCACGGACGGATCGGGTGCCGCGGCGGGCCTGCGGAACTGGCCCTCTTTGATGAAGTTCGGGATCTGCACGGCCGGAGCGGCGGCGGTGGCGGTGGCAGTGCCGGCTTGCTTCTTCATGCTGCTCTCCTCCTGGGTGGGCGGTGCGGACCGGTCCGGCGAGTCGCCGGGATCATCGCCGGCAAGGGCGGTGCCGCCCAACGGTGTGGCACCACCCCTGCCCGATCGGTCAGACGGTGGGGATCAGGTTCACGTTTCCCGTCGAGTCGGGAGCCGGTTCGTACTTGTCGCTCCCCCGGTACCTGGCGGTGTAACCCTCCTGCCACGCCTGGACCGCCTCCTGCAACTTCAGGATGTGGCCGCCGCTCTCGTAAGCGGCCACACCCTGCCCGTCGGTCAGCTTGTCGCCCAGGTGGGCGTCCGTGCCGTTGAGGTAGAACTCGACGTTCTCGCCCACGATCGGTTTGCCCGTCGTCGCTTCCCTCAGCGTGGCCTTCGCACGCCCCCTGAAGCCCACGACGTGGACGGTGATGTTCTCGGCCTCCAGCACGGTCTTGACCTTCACCGCTTGCTGGGGCGGGATGTCCTGGTGCTGCCTGATGACGGGGGACATGGTGCGACTCCCTTGTGATCAATGGCTGATTGGGGCAACCAGCCCCGACGTCCGCCACCATGACACAGCCCCGAAAACGACGCATCCGCACGGCGATTCGCATATCACCATGCGTCACAACGGAAGCAAGTCCCGTGTCCCTGCTCGGATTACGCCGAGCCCTGCGGCACCCGGGCATCCAGGCCGTCCGCACTGTCCGGCGGCGGAACGTGGGGCGTGACCGAACTGTCCGCGCCCGGCTCCTGCCCGTCCTCGCGTTGACACAGTCCTTGACCCACATCGACATCGGTGCCCTGCCTCATAGAGCGGACCATCGATTGACGATTCCCTTGGTAAATCACGGCTTCTGCCTCACCGACGGCAGGCGGGGCGGGGGCAGCACGCGCGGGAGTCTCAACGTTTCCCGGTGACGTGTCGGGCTGCGAGCCTTCGTGCGCGGTCGCCGGCCTCCGAGTCGCGGAATCGCCGACACCGGGCCAAAAAACTCCGCAACGCACCCGAGGTGCACGACGCCGGAGCGATGCCGGCGGCTGCCCCTTTCGAAGGCGTGCCACCTGGGAGAGTGAGAATCAGGCGAAAACCGCCGCTCGCCCAAAAACGCGGGCAGTCGGCCGGACAGGGCAACCCTCGTCCCCCTCGCCGACGCCTTCGAGGTCCGCTCGCACAACAACTTCCGGATCTCGAGCAACGGCGTTCTCCGCGCCGCGTGCACCGCAGATGGATGCCATCCTAGTGCCGATGCACCACTGCCAGCGCCACTCAACCTGTCAGCTTGTGCCCATGCCAGGTGACGTCCGGGAGAAAGTTCCACCGATGGTGGGATCGGGTCTGTCCGGAAGGTGGGTTTCCGGGTGTGCGTGGCGGGCCGGTGCCGTGCGATCGCTCACGAGATGGCGACGGATGCCTCGAATGGCCCACCATCGTGGCGGTGGGTGAGCACTGCGGACGTGGTCGGCTCAGGCACAGCCGACGGTGTGAGGCGGTGCTCGATACGGTGCGGAACGTGCCGTTCATCGACATCGTTCCGGTTGGACCGGCGGGGGCCGGTAAGAGTCGCCTGCTGGCCGCGATGAAACAGGGCTTGGCGGACTGGCCATCGGCGCGGGCTATCAGACCGGACCCGGTGACCGCCTTGGTGCTCGACGAGGCGTGGCGGTCGTTCCAGGCGGCCGAGCCCGGTGATCCGATGGGCACCCGCCGCCGGACCGTGGTCGACCTGTGGTTCGAAGCCGGACCGGAAGGCGGGCCGCCCTTGTTCGAGACCCGGTTGGCCGACTACGACGGTCGAGCCGCCGCCGGCGCACGGCCCGACGTGGGCCGGGCGTTGGCATCCCGGGTCCGCGCGGCCGACGCGTTGTTGTGCGTTGTGGACGGCGAGCGGGTCGCGGCCCTGCTCGACGGTGACCGGGACGGGTTCGGGCGGTCCATGGCCGCGACGTGGAAGCTGCTGACGGACCCGGGAAAGGCCGTTCGGTTCGTGGTGACCAAGTGGGACCTGGTGGCGGACCGGGCCTCGCTCGCCCAGGTGCGCGAGGTGTTGCTGGGGCTGCCGGGGTTCACGTCGGCCCTTCGGCGGTTGTCGGCACGGCCGGCAGAGCCGTGGTCGATCGGTTTGATCCCGGTCAGCGTCGTGGGCGACGACGCCGGACGGCAGGCGTTGGTGCCGTTGTTGTCCGTGCTGTCCCAGGTGTTGCGGACGACGTCCGCTCGCGCCGAACGGGCAGCGGGCGACGGCGGGTCGCTGGCTGCGGGAGTGGGGGCGAACTGGCTGTCGCAGGCGGTCACCGCGATGGCCGTGCAGCAGGTGTTGCGACGCGTGGTGGACGCCGTGCCGGAACGTCGCGCCGCGCGGCGTTACGCGGGGCACGCCGCAGTAGGGGTCTCGATGCTGGTCGAGGCAGCGGTCAGGACGTGGTGCGATCGCAAGGCGCGTCCCAGCGGCGACGACGTCGACAGCAAGCAGTTGGCGCGCGCGGCCGAGGCGTACGAGTGGCAGTTGCGTGATTTCCACCGCGAGTTCCCGGCTTCGGACCTGACCGGCGCGGTGTCGCCGGCACCGGGCCTGCTACGGCGCCTGGTCGGGTGAACGTCGCAGCAACCACCCGCGCACGGCCACCAGCGTGCCCGCGGCGACGGCCGCGGCCAGCACGGCCTTGCGGTTCCTGGTCACCGGGGTCAGCGCGGGCCGGCGACCGTGCCGGCCGGTCCAGGTCGTCAGCCGGCGGCCGAGGACCCACTCGCGGAACAGCCACCACGCGGTCAGCGGGCCGGTGAGGTACTGCATGACTATCCAGCTAGGCAGGCACTTCAGCGTGGTGCGCCACCCGAGTTGGCGCACCGCCACCCCCAGCGAGGCCACCGTGACGACCACCCACAGCGGGCTCCACCAGCTGCGCAGTCCGCGCAGCACACCGTGGCGGGCGATGTAGGGCACCAGGGTGCAGGTGGCCAGCCCGCCGATGAGCGAGTCGACCACCTGCGAGGCGACCACGACGAACGCCCGGCCGTCCATGATCGGCGCACGGTGCTTGATCATGGTCTGGGCGAACCCGGCGGTCCAGCGGTGCATCTGGTCGAGCAGCTCGCGCAGCGAGGTCGGTTCCTGGGTGTAGACGACGGCCTCCGGGGTGAAGCCGACCCGGTGACCGAGGCGGTGCAGGGTCCAGGTGAGGTTGAAGTCCTCGGTGATGTTGTCGTCCGGGTACCCGCCCACCTCGCGCAGGACGTCGGTGCGGTGGCAGTTGGCCATGCCGCTGAGCACGAGCTGCCGGTCGAACACGTCCTGCAGCGGACGGACCCACCCGTTGGCGATCGCGTGGTAGAGCGTCCGGTACTGGCTGTAGGGGGTGGTGGTGTCGCAGGGCAGCGCCGACGGGCAGGTCCCCGCGAAACCGCGGCGCAGGGTGTCCATCATCTGCGCCACGGCGTGCGCGGACAGGGTGGCGTCGGCGTCCAGTGCGACCACGGCGTCACTGGTGATCCGCGACAGCGCCATGTTCTGCGCCGACGCCTTCGACCCGCCTTTGCCCTCGATGACGACCACGCCCAGGCCGCGGGCGATGTCGGCGGTGCGGTCGGTGCAGTTGTCGGCGACCACGATGATCTGGTCAATCGGATAGCTCTGCGCACGGCAGGACCGGATGGTGCCCGCGATCGAGGCTTCCTCGTTGTGCGCCGGAATCACCATCGACACACTGCTCGGGAATGGTGACCGATCGGTTTTGGCGGTTCGGCCCGAGATCGTCCCGAGATCGTCCGCCCGCACCTTCACGCGTGTTTCCCCTGACCGCATTCGAGGATTCCCCCAATCCGATCCGAACCAATGCCGACACTGTCAGGAGTACCGCACCGATGCCGGTGCCGGCCAGCAAGGACATAACCCTCCCCATGTCACGCCCACTACACAGGATCAACCCTCGTCGCGCCGGCCCATCATGCCCGATCAGGTGCGACGCACCGGCGGCCGCGTTGTCGCTGAGCGTGAAGACGCCGGCGCAATCCGGCCGCCGACACCCGCTAGGGGTAGTGCGGAATCACCAGGACGACCGAGAGCGGGGGTGGTGAGAGGCGACCTCGGGGTGCGTGCAAGCGGGTGTAGATGACCTGCACGGGTGAATTTCGGAACACCGGCCAGTCGACGGCGGACTGCACACTTTCGGGTTGAGGGGCAGGGCCCCTATTCCTTTGCGGGATCGTGGTTGTAATCCTCGGCGAGAGGCCCGCAAGCACGTGGCCGGCCCGTTGCCCGGACGAGGAGGCGCTACGCCCATGCCCAACACCACACCGATCACCCCGGCCGGTGTCGAGCTGTCGACCAACCCGGACTCGACCGACAGCCATCGGGAGACGGTGCAGGTCCGACTGCCCGCGAGCGGCGCGATCCCCAAGATCGACGTCTACTTCCTGGTCGACAGCACGGGAAGCATGACCGGCATCATCGACGCGGTGCGCGCCCGCGTCGAGGAGATCCTGAACCGGCTGGTGACCGCGGCGGGCCAGGTGGGCGCGGACGTCCAGTTCGGCGTCGGCAACTACCGGGACCTCGACTTCCCGGCCGCCCAACGCTTCCACCACCAACTCTCGCTGACGGCGAGCTCGGCGGCGGCCGCGCACGGCATCGGGGCGTGGACCACGGCCGGCGGCACGACCACCGCCGAAGGCCAGTACTTCGCCCTGGACCACCTGGCACAACCACCCGGCGGGACGATCGGCTGGCGCGCCGACGCCAAGCGGATCATCCTGTGGATCGGCGACGCGCCCGCCCACGACCCGATCTGCCAGAGCGTGTCGGGCCTGACCTACAACATCACCGAGCACTCGGTGATCGACAAGTTGCAGGTCGAGGGCATCGTCGTGCTGGTGGTCAGCACGCCGTCGGGCGCGTCGGGCCCCGGCCTGGACGTCGACCCCGTGCCGCTGTCCAACGGAACCCCCTACCAGGGCAACTGCCCCATCGGCGGCACCGCGGGACAGGGCAGCCGGGTCGCCGCCGCCACCGGCGGCACCTACACCGACGGGATCACCCCCGCCACCATCGTCCAGACGATCATCGACCTCGGCACCACCGGGATCGGCACGATCGGCAACGTCCGGCTCGTGCCGGGCCGGGAGATCGAGCCGTTCGTGCAGATCCACCCCGCCGGCTACGGCCCCTTCCCCGGCACCCAGGAGCAGCTCCTCGACTTCGAACTGGAGTTCCCCAGCGCCACACCCGCCACAACCGCACCCACCACCCGGGAAATCTCCGTGGAGGGCGACGTCGAGGTGGACGTGGACGGCGTGCGGACCGGTTCCACCCGCGTGAAGATCACCGTGCCCGACCTGACCGGCCGCTACAAGATCCGTTGCACCCTCAGCGATCTGTACCTCCAGCTGGACGACCCGAACTGGACCGGCGACGGCGCCAACATCGACCAGAACGTCGACAACGGCGCACCGGCCGTGCAGTGGGAACTCGTCCCCGTCAGCGGCGGCGGCTACCGCATCAAGAACTGCGACCCCGCCCGTGACCGCTACCTGGAGGTCGTGGGCATGTCGACGGCCAACGGCGCGGAGGTGCTCACCCGCTCCGACCCCAACGGGGAGCACAAGGAGTGGCTGTTCGTCCCCGCCGGGGCCGCCGTCGGCGGCAGGCCGGTGTTCCGGATCCAGAACCTGCACAGCGGCAAGGTCCTCGACGTCAAGAACCAGAGCCTCGACCCCGACGCACGGGTGAGCCAGCAGGGCTACTGGGGCGACTACCCGACCTACCAGGAAGAGCACAACCAGCACTGGGTCCTGGAGCGCGTCTGACATGCCGTACGCGCACAACAGCCAACTGGCCCTGGTCAACACGGCCAGCGGCAAGGCCCTGACCGTCGACGGCCGGCGCATCCACCAGAGCTGGCCGGACAAGGCCGCCCCGGCCCAGCGGTGGCGACTGCGCCGCCCTCCGACCAGCCGCCACACGGTCGTGCTGGAGAACGCGGCCGGGGGCCTGGTGCTGTCGGTGGCGGGCGCCGCCGACCACAACGGCGCCGAGGTCGTCCTGGAAACCCCCGAGCCGGACGCCCGGCACCAGCAGTGGCGCCTGGTGCCGCTGCGCTCGGGCGGGCACGCGCTGGCCAACGCCGCCAGCGGCAAGTACCTGGACCTGTGGAACGCCGACGCCGGGCACGAAGCACGACTGGCCCAGTACGACTTCTGGCACGGGCCGCAGCAGCGCTGGCACCTGCGGCCGACCGCCCGCCGCCGCAACACCCGCGCGCTGGTCACGCTGGTGCGCGACGAACCGGACTTCTTCCCGGTCTGGCTGCGCTACTACTCCCGTTTCTTCGCACCGGAGGACATCCACGTCCTGGAGCACCAGCCCAAGCCCGGCCTGCCCCCGGACGAGCGCTTCACGCGCATCCCCATCCACCACGACGAGTTCAGCAGCGACTGGCACCGCGACATCGTGCAACAGCACCAGCACGAGCTGGTCGACCGCTACGACGTCGTGCTCAGCACCGACGTCGACGAGATCGTCGCCCCCGACCCGCGCTACTGCGACCTGGGCCAGTACATCGACCAGTTCGACCACGACTTCGTCAACTGCACCGGCTGGGAAGTCCTGCACCGCAACGACAGCGAGGCGCCGTTCGACGCCGGCCGGGGCGTGCTGGAACAGCGGTCGACCTGGTTCTCCAACACCCTGTACTCCAAGCCCTTGCTGGCACGGGTGCCGATGACCTGGCTGGGCGGCTTCCACGAACGCATCGACCAGGCCACCAACCACGACCCCAACCTGTACCTGATCCACCTGCACCGCATGGACTACGACATCTGCCACCGCCGCCATCGCCTGCGCACCACCCACAACACAGCGCAGGACGACATCGACAACCACCGCGGCTACCAGAACCGCATCGTGGAACCCGACCAGTTCCACCACTGGTTCTACCAAGACAGGGTCTGCGGCGACCCGATCCACCCCGAACCCGTACCCGAGCACTGGCGATCCGTCGTGTGACAACAACCCCCGCCGCCCGAGACCGCCACCCACCCGGTCATCGGACCCAGCGATCACAACCCACGCAAAAGAAACGCCTTCCACTCCGGTGGCGACCAACAGCGTCGCGAGCGCCCCGGCACGTCCACCGGGTCTTGTCCCCTACTCAGCCGTCGACCGGCCGACGGCTGACACGGAGATCCGGACGAGTCGCCCTGCCTGCCACTGCAAGCCCAGCCGATGTTCGGCGAGGTCGTAGTTGACGGTGACCTCGCCGGTGGCGCGGTTCTCCCAGCTGTTGTGCGGGAGGGCGCCGTGCGACCGCACGTAGGCGTCGGCTGGCCCGCGTTGCCCGTCGAGGTCGAGCCCGGCGATCACCCGGTCGGCGCTCGGGCAGAGCGTGAGATCGACGGTGACCTTCTTCACCAGCCCGTCGAGCAACGCGAGGTCGACGCCGTCGGGAGTCGAGCCCACCGGGTCCAGCGCGCTGTGCCGCACGGTCAAGCCGGGAAAGAGGCCGCGCAGTTCCGCGTACGGCGCAGAGCGCTCGGACGCACCCAGTGCCGCGTACATCGTCGTGATGACGCCGGTCAACGACGTCCCCGGCACGGCGGGCAGGTCGGTCGGGGGAGCTTCGGTCCTGCGCGGTGCCGGTCGCGGGTCCCGACCGCCGAAGTCGGCCACCCGGTCCCAGATCCAGTCGGCCATCGACTCGGCGACGGGTTCGTCGGGGTGTCCGGGTCGACGCTTGACCAGCGCCCCGTGCGCGACGACGACCAGGTACGCCCCGGCTTCGTCGGTCATCACCTGTTCCCAGACCTCGTTCTCGGGCCAGTCCGGGTGCGCTGCCGGGTCGGCCTCGATCCCGGTGCTCATGGCGATGATCTCGGCCGCCGACATCAGCCGGAACGACTCGGCCAGGCCCCAGGCGGCACCGGAGCCGGGCTGCTGGCCGTCGTGCCAGGCCGCCAGCTCCTCCGCGACCTCGGAGCCGAGCTTGTCGCTGTCGGGCAGGTCGGAGATCGACACCCCTGGTCGCAGGGTGGCGCGCAGGTCGGCCGGCATCACGTCGTCCAACGCCGCCAGCGCGGAAGCCAGGTCGGTGCCGAGCAGCTGGTCGCGGAGTTGCCGCCACGCCGACTCGATCGCCCCGGTGCGGCGGATGTCCTCCAGCGTGATGTCCTGGGCTTGGGCGTTCTCGACGATCCGCAGCATCGTCCGAGCCGTCCCCACCAGACCTTGCAGCAGGTCTTCGGTCGGGTTCTCGCGCAGCAGCCGCAGCCCGAGCTGTTCGGCGTCGGCGAACCGGTACTGCACCAGGTACGACCAGCCGAGCATCAGGGCCACCCAGGAGTTCGCCGCATCGGCCCGGACGGCCTCCTCGGCCGCGGGGACGAACCGGTCGGGTGGGGCGAAGCTCCCCAGCAGGTGCACCGCCCGTTGCCCGAGCGCGGTGGGCAGTTGGTCCGGCGTCGTCCGAGCGCACAGCGCCACCGCCTCGTCGAGTTGGCGCCACCCGTCCTCGTGCTCCCCGCAGCAGGCCTGGGCGAAGCCGAGCTCCATCCAGTCGCCCCACCCCTCCTGGTCCTCGCCCAGCACCGCGCGCGCCCAGCGCAGCGCCTCGGGGTGATCATGCTCGGCCAACGCCAGGTGTCGGAGGGCGCGAGCGGCGTTGATGAACTGGTGGTCGCGGCGACCAGCCACCTGGAGGTAGAGGCGCCGCGCTTCGCCGGCCTGGCCGCAGACCTCGCGGTGGTTGGCGAGCAACAGCGACACGCTGCTGCGCTCCGGCTGGGCCGTGAGCACCCGCAACGCCAGCTCGGCGACCTTGGGATGCGTCGGCTGTGCCGCGAAGAGCTCCCACGCCAGGTCGAGGCTTCGCTCCACGGCGTCGTCGTCGGTGGCCGTGCGGCCGAAGTCGCTCATCGCATGCCCCGCCTGACCCGGTACGCCCGGAGTTGATCGAACGTGCCGTCGTCGACGCCGTACTCCAGCACCGGCGCCACCTGGTCGAACCAGGACGTCGTGGACGGGATGATGCCGCCGACCGCGGCCAGCACCGCGTCGGTGGTGACCGGCACCAGCTCACCGCTGCTCATCGACTCGACCATGGCCTGCTGCAGCACCGTGGTCGTCAGATGGCTGAGGTCGGCCCCGGAGAACCCCTCGGTGGCCGCCGCGACGGCGACGGCATCCACCCCGTCGGCGGGCTTGCCCTCCAGCGCGCCCTGGACGATCGCCGCCCTGGCGACGGCGTCCGGTGGCAGCACCAGCACCGTCTTGTCGATCCGGCCCGGTCGGCGCAGCGCGGAGTCGATGTCCCACGGCCTGTTGGTGGCGGCCAGGAAGTAGACCCCGTCGTTCGCGCCGGCCACGCCGTCGAGCTCCTCCAGCAGCTGGGTGACGATCATCCGCAT
The DNA here is from genome assembly GCF_000328705.1 of Saccharothrix espanaensis DSM 44229. Classification (NCBI taxonomy): domain Bacteria; kingdom Bacillati; phylum Actinomycetota; class Actinomycetes; order Pseudonocardiales; family Pseudonocardiaceae; genus Saccharothrix; species Saccharothrix espanaensis. Next base: position 2,320,016 of record NC_019673.1, on the reverse strand, counting down.
CGTCTGCGACCCGCCGCCGCCGGAGGTGCGCCGTCCGCCCAGCGCGTCGAACTCGTCGAAGAAGATCACGCACGGCGCTGCCGCGCGCGCGTCGCGGAACACGCTCTGGATCGCCTTCTCGCTCTCCCCGATCCACTGGCTGAGCAGGTCCGCGAGGGTCACGTGGATGAAGGACGCGCCGAGATCGCCGGCGATCGCCCTGGCGATGAACGTCTTGCCGCACCCCGGTGGGCCGTACATCAGCAGTGAGCCGCCCGGCTTCTGCCCGAACGCCGCCGCCATCTCGGGATTGCGCAGCGGCGCCAGGAACGCGATGTCCAGGTGCTTCTTGACCTCGGCGAGGCCCGCGACGTCGGCCAGCGTCACCGCCGGGCGTTCGGCGTCCCACAGCGACGCCGACGCGGCAGCGCCGCCGTCCTGGCGGTCTCCCGGGGCCGGGGTCGGAACCGGTGTCGGAACGCTCCCCCCGGACCGCACCGTCGGCACGGACGACGCGGCCGGGGGCGCGGTCTCGGCGGGCGGCGGCGGGTTCGAGGTCCGCATCCGCGCCGCCATCAGCCGAGCGCGCAGCACGCGTGCCCGCGCCGGATCACCACCGAGCGCCTCGAACGCCTTCAGCTCGGTGGCGGCCCTGTCCGGGTCCTGCTTCAGCAGCAGCGTGACGAAGTCCTCGCGCAACGCCAGATTGCCGGGGTCGGCCTCCACCTCGCGCGCGATCACCTCGACGAAGCCGTCGCCCGGGTCGGCGCCGCTCACTGCGCGGCCCCGTCGACCCAGCCCTTGAGCAGCCCCAGGTTCGCCAACGGGATGTAGTGCCCGAGCCGCGGGTGGTCCAGCGTCACACCGAAGACGCCGGCCTGGGCGAACGAGGCGACGTAGTCGATCGCGGCCGGCACCGGCACGCTGAACAACGGCGCCGCGCCGCTCTCCGAGTCGACCAGTCCCAGGGTGTGGGTGGCGTCACCAGCCCGCGCGGCGCTGCTGAAGAGGCAGATCATCGACCCCTGCTCGGCGGCCACGGCATAGGGAACCGGTCGGTCGGCCGAGCCCCGCGCGATGAAGAACCAGTGCTCCAACCTGGTCACCTGCCGCCACAGCGCGATCTGCGCCGCCGTGTCTCCCGCAGGCGCTGCCTTGACCGCCGCGTCAAGGCGGTCCAGCTCCGTGACCGTCTCGGGGTTGTTGTCTCTGGTCATCCGGTTCTCTCTCGTCCGCTCAGCTGTCCACAGTGGCCGTCATGACCCGAACCGATCAACCGACCGTGTCGCCCGTCGTCGCGTCCAGCGGCCCGACTCACGCATCGATGCGTTGGGCCGGCCGTGAACGCACAGGGCACGTCGGCACGTCGGCACGTCGAGCGATCACGACGCGAGCCACGTCGCCGGTGCCGGTGATCACTTGTTGAGTCTGCCACTACACCTTCCCATCACGTGACCCGACGCGACGGCGAGGATTGTCAGGGCGCTCGCGACCGCGAGGGTATTCGACCGACGACCGCGCCGCATCGGTCGTTCGCACCACACCCGCCGGCCTGAGCACCCACACTGCGCCTGGACGAGGTGACGGATCGAGAGCCCGACAGGTCAGGCGGCCACGTCGAAAGCGCGCGACGTGCGTCGTCGCTTCCCAACCGAGTTCACCATCACCACCGCCGAGAGTCCCTGGCCACGGTGACGGACCAGCCCACCGTCACCACCCGCGAACACCGGGTGGGTCAAGACCGAGCTGCCTGCCCGGAGACCGGCGTCGCCGCCGCCTATATGGTTCGGGTATGAGCCAGCCGATTCCGTTCACCGACACCAACTTCAAGCTCGCCGTCGTCCAAGAACTGATGTACAACCAGGACCTCTTGCCGGAGTTCGACCTGCGCGAGTACGCCGCCCAGCAGGGCTTCACCTACGACGCCGGGAGCGTCGAGGCAGTGCCTGAGGCGCTGGCCTACTTCGAGGCGCTCGAAGTCCCCGTCGAGCTCGCGGACAAGATCACCGAGATCGAGATGGACGGCGGCAACGAGATCTACCTCGAGATCGCACCGAACTGGGACGGCGAGGACGGGCTGTTCGACGTCGACGAGTTCGCCGACCTGCGGCACTTCCCCAACCTGAAGTCGATGACACTGCTCTACACGGGCAACGAGGAAGCGCTGGAGACCTTGCGTGCCCGAGGAATCGAGGCAGACTGGCTCTGAGCCGACCGCTACTGCTCGGGTACGTCCAGCGAGACCAAGTCCCGATGTCATCGGCGAGCAAGCTCGCGCTGCGGGCGTTCTGCGACAGCTCTCGGTCGGCACGCCGTTCTTCGAGCACTCGCGGAGCCGAGCAGGTGGGCTCATCCAGCCGCCGCCGGTGTACCCGCGGGTTCACGAAGCTCGCCTCGCTCGTGCCGAGACCGGGTGACGCGCTCACGCCCGTGATGTCCCGCTTGCACCGCCAGTGATGGGATTCCTTGTGCGACAGTGGTTTGACGGTTTTCTGCCGGGTACCTGAGCGGGGACCGCCCCATCCCGAACAGGAGGAGAGAACCGATGGCGACCGGAGAAACGGGCTTCGACGACGTCACCTTCGACCTGGTCTCGGTCCAGTACCACTCGCTGAAGGCCGGACACGACTACGGGCAGTACGTGCGCGACGCGCGCAACGCCGGTCGTGACGACATCGCCGACTTCTTCCAGCGCGTGATGGACGAAGACTCGGCGCGGGCCAAGCAGTGCCACGAGTTCCTGAAGGAGCTTGCCGGCAGTGCGGACTCGGGGCCGGCGGTGTCCTGACACCGCGGTGCAGGGCGCCGTTCCCACCTCCCGGTGGGGGCGGCGCCCTGTCGCATAACCGGGTCGCGCATCGCGACCGGTCCTGAGTGGACGAATGGCCACCCGGTGTGTCGGATGGGCATTCCCTGTGATGGGCCGGACGCGCTCACGCTTCGCAACCTCCGCACTCCCTGCGCCGCAAACGCTTGGCCGCGTGCGCGGTGCAGACCGACAGATCGCGGGCGAGTTGATCCACGGCGACGTGATCAAGTGGTGGCAGCGGAGGAGGTCCTACCCGATGTGGGTCCGCTGTCCTTTATGGAGGTATTTCGGATCGGTCAGTGGCGTGAACGGTCCGTGCCGAACAACAACGAGTCGTCGCGCACGGCGCGGTCCTCCAGGGGGCGCGGTGGGCGCGCCGGACCGGCGCGCCCACCGCCGGTCACGACCTGGCCTGCTCGGCCACGTCCTGGCCCGCGCCTTTCGCGTGGCCGGCCACCTCGCGGCCGGCCTCCTTGGCGTGCCCGGTGGTGGTCTGCACCGCGTCGGCGGCGACCTGTCGGACCTGGTCGACCGCGTCGCTCCCGGCCGACAGCGCGGCGTCCTTGACCTGCTCGGCGGACTCGGCGACGGCTTCCTTGACCGGTTCCACCACGGCGGACGCGTGCTCGCCGACCGCCTGCAGCGCCTGCTGCTCCGCCCTGGTGCGCGGGATCAGCGTCGCGGCCAGCAGACCGCCGCCGAAGGCGATCAGCCCGACCGCGAGCGGGTTCCCCCGCGCCTGGCGCTCCACGCGGTCCGGGACTTCGCGCACGGCGTCCGCGGCCTGTCCCGCCTTGTCCTGCACCGCGTCGACGGCGCCGTGCGCCTGGCCGCGTACCGCGTGCGTCGTGTCCACCGCGGTGCCCATGACCGCCTCCCTCGCCCTCGTGATCCCGTTCCGGATGCCGTGCACCCGGCGCTGCGCGATGCGCTTCGGGCTGGTGTGGTCGACCAGTCGGTTGGCGTCCACCACCAGCTCGGCCCTCGTGCGTTCGATGTCCCGCCTTATTTCGTCGGGTGTCGCGCCCATTCCACGTCCTCCTTGAGGGTTTCGACGGTGCGTTCGGGCTTGGGTGAGACGCGCTTGAGCTTGGCGCGGCCCGAGCTGTAGAGCGCCGCGCCCGCGATGCCCCACAGCACTGCGATCACCAGAGCGGCCCAGCCCAGGCCGATCAGCTCGGCGAGGCCGAAAACCGCGGCGAAGCTCAGCAGCACCACCGTGAGGTGGCCCGCGTACCCGGCGGCGGCGAGCATCCCGCCCGCCTTGCCCGCCTTGACGGCTTCCTCGCGCACCTCCGCCTTGGCCAGTTCCAGCTCCTGCCGGACCAGTCGGGAGAGGTCTCCGGTCAGCTCGCCCAGCAGGTCGCCGAGCGACGCGCGGTCCTCCGGCGTGCCCGGCTCAACGGTGGACATGCGGCACGTCCGGGGTCTCGCGCAGGTGGGCGGGCGTGGCCGTCTCGGTCGGCCGCACCGGGCCGGGTGGCTCCACGCCCGCGAACTGCCCGGCCGCGTGGCCCGCGACCGGCGGGTTCGCCCCAGTCGGTGCCCCAGTCGGTGCCCCAGTGGGTGCGGCGGTGGGTGTGGCGGTCGGTGCGGTCGTCGGTGGCGTGGTCGTCGGTGGCGTGGAGGCGGCGAACTGCGCCTCGGCGCCCTCCGGACGTCGGGGCGCGTCCGACTCCTGCGCACCGCCCAGACCCTTCACCACGCGCCCCACCAGGAACCCCGCGCCCGCCGCGCCCAGCACGAACGTCCACGGGTTGCGGCGGGCGAAATCCTGCGCGGAGTCGAGCAGGCCGCGTGCTCCCCGCTCGTCGAGGAACGCGGCGGCCTGCCGTCCCGCGTCGGCGATCTGCCGGACGGGTCCGGCGGTGATGCTGTCGGACTGCCCGTCCGCCATCGACGTCAGCTCGTCGGCGATGCGCACCAGTTGGCGCGACACCTTCTTCGCCTGCGCCTCGGCCTCGCCGGTCACCCGCTGCCGCACGTCGCCCGCGACGCCGCGGGCCTGCCCCGCCGCCTCGCGTGCGACGTTCCCGACCTGTTCGCGGGCCGTCGCCGCCACGTCGGACGCCGCTTGCCCCGCGTGCTGCGCGACCGCGGACGCCTGGTCCCCCGCCGCGTGTGCCGTGCCACTCCTGTCGTCGGTCACGGATGCCTCCTCGCGTCGTTGTGTGAGCGGCGACTACCCGTGGAACACGCCGGTATTCGTGAAAGTCGATGGAAATATGGAGTTTTTCGTCCGAGAACGTGGGTAACGGGCGTTTCGGCCGACTTGTGCGGGCAAGTCCCGGCGTATGAAGACGACGACACGACTCCGCGCGCCCCTCGTGCTGGGTCTGGGGATCGGCGGGTTCGTCGACGGCATCGTGATCCACCAACTCCTGGGGTGGCACCACATGCTGTCCGGCTGGTACCCGCTGGTCGATCCCCACGCCGAGCACGTGAACATGATCGGTGACGGGGCGTTCCACCTCGGGTGCCTCGTGCTCGTGCTGGTGGGCGTGGCGTTGCTCAACCGCGCCGGCTCGCTGCCCGCACGCGTCCTGTGGGGTGGGGTGGTCGCCGGGTGGGGCGTGTTCAACGTCGTGGAAGGGGTGGTGGACCACCTGCTGCTCGGCGTGCACCACGTGCGGCACGGTCCGGACCAACTGCTGTGGGACCTGGGTTTCCTGGCACTGGGCGTGCTGCTGATCGTCGGCGGCGGACTGTTGGCCCGGCCGCGTTCGGTAACGCAGGGTAGGCCGGGAGGTGGGCGGGCCCCTCGCACCAGCTCGGCTGGCATCGATCCCGACGCCCGCCGGGACGGCGGTGCGGCGTGACCGAAGGGCAACCCCGGTACCCCCTACGCTTCCCGGTCGTCGCGCTGGCGACCATCACCGTCATGCGCTCTGCCCATCCGCGTCGGGGGGTTTGACACGGGCCGTCGCGGTGGCTAGAAGTTCTGCCATCAGGACCAAGCCGAACACGGAGGGATGACGTGGACCTGGTGCCCCTGCGAACCGATTTCGACGTGGTGTGGCGGGGGTACGACCCCGCCGCCGTGCGCAGCTTCGTGGAGGACGTGGAGGCGGAACTCCGCCTGGTGACGGCGGACCGCGACGCGGCCGAGGCCCGCGCCGACGACCTGGCCGCCCGGTTGGAGCGCATGCGCGGCGAGGTGTCCGCACTACGGGCCCGGATCGACCGCCTGTGCCGCGCCCCGGTGGACACCGCGGCGCTGGAGGACCGGCTCCGCCGCCGGGTGGAGCTGGCCGACCAGGAAGCCGCCGAGATCCTGGACCGGGCGCGGGCGGTCGCCGAGCAGACCGCGGACGAGGCCAGGAGGGCCGCCGGCCGCCGCGACGACCTGGACCGGCGTGCCGCGGAACTGCGCGAGCGGGAGCGACGGGACTTCGACCTCGCGATGCGCGCGCGCCGCGCGGAGGCGACGGCGGAACTCGCGGCGGTCGAAGCCGCGGCACGCGACCGGGCGGAGTGCGTGGTGCGTGAGGCCACCGAACTGGCCGACCGGGTGATCGGCCAGGCACGCCGCCGTGCCGCCGAGATCGACGCCCACCGCGAGGACGTCGCCGCCCGACTCGCCACCGTCCGGCAGGTGCTGGCCGACGCCGCGCCTCTCGTCGACGAACCCGCCATCGACCGGGATTCGGTGCGCCTCGCCGGCTGAGGTCGCGCCGGATCGACAGCACCCCTCCGGTGAGGGGTCGTGGAGTCGCCTCCCGACCGACAAGCACAGCCGGGCGCATCGCCGCCGTGGTGCCGGGTACCCGGCGCACATGGACCTGATCGTGCCGGACGAGGTCGCCGCGCTCGCGCGGGACGTGGCGCTGGCGCTGCACGCCGATCCGGAGACCGCGTTCGCCGAGCACCGGGCGGCTGACCGGCTGTGCGCCGAGTTGTCGGCCGGGGGCTTCGAGGTCGCGCGCGGGGTGGCCGGGCTGGACACGGCGTTCGTCGCCCGTGCCGGCTCGGGCCGCCCCGCCGTGGCGCTGCTCCTGGAGTACGACGCGCTGCCCGGTCTCGGGCACGCGTGCGGCCACAACCTCATCGCCGCCGCCGGGCTGGGCGCGGCGCTGGCGGTGCGGCGGCTGGACGTGCCGGGAACCGTGCTGGCCGTCGGCACGCCGGCCGAGGAAGGGGGCGGCGGCAAGATCGCGATGGTGGAGGCGGGCGTGTTCGACGGCGTGGACGCCGCCCTGATGTTCCACCCCGGGGTGAAGGACTGGCGGTGGGCGCCGTTGACCGCGCAGGTCGAACTGCGGGTGGTGCTGCACGGCCGTGCCGCGCACCCGACCGGCAACCCGACCGAGGGGATCGACGCGCTGGCGGCGCTCGTGCAGGTGTTCAACGCCCTGGGCGCGCTGCGGCCCCGGCTGCCGACCGCATCCCACGTCCAGGGGATCGTCACCCGCGGCGGGGAGGCGACGAACATCGTGCCCCACCTCGCGGAGGGCCGGTTCGGGTTGCGGGCGTCGACCACCGACGCGCTCGACGCGCTCGCCGGCCAGGTGGCGGACGTGGTGCGCGGCACGGCGGTGGCCACCGGGACCACGGCCGAGGTGGAGCGGGTTCGCGCGCCGTACGCGCACTTCCGCGACAACAAGGTGCTGTCCGGGCTGTTCGCCGGCCACCTGCCGGGGCTGACCGAACCCGAGCCCGGCGTGTTCCTCGGGTCGTCGGACATCGGCAACGTCAGCGCCGTCGTGCCCGCCATCCACCCGTTCGTCGCGATCGACGACCCGGACGCCTCCGACCACACGCCGCGGTTCGCCGAGGCCGCGGCGAGCACCCGCGGGCTGGCCGCGCTGGCGCGGGCGACCGAGGCGTTGACCCGCACCGCCGTGGACGTGCTGACCCGCCCCGACGTCGTGGCGGCGATGTGGGAGGAGTTTCACAGGTCACCCGATCGGGGGTAGATGTTCGACCGGCGCACGTTCGGGCTACTCACCGGGCATGGACCACGGCAAGGCACCTGTGCTCGAAGCGCTCCAGGCTTACCACGACCGCGGCTACGTGCCGTTCAACCCGCCCGGCCACCGGCAGGGACGCGGCGTCGACCCGAGGGTGCTCGACGTCGTCGGCGAGGCGGTGTTCACCTCGGACGTGATCACGCCCAACGGGCTGGACGACCGGCGCAACACCGGCGGCGTGCTCGAAGAGGCGCAGGCGTTGATGGCCGACGCGGTGGGCGCGGACCACGCGTTCTTCTCCACCTGCGGCAGCTCCCTGTCGGTCAAGAGCGCCATGCTGTCCGTCGCCGGACCGCACGAGAAGCTCGTGGTTCCCCGCCACGCCCACAAGTCGGTGATCTCGGCGTTGATCCTCAGCGGGGTGTCGCCCGTGTGGCTGTCCCCGCACTGGGACCCCGAACGGCACCTCGCCCACCCGCCGGGCCCGGACGACGTGCGCGAGCTGCTGGATGCCGAACCGGACGTGAAGGGCGTCCTGCTGGTCACGCCCACCGACTACGGCACGTGCGGTGACCTCCGCGCCATCGCGGACGTGTGCCACGAGTTCGACAAGCCGCTCATCGTGGACGAGGCGTGGGGCGCGCACCTGCCCTTCCACGCCGACCTGCCGCCGTGGGCGATGGACGCCGGTGCGGACGTGTGCGTGACGAGCGTGCACAAGTCCGGCGCGGCGGTGGAGCAGAGTTCGGTGTTCCACCTCCAAGGCGACCGCGTGGACCCGAAGGTGTTGAAGGCGCGGGAAGACCTGCTCGGCACGACCAGCGCCTCGTCCCTGGTGTACGCCACGCTGGACGGGTGGCGACGGCAGATGGTGGAACAGGGCCACGAACTGCTCACCGCTGCACTCGCCCTCGCGCACTCCACCCGTGGTGCGATCAACGCGCTGCCCGGCCTGCGGGTGATGGGCGAGGCGGAGTTCACCGGTCCACGGCTGGCCGACTCGTTCGACCCGCTCAAGCTCGTGGTGGACGTGTCCGGTCTGGACATCAGCGGCTACCAGGCGGCGGACTGGCTGCGTGAGCACCGGCGCGTCACCGTGGGGCTGTCCGACCACCGGCGGATCGTCGTCCACTTCACCCACGCCGACGACGACCGTTCCGCCACGGTCCTGCTGGACGCCCTGCGCGCCCTCACCGACGCCGGCCTGCCCTCCCCCGAACCCGTGGACCTGCCGACGCCGGAACAACTCCAGCTGGAGACGGCGATGCTCCCCCGCGACGCGTTCTTCGCGACGGTGGAGCAGGTGGACGCGGACCGGGCGGTGGGCCGGATCGCGGCGGAGATGATCACGCCCTACCCGCCGGGCGCGCCGGCCGTGCTGCCGGGCGAGGTGATCACCCGCGCGGTCCTGGACTACGTCCGCAGCGGACTGGCGGCGGGAATGGTCCTGCCCGACCCCTCCGACGCCGAACTCGACTCGGTGCGGGTGGTGGCACGCGGCGCGGAACGGCGGTAATCGCCTGACAGCAGAGCTTTTGCGTGGAAAGTCCTTTGTGGACCATCAGGTCAGGCGCGGCGGTTGGCCTCGACGGTCAGCGATCCGGTCGTGGTGAGTTCCTCGGCCAGGTCGCGGAGCTTGCTGTTCGTGCGCTGACTCGCCCGCACCAGCAGGGTGAACGCCTGGTCCGCGGTCAGCTTGTGGCGCTCCATCAGGATCCCCTTGGCCTGGCCGATCAGGTCGCGGGTGCGCACCGCCTCCGCGAGGTGGGCGCGCTGCTGCGCATTGGCGAGGGCGACCGCCGCGTGCTCGGCGAACAACCGGCCCACGTGCTCGGACTCCTCGTCGAACGCGTGCGCCGTGCTCGCGTAGAGGTTCAGCGCGCCGACGTCGGAACCCCGCGCGTACAACCGGAACGACAACATGCTCGACACCTCGGACGCGCGAGCGCGGGCCGCGAAGGCGGGCCACCGGGTCTCGCTGTCCAGGTCGGGCGTCGACACCAGGTTCTGCTCGAGCAACGCCTGCAGGCAGGGGCCCTGACCGGTCTCGTACTGGGCCTGGTCGATCGCGGCGGGCACCTCGCCGGTCACCGCGACGGTGCGGACCTCGCCCTGGTCCACCACCATCACGCCCGCGTGGACCGCGCCGGGGATCGTGCCCACGGCCGCGGCGACGATGGAGTCCAACGTCCTCTGCGGGTCGTCCTGCTCGTGCAGTTCGCGCGCGACGTCCGCGAGCCGCACAGCGAGCTCCGAACCTGATCCGTCAGCCGGGTCGCGGGTGTTCATGGTGTGATCCTCCGGGGGTCGGTCCACATGGTCAGGACGAGCGTGACCTCTTCGCGGGACGCCGCGTGGCCGCTGATGGCGCGCACGAGCCTGCGAACGACCTCGACCGGCGGCCGACCGGCGGCCGCCTCGCCCAGCAGCGACTCGGCGAACCTCGCCTCACCGAAGGGTTCGCCGCGCTCGTCGCGCGCGGCGGTCGTCCCGGCGGTGCGCAGCACCAGCCAGTCCTCGTGGCCCAGCAGGTCTTCCGCCGGCGTCAGGTGGCGCAGGCCCGTGCCCAACGCGGGCGCGCTTCCAGCACCCAGCACGTCGACCCGCCTACCGGCGCGCACCACGAGCGGCGCCGGGTGCCCGGCCACGAGGTGGACCAGTCCACCAGTGGTCAGGTCCACCTCCGCGAACACGGCGGTCACGGTCGTCGTCGGTCCGAACGTCCGCCGCACGGCCTCGTCCACCGCACAGACGCGGTCGGCCAGGCCCAGTCCTTCGCGGCGGGCACTGCGGTGGGTGGCCAACGCGGTGGCCACCACCAGGCCGCGCGAGTCGTGCCCGCCGGCGTCCAGCACGACGAACGACGCCGTGCGATCGGACAACGCGTAGTCGTAGGCGTTCCCGGCGGCCGTCACGACGAACCGGTCCACGCCCGCGGTCGGCGGCGGCAGCAGCGCCGAGGCCAGCTCCCCCGCCGGCGCGTGCGGTCCCGGCGACCGGACCAGGTCCGCGGCGTCGCCGTACCGGCCCAGCAGCGTCACGAGGTGGCCGACGAGCATCGCCAACCACCGGCACCGCGCCCGCAGTTCCGGGTCGTAGAGGTCCGCCGGGTCGTCCACCTCGACGCGCAGCACGCCCAGGCGCTCCGCCCCGTCGAGGAGCGGCACCCACAGCAGCAGCCGGCCGTCCGACTCGACGGGCAGCACCCGCAGTTCCCGGAACGCGCACCCCGCCGGCGTGGTGTCGAGGTCCAGGGTCGGCCCACCGCGCGTGCCGTCGGCCGACCACGGGTGCAGCGACCTCTCTTCCTTGTCGGCCAGCAGCACCGCGACCCGCACCCCGAGCAGTCCGGCCGCGCCGTCCAGCAGGGCGGGCAACCGCTCCGGCGGCGCGAGTTCCGCACCCTCCAACAGGCCGACCAGCGCCTCCAGGGAGTCCGCCCGGGAACGGTCCGCACGCGCGTGGCGGCTGTAGCCGGCGCGTCGCGGTGGCGTCAGCTCGTCCAGCCGCTCGTTGACGGCGTGGGCGAGGACGTCCCGCTGCGCGCGGTCCAGTCCGTTGAGCCCGTGCAGGTAGGCGTCGACCTCGACCAGGCCCGCGTTGCCACCGAGCGCGAAGTACCGGACCCACAGTTCGTCCAACGTCAGGTCGGCGTGCTTCAGCGCCGCCGCCGCGCTCTGCTGCTGCTCCGCCGCGTCGTTCGGCACGGCGCTCACCTCCGGGTGCGGACCGCGGTCCGCACGAGGTGCTCGGCTTCGGCCACCAGGGTCCGCCCGTTCGCCCGCGCGCGGGACGCCAGCTCCACGAACGCGTCCTGCTCGCCGACACCGCTGCGGGCGATGAGCACGCCTTTCGCGAGCGTGACGACGTCGCGCTCGCGAAGAGCCCGCTTGAGGTCGTCGCTCACCTGCCGTGCGTCCTCGGCGGTCCGCACGTTCGCGAGCAGGATCGCCGCCTGCCCGGCGAACACCGTGAGCCGGTGCTCGTCCCGTTCGTCGAGCACCGCCGGCTCGGAGGCGTAGACCTTGATCGCGCCCAGCAGCCCCGAACCGGACAGCATCGGGGCGCTGAGCGACGACCGCAGGTGGAGCCCCGTCACAGCACGTGACCACGACGGCCACCGGTCGTCACGGATGATGTCGTCCACCCGGACGACGTCCCGCCGGGCCACGGCCTCCAGGCACGGACCCTGACCGAGTTCGTACTGGAGTGCGTCCGCCCGCTCGACGACCGGGTCGGTGGCGGCGGCCGTCACGCGCCGCTCGTCCGGGCCGACCAGCGTCAACCCCGCCCCGACCGCTCCGGCCACCACGTCCGCCGCGAGTGAGGTGATCGACCCGATCGCGGCGTCGACCACCTCGCGTGACATCAGCAGACCGGACACCCCGACGAACGCCCCGGCCAACTCGTCGGCCGGCGACGACCCCGCCGTGACCACACGACCACCTCCTGCGCCCTGCAAATCCCCACGCCCCATCTCCGGTGGCACGACTCCTACGCTCCGATCACCTGAACGGGCCCGCGCGAACAGGTCACCCGACGTCGACCCGCCACCCGGCGACCAGCGGGCACCGAGCCGCGGCGCTCTCCACGAGTTCCCGGTCGAGCGGCGGCCCGTCGTCCGGTTCCACCACCCGGAGGGTGACGTCCAGGACCTGCTCCACACCGCCGAGTTCCCCGGTGCTGATATCGGCGCGGACCGCGACACCGGTCAGGTCCGCACCCCGTTCCGCACCCAACCGCACCAAGGCGACCCGCAGGGCGGTGGCGAGCGAGGCCGCGTACAAGCGCTCGGCGGTCCACCGGTTCCCGGGCTCGGCCGGGTCGCCGACCGGAAGGGTGTCACGCACACCGGCCGCCTCCACCACCCCGTCCGACACCACGGCCGTGCAGGTGGTCGTCCCCGTGCTGATCGTCATCGAACTCCCCTCTCTCGCGCAGGGCTATCCCGTGGGAGAGAGGGCAAACGCAGCAAGCCCGACGAATCGGTGGCGGCGCCGGGGCCTACCGCACCCCGTGCACCACCACCGGGCAGGACCCGGCCACCTGCTACCCCTGGTCCCCGATCGCTCCGCTGACGTCGGTCGGGGACTCGAACGACCGGTCGGGCAACGCCCGCAACGCGTCGAGCACGTCGTCGGACGCCCCCTGCGATTCGGCTGCGGACACGACGTCGTCCTTGTCCGCCGGGTAGTCCACGCCGGACAGGTGCTTCTGAACCTCAATGGGATTGGTAGTCATACCGAGCGGATACCCGGTGACGTCCCGCTAATCCATGTCCTTTCCGGTCGGACCGGACGGTTCGGCGCCGGGTTGCCCGGACCTACCGGTCACCAGCGGAAAGTGAGCACCACGAGGCAGGCACGCACCTCGCCCAGAGCCGTCATGAGACCCCCCGGTCGACATCACCCGGACAGGTCGAGGACATCGCCCGTCCTGGGTCCGCCCATGGAACGACGGTCGCTTTCGCGACGCCGGTCACCGGTTGTCGTCGTGTCATGTGCCGTCGGGTACCGGAGGTAGGAAGACACGTCTTCAACCGCTGCGACGACCTTCACACCCGTCCAGTCCGCCGCTCTGGCGGTCGGCCTGGTGTTCCTGCTGGTGGGCATCGCGGGGTTCATTACGGGGGTGACCACCGGACTACGACATGCTCAGCTTCACCGGGCACCGCTCGAGCGCCGAGCGGCTCGGGATCTTTGAGGTCTCGGTGCTGCACAACACCGTCCACCTGCTGTTCGGCCACCTGATCGGCGGCGGTGCCCGTCTACCTCGTGCTGCTGGCCGTCCAGCCTCGGCACCGACCACGACAGCGCGGCGAACTTCGTGCCCGTCAACAACGCCGACACCTGGCTGCGCCTCGGCCTCGCGCGCGGCATGATCGCCCTGGGTCTCGGCCTGAGCCGACGCGCCGTCCCCCATGGCAGCCATCGGCTGGGCGCAGGAACACGATGCCCGTCCTGACCCGCGTGCTCGGTGCGGATACGGCGGCGTACAGCGCCACGATCGTGGCCGCGCCGGCCGTCCCCGGCCACACCGTGGGGCTCACCACCGCGACCTGCGGCGTCACTCCTGCGGTGCCCAGGCTGGTCATCGGCACAGGAGTTCGTGACGCCGCGATCGGCCTGGCAATCGTCCTTCCCCGAACCGTCCTGGTCCTGCCACGTTCGTGGGTTCATCCGGGTTTGTAGTTCGACATGGGGGAAACCACCACGGCATGGACGCACAAGCGGACGTGATCGCACCGACCCGCCGGCACGGTGAGATCCGCAGGCTGTTCGCGTGGGTGGAACAGGCCGCACACCGAGCGGTTCCACCACCTGGTCCACCTGCTCGCAGTGCACGAGACCGCCGAGGAGCAGGTGGTGCCCCTGGCGGCACGGCACGGTCCGGGCGGTGACACCGTGGTCGACGCCGGCCCAGCTCCGCGACGACGTGCTCGCACACGCCCGGCACGAGGGGGCCGACGGGTTCCCCGGCTGCGCGCCGAGTACGAGCCGGAACAGCTGCGGGCGATGGCGGCGGCTGTGCGCGGTGGACACGATCGCGCCCACCCGCACCCCGGGATCGAGTCGCCTGCGGCGAACGCGCTGCTCGGCCGGGCGGTCGGCCTGTTCGACCGGACCGGCGACCTCGTGAGGTCGGCGCTGGGCGGGTGACGGCGCGGAACCCGCCGCGCCGTCGGACGACGAGAGAATCGAGGCAGGACATGACGAACGTCGCCGAACGAGGCCCGGGCGTGGTGTGGCACGGCCCCGAGGGCCGGCCGGTGGTCGTGGTGCTGGACCCCGCGGGCGAGGCGCCGCGCGGCGACCTCCCGCCCACTTGGCGCCCCTTGGCCGAACGCCTCCGGATCGCGTGGTGCAGGCTGCCGGCCGAGGCTGCGGGATTCCCGGACGTGGACGAGGTGCTGGACGGGCGCGCCGACCGGGTGCACGTCGTCGTGGGCGGTCGGGCGACCGCGCCCGCGCTCGCCGCCGCAGCCGACCGCGCGGACGTCGTGCGCGCCGTGCTCGTGGTGGACCCGGTGGACGACCGGGCCGACGGGTCCGGGGCCTCGTGGTGGGAGCAGGACGCCGTGCCGCTGCGCCGTCGGCTCGACGAGGTGGGGATCGCAGTGCGGTGCTTCGTCAGCGGGGACGACGACCCCGCAGTGCGGGTGGACCACCCGGTTCCGCTCGGCCACCCGGACGTGGTCGGCCGGGTCGTGGAGTTCCTGGCCGCCCACGAGGTCGTGGACGGACTGCCCGAGGCGTGGGAGGAGGTCCGCGCGGCGGTGGCCGAACCGCTGGAACGCGCGCGTCGACAGGAGCGGTGAGTCCACAGCAGAATCGTCTCGATCAAGCACTGACCTGCGGAAACCTCTGTTCCGAACGCCAATGCGCGTCCTCTGGGTGCAGTTCGACTCGCTCCCACCTCGTCGAACAGGGCCAGTCGACGGCGGCGAGCCGGCTTCGGAGATCCATCTGGTGAGCCAGCCGCGCCAGCCTCCCGGAAGGTCGTGTCGGACTGAACGACCTGGTGTGTCGGCGTGGCGGGGCGACATCCGGCGAGCACGTCGACGTGGTTCACCGGCTGAGCGTGCCGAACTCTCACACCCAGATCGACCAGCCGCAGGCGGTTGCAACCGCCGGGAAGGCGGCTGGAGCCTTGCCGTCGTACCCCGCTGACCACAGCCCGGGCCACCGCGACCGCCGGCGAGGAGCCATCGCTGATCGCCCCAGCGCCAGGAGTTCGTGCGTACCTTCCGAACACGCCGTCGTCGGCTCCATGGGAACCGCGATCGAGCGTGTCCGCTCCGGGGAGCCGGCAGATTTCTACTTCTTCGAGGGTCCATACTTTGTGAAGTTCATCCCCGAAACACCCTCGTCGAACCCTCCTCGCGTCCGGACGGTAGCCATTTGCGACCGTGTTCCACCACCCGGCCACAAAGAAGGCGGGGTGATCGAAATCGACCGAGCGACAGCGCGCACTTGGCACCGTTGTTCAGCACGTAGAGGACCGACGCCGCGGCGTCGGTGTTCGCGCGAGTCATACGACCTCTGGTTCATAACGCGGTCGATCGGGACAGGGTGCAGTCCAGGATCGCGTAGCCCAACGGACGGCGCGTTCACCGGCGACGTCAAGGTCGTCGGCCAAGGCGGCGAGGAGGTTCAGCGCTTCGCTGACGTAGCGCCAACTGGTGCTGTGGGAGCTGCCGAAGCCCGCAGCGAGGCGGGGTGCGGGTGTCGCAGTTGCGCAGGTGGGCCGGCACGAGCAGTGCCTGACGGCCTGGATCGAGGCTTTGCCATCGGGATCGACGCCGCGCCCGCTCCGCGTGGATGACGTGAGCCAGGCGGACGAAGGTGTGGTTGGACAGGGGAATCACGGCAGGGTGGGACAGCACGGCGAGGCTCCGCCAGGGCAGTGGGTCTTGATCGAATGCTGCCTTACCGTGAGCCTCGCCCCACTCCGCTCCCACTGCTCAACCTGCACCGTGACGATGAAAAGGCTCAGTGGCCGGTGTGTGCCAGCCGAGGGGAGGATGCAGGACACCCCGGATAGAACCAGGAGCAACCATCGGGACAAGACTGCGTCCAACGGGTGAAAGCCCGCAGTGCTACGGATTCCTCCGACCGACCGCCTGTCACACTCCGGACAGGTCGAGCCTTCGGGGAGGGCGCGGGTGGAGATTCGGCTGTTGGACGGTGTCGGGATTCGCAGTGACCAGGGCGTGCACAAGCTGAAAACAAGAACGCAGGAGTGCATGCTGGCCGTGTTGGCCCTGTCCCCGGGCGAACCGGTCAGCGTCGGAAAGTTGATCGACTGCCTGTGGTCGCCCGACAACCCGGAACGCAAACAGGCCAAGAAACCCGCGTCCACCATCCAGACCTACGCCAAGCACATACGCGGCGCCCTCACCGACGCGGGCGGCGATGGTGCCTGGCTGGACAGCAGGTCACGTCCCGGGTTCTACCTGCTCGCCATCAACCCGATGATGGTGGACTACCACAGGTTTCTCAGCTTGGCCGACGCTGCCCAACAGACCCGTGACCCAGACCGGTTCGAGGAGGCGCTCGCCCTGTGGCTGGGTGCCCCGCTGGCCGGCCTGGGCGGCGACTGGGCCGACCGCCGCCGCGAGGACATGGCCGGCCGGCACCGGACGCTCAAAGAGCACCACCTACAAGCCTTGCTCGACAGCGGCCACGCCGAAAGGGTGTTGCAGGAGCTGCACGTCCTCGTCGAGCACCACCCGACCGACGAGTTCTTGCTTCTCGGCGTCCGCGCCCTGGCCACGCTCGGACGCCACACCTCTGTCCGCGCCTGGATCGACCGCCTTACTACCTTGATGCGCCAGATCTACGGCGCCGAACCCTCTGCGGGCACGCTCACCCACGCCCGCCACCTGACCGCCACAATCGGCCAGTTCTCACCATCCGCGCCCACCGTGGCGGGCGCGCCCGACAACCTGCTGCCCAATCTGTCCGAGGTCACCGGCCGCCGGGCCGTGGTCGACGTCCACGGCAGTTCCGTGATCGCGGTCCAGGGCACCACGCTCACCCCCGTGCTGGCGGGCCCCGCCGCGGTATCGGTGGAGAACGCCGTCCGGGAGCACCGGCAGGTGACGGACCGAGTATTGAGCGAGGGGTTCACCGGGCGGGCGTGGGTGCTCGCGGAGATCGACAGACGGCTGGCCGAGATGTCCGGTGGCTACGTCTGGATCGCGGGGGACGCCGGGGTGGGGAAGACGGCGTTGGCGGCGTTCCTGGTGCGGGAGCGGGGATGGGTGGGGCACTTCGCCGGTGTGAGCCGGGGCGCGACGGTGCGGGTCGGGTTGCAGAACCTGGTCGGCCAGTTGGTGCGACGGTGGACGCTGGCGGATATCGCGCCGGGCGCGATGGTGCCGGAGTGGGCGTTCACCCCGGAGGGGTTCGACGTGGTGCTCCGGGCGGCGGCCGAGCGGTCGCGGGTCGCGGGAAGCCCATTGGTGCTGGTCGTCGACGGGGCGGACGAGGCGGAGGTCGACGGGCAGCCGTGGGGACTGCCGTTCGTGCTGCCGGACGGGGTGTTCGTGGTGGGCACCTATCGGACCGGCCATCCACCACCGCGCGCCGGCGGCAACTCGGCCGTGGTGAGGCTGGCGGCCGACGATCCGCGCAACCGCCTCGACGTCGAGGCGCACATACGTGAGGTGCTCCGCAACGTCAAGGAGCGCCTACGTGCGGTGCTGCCGCCGGAGCTTACTCACGACGACGTCATCGCCGCGCTGTCGGACCGGTGCCAGGGCGTCTGGGTGTACCTGCGCTACGCCGTCGAGGAACTGCGGAACGGGGTTCACGACGTACGGGACATCGCCACTCTGCCCTCGGGTCTGTCCCACTACTACACCGACACCGTGGACCGCTGGAGTCGAAGCCCGGACTGGGACGCCGGGCTGCTCCGGCTGTTGGGCGTGGTCGCCATCATCGGCGAACCGCTCGACGCCGCCGACCTCGCTCTGGCGGCCGACGCCGACGAGACCGCAGTCCGACGCTGGTGTCACGGCACCCTTCGGCCGTTCCTCGCCGTGGAGCGCGCGGATTCGACGGTCCGCAGGTTCGCCGTCCACCACAGCAGCCTGCGGGAGTTCCTGAACGGCCGCCCTCTGGACGACCTCGGGTCCGAGGAGGACTGGCACTGGAGCGAGACCCTCGGCGCCGCGGCGGCGACCGCACGTCACCGGATCGTCGACCACCATCTCGGCAGGTTCGGCGGACTCGACGCCGGACTGCCGCGACTGGCCGCCGACCACGACCTGCTGACAGCCGGGTCGGGGTACGCGGTGCGACACCTGGCGGGGCACCTGCTCGACGCCGGGCGGGTCGAGGAGCTCTGTCGGCTTCTCGCCACCGGAGACCGGATCGGCAACAACCTGTGGTTCGCCGCCCACGAGCACGCCGACGCCGTCGACGACTATCTCGCCGACATCGCCGCCCTGCGTGCGCACCTCGCGCGCAGAACCGATGAGGCACTGGCCGCGGGCAGAAAGGCGCCGACGCTGGTGGGCGAGGCCCGGTGCGCGCTCGTGGTCTCCTCGATCACGAGCCTCACCGCGAACATCCCAGCCGATCTGGTGGTGGCCTTGGTGAAGGCAGGGATGTGGACGCCGACGCGGGCGGTCGCGCACGCCCGCAGGCTGCACGCCCCGCCTGCCAGGGCGCTGTTGCTCGCCGCGCTGGTCCCGCTCCTGCCGGACGGCCTTCGTCCTCCGGCGGTCGCATGGGCGCTGGCCGCTGCCCGTGATCCCGTCACCCACATCACCGGCGACGTGCTGACTCGGATCGCGCCGCACCTGACGGACGTGGCCGACGCGGTGTCGATCGCATCCCGGGTACGGCACGGCGGGTGGCGTGCCGCCGCGCAGGCGGCGATCGCGCGACGCTTGGACGGGAAGCCCAGGCGGAGCTTGCTGCAGGACGCGCTGGACTCGGCGATGTCCGTCGCCGGTGAGCACGATCGCGCGGAGGCCGTCCGGCGGATCCTGCCGGAACTGCCCGACGATCTCGTCGATGACGCGGTGTCCGCCGCAGCCGGAACCGCCCCGCCGCGCGAGATTCCCCGGCCGCACATCGGCGCTCTGCTGAAGCACGCCACAGCGGACGGCAGCGACCCCGCACGGGTTGACGAACTCGTCGCCCTCATCTCGACCGGTTCCGACGACGACCTCGCCGAGGTGCTCGCCGCCGCAGCCGGGATCTCCGACCCCGACGCCCGCGCCGTCCTGCTGACGGCGGTCGCGGCCCGGCTGCCCGTCGGCGAACGGCCGCCGGTGCTCGCCGCCGCGCTGACTGCCGCCCGCACCATCACCACCGCCCCCGACGACGACGCCCCCGCAGCGGCCGGCCGCCGGACCCGTGCCGGGGTGCTGGCCGGCTACGCGTTGCCCGACGAGCGCACCACCGCCGTGGGACACAGCCCTCCTCCGCCTCCCGCCCGCACGCTCGCCGAGATCCTGGCGATGGACGACCCGTTCCGCAGAGCTCGCGCGCTGGCCTCGGCCGCACCCGGTCTGGCCGCCGCCGAGGTGGATGTGGCGCTTTCCGCCGCTGAACTCCTTCCCGAGGAGGCCCGGACACGGGCGCTCACCGGCCTGGTGCCCGTCCTCGGCTCCGCCGCTCACCTCGCACGGGCCGCCGTGGCGGCACCGAGCCGGGACCGTGGGTTGCTGGTCGCGGTGGTGACCCGCGCCGCAGCGGTCCTGCAAGGCCCGGATCTGGTCGTCCTGCTTCGTCGCACGATGCAGTCGGTCAGTCGGACGACTTGTCTCGCGCTTGTGGACAGGGCAGCTCCGAGACTGGCGGAACTCGCCGGTCCAGGGTTTCCCGACAGCCTCGCTGCGGCGATCGACGACGCGCGGCGCTGGTGGCCGTGAGGGAAGTCCGCTTGGAGGTAGGAGTGATGTGCCAAGGACTCCTGACTCAATGCGAGGTTGCACAAAACGGCACCGGCAGATGATGTCGGGGCAGGCTTCAGAACGTCTCGTGGATGTCATCGCGGATCTCCCATCGGGTTCATAAGCGGCGGGATCAGTGCAGTGGAGGGAAGGAGTGTTCGACCGGCCACCCGGTGGATGCCCGATGCGAAGCCATGGTCGACTTTTGTGACGGGTGATCATGCGAGGGAAAACGCGCGCAGGTTTCCTTGCGTTTCGGTTCGCCACGGGAGTCCTAGGCCCCTGTAAGCGATGATCAGCAGACCGGGCGGCGGCGGTGGCCGCACTTTTCCTGGGTGAAGTCGACGATCCAGGTGGCGTCGGTCCCCAGGTCGGTGTCAGCGGCCAGCCAGCGTGTCAACTGCTTGATCAGCGGCAGCGCGACAGGGAGGCGGGCGGGGCAGGAACCGCAGCCAGTTGGCCTCGGAGGTGAACCCGAGCAGGGACCTGGGCCACCGCCAGGGTGACCAGCTCGGCGTCGGTCAACTTCGGTGGCCTGCCCGCCCGACCTATCGGCAAGGTGATCGTCGATCTTGACGTGGAGTGCTGCGGAAGGGTGTTCAGGCCGGCGGCCGGGCGGTCGCTGTCGGGCGTATCGCCGGGAGCAGCGGCCGGGACCTTGCCGACAGCTCGTCGGGGACGATCCCGGGTAAGCCGCCACCCCTTCCTCGCACCATGGGCAACGCCCAGTCGATCGGCCTTACTCCAAGATCATTCCGTTGCGGGTGCTAAATCCGCAGATTTACGGCAAAGGCAGTTGATTCCAGGTCAAGGACCCTTACTGGACAAGTGATCTTGAGGATCCCTCGGCAGCGAACACAAATAGCCGACTGCCGTAGGGCAAAAGCGTGACAACCAAGCGGTCTTCTTGTAAGGCGGGCTAGCATCGTATTCGCGACGCACGGAGGGCGAGTGGGGCCCGCGCGTGGCAGGCATCGGGGGCGTTCGTGTACCGGAAAGGTGACGGATGGTCATTGGACAGGTGGGGGGACTGAGGCCCGGTGATCCAAGACGGCTAGGACCTTACCGGGTTCTGGGCAGGCTGGGATCAGGCGGGATGGGGACGGTGTACCTGGCGGAGTCGTCCGGAGAACAGGTGGCCGTGAAGGTCATCCACTCCTCGCACGCAGCGGATCCCGTGTACCGCAAGCGGTTCACCCAGGAGATCGCGGCGGCGCGGGCGGTGCGCTCGGAGTACACCGCCACTGTGGTCGACTCGCAGGTGGTGGGCGACCCGCTCTACGTGGCCACGGAGGTGGTCCGGGGGCAGGCGCTCGACCGGCTGGCCGTACCGGGAAGGGGGCTGCCGGCCGAACGCGTCGTCTCGCTCGCCCGCGACACCGCGCGGGCGCTGCGTGACATCCATCGTGAGGGGCTGGTCCACCGCGATCTCAAGCCCTCCAACGTGATGGTCGGCGCGGCCCGCGCCGTGCTGATCGATTTCGGCATCGCGACCACCGTCGCCGACATCGGTCGCCTGACGAGCACCGGAAAGGTGATGGGAACCCTGCCCTACCAGGCGCCGGAACTGGTCCGGGGAGGCGGCATCGCATCGGTGAAGTCCGACGTCTTCGCCTGGGGTTGTGTGGTCTTCTACGCCGCGACCGGGCGAGGGCCGTTCGGCGACGGCGCGGCGGGCGAGGTGATCCCGGCCATCCTCGGCGCGGATCCCGACCTGCGCGCGGTGCCGGGCGAGGTGCGCGAGATGGTGGGGTTGGCGCTGTCGAAGCGGGAACGGGACCGGCCGGACGCCGAGGAGGTGGCCGCCGAACTGGAATCGGTGGCCGCGTCCGTGGTGGTCTGCGGCGCGTCCCACGGCGGATACCGGGGCCGGCTGCGAAAGCTGTTGGTGGAGAACGGTTTAGCCGTACGGATCTCCGCCGTTCCGGACACTCTCAACGGCGCGGGCGTGCTGCTGATCCTGGTCACCGACCGGCCCCCTCCGGAGGCCTTCGACATGCGACTCGCCGCGGATCTGCTCAACATCCCCGTCCGGCGGATCGTCATCGACGGTCCGCGGCAGCCGGACTCCTTCCTCGACGCGCGCGCCAACGCACTGCCTGGTCCTGACCACCTCGCGCAGTTGCGTGCCCTGGTGCGCACAGAGCAGCGCAGGCACGACGCCACCAGCCCGGTGGACCGCACGGCGGCGCTCGTCACGACGGTCCGTACCGCGTTGCGGGCGGGCGATCCCGTCACGGCCGACCGGCTGACCACCGACATGCTGCTGGCGGCGGCCGGGCGGTCGGACGAGGGCTGGATGACCCGGTCCCACGTCAACCACGTCGGTACGGCGTTCCTGCGCGAACTCGCCCGGGTGTGGCAGGAGGAAACCGGTGGCAGGCACGGTTTTCGCGCTCAGCGGGCGCTGCTGCCGGAGAACACCCGGAACAGGATGTTCTCCCTGGCCCGCACCTTTGGGTGGAGTGATCAGGGCTCCATAGCGGACGACTACGAGACATGGGTGTCCGACCGCGCCGACGTTCCAGGGTTCTTCCCGACGCTTCGCTCGCCGGAGCCGTCATACGGCTGGTACGACAACTGGAGCATGACGGTCACCGCGGTGCACGACCGGATCAGTGAAGAGTGGCGCGATGGATGACGTCACAGGGTACGTGCTGCCGGGGCTGGCCATCCTGGCCGGGTTGGGCTTCCTCGTGCTGTTTGTGCAATACATCAGGCGGTCCATCGTGGACGTTCCGTTGGGTCGGTTCGCCATCGTGACACGCAAGTACAGCTCGTTCCGGTTCGCCGGCTCGCTCGCCGAGGCGGTGAACCGGCAGAGCAAGCTGCTGACCGGCGGTCGCGTCTACTTCCGCCTGCACCGGCTCTACGAGGTGCGAATCCACGACATGATCAGCATTCCGGTGGGCTCGATCGGGATCGTGCACGCCAAGATGGGTGGCTCGCTCGAGCACGGGCAACCCATCGCCCGGCATGTCCCGTGCGACCACTTCCAGGACTTCGAGAAGTTCCTCGACCAAGGTGGGCAGCAGGGGCCGCAGATCGAGATCCTGGGCAGCGGCGGCCAGTACGCCATCCACCCCACCGTCTTCGAGGTGCGGATAGCCAAACGCACCTACGTCCCGCTGCGGACCATCGGCGTGGTGGTGGCCAAGGTGGGCGAAATCATGCCGTACGGCCACACCCTCGCCCGGCACGTCGAATGCAACTACTTCCAGAACGGGGTGAAGTTCCTGGAGGACGGCGGACAGCAAGGCCCGCAGCAGGCGCTCCTCCCCGGCGGGAGCTACTACGACATCAACACCGACATGTTCAACGTCCTCACCCAGAACCAGATAGACCTGGAGACGGTCCCGCTGTCCCACCACTACCTGGAGCCGGAGGATCTGCGACTGGTGTCGGTGGAGAGCGAGGAGACCGGTGTCGTCATCGTCACCGAAGGGCTGCACCCGGTCGACGCCGCCGAGCCCGCACCGAGGATCGAGGGCCACGAGAGCTTCCAGTTCCCCTGGATCTTCCTGGCCAACGGCGGGCAGTTCGGTCCGCAGTCGGAGGTGCTCCCGGGCGGCTCCACCTACGCGATCAACCCGTTCTTCGCCCGTGTGGTGCGGATTCCCTCACGGGAACTGATCCTCTCCTGGGGCCGCAAGGAAGTCAGTGCCGACCGCTACGACTCCGAGCTGGACCTGATCGAGGTGACCCTGGACGGGTTCCACGTCTCGGTCGAGCTGACCCAGACCTTCGTCATCCCGCCGGAGACCGCGCCGCACCTGGTCAAGCGGTTCGGTGAGGACGACGAGGAGCACGGCACCGCGGGTGTGCGCAAGTCGGCCGCGGTACAGCGGCTGGTCACCCGCCTGCTCGGCGTGGTCGTCAAGGGCTACTTCAACGAGGTGTCCAACAGCCACCTCGTCGAGGAGTTCATCAGCGACCAGAACCAGGTCCGCGCCGAGCTGAAGACCCTGGTCGAACAAGCGCTGCGGGAGCAGAACGTCTCGCCCCGGCTGACCACCATCGGCGCGATCAAGTTCCAGTCCGACGAGATGAACGAGGAGTTCCGGCACATCGCGAAGCTGCGGCAGCAGAGCAGGCAACTCGGCCAGCAGTTGACCAACGCGGCGGTGGAGACGGACCTGAAGAGGGAGAGCATCAAGCAGGCGAAGCTGGAGCGGTCGGCGGAGCTCGAGGAGGACGTCCGCATCCTGGGCCGTGACCAGGTCGCCGCGGAGCGGATGGCCAGGATCGACGCGAGCCGCCAGGTTCCGCAGGTCCTCGTCGCGTCGAGCGACCCCGGGGTCCTCGACCTCCCCAGACGGGTCCGTGGCGTCGCCCACCGCGGCGGGCAGGTTCCCGGGTGGGTGCTGGACACCGAGGACGTGCAGCCGCAGCCGGCGCGGCTCACCGAGGCCTACGACCGGAAGGAGCAGGAGCATGGCGACGAGCGATAACCGTCCCCGCCTGGGGATCGATCTCGGCACGACCGCCACGTGCGTCTGCGTGGTCGACGGCAGCGGGGAGGCCAGGGTGCTGGCCAACCGGGAGGGCGGCGCGACCACCCCGTCGGCGGTGTACCTCGGCGCGGACGGCACGGCGGTGGTGGGTGACCTCGCGCTCGACCAGCGCGCGTACGAGCCGGGGCGGGTGATCACCGAGATCAAGCGGGAGATCGGCGGTGACTACACCGTCGCGGTCCCCGGCGGGCACCTGCGACCGGAGCAGATCTCGGCCCTCATCCTGCGGCAGGCCGTCGAGGACGCGCTCGAGGCGCTCGGCACCGCGGTGCCCGCCGCCGGTCCGCTGGCCAGTGCCGTCGTCACGGTTCCGGCCTACTTCGGCACGGCGGAGCGGGCACGCACCCGCGAGGCGGGCCGGATCGCGGGGCTGGACGTGCTCGACCTGGTCAACGAGCCGACCGCGGCGGCACTGGCCAGCGGCCTGCGCGGCACCCCGGCCGGTCGGGCGGTCCTCGTCTACGACCTCGGCGGCGGCACCTTCGACGTCACCGTCGTGCTCATGTTCCCCGACGAGGTCCGTGTCGTGGCGACCGGCGGGGACGCCCGTCTCGGCGGCGCCGACTGGGACCGGGTGCTCGTCGACCTCGTCCTCGACCGGATGGGCGACTTCCCCGACGAGGAGGACCCTCGGACGTCTCCGCGCCTGATGGCCGGTCTGCTCGGGCAGGCCCAGGCGGTGAAGGTCGCGCTGTCGACCTCCACCGAGCAGATGTTGACCATGCGGACCGCGCAGGGCCACGTGCACCGCATGGTCATCTCCCGCAACGACTACGAAAAGGCGACGTCCGACCTGCTCGACCGCACCCTCGACTTCACCGGCGACCTCATCGCGCAGGCCCGCGCCGCCGGGGTGCCGACGATCGACGACGTCCTCCTGGTCGGCGGGATGTCACGGACGCCCGCCGTGGCGCGGAGGCTCGACGAGACGTTCCCGCACCTGCCCGCGCCGCGGCTCGCGGCCGACGCGGAACTGGTGGTGGCCAAGGGCGCTGCCCAGGTCGCCGCGGGCGAGTCCCGGAAGGTGGTGGACGTGACGTCCAAGGGCTACGGGGTGCTGATCACGCGCGACACCGGTCGCCCTTCCCTCGGCAGCGCGGTGCACTGGATCATCACCCCGAACACCCCGCTGCCCACCAGCGGACGGCACCCCTTGTGCACCGTGCGCGACGGGCAGACCACGATGCGGGTCGCCGTGTACGAGTCCACGACGGATGTCCTGTCCGACGACGAGGCAGACCACATCCGGCTCGACGAGCGCACCATGGAAGGACTTCCGCGCGACAGCAGACGCGGCGACCCGGTCGAGCTCGACTTCTCCCTCGGCGCCGACGGGGTGCTGCGGATCGACGCCCACGCGGCCAACGGCGCTCGGTTGCGGATCGAGACCCAGGTCCGCGGCCGCGACAGCGACGTCCTCGCTCCCCTGCCTGGCCTGCGGCGGTGACATGGCCGAGACGGACCTTCCCGGACTCCGCGACGCCGACGTCCGCGCCTACCTCGACGACGTCATCACGCCGGTCGAGACGGGGTGGTCGCCCCACCGGAACCTGTTCCGGGTGTACCGCCTGCCCTCCGACTGCACCGCCGACGAGGTCGACTCGGCACTGACCTCCGTTCTGGCGCTGTGGGGCGTTCCCGAACTGCGTGAGCACACCCAGGCCGTGGACCGGTTGCGGCGCGGGCACCCGGTGGCCGTGCGGGTGTTGAGCGATCCCGGCGAGCGTTCGGTGCACCGGGCCGCCGTGGCGGCGGAGCGCACCACCCTCGCCAAGGTGGTCGACCAATTCCTGCGGTCCGCGCCGGGTATGCCCGCCGCCGCCGTCACGGCCCTCGTCCGGCAGTCCGCGGGCCGCTGGAGCCGGCCGGACGTCGTGGCCGCGCTCGATCAGCACCGGGCGGTCGTGCGCGAGCCCGCGAGCCTCGACATCACGCCGGACACGCCCCGGTCGCGCCGGATCACCACCGCGCTGGCCGACCTCGGGGTCGCCGGCCTGTGGGAGTACCTGACCAGAAGACTGTCCTCCGGCGGCTCGGACGTCCACGCGGACGTGCTCCGGGACAGGCGCGCGCAGCTGCGGACCCGGCGAGGAGCCGGTGTCGAGGCCGAGCTGACGGTGCTCAAGATCGTCGAACAAGCGCTGGACGAGCCCGACGGACTGAGTTCGCTGCTGCGCCACGAGTTCCTCACCGAGCTGTCGGTGGCCGTGCTGGTGGGCTACCAGGAGGTCAGTTTCCTCGCGGCGGCCGACCCGCAGCGGTGCGTCGCGAGCGGCCTCCCGCGCGACCCCGAGACGCTCGCCTACGCCCTCTGGTGCCGACGCGTCCACCGATCGGATTGGGAGTCCGACTACAGGCAGGCCGTCGCCGACGGCAGGCTGCACGCCGCGCTGGTCGTGCTGTCGAGCAGGCGGCTGACCGGCGACTGGGAACGCGTCCGGGACGCGCTGGCCGCGACGGTGGACCGGGTGGCCGCCGACCTCGCAGCCGCCCGTGAACTGGAGGACACCGCGCCGGAGGACGCGGCTGCCCGCTACCTCGCAGCGGATCGGGAGCTGACGGACCCCGCGATCAAGTCGGGCCTGCGCCGCTGTCCGGCCAGGGCACCCGCCGAGGTGTCCGCGCGTGCGCACCACGACGCCATCGTCATCACGTGGAAGGAGTCGACATCGACCGCGGGCCTGTTGACCTACCGGGTAAGCCGGGGCGGGACGGTGATCGCCGACGACACCGACGCCCTGGCGCTGTCGGACGTGCCGCCCGCCGGTGTGCCGACGTCGTACGCGGTGCAGACCCTGCGGAACGGCGTCCCCGGCGGGATGGCGCACAGCGAGGAGGTCGTGCCGGCACCCGAAGTGCTGGACCTGGCGGTCGAGTCGACGTTGCGGTCGGTACACGGCCGCTGGCGGTTGCCCTCCAGAGCTGTCGGGGCGTCGGTGACCAGGATCGCGCCCACGGGCGAGATCGCGGAGGTCGCCACGCCCGACGGGGCCGGATTCGACGACACCGCTGTGGTGCCCGGTGTGCAGTACCGCTACCTCGTGCGCGCCCGCTATCCCGGCCAGGCCGGGAAGCCCGAGGACAGCGCGGGCTTGGTGGTCTGCGGCGAGTGTCCGGGAAACCCGCGCCAGGTCGACGACCTTCGGGCCAGCCTCTCGGGTGACACCGTGGAGTTGACCTGGAGCAGGCAGAGCGGCACTCCGCTGGTGATCCGCGTCCCCCACGACGGGGTCGCGCCCGCCCCGCAGGTTCTCCGTGCCGCCGACGCGGCGGTCACGGGCCGGGTGGTCGCGGTGAGCGACACGGGCCGCGCATCGGTCCCGCTGGCGGACCTGGCAGGGCAGCGGGTGCTCGTGCCGGTCGCGGTGTCCGGCCCGCTCGCCGCCATCGGCCCGGCGACGCGGGTGACGCCGCCACTGGAACCGGTCATCGGCCTGCACGCCAGGCGATTCGGTCCGCAGGTGGTGCTGTCGTGGCAGTGGCCGATGTGGGCCACCGACGTGCGGGTGGTCTGGCGGGTGGACGGGCCGCCCACCGGGCCGCTGGACCCGCAGGCCACCGTGGTCGAGATCAGCAGGTCCGCGTACGAGGGCCGCGGCGCGCGGATCACCGCGACCCTGCCCGGCGAGCACTGGTTCGGGGTGTCGGTCGTGGACTGCGGCCGGTTCGGGCCGATGGTGACGGTGTCCTCGACCCGGCTGCGCGAGGTGCGCTACAGCGTCCGGCGCGCGGCCTGGTGGCGCCGGGGCGAACTCCTGGTGGCCGTGCACGGTCCAGAGCCCACCCCCGACATCGCGGTGGTCGCCAAGTCCGGGTCGCGTCCGCTGGCCCCCGAGGACGGCGTCGAGGTCCTGCGGCTGCCGGCCCTCGGCCCGCCCGAGCCCGTCCGGCTCCGAGTGCCGCGCCAACTGCGGCGGCCGGTCTTCCTCCGCGCGTTTTCCCTGGACGAGACCGTCGCGCTCGCCCACCCCGCCCCCCACCTCCTGGTCGTGCCGTGACCTGAGAGGAGACCGCTGTGCCAGCACCGACCTGGAGCGTCCCGACCAGGCGTGCCCCGGCCTGCCCCTACTGCCACAGCCGGACGCCGGGGAAGGCGTATCTGAGGCAGTGCGCTTCGAGTTGCGGCGAGACCGCGACCCACTTCCCGGTCTCCGCCGCACGCAGGGGCAAGTGCCCGCACGGGCGTGCTCCGAAAGCCCGCCGGGTCTGCCCGGCGTGTGGGCAGCCCGTGCCGCGCGAGTACATCGAGGGTTGCCCCTGGGTGGTCGCCGTAGTGGGGACGGCGGGGTCCGGTAAGAGCACCTGGTTGGCGTCGGTCATCCGGCGGGTCGCGAAAGGACACTTGGACGACCGCTTCCCCGGCATGTCGCTCGACGTGCTCGGCGAAAGAAGCAGGCTCCGGCACGAGCGAGATCGTGTGCTGGTCGCCGAAACCGTCCTGTACCGCGACATCGGGACCGAGCCGCTGCTGGTCAGCCTGCGCGTCCGGCCGCGGGCACGGCCCGTGGTGATCGCGTTCTACGACAGCACCGACGGAACTGCGGCGAACCTGGCGCACGCCGATGGCCTCGTCCTGGCCGTCGAACCCGGCGCTGTGCCCGGCGACGCGGGGATCGCCCGACTCGCCGAAGCTGTGCGCACCGCGCGTGACTTGCGTCCCCACAGCCGGATCCGCCTTCCCCTGGCCGTCGTACTGACCAAATTGGACACTGTGTGGGACATGGTCGACCCCGGGTCGCCACTGCTGCGACCCGTGCCCCGGACGGGCGGCTACGCGGTGTCCGACGGCGTGGATGTCCACCACGAGACCACCGCCTGGCTCGGCCACTGGAACAGGACGGACCTCCTCCGAGGTGTCCGCACCGCCTTCCACCGCCACCGCTACTTCGCCACGACCGCGCTCGGTGACCGCGTGGGCGGCAGGCGGGAACCGATGGCCTACCGGGTAGAGGATCCGCTGCTGTGGCTGCTCGCCGGCTTCGGCGCGATACCGGTCTTCCGGGGCGTGGAGAGGACGACCACATGATCGTCCAACTCTTCCTCTCCCTGTTGCAGGCCGTGCTCGCGCTCCTGGTCGCCGGGCCGGTCCTCGCCGCCGCGGTCGCGCTCAGCCTGACCTTGGCGCTGGTCGCCATCATCCGGGAAGCGCTCGACTGCCTCGCCGCCCAGGCGGACACCGAGCACCTGGCGCTGGACGCGTTGCCCGATCCCGCCGACCGGCGGTACCTGTCCGGTCCCGCCCTGCGCGACCACCGGCGCCTCGGTGTGGCCTGCTTGGTGGCGCTGCATCAGCGCGGATTGACCCAGTTCGACGAGAGCTTCGCGGGAAACGGGCCGCACCGGGTACGCCCGATCCGGGAGTCCGAGCTCATCACCCGCTTGCCCGCGGTGGGCATCCTCACGTTCAGCACGCGCGCCGGGTTCGCCCTCGGCTACGTCCTCGCGCTTGCCCTGCTGGCCGGCACCTGGTTGGTGCAGTTGGTGTTGCTCACCGCCGCGGTAGCGGGTTTCCGACTCCTCTCCGGCACGTTGTGGCTGTTCGAGGTGTTCTCGCTGGCGCTGAGGCAGATCACGACGGAGTGCCCCCGCTGCCACACCCGACTCACCCGCCCGGTGTTCGTCTGCCCCTGCGGACGCGAGCACCACGCGCTCGTTCCGGGCGCGCAGGGCGTGTTCCTCCGCACCTGCCGCTGCGGCCAGGGCCTGCCCACACTGCTGCTCACCGGCAAACGCGGCCTCTCCCCTCGGTGCGGCGGCTGCGGCGCCTCCCTCCCCTCCCCGACCCAGCTGATGCCCACGCGTCACGTCCCGGTGGTCGGCGGAACCGGCGCCGGGAAGTCGGTGTTCCTGCACACCGCGGTCGCCTGCATGAGGTCCGGTCACGACGCCGTCCCCGCGGACCCGTTCACCGATAGCAGGCTGGCCGAAACCGGCGCTCTCCTCGCCGACGGCCTGTTCCCGCCGCGCACGCCGGTGAGCCGACCGGTCTCGTACACCCTGCAGGTGCGCAACCGGCTCCTGCACCTGTACGACGCGGCAGGGGAGATAGTCCAGGACGCCGACCGCATCGCCGACTCCGTCTTCCTCGCCCTCAGCGACGGCGTGGTCCTCGTCATCGACCCGCTCGCGCTTCCCGCCGTCCGCGCCCGCGCCGACCCCGACGTCCTCGGCGCCTCACGCACGTCCGGCACCGACCCCAAGACCGTCCTCGACCTGCTCACCGAGACCCTCAGCGAGCACCACACCGCCACGCCCCGCCGCATCGCCGTCGTCATCACCAAGGGCGACACCCTCTCCGGCCCCACCCATCCCTACGCCACTCGCCCACCAGACCGCCCCGCCGCAGTCCGCGCGTGGCTCATCGCCCACGGCCATGCCGACATCGTCCACTCCGCAGAACACCACTTCCCCCACGTCCACTACTTCGTGGTCACTTACCTCACCACCTCGCCGACCTCCCACGACGACCCGGCCGCCCCTGTCCACTGGTTGCTGACAGGAACCACCCCATGACGTCATCGACCGACCGCGGCCGCGCTGTGGCCCGCGTCCTCCTGCTCCTGTCCGCCCTCACCGCCGTCGGCTTGCTGGTCCTCGCCGGCACGGCCTTCTTCTGACGACCAGGCCACCGCCCGGGTCTGGGGCTGTTCGACGAGCGGCTCTGCCGCTGATCCCGTGATCGACGACCAGCGCCAGTGTCGATCTCCGGCCGAGCTGGTCATGCCACGGCTCGGCCGGGTCGATTCCAGGTTTCGAACAGTCAGGATTTCGATCAACTATGCCCGGAGGTTCCGCCGGGGGTTGCGTGAGGTAGTCCCACTTTATCGTTCACTCAATCAGCAAACGAGTAACCGGCAGACCGGACCGTCCACCGTTAGAGGGGTGTGCACGATTCAACAGAGTGACGCAGCGGCCTGAGCGGACTTTCCTGTCGGCGTTGCGGCCAGACTATATACCCATGGTCGACGGTGGTGTCAGCAACGACATGGACGGCACGGTCCAAGGGGTGTTGGTACAGGCGGGCCGAATTGATCAGGTGGTGCTGCCGCCTACCCAGGAAACCGTGGTGGTGCCGCGTCAGCTACCGGCCGCGGTGCACGATTTTTGCGGGCGTGGCGCCCATGTCGCCGCTCTCGACGCTCTATTGGACGAATTGGAGTGGAATACCGCCGGCGGGGCGGTGGTAGTGACGCTGAATGGTTCGGCCGGGGCGGGAAAGTCGACGTTGGCGGTGTGGTGGGCGCACCGCGTCCAGGATCGTTTCCCGGGTGGCACGTTGTTCGTGAACCTGCGCGGCTACGGCCCGAGCGCCCCGTTGGCCCCACTGGTCGTGCTGACGGAGTTCCTCACCGCGCTTGGTATCGCGGAGCGGCGGGTGCCCGAGGGCGTGCAGGCGCAGGGCGCGTTGTTCCGGTCGCTGGTGACCGCCCGGCCGGTGTTGGTGGTGCTGGACAACGCCGGGTCCGCTGAACAGGTGCGTCCGTTGTTGCCCGGTGCGGCGGGATCGCTGGCGTTGGTGACCAGTCGGGGCGCGCTGTCGGAGTTGGTTGTGCTGGAGGCGGCCCGGCGGGTCACGGTGGACGTGTTCGACGCCCGGGACGCCGTGCGTCTGGTGGAGCGGGTAGTGGGTGGGGCCCGGACCGCCGCGGAGCCCGACGCGGTGGGGGAACTGGTGGGGGTGTGCGCGCGGTTGCCGTTGGCGGTGCGGGTGGCGGCGACGCGGTTGGCGTCACGTCCGTTCCTTTCGGTGGCCGATGTGGTGGAGGAGATCCGGGAGGAACAGCAGGGCTCGATCGGGGTGGACGGGTCATGGCGGGGGTTGGGTGGCGTGCGGCCGGTGTTCGAGTGGTCCTACACCCTGCTCGACCCGTTGCACGCGCGGGTGTTCCGGTTGGCGGGGTTGCACCCGGTGCCGGAGTTCGGGACGCATGCCGTCGCCGCCCTGGCCGCGCTGGACCTTCGTTCCGCGATGCGCGTCCTGGACGAGTTGGCGGAGCAGCACCTGGTCGAGCAGGTGGCCCGTCATCGGTATCGGATGCACGACCTGTTGCACGAGTATGCCGCCCACCGCGCAGAACTGGACGAAACACGTGAAGCGCGGGAGGAGGCGGTGGCGCGCTTGCTGGGGTGGTATGCCGCGGTGGCGGACCTGGCAGATCGTCTCGTGTACCCGGTGTCGGCCCGGCTGGCGGTGGATCTCCCCGTCGTGCCGGCGCCGAAGTGGGACCGGGAGGACGCGTTGGGGTGGTTGCGGTCGGAGCGGGCGGTGTTGTCGGCGGCACAGCGCATGGCCGTGGATCACGGCATGTACGCGGTGGTGATCGCGTTGGCGTTGTCGTCGCGTCACCTGGGGTCGGGACCGCGGGCGTGGTGGCGGGAGGAACTGGAGGCGAAGTCGCGCGGGATCGAGGCGGCTCGGGTGTCGGAGGACTGGGCGGCCGAGGCGTTCCTGCGGGTTCTGCGTGGGCACAGTCACCGGAGTTCGGGTGACCAAGCGGCGGCCGAGGCCGACTTCCAGAACGTGGTGGAGGCGGCGGCCCGGTCCGGCGATCGGGTCCTGCGCCGGCGGGCGTTGGCCGGGTTGGCGAGCCTGCGCGAGGCACAGGAGCGTTACGACGAGGCGGTCGAGTACTACCTGGCGATGTGGGAGGCGACGAGGCAGGAGGGCAACACCGCGGCCGAGGCCATCGCGTTGGGAAACCTGTGCCTGGTGAACGTGGCGCGGGGGCGGTTCGACGAGGCGTTGGACTACGCGCAACGGGCGTGGGAGCTGCGCAGCCGCACTGGTGATCCGTTGATCACCGCCTATGCCGAGGACGACTTGGCGCTCGCGCGGCAGGGGCTGGGTGAGCACGACACCGCGATCGCGTTGTGGGAGAAGGTCGTGGACGTCTACGCGCGGCACAGCGGCGCGGAATCGCATCTGGCCGCGGCGCTGGAGGCGATGGCCGTCTCGCTGTCCGCCACCGGCCGGGACGACCGGGCTGTGCACAACCTGCGGCGGACCGCCGCGATCCTGACGGACCTGGACGACCCGCGCGCCGAACTGGTCCAGCGGCGTGCGGAGGACCTGGCCTCGGCCCGCGCCGACGGGTCCGGTCAGGCGTCGGATCGTGCGCAGGCGGGGCAGTCCGGCTCCGGTTCCGACGATTCGTAGAAGGTGCTGTGCTGCAACGTGATGAGGTTGTACCCGATCTGGCGGTTCGCCCGCAGCCGGGGAATCCCGGTGATCAGGCTCATCACAGCGTGACCGGCCAGGTGTCCCGCGATCCCGGCCGACACGGCGTTGGCCGCGTGCGTCCCCGTCGTCCCGCTCATCTCCGGCCACGGGGTCGACGGCGGTGCTGCGAGTTGTTCGCGTGCGGCGGCGGTGCGCGCGCAGTCGTAGCAAGGCCCGTTGCCGGGCACGAACAGCCCGACTCCCGCCCTGGGCCCGTGATAGCCGCCGTGGACCCAGGTGGTGCCGGTGTCCAGGCACGCCCGGTTGGTCCACGAGCGGATCTCGTGTGGCGTGTCGGCGGCCATCAGCAGCACATCGCACCCCGTGGCCAACCGCCGCAGCGTCCACACGCCGTCGACGGTGGTCTGCTCGCCGGTGACCTCGACCTCGCCGTTGTGCCGGCGCAGCACGTCGACCGCGACGTCGACCTTGGCGCGGCCGAGGTCGTTCTCGGTGTAGAGGATCTGCCGGTTGAGGTTGGACAGCTCCACCACGTCCGGTTCGACCAGGTGCACCCGCCCCACCCCGGACTGGACAAGCGCGAGGGCCGCGGTGCTGCCGACCCCGCCGACGCCGACGACCGTGACCCGCGCCTGCCGCAGCGCCAACTGAGCGTGCCACCCGGTGGTGCGCGGAGCGGTGTCCATCCACCGCCACAATGCCCGGCCACGCGCGAACCGCTCCCGCTGGACCTCGGAGAGCACCTCCGGCGACGGCTCGTCGGCGTCCTCCAGATAGCCGGCAGCGGCCAGCGCGTCGACCGCGGTGTAGACCGTGTGGGGCGCTTTGTCGGGATGGCGGTGGACCAGGTCGGCGACCACCTGGTCCACCATGCGCGTCCCGTCGAGAAGGGTGAGCAACGTCCACACCGAGCCGTCCGGGTCCGGGATCATGGCGGCGACTCCCGGCAGGGAACCACCGATCTGCACCAGGTCTTCGCCGTGGCGGACGGGCAGGTGCTCGTACTTGATACGTGGGCGGTGCATCACACTTCTCCTGTCACATCATGTTAGGACTCGTCCGTCGTCTTCGAGTCACACGGGATCCGGTCCACCGTGACCGCGATGAAAGTGATGATCATGTATTCACCCCCTCCCGGCCGGTCGCGGGGCGCAGAGCGGGGAAAGGCAAGCATGGGCGCGGCGGCTGCGACTCGTC
Source organism: Saccharothrix espanaensis DSM 44229 (assembly GCF_000328705.1). NCBI lineage: Bacteria > Bacillati > Actinomycetota > Actinomycetes > Pseudonocardiales > Pseudonocardiaceae > Saccharothrix > Saccharothrix espanaensis. Next base: position 2,285,014 of record NC_019673.1, on the reverse strand, counting down.
CGGCAGTGGGACGTGGAATCGAGATGGGTTCACCCCCGGTCCCTCCTCTCCTGCGGTGGCCGGCGAGTGGCCGGCTGAGAAGAGGATGCGGGGCACCCCGGAACAGAACCGGGGACAACCGGCCGGACAAGACCGGGACAAGGACTCGCCCGAACGGGTGGTCTTGGATCGCCCGAGCTTCGGACCGCTCCGGCACAGCGGGTGCCGCACGCCGGCCAGGGTGCCGTCAAGGGGAGAACGCGGAGTTGGAGATCCGACTGTCGGGCGGGGTCGGGATCCACAGCGCCCTACGGCTTTGTGCCTGCTGCCCATGCGTGAGCGGGACTAGGAAGTGGAGGTTCTGGCGCTACGGCACCACATCACCGTCCCGGCAAAAGCACCGCGGCCGTCCTCGAACCGCCCGCTCGATCCGGCTCCCGGTGCCGAGTTGGCGCGGAGAAACCCCTGCGGGGCGCCAGAACCGCACACTGGGAAGCACGTGATCGCGACGGCCGTGCAGCTGGACCGCCTTGACCATCCGGCCCACCGGCACGTCGAGCTTCACCATGATGGGGCCATGGCATCGGCCACCCGTAGCCGGTTGGACCGACCACGACATCACCGAAGACACCGGGATTCACTTCAGGATGGTCGACTCCTCGACGGTGGACGCGATGGCTTTCGCATCCGCCCATGCGCGCTGCCTGAGTGCAACCGGGACGCTGCTGATCCGGGCGCCGTTCGAGGTGCAACTACCTGGGATGCGCCCCGTCGCGGCGGTCGACAACAGGCGGATGGGGCAGATCGCCGCAAATCTCAGGGTGCTTGAAGGTTCGAGCGCTGTCCGCAACCCCATTGCCGTGGCGGCCCGGCCCGGGTCGGTCGTGAGCCTCGTCGGTGCGACCGGGTTCGTGACGCTGCTCAAGGCTGACTTGCCCAGTCGGGGTGTCAGGCAACTCGGGACCATCGCCGCGCGACGTTGTCGGCCGATCACCGCCCGGCAGGTGCCACGTACGGCTTCGACCAGCCGTACCCGAAACAGCCGTCCGCAGTCCCCTCGCCGCAGGCGGACGTGCCGCCCGTCGGCGCTGAGAGGGCTTCGCCGTTGGCGGTGTTGACCAGCCTGAGCGGGGTGTCGTGCGGTGGTGTCACCTCAGATGCGCTCCAGCCGCCAGTGCTGGTTGTGGTTCTCCCGGTAGGAGGGGTAGTCGCCCCAGTAGAAGTACTGGAACACCGGGGCGTCGCGCTGCGTGCTGCCGCCCTGGATGTCGAGGACCTTGCCGGTGTGCAGGTTCTGGATGCGGAACACCGCGCCGGTGGTGCCGGAGGCTCCGGCCGGGATGAACAGCCACTCCTTGTGCGGGCCGCTGGGATCGTCCCGGGTGAGGATCTCGGTGCCGTCGGCGTAGGACATGCCGACCACTTCCAGGTAGCGGTCGCGGGCGGGGTCGCAGTTCTTGATGCGGTAGCCGCCGCCGGCGACCGGGACCAGTTCCCAGTGCTGGGCCTCCAGGCCGGTGTAGTCGTTCTGGTCGACGTTCGCACCGTCGCCGGTCCAGTTCGGGTCGTCGAGTTGCAGGTACAGGTCGCTGAGGGTGCTCTGGATCTTGTACTTGCCGGTCAGGTCCGGCACGACGATCTTCACCGTGGTTGAGCCGGTCTTCACGCCGTCGACGATCACGTCGACCTCGCCCTGCGTCGCCATTTCCCGGGTCACCGGGGTGCCCGGGGACCCGGTCGCGGCGGGGAACTCCAGCTCGAAGTCCAGCGTGGCCGGGTAGGCGCCGGTGAAGGGGCCGAAGCCACCGGCGGGGTGGACGCGCACGAACGGGGCGATGGCCCGGTCGGGGACGAGGCCGACGTTGCCCAGGGTCGTGATGCCGGCGGTGCCGAGGTCGATGATCGTCTGCACCACCGTGGCGGGCGTGATGCCGTCCCGGTACTCGCCGCCGGTCGCCGCGGCGATCCGCGAGCCCTGCCCGGCCATGCCGCCGAGGACGCCGCACAGGCTCTGGTAGACGGTGCCGCCGGACACGGGCACCGGGTCGGCGTTGAGCCCGGTGTTCGCGCCTCCCGACGCGGTGCTGATGGCCAGCACGAAGATGCCCTGCGCCTGGAGCTTGGCCGTGACCGACAGTTCGGTGACGTCGTAGGTCAGACCGGACACGGCCTGGCAGATCGGGTCGTGGGCGGGTGCGTCGCCGATCCAGACGACGATCCGCTTGGCGTCGGCGCGCCAGCCGATGGACCCGCCCGGTGGCTGCGCGAGTTGGTCCAGGGCGTAGAACTGGCCCTCGGCGACGGTGCTGCCGCCGCCCGCGGCGGTCCAGGCCCGGATGCCGGCCGCGACCGTGCCCGGGGTCGGCCCCAGGGGCACCTGGTTGCGGAAGCGGTTGGGCTGGGGGTCCTCCATGTCCAGGTAGTTGCCGACGCCGAAGTGGACGTCCGCCCCCACCCCGCTCGCGGCGGTCACCAACCGGTTGACGATGTCTTCGACCTGGGCGCTGACCGCGCTGATGATGCCGCCCATGCTGCCGGTGTTGTCGGCCAGGAAGTAGACGTCGATCTTGGGGATCACCCCGCTCCCGGGCAGCTGGACCTCGACCCGCTCGCGGTGACTGGCGGGCGAGTCGGGGTTCGTGGCGATGTCGATGCTCGCCGGGACGAGCGGGGTCGTGCTGGGCATGAGGATCTCCTGATCGTGCCGTCGGGCCGTCTTGGAGCGCGGTCCCCGCCACGATCGGTGTCGATGTGGCGCGGTCGGCGATTCCGGCGGGTGCTCGCCGTCGGGTCGGGGGTGATCGGGCCTGGCGGGTGAGGCGGCCGGTCAGACGCGTTCCAGGACCCCCTGCTGGTTGTGCTTCTCCTGGTAGGACGGGTGATCGCCCCAGTAGCCCTGCTGGCTCGCCGGCGAGTCCGGGTTCGTCGTGGTTTCGATGCCGGACGGCGAGAACGGCGTGGTGGTGGGCATGGTGTAGCGGCTCCTCGTCCCTGCTCTTCGGGTCGCCTCGCGACTACGGACCTCCGATCGAGGATCACAATTCCGGTCTCGGCTTGGAAAGACGAGGACGGCCTGTCAACCCGAAAGTGTGCATTTCCGCTGCCCTCGGCGCGATGGCGGCAGATCACCCGAGCAGGTCATCGACAGCCGTTCCCGCACGCCGGTCGGGCGCCGGTCGATACCATCGCCGCCGTCTGCCAAGCCGGTGAATCCGGCCAACCTCAGGGTGGACAGCCGCAGCGGTACGCCGTCGCCCCTTCACCGTCAGCGATACCGCAGTCGACATCACCCTGCACCTGATCGGGGCATCCCGGCCCTGCACGTCGGACAACGGTGCTGTGTAGTGGGACGCGACACGGGGAGGGTTATGTCCATGCCGGCCGGCACCGGCCTCGGCGCGGTACTGCTGACAGTGTCGGCCTTGGTCCGACTCGGATTGGGATCGACCTCGAATGAACTCGCGGCGAACACCTCCGAAGGCCCTCGGCGGAAACGACCGGAGAACGACCTCGGCCCATTCCCTGAAAGAAGAGTGGTCACGATTCCCGAGCGGTGCGTCCATGGTGATTCCGGCGCGCGACGAAGAAGCATCGCTCGCGGGCACCATCCGGTCCTGCCGCGCGCGGAGCTACCCGATTGACCAAATCATCGTGGTCGCGGACACCCCTCCCGACCGCACCGCCGGGATAGCCCGCGGCATGGGGTGGTCGTGATCGAGGACAAGGGCGGGTCGAAGGCGTCGACGCAGAACATGGTCTTTGCCGCAGATCACCAGCGACGCCGTGATCGCGCCGACGCGCCCTGTCCACCGACGCGGTCGAGCTGATGATGGCCACCTTCGCCGCGGCTACGCGGGGACCCGCCCGTCCGCGCTCTGCGCGACTGGAAGCCTCACCCCGGGATCGGTGCGGGTCGCGAACCTCGCACCTGGTGTTCATTGGGCACGGGTCGCGCACCGTCGAGCGCGAGCCGCTGCCCGGCCGCGAGGCGATGTTCGCCGGCAAGGTCGGCATGTTCAACGGAAAGCTGCAGCTCGCCCACCCCGACTACCAGGTGCTCGACGCCGAGACCAACGAAAACGCCGCCAAGTTCGCGGGCGACGGTGGGCGCCGCTTCGACGGATCCGGTCGCCTGCGGCGTTGAGGGAAGCGGATTCGGCTGGGAGGCCCGATAACACCTGCCTGCCGTCGACCAGCCCTGGTGCCGTTCACCCGGAACCATACGGGAGCACAGCGAGCGGACTGCCACCATCCTCGCCGCCGGCCTGCACTCCGGCTCGTGGGATTACGCGAAGCGGCGGCCGGTCCACCAGTTGCCCGGGGCGTCCGGGTCGGTGCTGGACCAGAACTCCACGCACACCCGGGTGAACTCCTCGGCGGTGAGATGGCCGTCGCCGTCGGAATCGAGGTGTCCGAACGCCTCGGTGGCCTCGTCCTCGGTCAGGCCGGGGAAGTGACCGCGCTGGAACACCAGGAACTCGGCCGGGCCCACGCGGCCGTCGGCGTCGGTGTCGGCGATGTCCAGGAACGCCTCGGCCAGCGCGCCGAGGCCGGCGCGCGCGGCCTGCGGGTCGTCGGCGAGCGAACCGGTCGAGACGAGGAACTGCTCGCGCGAGATCGCGGTGCCGCCATCGGGGATGTGCGGCAGGTGCAGGTCGCGCCAGATCCGCAGGTAGGCGTCGATGATGCGCTGCTCCTGCGGTGAGCCGGCGGCGTGCCCGAGGGCTTCGGCGGTCCGGCGGCCCATCAGGACGTGGTCCTGCTCGGTGAGCAACCCGTCCCCGTCCACGTCCAAGTGCGAGAACCCGTGTTCGATCTTGGCCTTGAGCAGGTCGTTCACCGGCACGGAAGCTCCACACATGATCGGTCGGGACGGGCGGAAACCAGCGTACGGGCGTCAGAAGTCACCGCACAACGCCGAAACGCCCGAAGGTCCGGATCCCACAGGGTGGACCGGATCATGACCTGAACTGCGAAAACGTCGCGGCGGCAGGTCACGGCGGTGCAGTTGGATGCACCTGAGCGCAGCTCGTTCCTGTTGTCCCACCTTGACTTCTCCCAATTTCCTCCCAGCTTCCTCCCATGACGGGCCCATGTCGACCACTACGGACGTCGAACGCCTGTGCACAAATCGAGTGGCCGAAATGCTTGTCAGCAATGAAGTACTTACCCCGCCGCCCACACGGTGCAGGCGACTTGACCAGCGAAGCTTGGGCCATACCCGTTCGGCACGCAGAGCCAGACCACGGCGTTGACTCTTGATCCCCGGGGACAGTCGGCACTCCACGAGAAGCGAGGGCGACGCAGGATCGGGCCCACCGCTTCCTCAAAGCGTGTAGATGCAATCTATGTAGATCGCATCTACACTGATGTTTCGTGGCCAGGCAGGCCGAGCTGCACCTCTTGCGCAAGCGCCTCGACCGGGTGATCACCTCGCGGGAAGGGGCCGCGATCGCCATCCGCGGACGGCGACAGGTGGGCAAGTCCCGGCTGGTCCAGGAGTTCTGCGACCGGGCCGACGTCCCCTACTTCTACTTCGCCGCCACCAAGGGCGCATCCTCGGTCGAGTCGACCACCGCCTTCCTCGCCGAACTCGCCGACTCGTCCCTGGCCGCCGGACAGGTCGGTCCGCCCACCGGGGTCACCGGCGGATGGCCCGACGCGTTCCGCGTCCTGGGCGCGACGCTGCCGGACACCCTGTCGGTCGTGGTGCTCGACGAGTTGCCGTGGTTGACGGAACAGGACTCGGTCTTCGACGGCGCGTTGCAGACCGCGTGGGACCGGTTGTGGTCACGGCGCCCGGTGTTGCTGGTGCTGCTGGGCAGCGACCTGCACATGATGGAACGCCTCACCGCCTACGACCGCCCCTTCTATGGACGTGCGGACAACCTCGTGCTCGGACCGCTCAACCCCGCCGAGACCGGACACGCCCTCGGCCTGGACGCGGCGGACGCCATCGACGCCCACCTCGTGACCGGCGGGCTGCCCGGCATCATCCGCAGCTGGCCCCACGCCATGCCACCGGCCGACTTTCTGCGCAGGGAATGCGACGACCCGGCCGCGCCCCTGTTCGGCGTGCCCGAGTCCTCCCTGCTGGCCAAGTTCCCCTCACCCGACCAGGCCCACCGCGTCGTGGAATCGATCGGCGGGGACAACCGCACCCACGCCAACATCGCCGCCACCGCAGGAAGCAACCAGGGACAGATCCCCTCCGGAACGCTGTCGCCGCTGCTGCGACGACTGGCCGAGGAGAAACGGGTCCTGGCAGTGGACCACCCGCTCTCCACCAAGCCCGGCAAACCGGCGTTCTACCGGATCGCCGACAGCAACCTGCGCTTCTACCTGCCCATCGGACGCGCCGTCCAGGAACAAGCCCGCCGCGGACGCCCCCACATCGGCGCACGCGTCCTGCAACGCCAATGGACCAGCTGGCGCGGACGCGCCGTCGAACCACTCATCCGCGACGCACTGGAACTCGCCGGACAAGCCAGCGAACTGCCCTGGCCCGACACCGCCGCGGTAGGCGGCTGGTGGGACCGACAGCACAACCCCGAGATCGACCTCGTCGGAGCCGACCGCTCCCCCGTCGCCGGCCGCATCGACTTCGCCGGGTCGATCAAATGGATCGACAGCACCTTCGACCGCCACGACCTCCAAACACTCCGCTACTCCGCCAACCACGTCCCAGGCTACGAGGCAGGCCGCTCCGGACTGGCCGTCGTGGCCCTGTCCGGCACGGACATCGACACCAACGACGTCGACCTCGTATGGGGACCACAAGAGATCATGGACTGCTGGAAAACGGCTGAACAGTCCGGCAGCCTGCGCCACTTGAGCGCGAATAAAGTGACCAAGGTTGCCTCCGGGAGCAACTCAGCCGTAGCCGCAATAGCTGCAGCGTCGATGCCGTTTGATCGTCAGTCGAGAGTGCGGCGGTACAGCCCCAGGTCAGACCTGCAAAGCCGACAGTGACACCTCATAGGCTCGTTCACCGCCTCGCCCGACGGAGCAATCTCCGGTAGAGGATCCAGGTCGCGAAATCTATCTGCGGTATCCGTAAGCCGAGCGGTTCGTCGGCACGGCCAGGTGCGAAGTCAGCGATTGACTGCTCATCCTCAACGATCACAACCTGCGGGCAGTACTGCAGGTCCCCGCGCATCGGGCGTTGGAGCGTAACGACGGAGCGGTCGGGGTGTGGCACGAGGAGGTGTGGCCCTGGGCAAAAGACTCGCGGCGGACCTGGGCGCCGTCATCTGCTTCGAGAACGAAGCGGGCCAGGGGCTGAGACCACCGAAAGGGCGCAGCTGGGCGCCACACGATCAGACCCCGGTGTTCACCGTGCGCGGCCGCCGCGCGGGCTGGGTGTCCATCGCCGGGGTGCGGTGCTTCAAGCCCGGTGACCGGCCGCGTCTGCTCGACCGGCTGCGCCTGTGGCATGGACGCAAGGGCGAGCGGCGCGGCTTCACCTGGGCCGACTACCGGGACCTGATCGTGGCCACCCACAACCAACTCCGCTCTCCGATGGTGTGGATCTGGGACAACTTGACTGTCCACAAAACACACGGGCTCGTCGAGTTCATCGACGCGAACCGGGACTGGCTGCGCGTGGTGCACCTGCCGTCCTACGCGCCGGAGTTGAACCCGACCGAAGGCGTGTGGTCACTGCTCAAGCGGTCGCTGACCGACTTCGCCGCGGCCGACCTCGACCACCTGGTACGGGTGGTGAAACGGAAACTCAAGAAGATCCAGTACCGGCCCGACGTGCTCGACGGCTGCCTCGCCCAAACCGGACTGGCCCTCACGACGACAGCATGATCACGACATCCGCCATCGCTCATTCAACCTCTGTAAGCACTTCAGCGACACGGCCATGCCCGTCGTGCGTCGGACATCATGCTGTTCCCGCACTCGCTGTCCGACCGGTTCGACAGCGCCTCCGGCGACGACAGCGGTCGGACAGTACTGTCAACGAGCACCACCATGCTGCCTGACCTGCACGGACGAGATTCTCGGCAGGCACAGCGTGACGGAGGGCGGTGGTCGCGGTCCGCATCCGGGTTGCGGCCGTGCCGTCCGGCGTCCGGCGCAAGGTCACTGCCGCAACCGGCTACTCACCGTCACCGCCGAAAGTGTGTCAGAGCCAGCAACTGGACAGACCCCTCGCCGTGTTGACCCGCTCCGCGGGCGGGGTCAGGCGATGACGACCTGGTGAGCATCGCGGTCGACACCTGGACAAGCTGTCCCGCCAGCGAGACCGGTCCACCGGTCGACAGCAGCGAAACCCCTTTCGTTGGTGGTGAACACTCGAATGGCGCACCGGCGAACGGGTGACGCGCGGACGCCTCTCCCGGTGTTCCGGTCGCACGCCGGCAGAGTGCCGTGCGGAAGCGTTGCCTCGTGACAGCCGGAGGGGGATCCGGTTCGGCGCGACGTTCTTCACCACGATCGGGGGGGATCGGGGCGAACACTCTCGCCATCCGCTTGCGCCGACCCCTCGTTCCACTCGGAGGAAGAGGGGGCTCATTTCCGTGCGCAGATCTCGTTCCGCCGCCATCGCGGTACTGGCGGCCTTCGCCGCCAGCCTGCTGGCGACGGGCACCTCAACCGCTCAAACGACCACATCGGACACACCGGCCGGCCTGGTCACCGACCGCGTCACGCCTTCCGGCGACATCGTCAGGGTTCCCGTCGACCAGGTGACCCAGACCAACCCCCCGCCCGCAACGCTGCACGAACGCATGTCCTGGGAGCAGACCGACAAGCAGCAGGACTTCACGAGGGACATTACGGACATCGTGGCACCGGATGCTTCCGCGCAGATCGCGGTCGACCCCGTCACCCTCGACGAGTGCGACGACCACCAGTTCCCGTCGGGCGATCCGGTCTGGTGGCACAAGAACCACTACTCGACCTGCTACGCGGGATACGACAACCTGGTCAAGCCGGCGTCCTGCCCGATCCTGTGCAGCCCGTCGATCAACTCGTTCCGGATCGTCGTGATCGGGGTGGGCGACGCCAACGCCGTTCCTCCCGGTGACACGAGCGCACCGGTTCGCAAGGCCAGGTTCACCATCCGCACCGACACCGGTCAAAAGTCCGGTCCGGAACCCGCGCCGGACAGCACGTTGATCCGACTGCGCGTGGACTGCGTCGCGCTCGACGGCTCCACCTGCCAGAACTCGCAGAGCGGCGGCGTCACCAAGACGCTCGGCGAACTGCGTGCGGGGTTCGAGACCAGCTTCGACCTGACCATCTCGGGCAACAGCGCGTTCCCGAACGAGCCGGACAACAAGACCTACTACAACACCTCGTTGACGATCACGAACTTCGCCCCCGACTACCTGCCGCCGGAGGTGGAACTGCCCGACGACGCCCTGCGCTGCGACACCTCGACGTACACCTACAACGTCGAGACGCAGCGCCGTGACAACGGCGCGTGCATCTTCACCGACGTCGACGCCGTGCTGACCTACTCCAAGGCGTCAGGATCGCCGGTGAAGGTGGTCGCGGAACACATCGACCTGGCGCAGAGGACACCGGAGAACACCAGGCCCGGCGGGGTCGGCAGGATCATCCCGGGTGCCAAGGCATCCGGGCGCAAGCTGGCGAGGCTCGTGCCGGATCTGGGCGTCGGGCGTGAGGACAGGTACGAGGCGAACAGGCTGCTGGCAGTTGCGAACTGCATCCGGTTCTGGGGCTTGAACTACTCACGGGGCGGCACGCTCGACTGCGACGAGTACCCGTTCGCGTCGACTTACGAGGGGGCGGCCTACAATCTGTGGAACGGTGGCAACACCGCGGTCTCGTTCTCGTCGATGCCGCTGGACCGGACCCAGAACCGCGCCGCGGGCCGAGCGCTGGGCATCTGGTACGCCGCGGACCACATCCTCGAACGCGACACGTTCTACGTCGATATCGTCGGATGACGTAGTCCAGGCGAAGGCGGAGGTGGGAAGTGCCGAACCTGCTCTCATCCCGGGAAACCCCGGTGCCCGTGACATACGGGGCGTTCTCCCTGATCACCGGAGCGGGTGGCGATCCGCTCGCCGTCGAGCACCCCGTGGCATCCGTGATCGGTGGCGGTGTCGGCTTCTTCAGCGCCGCCGACGACCACACCGCGAACGTGCGGGTCGAGTTCTGGGATGGCGAACCGCCCGAGCACCCCTCCGGGTCGGAGACCGTGACCGGCGCCGTCGACCTGGCAGCGCCTGCCGTGGTCCTGCTGGCGATCGACACCGGCTTTTCCGTGGAGATCCCTGCGGCGTTCACCGGTCGAGCCGGAGTCCGCGTGAGCTGCACCGGCCGTGACGAAGCGGCACGGCTCTCGCACGAGGAGCACGAGTTGTTCTTCAGCGACGTCGAGCACTGGCTCGTGAGGATCTGGCCACTCGACTGAGCACCGCCCGGTGGCGGTGACCACGCCCTTGCGGCCGGTCGCCGCCACCGCCAGGGTATTTCTCCGAGTTCGACTTCATCCGGGATCTTGGAACACCGGCGCGTCGCTGACACCGGCTTCCACCTCGAACAGGCGGCCCGGCCCCTACCAATACCTGGCTGAGGAGCTCACCTGCCGCGATGCCCGGCGTGCGCACCAACACCGGGCTGGCGGTCATGCGGCCGGCACGACGAGGTCCACGCCCTCCTCAAGGGTGTGCCGCTCGAAAAGTCATCGTTGCAGGTCGCTTGGTCAGGCAGCGTTCTGGCTGACCACGAGAGAACTGGCGCGGTTGCCGTGCGAGCGCGAAGGCCTGCGTCGTGGGCGCGTCAGAGCCGATGGTGCTGCGCTCGCCCGGCATGAACTGGCAAACCACTTTCGACAGCCGGCAGGAGACCGCCACCGCGGTCGTTCGGCCACGCGAGGGCGTGGTGATCCTGCTGGAATTACACTGCGGCGCCACCAACCTGTCCGAGCCCACTCCCGGCGGGCCCGAGCGGCGCGCCCGCGCACACCGGTCGAACTGGACCGCCACACTCAAGCTGCCCACCGTCGAGCCCGAGCTGATGTTGCGCTCGGCCCTGACCCTCACGGGCCCGGCCCACCACGACACCGGCACGATCATGGCCGCCACCGCCTTCCCACCAAGGAACCGGGCGGCATCCGCAAACGGGACTACCAGTACCGCTGGCTGCGCGACGCCACGCCGTACCCCTCGACTGACTCCAAGAAGCACCTCGAATGCCAACATTCGAGCAGAGCGATAGAGTCATACAGCACACCGCGAGTCGCCTTCAGCCGAGCTCGAAGGCGCGACTACTTGACCAACCGATATGTTGCAGGCTCCTCCCTTAGAATCGCCTCGATCAAGCCTTGACCTGCGGAAACGTTCAATCCAGACTCCAATACAGGTCCGTTGAGCGCAGTTCGAGGCAGATCATGTTCGTTACGGTACAACGAGATCTCCTTCCTTGCCCTCCTTCTCGTCCGCCCCCTGAACACGCATGACCAAGCCTCCGACTCCGGCCGTGCCGCGCAGCCAGCGGAACGATCGTTAGTAGTGCCTGGAGCGGACGTCCGATCGCCGTCGCACCGCAACTCGCCGATGTATGGCCACAACCAGCGCGATCGCCAGCAGAACACCGGGCAGGTGGTCGAGCCCTCACCGCTGCAACCGCCGCGCCACCTGTTCCCCAGTGCGATTTCCCTGGCCAACGCAGCGGCCCTGCCGCCCACTCCGGCTGCCGGATGGACAGCGGGTCCGGCTGGCGGGTGTCACCGTACTCGTTAGCGCGCGCGGGGCTTCCCTTGTTGCCCAGCGTCAACGTCCGGCTGCCGATCTCGCGCCGCTCGTTTCGAAGGTGTCTTCTCGGGTGGTCGCGCCCACCAGCCCGCCAGCGCAGGTCTTCATGATCGATACAGTAACCCGCGTCCCGCACCTCACGTTTACGCAAGTTGGACTGTCAGGGTTGCTCTGCCAGCAAAGCCGCCGATGCCCGGTCCGTACACCTCGGGACAGATAGGCGGTCACCTCGTCCTCGACTGATCAACGACTACGAGCCTGCGTCGACCGAACGGTCCAGAACTCGTGTGCCGCCTCTAGAGGCCCTCGCAGGTTCGCCTAGGTCGCTGGGTGCCGCTGGATGCGTTCGGCGGCTCCGCACCCTTGTTGTCAGTACAGTGCCAGAGCTTCCTGCCCAGTCGCACGTGGCGCGCGATCTCGAAGCGTTGCCACATCGGGAAAACTCCGGAGCCGGTGGCCTGCGTCCACTTTTCATGGACCGCCGGTAACAGCATCGACCCGGGGCGCGATCTTACCGGTGAAGTCGCCTCCAGGAGGGATTCGGCGGTATGCGATGGTGCAACCGCAAGACCAGATCGCGCTTCCCCTCGGATATGCCACGCCGCATGGAGATGCTGGGACGGTTCGAATTCGACGTGCACGGATCCGGCATCGACTCGATCGCGATCCACCCGACCTGCATCGCGCCGTTCTGGGGATACGTGGAGGAGGACCCGGTCGGATTCATGTGCGATCTACGGGGCTTCGTCGCGGATGACGAGGGCGGGTTCGCCACCTACGGGGCGAGTTGCCTCGTCCGGGAACTGGTCCGCGGAGAACTACTCACCACGCCGGACGCTTTGGCCATCCTGGATGCCGCGATCGAGGTCAAGCGTGTTCGTCGCTTGCCGAGCGCGATGCTCAAGGGGTATGAGCGGACCCGTTGGCTGGAGGTCAACGGACCCGGGACCTGGCCGGACGGGCCCGCTCAACCGCCGGTGTAGGCGAAGGCGGCCCAGTGCCACGGGTGGGCGAACGGACGAGGCCGGCCGTACCGGGCGTCGGGAAGCGGGAGGCTCGGTGCGAACGCGGCCAGATCCTCGATAGTCGCGCCCTGGAGCCATCTCTGCGCGACGGTCAGTGCGACGGCCGGGTGCGCTCCGCCGCTCCGCCATTCGTGGTGGAACCGCGCCATCAAGTAGGCCGAGGCCAGGTCGCCCACTTTCCAGGACGCGGCGATGACGCCCGCGAATCCGAGTTGCAACAACGCCGACGGCAGGCCGATGGATTCGTTGGGCATGTCCTCACCGACGTTGAGCATGTCGCACGCTGACACGATGGCGAGCCGGCGTGGCTCGGAGTGGAACCGGTCGCGCAAGTCCCTGATGGTCACCCAGGTGTCGGTGAACCCGAGCGCGCTGTTCAGGACAGCCCGCGGTTCGACGTGGCCGTGGCACGCGATGTGCCAGACGTCGTAGGCGTGAGCGATCGGCTCGAACCGGGCCCAGGTGGCTGAGGGTAGACGGGTGCACTGATCTGACCAGACCGCCTCGACGGCGGCGGCCTCGGCAGCGGCCTGTCCCAGCGGTTGTTCCTCCCCTGCGGCCTGCGGCACGTCCGCAACGAGCACTCTCGCCGGGTGCCCGGCGAAGGCGCGGGCCCGGACTTCGCACCAGCGGAGGGTGCGCGCGTTCGGGGCGTACCTGAGCGCGGAGAACTGCCCGGCTCGACTCGGCGTCGCGTGCAGGGGCACCGAGGTCATCACGCCGACCGGCACCAGGGTGACGATCGGTCCGCGCGCGTAGTACGCCAGCAGGTCGCGCATCCCCCCGGTCCACAACCTGTCGAGGTCCCCCTTCATGAGCTGCGCCCGCTCATCGGGCGTGCCCGACTGGTCTTCGAGCCACTCCTCCACCACACCCCGGTTGAGGTCTGGCAGCCACACGCACTGCGGGTCCTGACGGCCCGCGACGACCAAGGCGTAGCCGCTCGCGTCGGCCGCCGCCACGTACACCACCGCGCCGTCGTCGGTGGCACCGGCGATATCGGCGTATTCCACCGCAGGTGCCACCGGATCTGCGCCGATGACGTCCGCGATCTCCCGGGCGACCGCCATGACGAGCGCCCACGCGGAGTGGCTGTCGCCGTGACCGTGCTCGCAGGCGTCCACCCCCGCCAGCGCGTCCCGGTAGCGGTCGAGCAGATCCGCGCGGTCGGCCTCGCACAGCGCCTGGGCCACAACAGGATCGTCGCGCTCGATCAACGCACTGAGCGCGACCGCCCGCCCGGTCTCCAGCGCCACCACCGCGTCCCGGTAGCGATGGGCACGGGCCAGCCAGTACCCAGCCTCTTCGGTGTGCTCCCGGACCGCGGCGAGCACTCGCGCCTGGGCGTCGGTGCGGTAGCGAACCCGGACGGCGACCGGAATCAGCGACACGAGGTGGTGGTATGCCTCCGCGACCGGCTCGATCCGGTTCGTTCCCAGCGCCCAGCGGACCCATGCCGTCGCCAGGCGCATTTGGGTCGTGGCGGGCGCGTTCCCGGTGCTCCGAACCGCGGAACGCCATGCGTGTAACCGCTCGTCGACGTCGCCGCGGCCGGTCAGGACGGCCAACGCGTCCTTCGCCTCCTGTGCGACGGCCTGGTTGTCCGTTCCGGGACGCCCGCACAGCGTGAGCGCTTCCCGGAGCAGGGACATCGCCTCACCGGCCGGGGTCGTCCGGTTCAGCGCCTTCTCCACGAGCAGCCGGGCCAGTGGGAGGTCCGCGGGGGTGATGTCCGCCCGTCCCCGGTCCCGCACTGTGCGGCAGGCCGCGATCGCCGCGTCCAACTGTTCGGGGACGCGCTGCGCGATCGTCCATCCGAGCATCGCGTACAGGTGGGGAAGCAGACCTGGACGCGCGCCGTCCGACGCCGACAACCCGGCCTCGACCTCCGATGCGGCGGACGAGATGTCGCCGGCCACGATGTGGGCTCGGGCCCTGAGCAGATGCGCGAGGGACGGCGAGTCGGAGAGTCGGTCGGCCGCGGCGAACAGGGGTGCGGGATCGTCGTGGATCTCGGCGACGGTCAACGCCGCGTCGGCCAGCACACCGGCCGCGAGCGCGACGGTGTGCTGGCCGTAACCCTCCGACACCAGGGCGGCCATGTCGTCCAACACCCGGACCAGGTGCTCCGGGCTCTTCCCCGCCTTCGCGTCCGCGACCACTGCCGCAGCAGCCGCCATCCGCGCCTGAACGCCGGCAGGCGATTCCCCCTCGGAGACGGGAGGTACATCTCCGGGCGGTGTCCACTCCGGTGACGCGGGCCGGGCGGCTCCGTGCAGGGCTGCTCGCATCCGCAGCGCCTCGTGACGCTTGTCCTCGAGAGCTGGAACCGAACACCAGGAGGCCCGGAGCACCTCGTGGACGGGGACCATGGCATCGACGACGTCCCCCTCTCTTCGGTGACCCACGGAACGTGGATCGACCAGGAACGTGAGGCAGGCGTCGACGAACACCCGTGCGTCGGTCAGGCGTTGGTTGTCCTCCAGATCGCCTCGCGAGGTCGTCCGGACGTCCGCGTGGAAGGCGAGCACTTCGTCCGCAGCCGCGTCCGGATCATCATTCTCGAGCGCGAGGACGACGACCCGCGCCCGCGCTTGGGACAACCACCAATCACCACCCTCGGCGCGTAACCGGGCCCCGATCCGGCGCAGATCCGCTCGAGCCGCGTCAGCTCCGGCGCGGTCTCGTGCGCGGAGAGCGTCTTTGTAGCGCCAGACCGCTAGATCGACGAGCGCGCTCTGGTAGTCGTAGGTGTCGCGAGGCGACGCCGCGCGCCCACGCAACTCGTACCCCTGGGCGTCATGCGCCCACGGCTCGGCGAACACCGGGTCGACTGGACGACCGCATCCCGGACAGGCAAACGGCCACCGACGCGGGGCTGCGTCCTCGGTCCTGTGACAACCTCCTGCGAAGCACCTCCAGCCCACGACCTGCGCACCCGACGGGGCCGAGTAGCCGAACGAGGTCCGTGGCGGTCTTCGAGCCATCAGCGACCCGCTTCAGCGGGGTCGGTGGGCGTACTCACGCCGACGGAGCGCGAAGACGTCGCCGCCGCGACGTCGTCTCCACTGTTCGCCGAGGCGAGGTAGGTGACGGTCAGGAACTGGATGTTCCGTGCGCTGACGCTCACCGCCCCGACGTTCCGCAGCAGTTGCGCGGAGGACGTGTCACCGGAACTGCGGTACGTGATGTCGTCCCGCAGAGTGAGCTCGCGGTCGCCGGACTCCTTTCCGACACGGCTGTAGCTGTGCAGGCGGCCACCGAGATACCCGCCGTCGGTGAGGAAGCAGCCGACGTGGATGGGGACCGACACGTGCTCCTCGAACAACTGCCACCAGGCAGAGGCATAGGGTTCGTCCGAAGCGCTCCGGCGAGTCGAGCGCCGGACCGCCGCTTGGACGCGCCGCGCGGCCGCCACGCCTCCCCCTGCCGTGGCGATCACCAAGAGGACTACGGCCCACCCAGCGACCCTGACCGGGTGTGCGGCTACGTACACCGCCGGGTCGAGGATGAGCCGGCCGGGATCGATGGCTCGACCCGGGAGAGCCCACCACGCACCACCGAGCACCACGAGAGCCGCGACGTCCAGCATCAGCCCCGCGAACAAGATGGTCAGCACCTCGTGGAGGGCGGTCTCCTCCGCAACCGGCCGGTCGCGGGACCACCTACGCTGAAAGACGAATCCGGGGACGAGCAGGGTGACGAAGATGATCAGTCCGCCGACGGTCGAAGGCATCTTCGCTCCTCGAGGAAGAGACGACCGGACAGTCGGTCGCCGTTGCCGGCCTTCGTGGTCACCCAGGTCCAGGCCGGGAAAGGAAGAGTAGACCATGGTCGACCCGATCAACGAAAAAACCGAAGAGGAGGATCCCTCGGTATTCTTGGGTGACCTCCGGGGCCAGCGGCGGAAGGACGACCGAAAGCTCCCGCTGTCCGACAACGCACCCGAACCACCCGATGCATCCGCATCCCCCGAACAACGACCGAGGCGATTCGGATTCATGCCGCGACGTGATCGCTGACACGATGTTGCCCACCGATTTGCCGAAAAGATGAGTGAAAGAAAACCGCCATACTGCGGAATCCGACGCCACCGTACGCTGATAGGGTGAATACGGCAGACGGCACCTCCGCGCGGTAACACTGGCCAGTGCTGTTCGATGCACTCCATACGCGTGTACCGGAACCGGCCTATCGGGCATACGGCACATGTCGTCATCGCACGCCTGCTTCACGGAAGGTCAGACACCATGGAAGTGGTATTCGGCATCACCTATATCATCGGAATGATCACGACGGCCGGGATCGCCCGCTCCCGAGCAGGCCTCGGCCAAGGGGGGCGGCTGTCGTTTTTGACCATCCTCGGCAGCTCGCGGTGGTTCCTGACCCAGATGGTGTCGATGTTCACCTGGCCGTTGTTCCTGTGCGTGTGGCTCGTCCGCGGACGCCCGAAGAGCCCTTGGAAAGTAACTACCACGAGCGCCGGCACGATGCTGATCCGCCACCGGCCAGGAAACTAGAGCACCGAAGATCGACTGCTCGACAGGCTTCGCACGGGCTGCAGTCCGAGAACGCCTCCGAGCCTGTGGGAGGCCAGAACTTCGCACTGGGTTGCTGACCTGCGGTGATCATGCATCCTGAGTCGATGGACATGATCGCGAGGTGTGGCATTACGACTGCTGTACCTGATCTTCGTCTGGGTCGTCGACTGCTTGGTTCTACTCGACCGGTCATCGGCGGCCAAGGACGTGGAGTTGCTGGTGCTGTGGCACGAAGTCGCCGTGCTGCGCCGAACCAACCCTCGCCCACGGCTGGACTGGACCGATCGCACGGTGCTCGTCGCGTTGGTGCGACGCCTGCCTGGCTGGTTACGGGAACACCGGTTGGTGACACCGGGGACCCTCCTGCGATGGCACCGGCGCCTGGTCGCGAAGAAGTGGACCTACCCCGACCGCACCGGCCGACCGCCGGTCGACGACACCATCGCGGCGTTGATCGAGCGGATGGCCCGGGAGAACAGTGCTGCGTGCGCAGCGTGAGAGCGCCTGCGCAGAGTGCGCACCGCCCCGCCGCCGAGCATCGGTTTCCCGAAGCCGGGTTGCACTACAGGGTTCCACAGACACAACCCACGCAGAACGGCCCGTCACACCACACACGGTTCGACACCGTCCAACTCGCGCTATGGATTGCAATACGTTTCCGATCGAGAACTATGCACGAAAGTCCGCAATTCTGCGGCCAAGGTCCGCGCCGCGCTCGACCATCTGATCTGCGAGCTCTCCGCCGCGGCTTTGGCCTGGAACCGACGGGACTTGCGGGAGTCCTGGACAGGGAACGCCTCGGTTACCGCCTTACGCCTTCACTAGATTAAAGCTCCTGCTGGCACTGGGGCACCGGCTACGTCCCTCGTGTGCTCGACCGGTCCAGGATGTTGATCAGGTTCGACATCGCCGGCCGGGTCGTCCCGACAGATTGGCTACGCGTGAGCGACGGCATTGAACCTCGAAGATCAGCTTCGCGTTGTGGGCGGAACCACAGGATCCCGCCCGCAACGGCCGGTCAGTCCCGCGTAGGCAGTCCGAACTGACACTCAACCACTAGACTGCCAGTGCAAAACCGCTGGTCAACCCAGGTCCCATCCTTTGGTGATCCTTCCCGAGGTCCGGCCCTCCGCAGAACCGGTCTCGCGCAGGTTGGTGTCCTCCCCGAGATCCGGCAAGGGCGGCGGCACGTCCCGAGATCACCAACCGGCAGGAGGCAACGCCGCCGCCGCTGGCCTCCGACAAGCCTCGACCTCCGCCGGACGGGGCGGCCACTGCATCTCACGAGCCGCGCTCTTCGCCCGGTCGGGTCCGAGGAACCGGGAGTTCAAACCAAGGCAGGCCACGAGGCGGCCGATCGAGGTCCAGGACGTGGCCACCGGCGGTGGCCCAATCGCGATTCACGACGCGACCGCCGAACGGGCGGCGCTCCGGCGTGGGCGGGTCATCCTCTTGGCCGAGCACGGCGAGTGCGTGCTGTCGCGGCGTGCGTCCCTCCAGGTGGGAAGCACCGGACTCCGTTGTGGGCGCGGATCACCCGCGGCTACGTTCGCGAGACCGGGAGGCGGATCGGCGGCCCGACCGGTGGTCGTGAACGCGGTTCCCCCGCAACAGCCGTGCGCGGGACCGGGATGCGCGGCCGGCCGCGCGACTCCGGGGGCTGTGGGGGAAATGGTTGTCCAACGCTTATCCGACCGTCGTTCGCGCTTGCGCCGCAACGGAGTCATCGCGAGCCTGGTCACCGCGGTGGTCGCCTTCGGGCTGACCGTGCCGCAGGTGCTCGGCCCGCTGCGCACCTCCGGGGAGGCCGGGTCCGCGGTGACCGCGCCGGAGCACCCCGAGGGGACGTCGTTCAACCCGAACGAGATCAAGGACATCAAGGCCGCCGATCCCGGGGCGGGCGTCGGCCTGATCGGACCGCCGACGGCGAACAACCAGGGCGACGCCCGGCTGAGCTACCCGTTCGAGGTCCCCAAGGGCCGCGCCGACCTGCAACCCCGACTCGCGGTGGGCTACAACTCCGCCGGCGGCAACGGGTGGCTGGGCTCGGGGTGGGACGTCACCACACCGGTGATCACGTTGGACACCCGGTGGGGCGTGCCGCGCTACCACCCCAGCCTGGAAACCGAGACCTACCAGCTCGACGGCGAGGAGTTGACACCGGTCGCGCACCGGGGCGAGCCGCGCCCCCGCACCGCCGAGAAGGTGTTCCACACCAGGGTGGAGGGTCGGTTCGACCGGATCGTCCGGCACGGCGACGGCCCGCGGAACTACTGGTGGGAGGTCACCGACAAGGCCGGTACCCGGATGGCGTTCGGCGGCGCGGACAACACCACGCTGACCGACGCGGCGGGCAACGTCGCCACGTGGGCGTTGCGCGAAGTCCGCGACACCAACGACAACTTCATGCGCTACACGCACGTCCGGGTCGCCGACGGAGGCGTGGCGAACTCGACCGTGCCGGGCGTCAACCTGTACCCGCGGCGGATCACCTACACCGGCCACGGCTCCACCGAGGGCAAGTACTCGGTCACGTTCATCCGCGACCGGGAACGCGGCGAGCCGCGCCGCGCGGACGTGTCCATCGACGCGCGCTACGGCTTCAAGAAGGTCACCGCGGACCTGCTGCGACGGGTCGAGGTCAAGCTGGAGGACCAGCTCGTCCGCGCGTACGAGCTGAACTACCGCAGCGGAGCGTTCGCGAAGACGCTGCTGGCGTCGGTTTCCCAGTTCGGCGAGGACAACCGGCTGTTCACCACCCACGCCTTCGACTACTTCGACGACGTCCGCGACCAGTCCGGCGGGTACAACGCCTTCGCCGCCGCGGTGAACTGGCACGTCGCCGACGACGACCTGGGCGTGGACATCCGCGAGGGCGAGGCGAGCGCGCTGTCGGCGACCACCTCCGCGGGCGTGGGCGGGCACCTCTACGTCGGCTACAACCCGGTCGCGCCGGTGAAGTCCGGATCGGTCGGGGTCAAGGTCGGGGCGAACGCGGGCGTGGCGGACGGGCTGCTGGCGCTGGCCGACGTCAACGGGGACGGCCTGCCGGACAAGGTGTTTCGCAAGGGCGGGTCGGTGTTCTACCGGCCGAACCTGTCCGGCCCCGGAGGGCAGCCGAAGTTCGGCGACACCGCGATCAGGCTGCCCGACCTGCCGGGCATCTCCGCGGAGAAGACCCTGTCCGGCTCGATCGGCATCGAGGGCTACGCCGGGGTCGCGGCGCAGCTCGACTTCGTGTCCACCACGACGATCTCCGACCGGTACTTCGCCGACGTCAACGCCGACGGCATCACCGACCTGGTGAACAACGGCAGCGTGCTGTTCGGCCGGCTCGACGCGAACGGGCAGCCGGCCTACGGCGCGAACAGCCTCGACACCCCCGTGCCGGTGGGCGCGGGGGCGGTGTCCGGCACGATCGTGGGCGACCAGACCGCCGAGTTCCAGCGCCAGGTGGACAACTCCCCGCTGCTGGACGGCGTGCGCCGGTGGGTCGCGCCGTTCGACGGGACCGTGCGGGTCGACGGCCGGGTGCGGCTGGTGGCCGACAACGGGCCGGAGCGCGCCGCCTACACCAAGGCCGACGGCGTCCGGGTCGCCATCCAGCACAAGGACACCGAGCTGTGGGCGCAGCGGATCGGCCCGCGCGACTACCTGGAGTTCGCCCCCACCGGCGTCGACTCGATCGCGGTCCGCAAGGGCGACGCCGTCTACTTCCGCGTCCAGTCCATCCTGGACGGCAAGTACGACGAAGTGGCGTGGGACCCCCGGATCTCCTACCTCGGCGTCCCGGCGGGCACGGACGTCAACGGTCTGGACAACTCGACCTACCAGGCTTCGCGGGACTTCACGCTGGGCGGTCGGCCGTCGCTGGTGACCGCGCCGCTGACCGGCACGCTGCGGCTGACCGGCGACGTGGGCAAGGGCGCGACCTCCGACGACGTGACGGTGGTGATCGCTCGCGAGGGCACCGACTTCCAGGGCAACCCGACCTCCACCGACGTGTTCCGGAAGGTGCTGCCCGCCGCGTCCGCCGGCACCACGCCGATCGACCTCGGCGTCCCGGTGTCGCGGGGCGAGAAGCTGTCCTGGCGGCTGCGCGTGGACTCGCCGATCGACGCGGGCGCGGTGCGCTGGGTGCCGAAGGCGCACTACACGGCCGCGCAGGGGGTGGACTCCGTCGTCGACTCCGCGGGCCACCCGACGATCGTCGTCAACCCGCCCTACGACCTGGACCTGTACCCGGTGAACACGCTCACCGCGCCGCAGCAGTCCTACAAGGTGACCAGGACCGGCACGCTGACCGCCCAGCCGAACATCAAGATGAACTTCAACACCGACAGCCGCGAGATAGTGTTCACGGTGAAGAAGCGCGGCGGGCAGGTGCTGGCCAAGCGGGTCATCGGGATCAAGTTCGGCGTAGGCGTGCCACCCGAGTTCACCAGGGTCACCACGCCGGTCACCGCCGGCGACGAGCTGTTCTTCGACCTGTCCACCCTGGACTCGAAGATGCCCGGCGTGCTCACCGAGCAGTCGGTGAAGGTGAGCTACGACGGGTCGACGTGGACGCCGGTCCCCAGCGCGCTGCACGCCCCCGCCGCGCCGAGTGGGGCGTTCGCGCAGCCGTACCGCGGGTGGGGCGCGATCGGCTACCAGGCCAACAAGGACCGGGCGACCCGGCCCATCGCGCAGGCCGAACTCGTGCTCGACCAGAGCTTCCGCGACAGCCTGCCCGCGCAGCCCAGGGAAGCCGACGTGCCCGGGTTCACCGCGAACCCGAGGGTCGATGCGCCGCGGATCACCGTGTTGGTGCCGCTGCCCGCGAAGGGGCGGTGGGCCGGCTCGGACGAGAACACCTGGGTCTCCGGCGGCGGCACGTCGAGCTCGCGGCTGGGCCTGGACACGATCGACGTGCTCGCCGACTCCGACATCGCCGGGGCCAGGGGGGTGCCCCGGCGCGGGCGGACGCAGCAGATCTCGGCCACCCTCGCGGCGGGACCGTTCGGCGGCACCGCGATGGTGGGCACGACGGTGGGCGAGGTCGACTTCCTGGACCTCAACGGCGACAAGTTCCCCGACGTCGTCGGGTCGCGCGAGATCCAGTACTCGGACATGGTCGGCGGCCTGGGCAGCACCCGGGGCACGCTCGGCGGCAACGTGCGCGAGACGGACTCGTTGGCGGGCAACGTCTCCGCCAACGCGGGCAGCCCGGCCCGGACCGTCGGCACCGCGCGCGGCACCGACACGCCGTCGGGCGACGGCTCGGCCAACACCTCCCGGACCGGCGCGGAGATGCCGTCGCTGGGCATCGGGGGCAGCCTGGGCGGCGGCGAGTCGGACGCCAAGGTCGATCTGATCGACATCAACGGCGACGACCTGCCGGACAAGGTCTACGCCAACGGCGACGCGGCGCTCAACCTCGGCTACGGCTTCGCCGCCCGCGAGCCGTGGCCGGGCGGCCCGGTCAACGACGCGCAGACCCGCAACGCCGGCGTGAACCTCGGGTTCAACCTCGACAGCTACGGCTTCGCCGGGGGCCTGTCGGCGACGCTGGGCTCGTCCAAGACCAACGCCACGCTCACCGACGTCAACGGCGACGGCCTGACCGACCGGGTGTTCACCGACGGCGCGAACCCGATCAAGGTGGCGATCAACACCGGCAGCGGCTTCGGCCCGAAGGTCCCGTTCCGGGGCGGGTTCGCCGACATCGCGGCCGACGAGAACGCCAACCTCGGCGGCGGCGCGTACTTCACCTTCGGCTTCTGCTCGCCCGGTGCGGGCTGCGTCGTGTTCAACCCCGGCGTGGACACCTCGATCGGCATCGGCCGCGCGAAGGTGGCGTTGCGCGACATCGACGGCGACGGCCTGGCCGACCACGTCAAGTCCGGCCGGGACGACGAACTCGTCTACGCCGCCAACAGGACAGGCCGGACCAACCTGCTCAAGTCGGTCTCCCGCCCGATGGGCGCGCGCATCGACCTCGACTACACCCGCACCGGCAACACCTACGACCAGCCCGAGTCCAAGTGGGTGCTGGCCCGCACCGCCGTGCACGACGGTCACCCCGGCGACGGGGTGGACACCCGGCTGACCACCTTCCGCTACGAGCGGGGCCGGCACGACCGGCTGGAACGCGAGTTCCGCGGCTTCGGCAAGGTGGTCACCGAGGTCCGCGACCCCGGCACGGGCGACGCGGTGTACCGCGGCACCACCGAGGAGTTCCGCACCGACAGCAGCTACACCCGCGGCCTGGTGAGCCGGACGCTGACCGCGGACGGCGCGGGCCGGCCGTTCAACGAGACCGTCAACACCTACCGGCTGCGCGACGTCGACACCGGCGGCGACGCGAACCCGGCGGCCACCACGGCGACGGTCCACCCGCAGTTGGTGAAGGTGGAGAAGCGGTTCTACGAAGGCGCGGCGACCGCCGGGAAGTCCACCCACGTCGAGAACTCCTACGACGACCACGGCAACCTGACCCGCTCGTTCGACGCCGCCGACGAAGGCGCCGACGACGACGTGGAGGCGACCTTCACCTACACGGCGTCGAACCCGGCCTGCCGCGAGCGCAACATCGTCGGCACGGCCGACTCGGTGCGGGAGACCGGGTCCGGCATTCTCCTGCGCCACCGGCAGGCCGCGGTGGACTGCGCGTCGGGCGAGGTCCGGCAGGTCCGCGAGTACCTGGCCGACGGTACCGCCGCGACCACGGACCTGGACTACTACGCGGACGGCAACCTCAGGAAGGTGACCGGGCCGGTAGACAAAACCGGCCGACGCTACGAGCTGGAGTACGGCTACGACACCGTCGTCGGCGTGCACGTTGAGTCCACAGTGGACAGCTTCGGTCTCCGGTCGACCGCGACGCACGACCTCAAGTACGGGCTGCCCGACCGGACCGTGGACCAGAACGGCCGGCAGTTGCTGCGCTCGTACGACAGCGTCGGCCGGCTGGAGGCGGTGACCGGGCCGTACGAGATCGGCTCGGGCCGGCCCACCATCGCCATGGAGTACCACCCCGAGGCCCCGGTCCCCTATGCCGTGACCCGCAACACCGACCGCACAGCGACCGGAGTGCGGGCCGACACCATCGACACCGTCTCGTTCACCGATGGGTTCAAGGCGGTGGTGCAGACCAAGAAGGACGCCGCGGTCGCGACCACGCCCGGTGCGGCCCCGGCGGACGTGATGATCGTCTCCGGCCGCACGAAGGTCGACTTCCTGGGGCGGGTGACCGAGAAGTACCACCCGGTGACCGAGCCGAAGGGCGCGGCGAGCACCACGTTCAACCCCGCGTTCGACGCGGTGCCGCCGACCCGCGACACGTTCGACGTGCTCGACCGCACGGTGTCGTCGGTGTTGCCGGACAACACCTCGACCAGCGCGGCCTACGGGTTCGGCCCGGATCGCGGCGGGGTGACCCGCTTCGAGAAGACGGCCACCGACGCCAACGGCAAGCAGCGCCGCACCTACACCGACGTGCGCGAACTCCCCACGGCGGTGAAGGAGTTCAACGCCGCCAGCGGCCAGCCGGTGCTGTGGACCAGCTACGAGTACAACCCGGTGCGGCAGATCACCGCCGTGGTGGACGACAAGGACAACGCCACCCGCTCGTCCTACGACAACCTCGGCCGCCGCACGGTGTTCGACAGCCCGGACAGCGGCCGCACCGAGACCCGCTACGACCTGGCGGGCAACCTGGTCGCGAAGGTCACCGCGAACCTGCGGCAGGCGGACAGGGCGGTCGAGTACGACTACGACTACAACCGCCTCAAGGGCGTCCGCTACCCGACCTTCCCGGCCAACGACGTCAGCTACACCTACGGCGCGCCCGGCGCGGCGGACAACACCGCCGGCCGGATCAGCGAGGTGCGCGACGCGGCCGGCACAGTCACCCGGGGCTACGGCCTGCTGGGCGAAATCGCCAGGGAGACCCGGACGGTGACCCCGCCCGGCAAGCCCACCAAGGCTTTCACGACCACGTGGGCGTACGACGCGTTCAACCGCGTGCTGCGCCTGACCTACCCCGACGGCGAGGTGCTGACCTACGACTACGACTCCGCCGGCCAGGTCGACCGGGCGAGCGGCGTCAAGAACGGGACCGGCACCACCTACCTGGCCCGGCTGGACTACGACAAGTTCGGCCAGAAGCTGTTCCAGGAGACCGGGACCGGGGTGCGCACCGCCTACACCTACGACCCGGCCGACCGGCAACTGGCCAACCTGAAGTCCCGGCTGGCCGACGGGTCGGCCTTCCAGGACATCACCTACACCCGTGACCGGGTCGGCAACATCACCAAGCTGGCCAACGCCGCGCCGGCGTCGTCGGCGGTGGGCGGCCCCAGCACCCAGGCCTTCGGCTACGACGAGCTCTACCGGCTCACGTCGGCCAGTGGCGAGTACACCGGCAAGGACGCCAAGCCCAACCGGTACTCGCTCACCATGAGCTACGACTCGATCCACAACGCCACCACCAAGACGCAGCGGCACACCATCACCGGCCCGGCGGGTACCGCGTCCCCGTCGCCGTTCACGCTGTCGTCCTACGACCGGGGCACGCCCTCCGGCCCGGTCGAGACGCCCGACGACGACCCGGCGGCCCACGCCGACGTCCAGGACAAGACCAGCTACGACTACACCTACAGCTACCAGGGCGAGAGGCCGCACGCGCCCAGCCGGGTCGGCCCGATCACCCAGGACCACGACGACAACGGCAACCTGACCGACTCGGTCAACACCGGGACCAGCCCGAGCAAGCGCCGCCAGTTCGTGTGGGACGAGGAGAACCGGCTGGCGTGCAACGAGGACGGCGCGGTCGCCACGGTCGCGCAGGCCCCCGCGAGCTGCGCTGGCGCCACGGTCCGGTACCTCTACGACGCCAAGGGCGAGCGCGTGGTCAAGCAGGGCGACGGGCTGAGCCTGTACCCCAGCGGCAACTACAGCGAACGCGACGGCACCGGCTACAAGCACGTCTTCGTCGGCGACACCCGGCTGGCCACCAAGACCGTCGAGGCCGACGGCGCCGCCGGGACCGACGCGTCCTACTTCCACGCCGACCACGTGGGGTCCGCCGGGTACGTCACCGACGGCCAGGGCCGGCTCGTGGAGCACCTGGAGTACTTCCCGTTCGGCGAGACCTGGGTCCAGGAGCGGGCCGGCTCCTCCGGGGGCTCCCCGCCCTACCGGTTCACCGGCAAGGAACTCGACGAGGAGACCGGTCTCTACTACCACGGGGCCCGGTACTACAACCCGAGAACGCAGCTGTGGACGAGCCCGGACCCGGCCCTGCCGGACTACTTCGACACCAAGACCGCCGGCGGCGTCCACGAACCCCGCAACCTCGCCGCGTACACCTACGTCCACAACGACCCGGTGAAGCTCGTGGACCCGACGGGCAAGTGGCCCAAGCTCAAGATGCCGTCGAAGGACACGTGGAAGAAGATCGGGCACACCACCCTGGACGTGGCGGGCATGGTGCCGGTGGTCGGCGAGGCGGCGGACCTGGCCAACGCCGGCTGGTACACCGCCGAGGGCGACTACACCAACGCCGCGCTGTCGGCCGCGTCGGCGATCCCCGGCGCGGGTTACGCGGCCAACGCCGCCAAGTACGGCAAGCACGCGGTGGACGCGGCGAAGGCGGCGGACAAGGCGGGCGACGCGGTCCGGGCCGTCGACAAGACCGCCGACACGGCCAAGGCCGTGCCCGCCCCGGCGAAGGCCGACGCCACGTCGTGCGCGCGGCACAGCTTCCCCGGCGCGACGCCGGTCGTGATGGCCGACGGCACGCGCAAGCGGATCGACGAGGTCGAGGTGGGGCAGGCGGTCCTGGCGACCGACCCCGCCACCGGCGAGACCGTCGCCCGCGAGGTGACCACCACCTGGGCACACGACGACGAGCCCGAGCGGACCGAGGTCACGCTGGACGTGGACGGCGAGCGCGGCACGGCGACGTCGACCCTCACCGCGACCGACTGGCACCCGGTCTGGGTGCCGGAGGCGAAGGCGTGGGTGCCGATCGGCGACCTGCGCGTCGGCTCCTGGTTGCGGACGTCGACGGGCACGTGGGTGCAGGCGGTCGCGGTGCGCCACTTCACCGCGCCCGACCAGGTCCACGACCTCACGGTGGACGGCCTCCACACCTACTACGTGACCGCCGGGCCCGCCGACGTCCTGGTGCACAACTGCGGCAACGACCAGGGCGTCTACGTGTTCCAGGACCGGACGGACCCGGCGGGGCGGCCGTACGTGGGGGAGTCGGACAACCTCACCAGGCGGCTGGACACCGAGCACGTCGGGACCGGCAAGCGCTTGCCGGGCGACCCGGTCGTGTGCGTGCACGTCTGCGGCGGCAAGAACGAGCTCCACGGCGCGGAGGCCGGACTCATGGATTCCCTCGGTGGCAAGGCGAATCTGAGCAACAAGCGGAACTCCCCGGGGCACAACCCCAAACGCGCGCAGTACTACCAACCCTGACGAACCCGGCCCGCTGCCGACGATCCGCCGCGCTGCCCGACGGGTTCGACCGCGGAAAGGGCACCGGCGGCACCCCTCGAACGTCCACAGTGGACTTATGCTCGGCCACCTCCCTTCGGTCTCTCCCAGGCGTCGACCTACCTCCTGGACCGACGACTCACCTGCGTCGAGTACCTGACGACAGGGAGCGCAATTCGACCGGCTCCCATCTGAACCGGCGTCAGATGATTGCGCGAGTCCACCAGTACCGAGGGCCTCCTCCTACGGGAACTGTTCCCCCTCGCGGCCGACGTCGTCGATCGGACCGAGGATCGTCCAGCCGGACCCGAGGGGGCGGGTGGAGCGGAAGCCGTGGGCGTCCGCGTACTCCTCGGCCTCCTCCGCGGTGTCCTCGGGGGCGTGCATGATCGTGTAGCGCGGGGGGTCCTCGTGGTAGAAGCGGTAGAATGTGCGGCCCTCGTCCTTGGACTGGTAGAGGATCAAGCTGACGCCCCAAAGGGCGTCGTACACCTCCTGGTCGCTCGGGGGCGTCGTCGTGCAGGTGTCGGATGGGCGGCCGGGCTCGCGAACGCAGGTTCGGTACGGGCTCCAGCCGATGCGTTCGGCGTGGGGATGTTCCGCGATCAGCTTCCGCATCCGGGCGTCGGCCCGGGCGAAAGCGTCCTCGTGGTGGTCGTACTCCTGCTGCAGTCGGTTGAAGCGCTGCTCGTCGAGGCCGCTGCCGAAGTGGGCCTCCAGGCCCGCGAGGACGGCGAGCCGCCAGGCCAGGTACCCGGCCGTCACAACGACCAGCGTGACGACCAGGACCCGGGCCGGCGAGCGTTTGTGGGGCATCAGGTCGGCGAGGTCAGAACGTGCCGCTGACGGGGAGCTCGATGTCCGCCTGCGCGATCGCCGGGGGGTACTTCCCGTCGAACCGGTCATAGTGCTGGAGCGTAAACCAGTCGATGAAGCCGTACTCCCTGATCTCGTCGTCCGGGTCGAGACCGAAGTGGTCGTAGGAGTGGAAGACGAGCTTGCCGGAGAAGGAGTTGCCTTCGACCTTGTAGTCCTTCAGCGCGATCGTGTGGCCGTGGAACTGGTGTATCGCGATGGAGAGGGCGCGCTGGTTGGCGTCCCAGAGCGAAAAGTCGTACACCGGGTATCTCACGCCCTGGTCGTAGAACTGCTGGAAGAGGAAATTCTTGGAGAGGTCCTCTTGGACCTTGAGCTGATCGGTGCGGCCCTGGTTGTCGATGAGGGACTGCTTGATGATCTGGCCGGCCTTGTCGGTGTACGTCTTCTCCTGTGGTGAGGCGCCGACGGCGCGGGAGAGGGCCGTGCCGGAGCCGCGGTAGAGGTAGCGGCCGGGGTCGAAGTTGTCGTCGACGGTGACCGTGCCCGCGCTCTGACCCCCGCGGCCGTAGCGGAAGGCGTTGCGGAGGTCGTCTACGGACTGGGCGTGGTCGGCGTCGGCGCCGAGCTTGCCGAGGTTCATGATGTCGTTGAACTCGGCCCACATGAAGGACTCGGGCGTGATGCGGGCGACCCAGAACTCCCAGCCGAGGTCGGTGAGTTCGTCGAAGTTGTAGTCGTTGAAGGTGAGGTCGTCGGCGACGCGCGGGTCGGCCGGGACTGGCGGGTGCCGGGGGTCGGGGGCCTTGCGGTGGCCCTCGAGGAAGGACGACTGGTGGATCAGCATGTCGGTCGGGGGCGGGTCACCCGGGTCTCCGCCGTCGGGGATTCGCTTGCCAGGGGCCTCTGGGCCTGCCTTGTCGAAGACGTCGCTGTCGAGGACGACGTACTTGGCGGAGCCGGCCGTGGCGGTGGCCGTGATCGTGCTGCCGCTGCGCTGCTGGCCCGACTGCTTGACGAGGTGACGGGCCTTCTCGTCGTAGCGGTAGAGGGCCGGTGCGGTGCCCTCCGTACGGTCGGGGTCGAGGTGGAAGGTGAGCCTTGCGGCGTGGTCCGCGGGGGCGGAGACCTGGAAGCCGTTGCCGAGGTAGCCCGGAGTGGACTTCGGGAACTCCCGCTGCTCGGCGGGGAGCGCGGTGACCTGGAAGCCGCCGACCTGCTCGGCGGCCAGGTCTTTGAGCGTGGCCTCGGCGGCGGTGGCGCCGCCGTCCGCGCGGCGGGTCACGTCGAAGGCGGAGTTCTTGGCGCGGGGAGAGGTGTTGAGCCTCGTCTCCTCGCCGTCCTGGACGCCGTCGCCGTCGGTGTCGGCGTTGGTGGGCTCCGTGCGGAGCTCCAGCTCGCGGGCGGTCGTGAGGCCGTCGGTGTCGGGGTCTTCGGCGCCGTCCTTGATGCCGTCGCCGTCGGTGTCGGCCTTGAGCGGGCTGCTGAAGCGGAAGCCGAGCTCGGCGAAGTCGGAGAGGCCGTCGCCGTCTGTGTCCTCGGACTTGGGGTCGAGCCCGGCGCGCACCTCCAGGTCGTCGGGGAGGCGATCGCCGTCGGTGTCCTCCGTCGGCGAGACGCCGTGCTCGGTGAAGGACGCCCAGGTCGGGGTATCGGCCGTGGTGCCAGGCTCGGCGCGGTACCAGACGGTCTCGGTCCTGCCCGGCTGGAGGGTGTTCGTGGGGCCGACGCCCTGGAGCGTCGTGCGCGCGCCTTGGGGGGCGGCGAGCTTCGCGGCGGAGGTGTCCGTGATTCGGTCGGAGAGCTCGAAGGTCAGCGACCATTTGGAGACGGGGTGATCGGAGACGTTCTCGAGCTGGAGGCGGGCGACGTACGAACCCTCCGTCGTTCTGCCGCGGAGGGCGGCCGGCACCTGGCTCCACGTCGCGTCACCGGGGGCGATCTGGTGGTAGGAGACGTCGATCGTGTTGTCGCGGTAGAGCGTCGCCCCGTCGGTGGCCGCGCCGCCGGGGGTTCCCGCGACGGCGGGCACGGCCATGCCGAGGAGAAGGAGTAAGGCCGCGCCGAGGGGCGCGGCGGCGCTTCTGTGCACTGTTACCTCTCAGTCTGGTGCGTGTAGAGCGACGGCCGCCATCAGGGCGGCAGCCGTCTTACACCCACGTCTGATGTGGTGGATTGGTGAGTCGTTGGAAGTAGGTCAGGGCTGCGGCGAGGGTGGCGAAGGCGCGGCAGGTGAGGGCGTGGCGCTCGTAGCGGATGGTCAGGCGTCGGTAGCCGGTGAGCCCGGAGATGGCGCTTTCGACGACCCAGCGGTGTCGGCCGAGGCGGTCGGAGGGGTCGATGTTCTTGCAGGCGATGCGCGGGATGGTGCCGCGGTGGCGTAACCAGCGGCGCAGGTGGTCGATGTCATAGGCCTTGTCGGCGTGCAGCTTCGCCGGGCAGAAGCGACGCGGACCACACCGGGAGCGGATGCGCGGGATGACTCGGAGCATGGGCTTGAGCGCCTGGCTGTCGTGCAGATTGGCCGCCGAGACACCGACCGCGAGCCCAGTTCGTCCAGCACCGCGTGGTGCAGGCGCTGCCACAGGGCGGCTTTGCCGCCTCACGACACGGCCCGTCACCGCTCCCCCAAATCGTATTCAGCTCATCACGAATCACACGCAGCACGAAATAAGCGCAACACGGATCGGTCCAGGAACCGACTCGGCATGCACCGGCACACAGATGTGCACGACACAGCCGCTCCGGCACGACGCACGGAGAACCGACGACCGGCTGGACATCGACCCGAGGACCACGTCAAAGCCCGGCAGATCAGGCCGAGGGCGCGCCGTATACAGGAGCCCCGTGGCGACCTACGACACGAGTGACCTCTCGCGAGCAACCATCAGCTTCCCCCTGTGGACCACGCGACGACAGCAGGCGCGAACGTTCCGTGCCATTGAATCGGAAAGACGGCAACACGAACACAGCCGACCGGGTGACTTCACGCCAGTCCGACCGACACAGAATGACCGCACTTGCGGAAACCGCACGCCGCTAACAGCACAGATCCGCAATAGTGCACGGCAGATCGATTCAGAGGCACGACATTCTCGTGTAGAATATCCGAAGGTACAACATCGCCATCACAGAACGATTCGACGTCGTCGCGACCGGATACACCACTGGACCACAGACCGATGGCTCCGCCGCCGAACCAAGCAGACCGTCTGGACGGCTCAAGCTCCGACGATGCGCATCCACACCCAGGTCTCGATGCCCGTAGTCGTCCAGACACAGTGGCATCGGGGCGCGCGCACGATCTTTGCAGGACGTTCGCCGGTGTGGGGTGACCGTGGTGGGTCATGAACCCGTCGAGTATTGACGATGTCTTGCTGCGCCTGGCCGCCTCTGCCTACCTGGGTCGCTACACCGGGGCCTTCCGGACCCACACCGAGTCCGACCTGCGCCTGATCCTGGGCTGGTGTGCCGAACGTGAGTTGGCCCCGTTGGGATTGGGGCGGGCGCAGGTGGAGCTGTACGTGCGGTGGATGCAGGAAGTCCGCCGGTTCAAGCCCTCCACCGTGTCCCGCCGCATGGCCGTGGTCTCCGGCTTCTACCGCACCTGCGTCATCGACGCGGTACTCGACCACTCGCCGGCCGACTGGTCGCCATGCTGGGGCTGCTCAGGCTGCGGGTGTCCGAGGCCGGGCGCGGCGATGTGCAGGACCTCGGCGAGGAACACGGACACCGCGTGCTCCTGGTCCACGGCAAAGGCGGCAAGGAAACCCTCGTGCCACTGCCGCCCGCGGTCTGCAGGGCGATCGAACGCGCCGTCGACGACAGGGCGAACGGGCCGATCCTCCTCAACCGACGCTATCGGCGGATGGACCGGCACTGCGCCACCCGGCGCCTGCACCACCTCGCCAAAACCGCCGTCGTGCGACTGCCCAAGGTGCATCCACACCTGCTGCGCCACACCTACGTCACCACCATGCTCGACGCCGGAGTCGACCTCCGCGACGTCCAGATCGCCGCACACCACGCCGACCCCAGAACCACCATGCGCTACGACCGCGCCAGCAAAACCTCGACCGCCACCCCAACTACATACTCGCCGCCTACCTGGCCTCAGCCACCTGAACTCAACAACACACGGTCATGCCGAGAGGCGGATGTTCGAGCGCTGTGGTCGGCCGGTCTGTGATGGTCGCGTGGGCGCGCGAGTTCAGGTCGATGTCGCGCGCTCGAGGTTTGTCTGGATCGCTGGGGTGGCCGGGGCCGAGTACCCGCTCGCGGTCGGCGAGGGTGGCTTCGTACAGTGGGATTGCCCGACCAAGATCACCGGCGGACTCGTATGCGGCGGCCAGGTTGTTGCGCGAGCCCAGCGTGTCCGGGTGGTCGGGGCCGTGGAAAGGACCTCCATGATCTCCCTGCTCGTCTTCACCGGTCCGTGCTCCGCAGGTTCCGCGAAGAACGGGAGTCGAAGTTCGAGCTCGCCGACCGCGGCATCACCACGACCGAGGTGCAGCGCGAGGGGTGCTACTACGACGTCTTCGAGCTCACCTCCGCAGGCCGGGCGCCGGTCCGCGTGGTCTCCGCGCAGGCCACCGACCAGGGCGGCCAGCCGACGGCGGCGGTGACGCGCGACCTGCTGTCGATGTTCCGGCCGACCCTGATCCTCCTGGTCGGGGTGTTCGGCGGGTTCGGCGGGTTCGGGGAGCGCGGGGTGTCGTTGGGCGACGTGCTCCTGGCGCGGGAGGTGTTCGACTACACCCCGGAAAAAATGCGGCCGGAGGGCGGCGGTCTCCGGCCCCGGGTCTACCGGACCGACGAGCAGCTGCTGCGGCTGGTCACCAAGCTCGACACCAGGGGCAGGCTGGACGCGTCGCTGGAAGGCCATCAGCTGTTGGTGAATGACTTCGCGAGCAGCGAGAAGGTGATCGCCTGGCAGGGGTCCGAACTGCGGGCCCGGCTGCTCGCCCTGTCCGCCGACGTCGGCGGCGTGGAGACCGAGGCGCACGGGGTGCTCCACGCGATCTGGGAAGCGTTCAAGGCGAAGGAGTTCGTGGGCGGGGCGATGCTCAAGTGCGTCAGCGACCTCGGTGACGAGGAGATGGCGGTGGACAAGAAGGCCAAGCAGACCGAAGCCGCCCGGCGGGCGGCACGGGTCGCGCTGGACATCGCGGGAGCTTTCCGGCGCTCGGACGAGTGACGCGCCGCTCAGGCGACCGAACAGCTGTGGTCCATTCTCGAGTTCTGGCGCGCTTTCGGCGGCGACCCCGGGGCACGGCACCTCGAACGGGGCCGACAACCGGTCCGGGAGAGGGCCTGAAGAGGGTCACGTAACGGGACTTCTGGTCAGGGCAGTCGGCGAAAGCACCGGGGTCGAGGGGTGTCACGGCGGATGGCGGTGCCAGCTCTCGTACTTCGCGATCGCGGCGGCCAGGTCGTCCAACGGCTTGCGGTCCTCTTCGACCTCGGCGGATCCCAGCTCGTACAGGCCGCGGGCGCCGTCCAGCACCGCCGCCCGGAAGTCGTCCACAGTGGACACGTCGATGGCCTGCCTGCCGTGCCGCGTCTCCACCTCGGCCTTCTTCAGCGAGAAGACCAAGGTGAAGCTCGAATCCGTCCCGACGAACTTCCTCGTGCCCCGACCGGCGTCGACCAGCACCCGGACGTCCCACAGCAGTTGCGCCGCGGCCAGGTAGACCATCAGCCGCTCGTCCGGGACGTGTCCTCTGGTAGTGGCTGTTCCGTCGCTGCCGGAGACGTCCAGGTGCCCTAGGGAGAAGCCGCTGTGGGGTGGGTCGTCGTCCACGGAGAAGGCGAAGGAGGGCATGTCACCTGCCGATCGGGAACATGGTGATGACGTTGTTGCCGTCGGACGAATCGACGACGAGGCGGTAGTTCGTGCGCAGGCCGTTGATCGTCATCCTACGCTCGAACACCTGGTAGTCCTGGCCCGGGTCGGACTGCCTGGTGCCCTTGCGGACCATCTCCTCGGCGGCCCGCTCGATCTGGTCGCGGGTGGTGCCCGGGGCGAACAACGAGCCCTGCTTGGTCGGGTCGTTGCCGCCGGGGACGTGCCGCTGCTCGATGTGCTTCCAGCCCTGCTTGGACGTGCCGTCCTCCATGCGCGGGGTGGCGCGGCACAGGGCGAGGCCGAACGGGTCGGCCCAGCTGAAGGGGTTGGGCACGTACCAGTGCGGGTTGAGCCCGCCGGCCAGGCCGAGCGGGTCGACCGAGGCGTACCGGCCGGAGTCGGGGTCGTAGTGGCGGAAGTAGTTGTAGTGCAGGCCCGTCTCGATGTCGTGGTACTGGCCCGGGAACCGCAACGGGCAGCTCACGGCCGGCGCGGGACCGTCTGGCGCTTGACCCCACAGCCCGGTCCGGGCGCGCCACACCAGGTCGCCGTTCGGATCGATCATCTCCGCGGGCGTGCCGGCGATGTCGGTGACCAGCGCGTAGAACTGCCGGTCGACCCACTCCTGCGGGGCGTCGCGCAGCGGGGTGCGTTCGACCTGGGTCACCGGTCGCTGCGTCGTCGGGTCCCACTCCCACGTGGTGACGGCATCGTCCTGCTCCTGTTCGGCGAGGACCACTCCGTCCCAGGTGAACAGCGTCCGCTCGGCGGTGCCGCCGTCCCCGGCCAGGCGTTGCTTGGACAAGCGGCGGCCGAGCCCGTCGTAGCGGTACCGCCAGCGGCTCCCGTCCGGGGTCACCACCCCGACCAGCCGGTCTTCGCCGTCCCACGTGTAGTTCCAGTCCTCACGCCGGCCCGACAGCGTCGTCCTGCGACGGTGCACGACGCGGCCCTGCGCGTCGTGCCGGTAGGTGACGTTGCCGGCCCGCCGGACCAGGGTGCCGGTGTACTCGTGCGGTCCCCGCCCGGTCGGGGTGGTGGCGGCGGCGATGTTGCCCGCGCTGTCGTAGGCGTAGGACTCGGCCCAGCCGCTGCCCTGCACGGCGGTGACGCGCCCGAGCGCGTCGAGGTCGAAGCGCCTGACGCCGCCGAGGTGCTCGGCGACGCCGACCAGGTAGCCGTCGGGGCGGTAGCGGTAGGAGCGCCGCTGCACGAGGCGGGACTGCCGCCCGGTCACCGTCTGGGCGACCAGCCGGTGATTGGCATCCCACCCTTGGGTGAGGACGGCCTCGGCGCCGATCGCACGGGTGGTCTCCCGACCGCCCGCGTCGTAGCCGAACCGGATGGTCTGGCCGCCGGTGGTCAGCTCCACCGGCCGGTCGTCGGCGTCGTAGCGCCAGTGCGACTCGGCCCCTGATGGTGTGCGGCGGTGGATGCGTCGCCCCAACGCGTCGAGGGTGGAGGTGGTGGTGCGTCCGTTGACGGTTTCGGCGGTGACGCGGCCGGTCGCGTCACGGGTGATGGCCACGTCGGCGTCAGGGCTGGTGGCGCGAACGATCCGCCCGGCGGCGTCGAAGGCGTAGGTGGTGACCACCCCGGCAACGTTCTTCTCCACGGCGTTGCCCAGGACGTCGTAGCCGAAGGTGATCACCTCGCTCACGCCGTTGACCTTGCCGGTCTGCCTGCCTGCCGCGTCGTAGGTGTAGTGCAGGGTGCGGCCGTTGAAGTCGGTTTCCCGGATCAGACGGCCCGCGGGGTCGTAGTCGTAGCGCCACACCAGGCCCTGGGGGTTGGTCGCCGAGGTGATGTTCAGGGTGGAGTCGTAGGTGAACCGGTATCGGGCGCCGTCGGGTGTGGTGCGGGCGACGGGCAGGTCGAAGCCGCCGTACTCGGTGAGCGTCACCTGGCCGGTGGCGTCCCGGTGCTCGACTACGTTGCCCTCGCCGTCGTAGCGCCAGCGCTCGATCGTGTTGTCCGGCAGCGTGCGCGAAGTGATCTTGCCCTCGACGGTCCAGGTCAGCGTGGTGCGCCCGCCGACGGGGTCGACGATGCGGCCGATCCGTCCGAACGCGTCGCGCTCGTAGCGGACGGTGCCGCCCTCGCCGTCGGTGATGGCGATCGGCAGGCCGGCGGCGTCGGTCTCGAAGCGCCGGGTGGCGCCGAGCGCATCGGTGATCGCGACGACCTGCCCGTTGAGGCCGTAGGTGTGGCGGGTGGCCGCGCCGACGGGGTCGGTCACCACGACCAGGTTGCCCCGCTGGTCGTACTCGCGCAGCCACCGCGCGCCGTCAGGTGCCACCAGGACGGTCAACCTGCCGTGGTCGTCGTACTCGGCGCTGGTGCGGCTGCCGTCCGGCCACACGATGCCGACCAGGTCGGTGTAGCCGTACTCGTAACGGGTCGTGTGGGCCAAGGGGTCGGTGCGTGAGAGCAACCGGTCCCGGTCGTCCCACGTCGAGGTCGTGGTGTTGCCCAACGGGTCGGTTTCGGCCACGACGTTGTTGCGGCGGTCGAGCCGGTAAGTCGTGGTGTTGCCCAGCGCGTCGGTGAAGCGGGTGGTCTTGTCCCCGGTCACCGGGTCGCGGTGGTAGCCGAACGTGCCGTTGAGCAGCCCGCCGGAGCCCTGGTTGGCGATGCAGCGGCCGTCGGCGTCGTAGAAGTAGCGGTACCACTCGCCGTTGCGGTCGGTCCACTGGGTGATCCGGCCGGAGTCGTCGTAGTCGAAGCGGGCCGGGAGGTTGGAGGAGTTGTGGACCTCCCGCAGCCTGCCCGCGTCGTCGTAGCGGTAGCGGATCGCGCTGATGCCCGCCACCGCGAGTTCGGTGATCCGGCCGGTGTCGTCGGTGCGGACGGTGAGTCGGTACCCGCCGGAGTGGTCGACCCCGGTGACGGCGCCCGCGTGGTCGCGTCGGACGTCGATGCGATTGTCGTTGTTGTCGGTGATGGCGGAGAGCAGGCCGGTGCCGGCGAAGTGCAGGGTGCGGCCGGACTCTGGTTGCGCGAGCGCGTACCCACCGTTCTCGCGGCGCAGCGGCCACCGCGGGCCGACCAGCGGTAGCTCCTGGTCCGGCGGGTAGACCAGCAGCACGCCGTCCTCGGCCGCGAAGACCGTGCCTTCGTGGTCGTGCTCGACCCGCTGGTCCAGCGTGGAGGCCCAGGACCGCCCGAACGAGCGGCCCGCCCGGTAGGAGGAGACGTGCACCCGCCGCAGCACCAGCGGGAGCGTGCCGGGCAGGTCGAGGTCGACCTGCTCCAGGATCACCTCGCCGGTCGCGATGTCGATCGGATCGTTGCAGGTGGTGCGTTTGTCGGCCGGGGTCTTGGTGTCGTTGGGATCGGCCGGGCGGTTCGTCGTCCCCGGTTGGTCTGGAGACTTGCCGTTGCTCGCAGTGCTCGGTGACGTGCTGGAAGGACTCGTCGCGCCCGGTGACGTGTCCGTGCCGGCCGGGGACGTCGTGCCCGATGGGGAGGTGGTGCCCGATGAGGAGGTGGTGCCCAATGAGGAGGTGGTGCCCGATGGGGAGGTGGTGCTGGACGGGCTGGTGGTTCCGGACGATGACGTGGTGCCGTCGGGGCCTTTGACGGTGGGTGCGTCGGGCGCGCCGGGAGTGCTGGACGGGCTGGTGGTGCCGGGGCTGCTGGGGCCGTCGGCGCGACGGCCGAGTTTGCCCAGCTTTTCCATGATCTCGCCGAGTTTGTCGAGGACCTTGCGGATGCGCGGGGTGACGTTGCCGATGGTCTTGACGAGCTTGCGGACCAGGTCGGCGATGCGGTTGCAGACCTTGGCGATGGTGGAGGTCGCCTGGGCCACGATCAGGGGGGTGGCCAGGCCGAGGGTGGCGACGGCTTCGAGTGCCCAGGTGATGAGCTTGCCGACGACTTCGGCGACCAGGTCGCGGATGATCTCGCGGACGGCGGCGACGACCTCGCCCATGATCATCACCCCGGCGCCGACGCCGTCGGCCAGCGAGCCCGCGCCCGCGATGGCGTCGGCGGTCTGGGCGGCGTGGCCGCGGTAGGCGTCGGCGGCTGCCCCTTGCCAGCCGGGTGCGTCCTGGGCGGCCAGTTCCTCGGCGACCCGGGCGACCTCGGCGGCGACGTTGGACCAGGTCTCGCTGAACGAGCGGATCACCGGCGGGTCGCCCGCGAACCAGTCCAGCGCCTCCTTGAGCGGCTGCACGTGCTCGATGAGCCAGGACACCCCGTAGGAGGCGACCGTGCCGATCGGGTCGAGCACCATCGACAGCACTTCCAGCCCGACACCGACACCACCGAGCCCGGCCGCGACCCAGCTGCCGTCGGAGATGCCCTGCGCCAGGTCGTTGGCCGACTCGGCGATGCCGATCCCGGTGACTGCGGTCGTGTCGCTCTTCGCCGTGGCGACCAAGGGGTTGTTCACGTGTTCATCCCGTCGAAGCGCGCCGACTCACCGGTCTCCTGGTCGTCGTAGGCACGGAAGGTCTCGCGCAGCTTCGCGGCGTTGTCTGCCACCGTCTCCGCCGCCTTCGACAACGCCTCGACACCCATGTCCTCGAACGGTTGCAGCAGCATCGCGAACGGCTGGCACACCACCCCGTAGGCGGAGTCGTTCATCGCCACCGTCCGCGCCGCGTCCGCCGCCGTGCGCAACCGGTCCGCCAGACCCTCCACCCGACCGGCCAACGCGCCGATCTCACCGGTAACGGCCTCGTAGCCGGTCATCACGTCACCTCAGGAAGCTGTCGTCGGTGAAGTCACCGTCGTCACCCGGCCGGCGACGCGGCGGGGCCGCAGGTCGGTCATCGGGCTCGGGCTGGGGGAAGTTCCGCTCGGCCACGGCCACGATGTGCTGCCCCGAGGGGGTCGGACCCACCGTTCCCCCGACGATCCGCGCCAACTCGGCCGGATAGCCGGCCTGGGCCTTGCCCATCGCCTCCATCACCGCCGCCGCGATCTGCTCCGGCCGCAACCGGCTCACCCCGTCGGTCATGCTCACCGCGTTGGGGATGCCGTTCGGACCGACGGTCACGCTCACCGCGCCATTCGCGGCCGACGCGGTGATGGAGATCCGCTCGACCTCCTGCCGCATCGACTCGTACCGCGCCGCCTTCTCCTCCGCGTCGCGCTCCCAGTCGTCCACCAAACGCTGCACGTTCGCCAACGGATCAGTCATCGGCTCCCCTCCGGTGACGTGGATCGAGCCAAGCTACTGCGCCCGGGACGGCATACCGGCCCGATTCGCTCCCAAGATGACCGGATCGGCCCAACCGGTTGACCCAGAGTGGTGAATCTGCCCACCGATCTGCCTTCGCGTGAGCAGACCTCCACGCATGTCTGCGGACCTCGGTCACTTTGAATGTGTTCCAGGGGGCGGAAGAGAAGGGGCAGGAGGGAGACTTCTTTGTACTGCAAAGAACACGATCTGCCTCGAACTGCGATTATTGAGCCGAAAGTGTCCGGTTGCCTACATAGCGGCGTAGCGGACGTGCGGTGCCCGGAAGTAGCCGCGGACGATGTTCGGCTGATGCCGGCGGCGGCGCAGGAATCGGCGGGTTTCGTGGGCGAGGCGGTCGACGGTGTGGGCGCGGGAGGCGTTGACGTTGCGCTTGAGGTCCGCGTTGAGCAGTTCGTCGGGGTTGAGCTCGGGGCTGTAGCCGGGCATCAGGTGCGGCTCGATCCGATCGGTGTTGGCCTTGAGCCAGGAGCGGACCGCCTTGCCGCGGCGCACGGGGTGCCGGTCTGCGATGACGTGCACCTTCCGGTCGGCCTGGCGGGCCACGCGGTCGAGGAAGCCGGTGAACACCGGTGCGGTGAACCGCTCGGTGAACACGGTGAACCACAGCGCGCCGCGTGAGGCGACCGCGGACATGACGTTGATTCGCAGGCGCTTGCCGGTCACCCGGACCACCGGAGTCCGGCCCATCGCGGCGACAGCCCGGCGGTAACACCTCCGCCCTCCACAGGATCGTCACATCGCGCCCCCGCCGCGTCCACGAGCGCTACCCAGCCGGAATCTCCCGGCCGTCCCCCACACTCGGAGGAGTCCGGACCGGGTATGCCGCGCGTTCACAACCAGGCTCGGCAGGCGGCAGCTTATGATCACCCCTTTGAGGTGACTGTGGGTAGTCGAGACACTCCGGAAAGGGTGACAATGGCGATCACGCCGACCCCCGAGCAAACCGCCGCCCGGGACGTCTTCACCGCCGGGCGCGACCTCGCGCTGGTCGCGGGCGCCGGGACGGGCAAGACCGCCACGCTCGTGCAGATGGCCGCGACCACCCGCAGGCGGGGTCTGTACATCGCCTTCAACAAGGCGATCGCCGACGAGGCCCGCACCCGCTTCGGCTCCAACGTCCAGTGCCGCACCGCCCACTCCCTGGCCTACCGCGCCATCGGCAGCCGCTACCAGGAGCGATTACGCTCACAGACCCGACTCCCGGCCTGGCAGACCGCGCGCAGGCTGGGGATCACCCGGGACCTGGCCGTCGGCAAGCACTTCATCAAGATCAACCACCAGGCTCGCCTGGTGATGGGCATGATCCGCAGGTTTTGCTACTCGACCGACAAGCAGGTCATGGCCCGCCACCTGGAAACGGTCACCGGCCTCGACAACGTCGGCCAGGAGTACCTGGCCCGGACCCTCCTCCCGTACGCGACGCGCGCGTGGGAGGACATCCGCTCCGACCGCGGCACCCTCCGGTTCGAGCACGACCACTACCTCAAGATGTGGGCGCTCACCGGTCCCGAGCTGGCCGGGGACTTCGTCATGCTGGACGAGGCCCAGGACACCAACCCGGTGCTCGAAGAGATCTTCCTGAACCAGAGCGCCCAGCGGGTCTGCGTGGGCGACCCGGCCCAGCAGATCTACGGCTGGCGCAGCGCCCGTGACGTGATGACCGGCTTCCCGGCGGAATCCCTGCACCTCACCGAGTCCTTCCGGTTCGGCCCGCGGGTCGCGGAGGAGGCCAACCGCTGGCTGCGGCACG
This sequence comes from Saccharothrix espanaensis DSM 44229, assembly GCF_000328705.1. NCBI lineage: Bacteria > Bacillati > Actinomycetota > Actinomycetes > Pseudonocardiales > Pseudonocardiaceae > Saccharothrix > Saccharothrix espanaensis. The sequence goes on along the minus strand of NC_019673.1, from coordinate 2,243,611 downwards.
CCGAGTCGACCCTGAGGCTGACCGGACGCGGTCCCGGCGAGTCGAGGATCGGCGAGGTGCACAACCCGGACGTGGTGCTGTGCCGGGGAAACGCCGACGCCATGCAGGAGGTCATGGCGTTCCTCGACCGAGGCGTCCCGGTAGCCCTGACCGGCGGCGGCGACGCGATCCAGCGCATCGCCGCCGCGGCCGAGGAGTTGAAGGCGGGCAAGCGGACCAGCCACCCTGAGCTGTTCCTGTTCGGCTCGTGGGGCGAGGTCCAGGACTACGTCGAGAACGACAAGGCGGGCCAGGACCTGAAGTCGATCGTGAGGCTGGTCGACAAGTACGGCCCGGAGCAGGTCCTGCGCGCAGTGGGCAGGCTGTCGGCCGAGGGGGACGCGAAGGTCGTGGTCTCCACCGCCCACAAGGCGAAAGGGCGCGAGTGGGCGACCGTGCGCATCGGGCCGGGTTTCGCCGCTCCGTCAGCCGACGACGACGGCCTGCCGAGGGACGTCAACCCCGCCGAGGCGCGTCTGATCTACGTCGCGGTCACCCGAGCCCGCCTCGGCTTGGACCTCAAAGGCGTGGCGTGGATCCACGAGTACGAGAAGGGCGCGACGACCCGCACCAGGCGACTGGCCGAACTCAGCCTCACCGGCCAACTGCGCCACCCCGACTCTCCGGTCTCCCACTTCATGGCCCGCCACCTGCCCGCCACCGCAGGCCCACAACGCGACTACCACAGGTATCTGGCGACCCTGCCGCACCCGGTGCAACCGATCGACGTCCAGTACCCGGACTGGTCCGGCATCGGCCACGCCGTCGACTACCGCCTCCGGCTGTCCTTCGGCGGCAATCTCGGGCCTGCGGTCGCACACGGCGTGTCCCTGCTGGAGGGCTTCTACCAACTGCCCGGCGCGTCACACGGTCACGCACGCCGACAACTGTCCACTGTGGGGAGACAACTCCTGGAGCGCATCGACGCCCACCTGGCCGATCCGACCGTCCACGACGACAACTCCCTGACCAGGTTGTGCTACGTGGCGGCGTCCTTCGAGGACATCTACCGAACCGGCCAAATCCGCCGCTTCAGCATGCTCGCCGAGCACGACGCCACGACCGCACTCGCGGACCTCGTCGCCGCCGTGCCGCCGTACGTGATCGAGGACGTCCACGCCCAACTGGCCTTGGCCGACCGCCCCCTGGCCCGGTTCCGCGCCCTGCCACCGTCGGCCAAGGTGTGCGGACCGGTGTTCGCGGGGAGTGCCGACGTCCCGGCGGACGCCGACTACATCCTGGGAGGCCTGCTCCTGGACTGCAAGTCCACAAAGGACCCACACCGACTGGGTCGCGACGAGTTCCATCAACTGGCGGGCTACCTGTTGCTGGACTACAACAACCACTACGCGATCAACAGCGTGGGTCTCTACCTGTCCCGGCAGGGCGGTCTGATCGTGTGGAACGTCGAGGACTTCCTCACCAAGCTGGGCGCGTCAGCACCACTGGCGACCCTACGAGCCCGCCTGCGAGCGGACCTTCGCGAGGAGCTGAAAGCTCAAGACCTACGCGGGTAACAGCCCCTCAACCGGCAGACGAATATTCGACCATTGACCGGAATACCATATAAATTCGCACGGAAACGATCGCCGCACACCTCGCGAGAAGGAGCGCAGGACAAATCGACGCGGAACCACGCGATCATTCCGCGTGCTGAGCACACGAGTGCACCGACGCCACCGACGCATTCCAGCACCACATTCGGACAGGCTCGCACATTCGGGAAAAATCACCCAGCCGGACCCAATCGACCAGGTAGGGACTGGTGTACGGGCACAGGTGTGTGGACTCCGGTCACGCGCAGAGGGATATACCTGAGGACCACCTCCGGATTACGCTTCGGGCCTGACGGAAGATTGACCCGTATGCCGGACATGACGTTCCGGACAGGGCAGGTACCGTTGTTGCAGACGATGCTGTGGCGAGTGGGGACTCGCCACCGGTTCTGTGGTACTCGGGGGCGGCGAAGCGCCGACGGGACGCGGCAGCGTTATCCAGGGGGACAAGTGTCACGATTTCAGCTGATGGTTCACGAGTTCGCGCACGAGGCCTGGGACATGCCGCGGACGACCAGATCCACAGCCGTTCGCCGGCGCGGCCCGTCACCGGGCCGGGAGAACGCCACCGGCACGCCCGCGGCGTCCTGACGTGCGTTTTCGGCTTCTCGGTCCGGTGGAGGTCCACGACGACGGCGTTCCGGTCGGGCCGAACGCGACGAAACTGCGCACCGTGCTCGCCGTCCTGTTGCTCGCGCGGTCGAAAGTGGTGTCCAACGCCCGGCTCACCACGATGCTCTGGGGCGATCAGCGGACCGCCGCCTCGGCGGCGCAGATCCAGACCTACATGTCCCGGTTGCGCAGGCTGGTCGGGCCGGACGCCGAACTCGTCCGGCAGCACCCCGGCTACCTGTTGCGCGTGCCGCCGGAGGAGATCGACCTGTTCGAGTTCGAACGGCTCGCCGCCGACGGCCGCCAGTCGCTGGCCGCCGGGCAGTTCGCGCAGGCCGCCGATGAACTGCGCCGGGCGCTCGCGCTCTGGCGCGGTCCGGCGCTGTCCGGGGTGACCGACTTCCTGGGGGACGCCGAACGCCCCCGGCTGGAGGAGGCGAGGCTGGCGGTCTGGGAGGACCGGGTGCAGGCAGACCTGAACCTGGGCGCGCACGCCGGCGTCGTCTCCGAACTGACCGGGTTCGTCGCCGCGCACCCCCTGCGGGAACGACAGCGGGCCCAGCTGATGCTGGCGCTGCACGGCAGCGGCCGGCAGGCCGAAGCCCTGACGACCTATGACGACTACCGCCGGCTGCTGGCCGACGAGGTGGGCATCGATCCCGGCGCAGACCTCCAGGAGCTGCACAACCGGATCCTCACCGCGCGGCAGGCCTCGCCCGCGGTCCGCGCGACGATCGCGATCGGGGCGCCGCCCGCGCAACTGCCCGCCGACATCGCCGACTTCACCGGCCGCGCCCGCGAGGTCGACCTGGTCGTCGGGGCGATGCGGCGGCACGGCTCGGTCTGCGTGCTGTCCGGGATGGCCGGTGTCGGCAAGTCGGCGCTCGCGGTGCACGCCGCCCACCAGTGCCGGTCGGACTACCCGGACGGTCAACTGCACGTCGACCTCGGCGGGAGCGGGCGCCCCGTCGACCCGGCCGAAGCGCTCGCCGTGATGCTGACCGCGCTGTGGGGCACGGCTGTGCCGGACACCCTGGAGGACCGGATCCGGCTGTACCGCAGCCGGATCGTCGGCAAGCGGGTGCTGATCCTGCTGGACGACGCGGTCAGCGAGAGCCAGGTACGGCCGCTGCTGCCCGGCGGGCCCGGTTCGACGGTCGTCGTCACCGCCCGCCGCAGGCTGGTCGCGCTGGAGGGCGCCGCGCTGGTCGACCTGCCCCTGCCGTCGCCGCACGAGTCGCTCGGCCTGCTGCACGCGATCGTGGGCGTCGACCGATTCCGGGCGGAACCCGGTGCGGCGCAACGCATCGTGGAGCTGTGCGGGCACCTGCCGCTGGCGGTGCGGATCGCGGGCGCCCGGCTGGCCGCCAAGCCGCACTGGACCCTGTCCCGGCTGGCGGGCCTGCTGACCGACCGGCGCGGCCGGCTGGACGAGCTGCGGGTGGCCGACCTGGACGTGCGGGCACGCCTGATTTCCGGCTACCGGGGGTTGGACGAGCAGGCCAGGCACGCGTTCCGGCTGCTGTCCCTGCCGGACGTGCCGCACTTTCCGTCCCGGGCCGCGGCCCTGCTGCTCGACCTCACCTCCGCCGAGGCGGACGAGGTGCTGGAACGGCTGGTCGACGCGCGGCTCTTGGACGTGGTGGTGATTCGGGGCGACGCGCGGTTGCACTACCGGTTCCCGGAGTTGGCGCGGTGCCTGGCCCTGGAGCTGGCCGGCCCGGAGGAGCAGCTCGGGCGGCACCGGGCCGCGCTGCGCCGGCTGTCGGACATGTGGCCGGAGCCCCGGTTCGCCTGACCCGGGCCGGGGCTCCCGACCGGTCAGTCCGCCCGCGCCGGCGCCGGCGCCCGCACTGGTGCGGTGGCAGGCGACTGGCGCCCCGGCAGGAAGAAGACCGGCAGCAGTGCCACCACCGTGAAGGCCAGCGCCCACCAGAACGGCGCACCGAACGCGGACGCCAGGCCGTGCGCGACGTCGCCGCCGGGCTCGACCTGCTGGAGCGTCGTGGTGCCCGCCGGCAGCAGCCCGGCCACCTGGTTCTGGAGGACCACCGCGAGCACGGCGGTGCCCAAGGACGCGCCGACGCGCTGGAAGACGTTGAACGCGCTGGTGGCGTTCGGGACGACCTCCTTGGACACGCTGCTGTAGGCGATCGTCATGGTGAGCGTCATCGACAGCCCCAGACCCATGCCGCGCACGACCAGCGCCGCGCCCAGCAGGACCTGGTTGGGGTCGGCGGTGATGAGCGCGAACGGGACCGTGCCGGCGATCACGAACACCACGCCGACGAGCGACAGGTTGCGCACCCCCAGCACCGACGCGAAACGGTTCATCGTCGCGACCGCGATGAGGTAGCCGATGCTCTGCGGCAGCAACAGCAACGCCGACTCCAGCACGCTGGTCCCCTGCACGAGCTGGAAGTACAGCGGCAGCGGGATGAGCACGCCGTACATCGCCATGCTCAGCAGGACACCCGCCGCGGTGCCGTTCTTGAAGTCGCGGACCCGGAACAGGCTCAGGTCCAGCAGCGGGTTCTGCCGCTTGCGCAGCGCCCGCACCGTGAACACCACCAGGAGCACGACGCCGGCCACCAGGCTGACGAGGGTCGTCGCGCTGTCGAACCCGCCCGCCGAGCCGGCTTCGGCCAGCCCGTAGATCAGGCCGACGAGCCCGGGCATCAGCAGGAGCAGGCCGAGCGCGTCCAGCTTCGCGGTCCGCGAGGGCTGGACGACGTTGCGGACCTTGGCCAGCACCAGTGCGATGGTCACCAGGCAGAACGGCACGTTGATGAAGAAGATCCACCGCCAGTCCAGGTAGTCGATCAGCACGCCGCCCAGCGACGGGCCGAGCACCGGCGCGAACAGCGCGGGTATGGAGACGATCGCCATCAGCTTGCCCAGCCGCCTCGGCCCGGCGGCCTGCGCCAGCAGCGCCTGCCCGACCGGCACCGCGAGGCCGCCGCCGATGCCCTGGATCACCCGGAAGACGATGAGGCTGGTCGCCGACCAGGCCAGCCCGGACAGCACCGAGCCGACCAGGAAGACGATCTGGGAGAAGATGACGGTCTGCTTGGCGCCGAACCGCGCGGTGGCCCAGCCGCTGAGCGGGAGCGAGGCGGTGATGGCGAGCAGGTAGCCGGTGATCGTCCACTGGACGGTGTCCAGGTCGGCGGCGAACACCGCGGCCAGGGGGCCGACCGCGACGTTGATGATCGTGGCGTCGAGCAGGCTGGCGAATCCGCCGAACGCCATGATGGCGCTCAGCCACCACAGCTCCGGTGTGAGCCGGTCCGAGTCGCCCTCGGTGGCCGGAGGTCGGTGAGTTCCCACGGCTGGCTGTCCCCCTCGTCGACGGATTCGATCGCGTCATGGTTCCACGACAGTCGTCGTTTGCGCAACAAGTGTCGGATAGTTGCCCGATCGGGTCGCCGCGAGCAGGGAGGCGGTCACCGAGTCGAGCACCAGGCGACCCGAGCCCGCCAGGAAGAAGTGGTCGCCGGGCACCTCGGACAACGTGAAGCCGGCGTCGGTCTCCCGCTCCCAGCCGAGCATCGCGGACCGGCCGGCGAACGGGTCCGACGCGCCGGCGAACCCCGTGACGGGCACCGCGAGCCGCTCACCGGGCCGCCCGCGATACCCCGCCACCACCGCCAGATCGGCTCGCAGCACCGGCAGCAGCTTCCGCAGCCCGGGCCGGTCCAGCAGGTGCGCGGGCGTGCCGCCCACCCACTCCAGCCACCGCAGCAGCTCCTCGTCGGTCCCTCGCCACACCCGTACCGGCCGCACCGAGGACGGCGCGACGCTCGCTCCGACGAAGAGCCCGCTCGGCGGGCGCGACCGCGCCAGTTCGTGCGCCAGCGCGAGGCCGACGATCCCGCCCATGCTGTGGCCGTAGATGCCGTACGGGCGGTCCAGGTGCGGCTCCAGCGCCGCCGCCAGCCGCCGGGCCAGCACCCGGGCGTCGTGCAGCGGCGGCTCGGCGACCCGCCGCCCCCGGCCGGGCAGCTGCACGGCGTGCACCTCCACGTCGGCGGCGGCGGACCGCCAGGCGCGGAACACCGTCGCGCTGCCCCCGGCGTAGGGCAGGCAGAACAGCCGTACGGCGCTGTCCGGCCGGGATCCGGTGACCGGTCGCAGCCACGGGTCTCGCCACGTGCTCATGCCGACTGCCCGACCTCGCTGTGCACGACCGACCGGGCGGTGTACCCCGACGCGTGCAGCAGGTCGCGGTTGCGCACCGGCTTGCCGTTCGACGTGCGTGGCAGCGCCGTCCGGAAGTGGAACGCCTTGGGGATCTTGTACGTGCTCAGCCGCTCGTGGCACCAGGCGAGCAGTTCGCTGCGCGCCAACGACGGGGCGATCACCAGGTGCGCCTCGACGGCTTCGCCGTAGACGACCACCACCTCGCGGACGTCCGGGTGCTCGGCGAGCACCGCCTCCACCTCCATCAGGTCGACCTTGAGCCCGCCGATCGACACCAGGGAATCGGTGCGCCCGGTGATCTCCAGGACGTTCGTGCCGGGTCGGCGCACGCACCGGTCGCGGGTGTGCAGCCACCCGTCCACGTACCGATCGTCGGCGTCCACGTGCAGGTAGGGCGTCTCGGCGAGGCGCACCCGCAGCGTGCCGTCGACCACCTCGGTGCACAGGCCGGGCACCGGCACCCCGACAGCGGGCGGCCCGTGGCGGCCGGTGAGGTCGGTCGCGATGATCCCGGTCTCGGTCATGCCGTACGCCTGCCCGATCCGGACACCGAACAGCTCCTCGAACCGCGCGAACACCTCCGGCGGCAGGGCTTCCCCGCCGGAGACGGCGAGCCGCAGGTCCGGCAGCGGCTCCACGTCACCGGGCCTGCCGAGCAGGGCGTAGTGTGCCGGTACACCCAGCACGGCGGCGATCCGGCGCCCGGCCAGCACCGACAGCAGCGCGCCCCGGTTCGGCCGACCGGCGAAGTGCAGCGCCGCACCGGCGTTCAGCGCGTGCAGCACCCCGCCGATCAGGCCGAACGAGTGCGCCAGCGAGCTGAGCAGCAGCACGTTCTCACCGAGGCGCGGCATGTCGGACAGCCGCGCGAACCGCTCGACCTCGGTCAGCAGCGAGCCCCCGGTCCGCCCGATCACCTTGGGCAGGCCGGTGGAACCGGAGCTGAACTGGATCAGCCGGTGGTCGCCCTGCGCGGGCGCACCCGACCGCATGGGCCGCACGAGGACCTCGCACTGGTCGCGGAACGGGGTGAAGGTCCGCGCGACGCCACCGGTGGTGAGGTGGAACTGCGGCCGGCACAGCTCCAGCAGCCGGGTGGTCTCGGTGGGTGTGAGCCGGGGGTCGAGCAGCATCACCTGGGCGCCGCGCGACCACAACGCGAACAGCGACCAGAGCAGCGTGAAGCTGGGCAGCAGCTGCACCGCGACCGTGCTGCCCCGGGTGATCGAGGACGCCCCGAGCACCCGCCCGGCCCGGTCGACCTCCGTGCGCAGCGCGTCGCGCGTCACGACGGTCTCGCCGTGCGTCGCCCACGTGAGGCGGCGCCGGTCCGGGTCGGACAGCGCGGCGTCCAGCCACGCCTCGAAGTCCCTGCCTGGAGTCATCTTGAGGTCCTTCCTCGCCGGGATCCGCCCGGGTCACTTCTCGATGCAGAACTCCCCGACCGGCCACCCGACGTGGCGCTTGTCGGTGGCCAGGTAGCCCAGCAGCTGGTCGCCCGGTTCGAGTTCGGTGCTGTTGAGCACCGCCGCACCGGGGCCCAGGACGCGCACGTGCCAGTCGTCCTGGAGGGTCAGGGCGACCTCGGTGCCGTCGGGCGCCGTGGCGTGGACCGTCAGCAACGGGCGGGATTCGAGCTTCACGCGGCCGACGACGATGCGGCGGGTGCGCCCGTCCGCGGTCACCCCCAGCACGGTGCTGCCCGCCTTGAGCTCGCTGAGGTAGTTGGTGCGGTTGTCCGCGCCGAACACGTAGGAGTGCAGCGCCCCGGCGTTCACCCGGAACGGGCGGGTCGGCATGTAGGGCAGCGGGTGGGTCTCGCTGACGCACAGCACGAAACCGTGGGCGAAGGAGCCGACCAGGATCCCCTCGTCCTCCCGGAAGTGGGTGCAGGTGTCCACGCAGATCCGGTCGCCCAACCCGTTGTGCTCCACCGACCGCACGGTGAGCGTGGTCAGCGCCAAGTCCGGGGTCGCCGTGCGGAGCAGCTTGTCGACGTCGAACACGTCGTTGGCGTCGCGGGGCGCCACCAGCAGGCCGTCCGAGCCCTTCTCCAGCACGTCCAGGACGATGCGGGCCTCCTCGATGCCGTCGGCCTCGCACACCAGCAGGCCGGGTGCGCGGTCGGCGGCGGCGATCACGATCTCCAGCGGGATCTTGGTGGGGTCCCGGAAGCGGACCACCGTGTGCTCCAGCGCCTGGACCGCCGCGCACGCCACCCGCAGCGTCAGGTCGTCCACCACCTCCACGAACGCGCCCGCGTGCGCGTCGACCTCGCCGGCGACCAGCTTCAGCTTGTCCAGCTCGGTGAAGGTCGCCACCCGGGTCAGCACCACGTCGCACGCGCCCGCGGCCTCGGCGGGCGGCACCTCGCCCGGGCCGGGCAGCAGCACCTTGGTCACCGTGGGCGGCAAGGTCGCCAACGTCTCCAGCCGGTGGTCCAGCACCCCACCGAGACCGGCGTGGACGGCCGCGTCCACCACCGCCTCCCGGTGTCGCGCGTCCACCGCACGAATGTCGATCCACGCGAACTTCACTCCGAACCATCCCCCTACTGCGTTCCAGTGCGGCGAAGCCCGCCGGTCGGGACGAATCCGGTGCCCGGGAGGCACCGCGACAAACCCTCACAGCGGCGACCGCGCCGGGGCAGCCTCGATGGACCTGCACGACCGGGTGCCGGGCGGGTGCGCGCCGGACCTGACCGGTCGGGCACCTCGATGGTGCTGCCGCACGCGTTCGCAGGGGCAGTCCGATCGAGGGTCCGGTACCCACCCGGCTTGGGCAGACTCCCTCGGCGTAGGCGCTTTTCCGGGTGACGAGGGGTGCATCATGTCCGCCAGGCCGGGAGGAACCGCAGTCCGTCTCGCAAGGCTGGCCAGACACCGCGAGGGCCGCTACCTGTTCGTGCCGCTGGACCACTCGGTCGCCGACGGACCGATCATCGCGGCCGGGCGCTTCAACTGGCTCGTCCGCGTGGCGGTCGAGGGCGGCGCGGACGCCGTCGTGGTCCACAAAGGACGGGTCGCGACGCTCGACCCTGCCCTGCTGCGCGCGTGCTCGTTGATCGTGCACCTGAGCGCCAGCACCGCGCACGGCCCGGACCCCGACGCCAAGGTGCTGGTCGGCGACGTGGAGGAGGCGATCCAGTTGGGCGCGGACGCGGTGAGCGTCCAGGTCAACATCGGCTCCGCCACGGAGAGCCGGCAGCTGGCCGACCTCGGCGCGGTGGCCGACGCGTGCCGCCGGTGGAACGTGCCGCTGCTGGCGATGGTGTACCCGCGCGGCCCGGCGATCACCGACCCGCACGACCCGACGCTGCTGTCGCACGTGGTCAACATCGCGGCGGACCTGGGCGCGTCGCTGGTGAAGACCACCTGGCCGGTGCCGCTGGAGCGGATGGCGGAGGTGGTGGAGAGCTGCCCGATCCCGGTGCTCTCGGCGGGCGGTCCGGGCAACCGGGGCGTCGACCCGGCGGCGTTCGCCGCGACGCTGCTGGCGCACGGGTGCAGCGGGCTGGCGATCGGCCGGGGCATCTTCCAGAGCAGTTCGCCCGCGAGCGTGATCCGCGCCGTCTCGGCCGTGGTGCACGAGGAAGCCCTGTCCCCCGTGCCCGTGCTCGACCGCGTCCACTCGGTCCCGGCCCGCTGAGCGGAGCCCCGGGCCGACCACCACCCAACGGAGACACCGATGCGCGCAGAAACCCGAGAGTTCATCCTGACCGTGATCAGGGACGTGATCAACATTCCGCTGCCCGACCGGGTCGAGGACGACCTCCCGCTCGGCGAGGAGGGCCTGGGGCTGGAGTCGCTGGCCATGATCGAGCTGGTGCTCCAGCTGGAGGGCGCGTACGGCGTCGAACTCCAGGAGGACGAGCTGACCGCAGACCTCGTGCCCGACCTCGGCGCGCTGGTGGACACCGTGGTCGGCCTGCGGTCGGCCGCCGCCGCGGGCAGCGTGGCCAGGTGATCACCGAGTCCGACGTGGCGCGGCTCCTGCGGGAGTCCGGCCTCCCGCTCGCCGAGTGGGACAGCTCGACCGAACTCGTCCTGGACTCGCTGACCTCGGTGTGGCTGTTGCACCACCTGGAGGAGCAGTACGGGATCGTCGTCGGCCCCGAGGACGAGGACGAGGTCGCCGCCAGCGACTCCATCGGCTCGCTCCACCTCGTCCTGCGCCGGGTGCAGGCCGGCGCGCTGGAAGGAGCACGGCATGTCCCGTGAGGTCGTGATCACCGGGTACGGCGTCCTGACCGCCTTCGGCTTCGGGCCGGAGGCGTTGCTGGACAACGTCTTCACCGGCCGGCCCGGCTTCGCGCCGGTCACCCGCTTCGACAGCACCCCCTACCACGCCGCGCACGCCGCGACCTACGAGGGCGACGGCCCGGAGATGCCCGGCGTGCCGGTCAAGCCCGGCTACACGCCGACGCAGGCCGAGGTGCTGCACGCGTGCGCCGCCGAGGCGCTGCGCATGTCGGGCACCGACGCGGCCGGTGCGCCCGTGCTGCTGGGGACCAACGGCGACCACTCGGCGGCGCGGTCGTTCTGGACCGACCACGCCGAGGGTCGGGACCCCGGCAACCCCCGGACAGTGGACAGCCTGCCCGGTCACCTGCCGGAGTCGATGGGCGCGGCGTTCGGGCTCGGCACGCCCCGGCTCGCGTTCGTCAACGCCTGCGTCGCGTCGACGAACGCGATCGGCCACGGCGCGGAACTCGTCCGGCGCGGGCTGGCCGACGCGGTGGTGTGCGGCGGCGCGTACCTGGTCACCGAGGACGTGTTCGCGAAGTTCGACTCGGGCAAGGCGCTGAGCAGGTCCGGCGCGGTGCGGCCGTTCGCGGCCGACCGGGACGGCCTGCTGCACGGCGACGGCGCGGCCGTGCTGGTGCTGGAGTCGGCCGAGCGCGCCCGGGCGCGAGGCGCCGAACCGCTCGCCGAGGTCGCCGGCTGGGGCATGTCCTCCGACGCCCACCACGTCATCAAGCCGCACCCGAAGGGCAAGGGACTGGTCCGGGCGGCGCGGGCCGCGCTGCGCAGCGCCGAGGTGGACGTGGGGCAGCTGGGCTACGTCAACGCGCACGGCACCGGCACCCCGCTCAACGACGTGGCCGAGACCGCCGGCCTGCGCCGGATCCTCGGCGCGCACGCGCCCGCCGTGCCCATCAGCTCCACCAAGGGCAGCACCGGCCACATGCTGGAGGCCACCGGCGCGGTGGAGGCGGTGATCACGCTGCTCGCGCTGCGCGAGGGCCTGTTGCCGCCGACGGCGAGCCTGCGGGTGCCCGATCCCGAGTGCGACCTGGACTACCTGCCCGACGTGGGCCGCCGCGCGCCGATCACCCACGCGCTGTCCCTCAACGCCGCCTTCGGCGGGGTGAACGCCGCGCTCGTCCTGAAACGGGTGTGAGCACCGTGCTCCACCACGCCGAGAGGATTGCGATGACGACGTCCGACCTACCGCGTGCCGTCGTGGGCGCGGCCTGCCTGGCGCCCTGGGGTGAGCGGGCGCGGGACGTGCCCGGCGCGGCGCCGGTCGACCTGACCTCCGTGCCCGGCTTCGTCACGTCGAGGTTCAACCCGCTGGTCGCGGCGGTCGCCGAGCAGTGCCTGGGTGCGCCGGGCGGCGACCTGATCCACGGGCTCGGCGAACGGACCGCGATCGTGCTTGCCACGGCGTGCGGCGACACCACCACCTCCGACCTCGCGACGCGGAAGCTGGTCGCGGGCCAGGTGCACAGCCCGCTGCTGTTCTTCCAGTCGGTGACCACCTCCATCCTGGGCCACCTGGCCCGTCAGTACGGCATCACCGGCCCCGTCAGCTGCGTTTCGGCGTGCGAGGACCTCGCCGGTTCGGCACTGCGGCTGGCCGACCTCCTGCTGTTCGACGACGAGCTGGAGCAGGTGCTGGTGATCGGCGTGGAACTGGCGCCGAACGACCGGGTCACCTGGGTGCGCGACCGCCTCGGCGCGGAACACCCGCTCGGGCGCCTGCCGCTCGGCGAAGACGCGGCCGTGGCGCTGCTGCTGCGCCGCGCGACCCGGGGGCGCCCCGCCGTGCCAGCGGACCCACCGCATCCGGCGTACGGCTGGCTCGGGCAGCTGGTCGGGCTGTGCACCGCGGCGGCCCACCCCGACACGTCCACCACTGACTGAGGAGTCCACAATGGACCGGATCGGCTTCGGCGCCTTCCTCTCCCCCCTCCACCCGCTCGGCGAGGACCCGTCGCTGAGCCTGTGGCGCGACCTCGAACTGGCCGAATGGCTCGACCAGCTCGGCTACGACGAGCTGTGGGTCGGCGAACACCACTCGGCGGGCTGGGGCACGATCAGCTCACCCGAGCTGTTCATCGCCACGGCGGCCGAGCGGACCCGGCACATCCGGCTCGGGACCGGCGTGGTCAGCCTGCCCTACCACCACCCGTTCATGGTCGCCTCGCGAGCCGTCCAGCTCGACCAGCTGACGCGCGGGCGGTTCACGCTGGGCGTCGGGGCCGGGTCGATCCCGACCGACATGCACCTGCTGGGCATCGACCCGGCGGACACGCGACGGCGCACCGCCGAGGCCCTCGACGTGATCCACAAGCTGCTCCACGACACCGTGCCGGTGACCGTGCGCACCGACTGGTTCGAGGTGCGGGACGCCCGGTTGCAGTTGCGTCCCCACTCGCCGGCGGGACTGCCGATGGCGGTGTCCAGCGCGGTCTCCCCGTTCGGCATGCGGCTCGCGGGCCAGTACGGCATCAGCCCGATCTCCTTCGGCATCCCGCCGCGGCCGGGCAGCCGGATCGGCGACCTGGTCGGGCAGTGGCAGCACGCCGAGGCGGCGGCGGCCGAGCACGGCCGGAAGCTCGACCGCGGCGACTGGCGGGTGGCGCTGTCGGTGCACGTGTCCGACAGCCGCGAGCAGGCCCTGGACGAGATCGTGGACGGCTGGATGCGGTACCGCAACGAGTACTGGGCCCTGCTCGGCGCACCGCGGGTGCACTCCCGGGCGGAGGCGCGCAAGGCGCTGGAGGAGCTGATCGACCGGCGTGGCAGCGTCATCGGCTCGGTCGACGACTGCGTCCAGGCCATCCGGGACGTGCAGGACGAGACGGGCGGGTTCGGGCGGCTGCTGGTCACCGTCCTGGACTGGGCGGACCGGAGCGCGCTCAAGCGCAGCTTCGAGCTGCTCGCCAGGTTCGTCGCACCGAAGTTCAACGGCTCGCTCGGCGGAGTCACCGAGTCCTACGGTCGGGCCGTCTCCAAAGCCCTGGAGCTCGCCGCACGGTGAACCCGGAAGTGCCGTGCTCCGGCTCGGGTCCCGAGCCGGAGCACCGCCGTCGAAGTCCGGAAGCTCCTGCGCCGACGTCCGGATCGTCGTGGACGGCGGTGAGGCTCAGCGGGCGAAGCGGGCCACCAGCTCGCGTTTGAGCACCTTGCCGCCCACCCCGAGCGGGAACCCGTCGACGAACTCCACCCGGCGCGGGTACTTGTAGGGCGCCATCCGCGCCTTGCTCCACGTCTCGATCTCCACCCCGAGATCGGCGCCCGGCCGCGCTCCCGGCGCCGGGAGCACCACCGCGCAAACCTCCTCGCCGTGCGTGGGGTGCGGAACGCCGATGACCGCCACCTGCGCGACGGCCGGGTGGCGCATCAGGACTTCCTCGACCTCGCGCGGGTACACGTTGTACCCGCCGCGCAGCACCACGTCCTTCTTGCGGTCCACTATGGACAGATAGCCGTCCTCGTCCTTCCTGCCCAGGTCGCCCGAGCGGAACCAGCCGTCCACCAGGACCTCGGCCGTGGCCTCCGGCCGGTTCAGGTAGCCGGCCATGACGTTGTGGCCCCGGATGACGACCTCGCCCACCTCGCCGGCGGGCAGCAGCTCGACCCGGCCGTCCACGTCGGCCCGGGCGATGGCCACCTCGACGCCCCAGACCGGCAGCCCCACGGTGCCCGGTTTCCTCGGCCACGCAGGCTGGTTGTAGGCGACCACCGGCGAGGTCTCGGTCAGGCCGTACCCCTCGTAGACCGGGCAGCCGAACCGGTCCTCGAAGTCCTCCAGGACCTTCACCGGCAGTGCCTGCCCACCCGAGTACGCGCGGTGCAGGCGCGGGCGCACCGTCGCTGTCCCCATGGCGCGCAACAGCGCCATGTACATCGTCGGGACGCCCATGAACACCGTGCACCGGTGCTCGGCCATCAACTCGATCGCACGCGCCGCGTCGAACGCCGGCATCAGCACCAGGGTGGCACCGGCCCGGAAGCACACGCACATGCCGCAGACCTGGCCGAATATGTGGAACAGCGGCAGCGCGCCCAGCAACACGTCGTCGGCCCGGAAGTCGAACGGGGACAGCATCGTGACGGTGATGTTCATCGTGACGCCCAGGTGCGTCAGCACCGCGCCCTTGGGCTTGCCCGTCGTTCCCGAGGTGTACAGGACCATCGCCGCGTCGTCGGGCGCGCACGGCGCGTACCGTTCGATCGGAGCGGCAGGGCCGGCCGCCACGTCCAACCGGAGCCCGTCGTCCGCCACGACGGTGAACACCGGCACGCCGGCACGCCGGGCGGCCTCACCGCCCTGCTCCAGCAGCGATCCGGCGCAGACCAGCGCCGCGGCCCCGGAGTCCCGCAGCACGTGCTCGATCTCGTCTGCTTTGGACAGCGCGTGCACCGGCACCACCACCGCGCCCAACGCCAGCACGCCGAAGTACGCCATCGGGAGGTGTGGCGAGTTCGGAAGCAGCAGCGCGACCCGGTCACCGCGCCCGATCCCGTGGTCCCGCAGCACCGCCGCGTACTTCCGCGCCCACCACCACAGCTCCCGATAGGACGTCTTCCGCGACTCGAACACCACCGCCGGCCGGTCCGGGTACCGGGCGGCGGACTCGGCGAGCACGGCCGCCAACGACACGGACATCAGGACTCCCTCCTCGTCGACCCGCCCGACGGCGATCGCCGTCGGGCGAAGGGGGAGCGCCGGGGACGGGATCTCCCCTCGGCGCGCTCCCCCGCCGCGCACCGGCCGTGATCGGCGGCCGCGTCCGCCCGCCAGGTCATCCCGCAGTCGGCCCGGTGGGGATCCCGAGCTCCTGCCAGATGCCGTCCAGCGCTTCCACGAACTTCTCGACGTCGCCGGCCGTGTGGGTGGCCGAGGGTGCGACCCGGAGGATCTCCTCGCCGGTCCGCACGCTCGGCGCGTTGATGGCTTGGACGTAGATCCCGTGCCGCCGCAGCAGCAGCGCGGAGGCCTGGCGGCACAACTGGTCCTCGCCGACGAACACCGCGATGATGTGCGACTGGTCGGAGATGAACGGGATGCGCCGCTCGGTCAGCAGGCGGTGCATCAGTCGCGCGTTCGCCGCGAGCCGTTCCCGCTCGACCTCGGACGACCTGAGGTGTCGGACGGCGGCCAGGGCGCCCGCGGCGGTGGCGGGCGGCAGCGAGGTGGTGAAGATGAACGACCGCGACCAGCTGCGAACGGCGTCCACCAGCGCGGCCGGGCCGGCGATGTACCCGCCGGCGGTGCCGAAGCCCTTGGCCAGCGTGCCCATGAAGACCGTGAACCGGTCCGCCAGTCCTTCACGGGCGGCGATGCCCGCGCCCTGCGGCCCGTACATGCCCACGGCGTGCACCTCGTCGAGGAACGTCGTGGCGTGGTAGCGGTGCGAGACCTCGGCGATCTGCGCCAAGGGCGCGATGTCGCCCGACATCGAGTACACGGACTCGGCTACGACCAGCTTGGGGCGGTCCGGGTCGGCGGTGGCCAGCAGTTCCTCCAGGTGCGCCACGTCGTTGTGCCGGAAGATGCGCTTCTCGGCGCCGCTGTGGCGCAGCCCGTCGATGATGGACGCGTGGTTGAGCTGGTCGGAGAAGACCACCGTGTCCGGAGCGCGGCCCGCGAGAACGGACAGGGCGCCGTCGTTGGCGGTGTAGCCGGACGGGAAGATCAGCGCGGCCTCCTTGCCGTGCAGCGCCGCGAGCTCCTTCTCCAACAGGACGTGGTAGTGGTTGGTCCCGCCGATGTTGCGGGAACCGCCGGAGCCGGCCCCGAACGCGTCGACCGCGTCCTTGATCGCCTCCAGGACGAACGGGTTCTGCCCCATGCCGAGGTAGTCGTTGCTGCACCAGACGCTGATCTCGGCCTCGGTGCCGTCCGGGCCCTGACGCGCCACCGCGCTGGGGAACAGGCCCGCCCTGCGCCCGATCTCGAGGAACTCCCGCTTCCGCGGGCCGAAGTCCGCCATCTCGCGGACGAAGAAGTCCATGTGCCGGTTCGTCACGTCAACCCACTCCCTCGGTACGGTCGGTTCGATGCGCGGGCGGTCACCGGGGCACCCGCGCGGCGAGTTCCTCGCCGCGCAGTCGTGCCTTGTCCGGCTTTCCGGATCCGTTGAGCGGCAACGCGTCGAGCAGCCGCACGTGCTCGGGTGCGTGCGCGGCCGACAGCGCGGTGCGGACCCGCTCGCGCACTTCGTCCACGCCGACCCGCGCTCCCGGGCGGAGCACGATCGCGGCGTGGACGTGCTCCGCGTTGTCCTCGTCGCGGACCCCGTAGACCGCGGCGTGCGCGACACCGGGGATCGACTGGATCTCGCGTTCCACCACGGCCGGGTAGACCTTGACGCCATCGGCCTTCACCACGTCGGCGATCCGGTCGAGCAGGTACAGGTAGCCGCGCTCGTCGAGCCGGCCGATGTCGCCCGTGCGGTACCACCCGTCGCGCAGCACCCGGGACGTCCGCGCCGGGTCGGCCCAGTACTCGCGCATCACGTGCGGGGAGCGCACGCACACCTCGCCCGTCTCGCCGACGGCCACCGCCCGGTCGGAACCCGGTTCGCGCACCTCGACCTCGATCTCCGGGAACGGGTGGCCGACGCTGGACAGCACCGTCTCGTCGAAGTGGTCGCCGGGGCCCAGGAACGTGATCCGGCCGCACTCGCTGGTCCCGTAGCCCTGGACCAGCACCGGCCCGAACGCGCGCGCCGCCTCCGCGATCCGCGCGGGTGCCGCCGGCGACCCGCTGTAGATGAGCAGCCGCAGCGACGACAGGTCGGCCGGCGCGGTCCTGCTGTGGTCGAGCAACTCGTACAGGTGGGGGGTGGCCACGAACGTCCGCGTGATCCGGTGCTGCCGCAGGGCGTCGAGCACGGGCCCCGGCCGGGTCTCCTCGTGCAGGACGACGACCCCGCCCCGGGCCAGCACCGCGTCGGCCATCGGCGCCACCGTGTGGCTCAACGGGGTCGTGACCAGGATCGCGGGGTCGGGTTCGGTGATCGACTCCTCGGTGGCGACCACCGTGCTCTCCCATGCCCTGGCCTGGAGGCTGATGCCCTTGGCCCGGCCGGTGCTGCCGCTGGTGAAGCCGATCACCGCGAGCGCCGCCGGGTCCCAGGCGGCGGCCGGCGCGAGGTTCGCCCGGTCGGCGGAAGCCACCGCCGTGGCCCCCGCCGGGTCCAGGTCGAAGCCGACCAGGGCGACCAGGCCGCGCGCCCGGTCCACGAGTCGCTTCGCGCGGTCCTCGTTCCCGGTATCGGTGAACAGCCCGCGGGCCCGGGTGTCCAGCAGGATGCGCAGCTGCTCCTCCTCGGACAGCACGGGGTCGGCGGAACCCGGGTTGGTCGATCGCACGTAGCAGACCGCGGCGCCGACCAGGTGGGCCGCGTAGCGCGCGGTGAGCATGTCCGGGCTGTTGGGCGCCACCATCACGCCGACGACGTCCCCCTGCCCGATGTCCAGCCGGCGCAGGGTGTCGGCGATCCCGGCGACCGCGTCGGTCACCTCGCGGGCGGTGACGCCGCGTCCCCGCCAGTGCAGGGCGACCCGGTCGGGGTCGGCGACCAGTGCCGACAGGACGCGGGCGGCGTAGCCGCCGTGCCCTGCCCACCACTCGTCCGGAACAGCCATGGTGATCCTCGATTCGACGGGCGACGACTTGCGGGCGGTGGCACCGCTCCGCGCTGTGGGCGCACCGCCAGCTTCGCCGGGTCCGGGCAGCGGGTGGGAGGCGCGGACGGTGTGCCCGATCGAGGGGCCCACCGGAGCGCGCCGACCGGGCACATGCGTGCTTTCCGTTGCCGGGCGAGGTTTCACGCCGGATCGCACACCATGCGGGGTGGCCGGTCGGACAGGTTCGTCGGGGCTGTCGCGGGCCGGGCCGCGAGCGCGATGCTGGCGCGAGGTCCCGGTACGCGAGCGCAGGAGGTCGGTTGTGGGTTCCGCACGGCTCGGCAGCACGTCGGTGGATGGCGGTCCGACGCGCGAAAGGGGGCAGGAGATCGACCGGGCGTTCATCGGCACGCGGCTCGCGCCGTTCACCGTGGAGGTGGACCGGAGCGAGGTGGCGTCGTTCGCCGAGGTGCTGGGTGTCGGCGGCGGGGTGTTCGCCGACCTCGGAGTCGCGCGGGCGGCGAAGCACCCGGATCTCCCGGTCCCGCCGACGTTCCTGTTCGGACTGGAGTTCCGGAACCCCTCGGACGTGTTGACCGCGATGGGGGTGGAGCTGCGCCGCGTGCTGCACGTCGAGCAGGGGTTCGTCTACCACCGCACCGCCTACGCCGGGGAGCGGCTGACTTTCTCCACGGTGATCACCGACATCTACGGGCGCGGCGGGATGGAGTTCGTCGTGCAGGACACGGCGGTGACCGACACCGACGGCGAGCCGGTCGCCGACCACCACCAGATCATCGCGGTCCGCCTCTCCGCGTCCGTCGGGGAGGACCGGTGAGCGCGTTCAGCCTGGCCGACGTGGAGGTCGGCACCGAGCTGCCGGAGCTGCCGGAGCTGCGGATCACCCGGGCGCTGCTGGTCCGGTTCGCGGACGCCTCGGGTGACCCCAACCCCATCCACCTCGACCCGGACGCGGCCCGCGCCGCGGGCCTGTCCGACGTCATCGCGCACGGCATGCTGTCCATGGGGTTCCTGGGCCGGCTGGTCACCGAATGGGTGCCGGTCGCCGATCTGCTGTCGTTCCGGGTGCGCTTCGCCGCCGCCACGCCGGTGGGTGCCCGGATCCGGTGCGCGGCCAAGGTCAAGGACCTGGCGGAGCACGACGGCGAGCGGCGGGTGCGGTTGTCGCTCACCGTCCGGGTCGTGGACGGTCCGGTCACCGTGCGGGGTGACGCGCTGGTCCGGGTGGCACGCTGAAGCACCCGGTCCGCGGTGCGGACCGCGGCAGGAGGTTCGCGGCAGGAGGTTCGCGGCAGGAGGTTCGCGGCCCCGAGTGGCGGCGGACGACACCGCATCGGTGGCGCGGACCGGAGCGGCGAGCCGAACCGGCCCGCGCCGGGCTACCGTCAGTGGCCCATCCCGAGACCACCGTCCACCGGCAGCACCGCACCGGTCACGTAGGCCGCGCCCGGCGAAGCCAGCCAGAAGACCGCGTCGGCGACCTCCTCCGGAGCGGCGCTGCGCCCCAGCGGCACGTCGGCCAGGATCTGCTCCTTGCGCTGCGCGCTGAGCTGCTCGGTCATGTCGGTGTCCACCAGCCCCGGGGCGACGACGTTCACCGTGATGCCGCGCGACCCGAACTCGCGGGCCAGCGAGCGGGCCAGGCCCACCAGCCCCGCCTTGCTCGACGCGTAGTTGGCCTGGCCCGGTGATCCCCGCAGCCCGGCGACCGAGGACAGGAACACCATCCGCCCGCCGCGCCGCCGCACCATGTCGGTGGCCGCGTGCCGGGCCACCCGGAACGCGCCGCCGAGGTTGGTGTCCAGCACGCCGAGGAACTGGTCGTCGTCCATCCGCATCAGCAGGCCGTCCCGGGTGATGCCCGCGTTGGCCACCAGCACCTCGACCGGCCCGTTGACCGCCGCCACCTCGGCGAAGGCCCGGGACACCTGGTCGGTGTCGGTCACGTCGCACTTGACGCCCAGCAGGCCCTCGGGGGCGCCGGAACCCCGGTGGGTGACGGCCACCGCGTCCCCGTGCGCGGCGAATTTCCTGGCCACGGCCAGACCGATGCCGCGATTGCCCCCGGTGACCAGCACGGAACGTGCCATGAGCGCTTCTCCTGTTCAGTCGCTGAGGTGGTGCAGGCGGTGGTAGGCACCCCGGTGGTGCACCAGGGGCGCCTTGACCGGCTCGGCCGCGTGCACGGCGAGGACCCGGCCGAGGAACAGCACGTGATCGCCGCCGGGATAGCGGTGCTCGGTCCGGCACTCCAGTGAGAGCACGGCGCTGGGCAGCACGACGTGGCCGCTCGCGCCGACAGTGCCGCCCAGGCGTTCCAAGGCCGCCACGCCGCGCGGCCGATCGCGTGCCGCGAACAGCGCGGACAGGCGCTCCTGGTCGGCGGCGAGGACGTTGACCGCGAAACCACCCGCACCGTCGATCGCCGTCGGCAGCCTCCCGGCGGCGCGCAGGCTCACCAGCACCAGCGGCGGGTCGAGCGAGATCGAGGCCACCGCGCTCGCGGTCACCGCCTCGGTCCGCTCGCCCCGGCCCGCCGTGACCACCGTGACGCCCGTGGGGAACAACCCCATCACCTTGCGGAACTCCCCCGGGTCGGCGGACCGGCCGCCCGGCAGCCGCACGGCTGGAGTGGACATGGGACCGCCTCTCGGTTCAGCGCTTGCCCACCAGGCAGGTCAGCCGGGCGGTGCAGGTCAGTCGGCCGCGGTCGTCGCTGATGGACACCTGGTAGGTCACCACCCGGTCGCCCAGCAGCAACGGGGTGCAGACCCCGGTGACGACGCCCCGGCGGACCGACCTGTGGTGCGTGCAGGACAGTTCGAGCCCCGCGACGGCACCGCGCGAGGCGACGTGGACCCCGGCCGCCAGCGAGCCGAGGGTCTCGGCGAGGACGGCGTTCGCCCCGCCGTGCAGCCAGCCCAGCGGCTGCTGGTTGCCCTCGACGGGCATCGTGCCGACCATCCGGTCGGGGTCCCACGAGACGATCTCGATGCCCATGCGGACGGCCAGCTGCCGGTCGACCAGGTGCGGCGGCAGGGCCCGGCCCCAGCGGGCCGTCGGCTCCGGGCCGCCGTCCGCGACGGCGTTGCTGTCCATCGGGTGCCCTCCGGGTCGCGGTTTCGGTCGCCGGGCGAACTCTCCCGGCACCCGCCGGGGCCGCCAAGACCTGATCCGCGTGGCACAACACCCGCCGCGACCGGTGCACCGCCGCCTAGCCCATCGAGCAGGGCGGTCGGGTCTTACCGCCGCCGCGGCGCCGGACCACGATTCCGACGGGGTGACGTCGCGCAGCCCCGCGCACCGACAGCCATCGGAGAGTGCCTTGGAACACGTCGCTTCCCCGTCCCGCACCGCCACGACCGCAGCCCTGCCGTGGCACGACTACCTGCGGCGCATCGGCCACACCGGACCGCTGGAGCCGACCGCCGAGTACCTGCGCGCCGTGACCACCGCCCACCTGCACGCCGTGCCGTACGAGTTCCTCGACGTGCTCGACGGCGCCGTACCTGACCTGGAGCACACCGCCGCGTTCGACCGGGTGGTCCGCCGCCGGCGCGGCGGCACGTGCCTGGAGACCACTCCCCTGCTCGGCCGCTTCCTGCGCGGCGTCGGGTTCCGGGCGCGATTGGTGGCGGCCCAGATGTGGCGGGTCGGCGGCGAGTGGTGGTCGCGCTGGGACCACCTCGTGCTGGTCGTCGAGGCCGAGGGCGAGGACTGGCTGGTCGACGTCGGGTTCCTGCTGCACTCCCCGACCGAGCCGCTGCGACTCTCCGGCACGCCCCAGGCCGACGGCGGGTGGCGGTTCCGGGTGGTCGAGCGGGACGGCTACCGCACGGTGCTGCGCTCGGGCGTGGACGACGAGTGGACGCCGGTCTACCGCTTCGCCGACGAGCCGTTGGAGATCCCCGACTACGCGTGGATCGTCGACTTCCACCTCACCTCCGAGGAGTCCCCGCTGTCCTACACCGTGCTGTGCTCGCGGGTGGTGCCCGGCGGGAAGCTCGTCGTGCTGGGCGAGAACTTCCTGCGGTCGCTGGACGGCCGCGACCGGACGGAGTTCCTCGCGGACCCGGCCGACGCGGAGAAGGCGCTGGGCGAGGTGCTGCACGGGCACCCGCACCTGCTGGCCGAGGCGGTCGGCGCGTGGGAGAAGGCCAGGGCGGACCGCCGCGAGAACAAGCGGAAATTCATCTGACCCGACGTTGTCACCCGAACCCGCGGAAGTAGGTGTTGGGCCCGCCATGGAGCATCTGCGCGAACGCACCCGACCGAGGGGCGTGGGCATCCGGTCGATCGGCAGGTACCTGCCCGACCGGGTCGTCAGCAACGCCGACCTCGAACGGATACTGCTCACCAGGGACGACTGGATCCGGGAGAACATCGGGGTGCGGACCCGGCGGATGGCCGCCGACGACCAGTGGACCTCCGACCTGGGCGCCGCCGCGCTGCTGGACGCCTGCGCCCGGGCGGGCGTGCGTCCGTCCGAAGTGGACCTGGTCGTGTGCGGCACCTACACCCCGGACCACATGGCGCCGCCCACCGCGATGCTCGTGATCGACAAGTCCGGGGCGGTGGGGGCGGCCGGGTTCGACGTGAACAGCGGCGCCTGCCCCGGTGGCGTGTTCGCCCTCGACGTGGGCGCCAAGTACCTGGCCTCCGGGCAATACCGCCGGGTCGCCGTGGTGCTGGCCGACGTCAGCACCAGGACGATGGACTGGAAGGACCCCGGCCCCGCGGTCATCTTCGGCGACGGCGCGGCCTGCTACCTGCTGGAGCCCTGCACGCCCGGACTCGGCATCGGCACGACGCTGCTGCGCAGCGACCCGTCGGCGTACCAGGCGGTGCGGGTCGCGCGCGAGCGGCGGACCCGCCGCGACGGCACCCGGCTGTCCAGCGGGTTCGGTGACAACTTCTCCACGCTGGACGGCAACGCGGTGCACGGTCTCGCGGTCGGCGAGGTGCCGCCGTTCGTCGAGGAGCTGCTCGCCGCCGCCGGGCGGGAGGTCGAGGACATCGACCTGTTCGCGCTGCACCAGGCGAACCTCTACATCGTCCGGGAGATCATGGCCGCCATCGGCGTGCCGATGGACCGGACGGTGGTCAACATCGAGAAGTACGGCAACACCTCCGGCGCGAGCGTGCCCCTCGTGCTCCGGGAGGCCGAGGACACCGGCCGGCTGTCCCCCGGCGATCAGGTGGTGCTCGCCGCGTTCGGCTCGGGCTTCAGCATGGGCGCCGCGCTGGTCCGCTGGTGCGGCCCAGAGGATTTCGCTCCAGAGGAGTTCGCACCAGAGGAGTTCGCACCGGAAAAGCTCGCGCCGGAGCAGTTCGCATCGACGGGGATCCGGTCGTGAGCCCGGCGCTGCGCGGTGCATCCACCGCCCTGCTCGGCATCGGCAGCTACGTCCCGTCGCTGCGGATCACCAACGACGCGCTGGTCGACCGGATCCAGAGTTCCGACGAGTGGATCCACAGCCGCTCCGGCATCCGGACCCGGTACTGGGCGGACACGACGGAGACGGTGGAGTTCATGGCCGCCGCGGCGGCCGAGCGGGCGCTGAAGAACGCCGGGGTGGCGGCCGGCGACATCGGCTGCGTCCTCGTCGCCACGGTGACCTACCTGCGCCAGCTGCCGTCGCTGGCGGCGGTGCTGGCGCACCGGCTGGGCACGGGTTCTCCCGCCGCCTTCGACATCTCGGCCGGCTGCGCGGGCTTCTGCTACGGGGTGTCGCTCGCCTCCGACATGGTGGCCGCCGGCAGCGCCCGGTACGTACTCGTCGTCGCCGTGGAGCGGCTGACCGACCTGACCGACCACGACGACCGGCAGACGGCGTTCCTGTTCGGCGACGGCGCGGGCGCGGTCGTGGTCGGCCCCAGCGAGGAACCGGGGATCGGCCCGGTGGTGTGGGGTTCCGACGGGGCGCAGCGGGACCTGATCCGGCAGACCGTCCCGTGGGACGCCCTGCGCGACGATCCCGGCGCCCGGTGGCCGGCGATCACCATGAGCGGCCGCGACGTGTTCCGGTGGGCCTCCTACGAACTCGGGCCGGTCGCCGGGCAGGCACTGGACCGGGCCGGGGTGGCGGTCGGCGACCTGGACTCGTTCATCCCGCACCAGGCCAACCTGCGGATCACCGAACAGCTCGCCGTCGAGCTGGGGCTGCCCGACCACGTGGTGGTCGCGCGCAGCATCACCGAGCACGGCAACACGTCGGCGGCGTCGATCCCGCTGGCGATGCACGAGTTGCTCGCCTCGGGCGCCGCGCGACCGGGCGGCCTGGCGCTGCTGCTGGCGTTCGGCACCGGTCTGGTGTGGGCGGGCCAGGTGGTCCGGCTGCCCACGCCGCCGGTCGACCCGCCGCTGCCCGCCACCGCCCCACCACCCGAACCGGACCGAGGAGGACGATCATGAGCACCACCGGGCAGGACGTACTACAGGTGTTGAGGGAGATCATCGACGAGGTCGCCGAGATACCGGCCGGCCGGATCGAACTGGACAGCGCGTTCGTGTCGGACCTCGAACTCGACTCGCTGGCCATGGTGTCGGTGTTCGTCCTGGTGCAGCGGCGGCTCGGCGTCGAAGTCCCGAACTCGGTGGTCGAGAAGCTCACCTCCGTGGGCGAGGCCGTCGCCTACCTGGAACACGGGAAGGCTCCGGTCTGAACCACCGGCCGCCGTCCGTCCCCGGAGGACGGGTGGCAGCCCGCGTGGCGAGAGGAGGGGGCCCGGTCGGGCCCCCTCCTCTCGCCATGCGGCTCCGATGTCCGGATCGTCGTGGACGGCCGATCGCGTCTGCGTGGCGATGTCCCGGCGACGTCCTCCGTGCGGTGTCCTTCCGGTGCGGGGTCAGGCCGGACGGGCCAGTTGTTCGGCGAGTTCGGGCTGGAGTCTGGTCATCACCCCGATGAAGTCCTGGTGCGCGCCCCGCTCCGGCGGTGCCGTGCTGTAGGAGCGCAGCGCCTGCACCTGCCACTGGGTGTCCTGCAACAGCTCGACGTACGGGCGCCGGACCCGCTCGTAGTCGTCGATCCGCGCGATGCCGCCGGGTCGAAGCGCGTCGTCGACCGCGCGGGCCGACGATGCCGCGCTCTGGAGCGACTGGTTGAGGCCTTGCCCGCCGAGGGTGTGGAAACCGTTCGCGGTCTCGCCCAGCAACAGCACCCGGCCCGCCCGCCAGGAAGCGGCGCGCCACAGCGAGAACCCGAGCCGCACCGGCGGCGACGTGCGGTCGGCGACCTCGGACAGCCAGTCCGACAGCTCCGGGTCGACCGCCTTGACCTGCTCGGCCAACACGGCGGACCCACCCCGGTCCAGCGGCTCCTCCCCGTCCCGGTCCGGCGACCACACGACGGCGACCGTGCGCCGGGGTGTGGGGATGGCGAACAACGCGCGCGGTGCCTGGTGCCGCACGACGAGCACGGGCTCGCGGTCCGGCACGGCGGGCACCACGCTCAGCCACGCGGGCCGGTCGAACGTCGACTCGGTCACCGGGATCCCCACCAGGTCCCGCACCGCCGACCGCCGACCATCGGCGGCGATCAGGTACCGGGCCCGGATCCGGGCGCCCGTGCCGGTGGCCGTCACGCCGTGGTCGTCCTGCTCGACCGCCGTCACGGTCTCACCCGCGCGGACGTCCGCCGTCGGCTCCGCCCGCAGCCGGGCGAGCAGCGCCTGGGTCAGCGTGCCGGTCGGCACGGTCAGCCCGTGCGGGCGGTCGATGCCGTCGTGGTCGGCGTAGCGCCAAGCGGACAGCACCCCGGTGCTGCCGTGGTCCTCGACGCCCAGGACCCGCTGCCCGCCCTCCTCCAGCTCGGCCTCGACGCCCTCGGCGGCCAGCAACGCCAGGGTCGGCGGGGCCACCAGCGGCGAGATGCCCGTCCCAGCGGGCTCGAACTCGGCCTTGGCCGAGAGCAGTACCACCGACCGCCCGGCACGCGCGCACCGCAGCGCCGCGTACAGCGCGGTCGGCCCGCCGCCGACGACGCACACCTCGGCCTCTACGTCCGACCTCCCCGGGTCGTGCGGGTTCAGCTCAGCGGGGCTCATCGCCATACCTCCGTGGTCGCGCGGACGAACTCGACCAGCAGCATCGCGTCGCCACCCGCCCCGCTCCCTATCCGTACCACCGGCACTTTCGCGAGCGGGCACCCGCACGATCGGGTACTCCGTCCGGGTAGTCCCGATCGCGCGCCGGGTGGGCGAACGTGCGGCGGACCTCCGACGTACAGCTCCAGTACAGCCCGAGTACAGCGGGGACGTGTTGCATGGCGACAGCCTGCTGCCCCGGACCCGGGTCGCCGCGGATCTCCGTCCGGTGGAGCAGGCCGAACGGGGGATGGTCGTCGAGCGGCAACGCTCCACTGAGGGTCGACCGACGTGCTCGCCGGAGGGTCGCGCCCCGGTGTGCGCCGCACCACCGCGCGCGCCCAGGGTGCACGGGCGGCCACGGCTCGACACTCGGGGCTGTAGTGGGGCATTCGATCCACGACCACTTCGCGTGACTTCTCACAGGGGGTTCCACGTGTCGATCGGAGGGAACGTCATGCAACTCGCACTGATCATGGACAACGAGGTGAAGAGGTACGGCGTGGCGGCCATGCTGGCGCAGGTCGCCGGTGTCGACGCCGTCGTCTGCCACGGCACCGCCGAGGAGGCAGTGCGTGCCGCAGCCGCCATCCCCGACTTGATGGTGATGTGCGCGACCGACTTACCCTCGCCGGGCGGGCCGGCCGCGTTCGACACGCCCCTCCTGCTGCTGGTCGACGGGACCGAGGGGGTCGGCGCGCTCGGGGAGGTGCACTCCTGCGTGCACGCGCTGGTCGACTGGTCGGGGCTGACGCCGAACGTCCTCGCCGATGCCGTCGCCGACGTGATGGCGGGCAAGTTCTACCTGTCTCCGGTGCTGGCCCGGCGGGTGCTGGGCAGGCAGTCGACGGCGGGGACCCAGCAGTGGGGTCCGATGGGCAGCGGGCTGACGCCGCGGGAACTGGAGGTGCTGCGGCGGGTGGCCGAGGGGCTGAGCAACAAGCAGGTGGCGCGACAGCTCCAGATCTCCGAGCACGGGGTGAAGCGGCTGATGGGCAACGTCCTGGCGAAGCTGAACAGCCCGAACCGGACGCTGGCCGTGGTGCGGGCCATCGAGTACGGCCTGCTGGCCGATCCGAAGTCGCCCGCCGGGTCTGCGACATCTGTCGCATAGGCGGGGTAAGCTGGGGAAATGGCGAAGCCGACGACAGACGCCGGGCCCAAGCGCGTCGACCCCCGGGTACTGCGGACCCGGGTGCTGTTGCAGGCCGCGGCGCTGGAACTGGCCGCCGAGCGCGAACTGGACACGATCACCATCGCCCACGTCGCGGAGCGGGCGACCATCAACCGGGCGACGGTCTACCAGCATTACCGGGACCGCGACGATTTGCTGCTGGACGCGATGGACGGCGAGCTGAGCCGTCTCGGCGGCCTGATCGCCCGCTGCCCGCTGGTCGTGCTGCCGGCGACGATGCCGGCGGAACTGGTCGAGGTGTTCCGCCACATCGAGTCCGCCCGGGTGCTGTACCGGCGGATGCTGGGCCCGTGCGGCTCCGCCCGGTTCATCGACCACCTGCACCGCCTGGTCGCCGAACAGGTGGTCCACCAGCTCTCCGTCGACGGGAAGGCCATGCGGGACGAGGAGGCCGTCCGGCTGCGGGCCCACTGCGCAGCCGGCTCGTTCATCGGCCTGGTGCGTCACTGGCTGCTCGCCGAGACCGTGCTGCCGGCCGAGCACGCGGCCGCCAACGCCTGGACGGCGCTGGTGTCGGC
Source organism: Saccharothrix espanaensis DSM 44229 (assembly GCF_000328705.1). NCBI lineage: Bacteria > Bacillati > Actinomycetota > Actinomycetes > Pseudonocardiales > Pseudonocardiaceae > Saccharothrix > Saccharothrix espanaensis. Next base: position 2,215,509 of record NC_019673.1, on the reverse strand, counting down.
ACGCTGAAACCAGGAGCCCGAACGCGATTCCGCAGCGTCGGACACCATTCCTTCGAGCGGTGCACAGGACCGAGCCCGGTCGCCTCGGCGCGGGTGATCACCCGGTTGGGCTGCGGCGCAGTTCGAGGGTGATCTGCTCCGCGTCGATGTTGTGCAGTGCGGCGGACAACGCGTCGGCGTCGAACGCACCGTCGTCACGGGCGTCGAGGAGCGTGTCGCGTTGCGCCGCCAGCACTGCGAGGTGGTGCTGCTTGTCCGAGGTGCCCTCCGGGCGCGGGGTGCTACGGGCCGCGTCGTCGAGCAGGGTCAGGATCTGCTGCCTGTGCCGCTCGAAAAGTCACCGTTGCTGGTAGAGCGAGGCTGTCACGGTGTTGGGAGCATGGTCGGGTGATCGTGTCTCTGCTGTACAGGTTGACCCGGAGGTTGCTGTCAGTTCCGTCGGTGCTGCTGCGCTGCGAGACGGCTAAAGGATGCCGAGCTGCTGGTGCTGCGGCACGAGAACGCGGTTCTTCGCCGGCAGCTGACGGGTCCTGTCCGCTTCGAGCCCGCGGACCGGTTCTGGTTCGCCGCCCTGTCCGCGCTGGTGGATCGCCCCGGTGGCGGGGGTCTTTCCGGTCACGCCGGGCACCCTGCTCGCCTGGCACCGCAGACTCATGGCCCGCAAGTGGGACCACTCCGCGCGTCGACGTACCGGACGCCCATCGACCCGGCCAGCGGTCAAGACGCTCGTGCTGCGGCTCGCCGGGGAGAACCCGCGGTGGGGTCATCGGCGGATCCAGGGTGAACTGGCCCGACTCGGCCACCGCATCGCCCACTCGACGGTCTGGCGGATCCCGCACCAAGCGGGCATCGACCCGGCACCACGCCGCACCGGTCCGACCTGGCGGGAGTTCCTCACCACCCAGGCCCGGGGCGTCATCGCGGCGGACTTCCTCCACCTCGACACCATGCTCGGCAAGCGGCTCTACGCGTTGGTGTTCCTCGAACACGGCACCCGCCGCCTGCACGTCACCGACGTCACCTCCCACCCGACCCGGGAGTGGACGACCCAGCAGGCCAGGAACCTCGCCGCCGACCTCGGAACGCGCATGGAGTGAGGTTCCCCCGATAACCCGAGGCGGTTGTTACCTGGATGCGGTCGGTGCCGCCGGGATGGTATCTGGCTGGGTCTGAGCGGCGTGCCAAGCGGCTTCGTACTCGTCGGGGCTGAGCCAGGCGAGGTCCTTTTGGATGCGTTCGGTGTTGTAGAACCCGTCGATGACCCTGTTGCCCAATTCCCATGGCCCTCATCCCGGTGTGATCGTCGTGGTGCATGATCAACATGTTGGTCTTGTCCCGCATGCGAGTGGAGCTGTTAGTGTCGCTGCAACCACGGGCGTGGTCGGAAGTCCCTGAGTTGACTGCCCAAGTGGCTCGGGCGGCGTTTCCCAAGGGATGCTTGGCGATGAACGTCCGTGACCGGTTGGGGCCGTTGTTCGACGACGAGGTCTTCAGGTCGGCGTTCGGTGTACGGGGCAGGCCGGGAATCTCGCCTGGACAGTTGGCGTTGGTCAGCGTGTTGCAGTTCGCGGAGAACCTGACCGATCGCCAGGCCGCGCACGCGGTCAGGTCGCGGATCGACTGGAAGTACTTGCTGGGCTTGGAGTTGTCGCATACGGGCTTCGACTTCACAGTGCTCACCGGTTTTCGTGACCGCCTGCTCGCCCACGACCTGGAGGAGACGGTCCTCGACATGCTGTTGGGTCGCCTGACGGAACTGGGCTTGGTGGTGGGCAGGGGCAGACAGCGGACCGATTCGACCCATGTGCTGGCCGCGGTCCGGTCGCTCAACCGCTTGGAGTTCGTCGGGGAGACGCTGCGGGCGGCGCTGGAGGCGTTGGCCGCGGCGTCACCGGAGTGGCTCGGTGGGTGGATGGAGCCGGTGTGGCGGCAGCGGTACGGAGTACGGACCGACGCCTACCGGCTGCCTCGGGCCGAGGACGAACGGGCCGCCCAGGCTCGACAGATCGGCGACGACGGTTACCGGCTGTTGGAAGCGGTCTTCTCGCCCGCCGCACCGACATGGCTGCGCGAGATTCCCGCGGTGGAGATCCTGCGGGCCGTATGGCTTCAGCAGTACCACCGAGTCGGCGACGGCGACGAGCAGACGGCATCCTTGCGGGGAAAGGACGATCTCCCACCCAGTCGGGACCGGATCACCTCCCCGTACGACACCGATTCCAGATACGGGATGAAGCGAGGGATGGGGTGGGACGGTTACAAGGTCCACCTCAGTGAAACCTGCGACGACACTGCCGAGACCGGACGGCCCCACCTGATCACCGACGTCCTGACCACCGACGCCACCGTGAACGACGCCGTGGTCCTCGATCAGATCCACAACCGCCTCCGCGACAAGGACCTACTGCCCGCCGAACACCTCGTCGACGCCGGCTACACCTCCGCCGAGCTGCTGCTGGAATCCCAGGCCGAGCACGGCGTGGCCGTTGTCGGTCCGGTGCGATCGAACACCACGCGACAGGCCAACGGACACAAGGACTTCAGCACGGAAGCCTTCGAGATCGACTGGTCGGGCAAACAGGCCACGTGCCCGACCGGAGCAACCAGTAAGTACTGGACCGAAGGCTTCGACAGCGGCAAGCGTCCGGCGATCCGGATCCGGTTCGCCACCGGCACCTGCGCGCCCTGCCCTGTGCGCGACCAGTGCACCAGCTCACACCGCTACGGCAGGCAACTGACCATCCGTCCTCAGGAGCAGAACGTTCTGCTCGAACGTGTCCGGGCAAAGCAGGCCACCGAGGAATGGAAGCAACGCTACGCCACCCGTGCCGGTGTCGAGGGCACCATCCACCAAGCCGTCGCCGTCACCGGAGTACGCCGCTCACGCTACACAAGCCTGGCCAAAACGCATCTTGCGCACATCTTCACCGCTGCCGCCGTCAACCTGATCCGGCTGGACGCCTGGTGGAACGGAACACCACTCGCGCCGACTCGAATCTCCTACGTGGCGGGGCTCGACCTCCCTCATGCCGCATGAAAATTGGGCAACAGGGTCCGTCGATGTAGGCGAACAGGTCGTTCTCGGCTTCGTCGCGGGTGCGCCAGGACCGCCGGTAGACCAGTTCGATCTTCAGCGTGGAGAAGAAGTTCTCCATCAAGGCATTGTCGTACGAGTCGCCGACCGACCCCATCGACGGCAGGATTCCGTCCGCCAACCGTTCCGCCAACCGGAAGGCCGTATAGGTCGAGCCGCGGTCGCTGTGGTGGATCAGCTGCCCGTCGCGCACGTCACGCGACCAGATCGCGTACTCCAGGGCGCCCAGGACCAGGCCGGTGTCATAGCGGTCGCTGGTCTTCCAGCCCACGATCCGGTTGGAGAACGCGTCACGGACGGCCGCGAGCCAGAAGACGCCCTCGCCGGTGCGGATCCGGGTCGCGTCGGCCACCCACAACCGGTCCGGCGCGGGCGCGGTGAAGTCCCGGTTCACCCGATCGGGCGCCGGTGCGGCCCGCGGATCCCGCCTGGTCGACGGCATCCGCCCCCCTGTTTGCGCAGGAAAGCGCCCTGCAGGCCGGCCTGGCGCATCAGCCGCTCGACACGCTTGCGCGACACGCGGACACCCCGACGCCGCAGCACCTGGTGCACCCGCGGGCTGCCGTAGGTTCCACCGGAGGCGGTGTGGATGTCGGTGATCTCGGCGGTGATCGCCCGGTCCTCGCGTTCGCGATCCGACGGGTCGGCCTGGCGGGCCACCCAACCGCGGTAGGTGGAGGAGGAGACACCCAGGACCCGGAGGACGAACTCGACCCCGAAGCGGCCGCGAAGCTGCTCGACGAGCTTCACGACCGTCGCCGGGTCGGGTCGGGTTCCGCCGCGAAAAACGCGGACGCGGTCTTCAGGATCTCGTTGGCCCGCTTCAGTTCCGCGTTCTCCTGGCGCAGCCGACGCAGCTCCTCCGGCTCGGTCGCGGAGGGCCGGTCGCCCCGCTCGCCGCGGTCGGCCTCGTCCTGCCGGATCCAGTTCCGCAACGCCTCCGGGTGCACGCCCAGCTGCCCGGCCAGGCGCCGGATCACCGGCTTCGGGTCGGACTCCCGGTACAACCGGACCGCACGGGCCCTCAACTCGTCGGGGTACTTCTTCGGTGGTGCCACGGACGACTCCCTTCAGGCCCTATCGGACCATGCCTGGAAAGCCACCGGGCTACCGGGGGAACCTCATGCGACGGCGGCGGATGGTCGTCCTGCTGCGAAGAGCGCGAGAAGGGTGGCGATGGGAGCGGTGTCGCCAGTACTGCTCTCTTCACTCTCTTGGTGCCTTATCGGGCTGATCCGCCACACCCAGCTGCCACCGAAGTCGGCCTTCTCAGAGCGCACCCTGCCTCTAGTCTTGGTCCGCTTCAGGGTGTCCTTGGAGAAGCCTGCCTGGTGTCCTTCGTCCAACACCTCCAGCACCGGGCCCCACCGCCGCGCTCCGCCAGGTAGTCGGTGAGCCACGCGGCAGCATCGGCGCATTCGTGGCAGAGCCGGTCCCGTAAGACAGCGACGGGTCGCTCGACACCGACACGACGTTCGACTTGATGACGCCGCAGGCAGCAGGTCCTGCGTCGGTGCCCATATGTGGAACCGCAGATAACTGCTCCATACCCTACGCGAGCACGAAGAGTCTTACTGCACCTGCCGACCACCTTGGAGGCCACCTCGTGCAACTACTCAGTGGTAGCCTCGCCGGGGAGCGGAACACGGCAATCTTTCGTCGTCAGCAGGATTACAACCCCATCTTGACCCGTATCGAAACTCTCCTCAAAATCGGCGTGCGACTTCCCTGAAACAAAGGTCACGTTTCCGGCAACGATACTCGGGTCCATCAGGGCGGAAGAAGTCGAAATCAACGCAGCGACCGGAACTTCTGCCAGCGAGCGATTCGCTTCAAACAATGCCTCCCACGCGAAGGCGGCGCCTCGCCTCAAAAGAGTTCGAACGCGCTCTTCACCTTCGACTCCAATATCCAGGTCCGGAATTGCCCGACCGTTGACCGCACGCTCGTAGCTGGTCACGCTCCCAAACTTGGAGCGGTCACCAAAATACGACCCCTTTAGGCGGACAAGGAGAACGGCGCCGCCCTCCACCACCCATCCGCCCTCGAGAAAGGAGCGTGCGGGCGGGTACACATCTTGAGCGGAGATACTGTGCAGGAAATCTGGACCTGCCAGCATCATAGCCTCTTTACTGAAACTCACCACGCGCGCAATCCCATCAATCCGACGATTTCTTTCCGATTCCCGTGCTCGAAGTGTTACCCGCAACCTCCAGCCCTTTTGAAGACCTCCACACCCTTGGCAACAGCCTTTTCAAAATCTGGATACTTCTTGGCCAGTTCTTTCTTCAAACTCTTCGGCATTCCATCGAACTCGCCCGTCTGAGGATTGAAGTGGTACTTGGGGGCCTTGCTCGACTTTACACCGTTGATTTGCACCTGAAAGTGCATCTGCACCCCACTGGGCGCGCCTTCGATGTCAATCCGATATGGCCCGTTCTGCCAGACTAGGTGACTCTTCCCATTGAGGTCGAGATCTCCATCGTTGTGCACCAGGATCGACGTGGTACCGGCTACGACGTAGTACGTGTGGACAGCGTCGATCGTTAGGTTGTAGGTGCGTAGGTTGACATTGTAGCGGCATGCGCTCCGGATAGTCGCACGCCCGTTGCCAGGTGTGTTGAGCTGTTGGCCCACTCCAAGCTCGGCGGCGTCCACCCATTCACGCGCGGTGGCGTTGCAGAAGGGGTGATCGGCAGTGGTGCGGATCGTCCGGTCGCCACGCGGAGTGGCGATTACAAGGTCGACGTAGTCCTTGTCGGCGTCGGTGACGTGAACGGCAACCACACCGTGCTGCTCTGTTTCTTGACTCTCGGGCTCGCTGTTCGCGATATTGTCGCCGACCTTGATCTGGTCGATGCGCTTGGTGCTGCCGTCGGCCATGAGGACCCGCGTGTCACCGGTGAAACTGTTCGCGCACTTGACCGCTGCCTTGCCAGCGTCCGAAGTCTCTTCGAGCTTCTTCCCATTCTTCGCGATTTTGGCCAGTCCGGCTGCGATGCCGAGGAGGGGGATGGCGGAGGAGCAGGACATGCCCGCGTCGAGGAGTTCGCCGTAGCGGGCGTGGACGCCGCAGTTCGCGACGTCGGCCGCCTCCCCGAGCACCGGAATGAGACCGATGACGTCGAGGAGAAGCTGGAACTTCTCGCGGGTCATTCCCGGCCCGCAGCCCGGGCACTGGGCGTAGGTGTTCGTGGAAGCGGTGGTGGCCGAGCCAGCGCAGGAGTTCCTGCCGGCGTACGTGTCGAAGTTGCATCCGCCGCGCGCGGTCGGGGCGATCGCCTTTGCTGCCGGGGCGGGCGACGATGGGTGGGGGCCGCTGCGGTCGTAGCCCAGGCCGTTGCCGGGCTTCTTGCCGCCGCATTGGCCGTCGGGGCACATCCAGGTGGCCAGGCCGGTGGGGTCGCTGAAGGTGGTGGGGTTGTTCTCGGCGTAGACGTAGCCGGTCCACTGTTGCGGGTTGTCGAGGTCGAGGATCGGGTCGACGCTGATGAACCGACCGGTGACGGCGTCGTACTTGCGGGCGCCGATGTCGGTCAGGCCGGTGGTCTCGCTGACGGGTTTGTCGAGGAAGCCGTGGCGGTCGGGGCCAGGGCAGTCCTTGGGCTGGGGTGAGCTCGTTGCCGTACGGGTCGAAGGTGCGGCGGCTGACCGCGAAGCCGACCGACTGGACGGCGAGCGAGTTGGTGCGGTGCAGGTCGGAGACAAGGTAGGTGAGGTTGGTGCCGCTGGCGCGCAGGGCGACCGTGCCGAGGTGAGCGCGAACCTCACCCGACTGATCAGCACCGAACGCGCCAACGGCCTCAAACGCCACAACCGGACCGACGGCTCACGGGTGCACGTCATCCTCACCACCATCCCGCCACTGGGCCTCGCCGCCAACGACCCGAGGGAAACCCACCGACGCAACCTCAACCAAGCGCTACTCGCCAACTCGACCGACTACGACGCCGACCACGTCGTCGACTACGACGCCGCCGTCCGAGACACCACAAACCCCAACCAACTGGCACCCCAATACCTCACCAACGGCACACCCAACGACACCTACCACAACCAACTCGCCCAATACCTCGCCGACGCCGTCAACGACTTCCCACCCCGAGCCGAACTCTGACCAAGCCCCCGACTCGCCCGGCCCGAAGCAGCCGCCGGGCAAGCCAGGAATCGTTCCCCTCGCCCCACCATCCCGGCCCTGACCGGACACGTCGGCTGCGGTAGACACGCCACCACGTGCCAACTAAACCAAAGACCGCCCAAGTGAGCGTGCAGTCCTAGCCTGATCGCGCCAGATTCCTTTCCCGCCGCTCGACGTAGTTGCCAGCACTGGTCAGCCGAACCGGAACGGTTTGTGCGATCGGGCTCAGACCGCGACGTGATCGAGGGCGCAGGAGCACAGTTGAGCAGCGACCGGCCTTGATGACGAGCAGAATTAGGCCGTCGTCGACACCACCGAACGACGAGCACCAACCCCCAGAGGGCACCACGTAGGCCTTACTGCTGCCCCCGGTGCCGCTCCGCCAGGCCATCAACCGACGAAACGAGGACTCGTGAAAGGCTTCGCGCACGTCTCAGGACTCGTAGCGCAGGAGCACTTGACTCTTCAGAGACCACCGTCAAGGAGTCCACAACATGACCAGGACCTGACAGGGAGCAGCATCTGAACAGGTCAGGTCAGCAAAGCCGATGAAACCAGCACCAATTGACGAGTCAAGGTGTCGCTGAGCGGCGTGCTTGACCCGTCCGAACATCCCAAGATCACAAAAAGAGGGCCTTCGCATTGGCTGACCTGCGAAGACCCTCTTGGCCGTCGGGACGACAGGATTTGAACCTGCGACCCCTTCACCCCCAGTCGTGAAATGACTGAGCGCCGTGCTCGGGCCTGTTCTTCCAGGTCGTGTCCTAGTGTACGCGGCCGAGTAAAGGAGTCCGCGAGGGAACCTACGATTCGACCGGCCCTTCGACGAGAAGTTGCGCCTCTCGATGGCAACCTGTCGTCGAAGCAACCACCAGGCTCCCTAGATACCACGCTGCGACACCCACCAGCGCGGTGTATACCCCGCGTAGCGCCTCCACACCGGCCAGCATGCCAATTCCACTGAACACTCAACTCCTCTGCCAAGAGTTGCCGGACTTCTCAAATATTTCAGTTGCCCTCACCTGCGAATGAGCACCGACTCGACGAGTGTGAATACTGTGGGAAAATTGACGATGGAACCGAACCAACAGCTACTTCACATCACGGTCATCATCGTCCATCCGATCGAGGATATCGCCCAAATCTTCCTGAAATGCGGTGTTCTCAGGATACTGATCACGCCAGGTCCGGGAATTATGGACGACAATCTTGGCCTTGGACAGAGGCATCAGCCCGGATGCATCGAAAACAGACATGCAAGCAACCATGCTACACCCCATATTTCGCAGCCCCAGAAGGATCGTCTCAATGTCAGCACCCTGCTCTTTCCATCGAAGCACCTCGTCCAGATCGACGTCGACACCAAAGAAATCTTCAACCCTCATCTGCGCCCACCAACTCTATTGCCATGAATGTCGTACGTAACAGTCTGAGTGCGGTTAGTCTTCACGCGGAAGCCTGAAAAAGTGACGTACTGCACCCCGTGCTTCGCAGCCGCATCGGCCAGAACATGCTTGGTCGCCTCCACCATTGCAAGCTGACCAGGAGGCCTGGCCCCGACCTCATTGTAGACGGCCATGTCTCGAATGAGAAGCGTCCGAGCTCCCGAAGAGTCGACTTTTACTTCCACAATGCCGGTCACCTGGACCATGCCGCCATCGTGAGTGAAGAAGTTTCGATATTGACGTCCGAAAAATCCGCTGGAATGCACAGCGGAAGCACCTTGATTTCCGTCCGGCCGAAGGCTGCCCATCCCCATACCGGCACCCGTGGCCGCCGCCATGGCCCAGATCAGCGCATCCGAATCGGATGCACCCTGAGCGCTTGCGAGCGCAGCTTCCCCGAAGATTACCTCGTCCTCCTGGAGGCTGTGGTAGGTCTTCAGGTCACAGTCGGAACTTCCTGTAGCGATAGCCTCGGAGCACTTCGCACGAAGCGCAAATACGGTTCGCCACCGCGCGTCGTATTCATTGACGATCGGGGTTTTTCCGCCAGGGGTGTTCGCATCCAGCCCCGAGCTCAAGAATTCGGGGTTGAAATCGACTCCGGGCTTCCCAGGGACCTTATAACCCTGAATAACGCCTACGGATGAAGACCGCCCCGCGGGTGCGTCGCCTCCGAGTACCGGCTTCGTGGACGGCGGTCCGCAGCACTTGTCGTAATTGCGTGATCCACAGCCCGCGCCGTCGACTCCGCACTGGCGGATCAAGCCTGTGGGGTCGCTGTAGGTGGTGGGGTTGTTCTCGGCGTAGACGTAGCCGGTCCACTGTTGCGGGTTCTCGAGGTCGAGGATCGGGTCGACGCTGATGAACCGGCCGGTGGCGGGGTCGTATTTGCGGGCGCCGATGTCTGTCAGGCCGGTGGCTTCGCTGACGGGTTTGTCGAGGAAGCCGTGGCGGTCGGGCCAAGGCAGTCCTGCGACAGGGGTGAGCTGGTTGCCGTAGGGGTCGAAGGTGCGGCGGCTGACGGCGAAGCCCACGGACTGGATTGCGAGTGAGTTGGTGCCGTGCAGGTCGGGGACAAGGTAGGTGGGATTGGTGCCACTGGCGCGCAGAGCGACCGTCTTGTCCCCGTGGGTGTAGTAGCGGGTGGCGGTGACGACGCCGCTGGAGTCACGGGTGAACTCCTGGCCGGGCAGGTAGACGGTGGTTTTGCCCGGGTCTCGGCGCACCAACTGGTTGCCGTCGGCGTCGTAGATGTACTTCGTCGTTCCGCCCGGCGACGTGACCGTGTCGAGGTGGTTCTCGCGATCCCAGGCGAGCGTGTGCTCGCCGGAGGACAAAGTGCGGCGGGTGTTGTTGCCGGACTGGTCGTAGCCGTACGTTGCCGACGTCGAGCCGGACGGGCTGGTTGTGGTCGTGCTGGTCAGAGCGTGCGGTTGAGCAGCTCCGCTGGTCGGGTAGGCGTAGGTGCTGGTGGTGTCGCCGCCGGTAGCACCGGGCAGCGCGTGTTGGGTCTGGGTGGAACGCAGTCCGCCGGGCTCGAATGTCCACGACGTCCAGTACGGGGTGACGCCGCCGATGTTGGTGTGGCCAGCGGTGGTGGACGGCGCGCCGGCGCAGTCGTCGGTCGCGGTCCAGGCGTCGGACAGGCGGCGCAGGGCGTCGTACTTGTAGCACTGCGTGCGGACCGGTGCCTGGCCGGTGACGCCCTGGGTGTTGACGGACTTGGTGACGTTGCCCGCAGGGTCGTAGCTGTAACGGGTGTCGTCGAGTTGAGGACTCGCGGTCTGTGCGCTGAAGTTGGTGCTGGTGAGCCGCCGGGTCTGCGGGTCGTAGCCGTAGGTCAGCTTCGCCGAGCTGCTGTTCACGCCAAGTGAGAGCTGGTTGGTTTCGCCGAAGGCGGTGTACGAGGACCCGGAGACGTAGACGTTGCTTCCGTCGGTCAGGACGGGCAGGCCGTACTTGTTGTACTTGGTGCGGATGGTCTCGCCCGGCAGGCCACCGGCTGACGGCGGCTGGATCGACACGGGTTGCCCGGTCGAGGTGTAACCGTACAGCGTGGTGTAGACGGTGTTCAGGCCAGTCTCCGGGACCTGGGTGATCGTCTTGGCGACGAGGCCCTGGCCGTTGTACTCGCTCGGTCCGGTCCGGTAGAGGCCCTGCGGGGTGTGACGGGTGGTGAACCCCGGCATGCCGACACCGTTGATCGCGTTGTCATAGGTCCACGAAGCGAGCCTCGTTCCCGACGTCGAGTCGGCGAACTCACCGATCCTGCGACCCAACTCGTCGTAGATGAAGGCCAGAACCTGATTGCGGGCGTTGGTCGTGGTCAGTACCTGGCCGGCCAGGTCGTAGGTGGTGCTCGACGTGCCGGCGTCCGGATCGACCTGGCCGGTCTTGCGGCCCAGGAAGTCATAGGTGAACGTCCAGTGGTTGCCGACCTGGTCCTGGACCTTCTTCAGCAGCCCGAGCGGGCCGTACTCGCGGGTGACGGACTGGAACGTGCCACCGGTGACGGTGTTGCCGTTGATGGTCGGCTGCGCGGTGTAGTCACGTGTTTCGACGTCGCGACCGCGGGCGTCGGTGATGGTGGTCCTGGTGACCGCGCCGTCGGGCGGGAACACCGTGGTCCGGTCGCCGCCGTGGACGGTCCTGGTCTTCCAGGTCGACGTCAGTCCGTCGTACGCAGTGGCCAGGACGGCACGTCCGGCCCCGTCGTACTCGGTGACGGTGCGGTCGTCGACCTCCGAGTCGTTGACCTCGGACAGGGATGTGTTCGGCGCGCCGGCCAGGACGAAGCGGTTGTGGGTGCGTTGCACCCAGCCGTGGGAGTCGTAGTACGTGTCCTTGACTACTCGGTTCACGCTGCCGTCGAGGGCGTCGGACTGGGTTCTGCGCACTTGGCCGAAGGCGTCGAACAGGTCGATCTTGGTGACGTAGTTGGTGCCGTCGCGGTAGTCGACGAGGGTTTTGGTCGTCACGGCGAGCGGCCCGTTCGTGCGGAACAGGTACTCGTAGGTGATCGCGGGCGACCCACCGCTGTCACGCCGGAACTGCCCCGGCTTCCAGACCTCGACAACCCGACCCAGCGCGTCGTAGGCAACGTCGGTGCGTCGCCCTCCGACATCGATGGTGCCGGTGGGCTTGCCGCGTGCGGGGTCGACCTCGACGGTGCTGGTCTGGTTCTTGGCGTTGGTGGTCACCGTTTTGGTGAGCACGCCGCTGGAACTCTGCGTGTAGGCGGAACTGGTGGTCCGCTGGAGCGCGTCCGTCGTGGTGAGGATACGTCCGGCCACGTCGTAGGAGACTGTCCGGAGGGTGGCGAAGGTGAGTTGGTCGTTGGTGTTGGCAGTCGCGCCGTCGGTACGGGTTGCGTTGCCGACAACCACCTGCCCGAGGCTGGTCTGTTGGTCGAAGTAAGAGCGCGTGGAACCGAGGAGCGACGACTGGGCGATACCGTCGGCCGGGCACGCCTGCTGGGACACCACCCTTTCCGCGACTCGGTCACGCACCCAGGTGGTGGTGTTGTCAGCGTAGGTCGTACGGGTGCACAGGTCCGGCACGCCGGTGCCGGACTCCGTGCGGTTGGTCAGACGGCCGACGCCGTCGTAACGGCTGGCGACAGTCACGGTCCGAGTGCCGCCGCCCACGATGTGGGTGATCGTCCGCTTGCGGGTCTCGGCCACGATGGTCGCGGTCAGCGGGGGGAGTCCCGTACGGGCTCTGGTTGCCGTGGTTGCCACGATCGTCGGTTCGGTGACGGTGGTGGAGATGCGTGGGCCGCCGTGTCCGTCGAACAGCTCCTCTTCGAAGGCGGTGCCGGCGAGCTTCTCGTGGTCGGTCACTGATTCGCCGAGCGAGTTCGCTACGGCCGCCGGCCGGTTCCCGTTGTTCGGCATGGTGTCGCCGTCCATGCCCCGGAAGTACGTCGTCCGGATCAGCGTCTGCTTGTCGGGGACGTTGTTGTATTGGTGGGCGGTGTTGCCGGTCCGCTTCTCGACCTTGGCGTATCCGCGGAACTGGCCGTAGGTGCGGTGTTCGGGACGGACGATCTCGAAGTCATCGTGGTGCCAGGCAGGCGTGCCGAGGTAGGTGTACGAGGTTACCTGGGTCGGCGAAGTCGTCCTCCGGTCCTCGGGCAGTTGGTGTCGACCGAGGTCCTGCACCTCCACTCGCTCCACCAGGTACTTGTGGAAGTAGTCGAGCGTCGGGTCCTGGTTGAACGGCAGGGTCCAGAACACCGGGTAGCAGCGACGTGTGTTGTTCGCCAGGTCGGTCGGGACGCTGGTGCTCGTGCAGTCGGGTGCGCTGTAGGTTACCCGGATGGCAGCGCCTGTATCGGTCTGGATCTCGGTCAGGCGTTTGTGCGCCATGGCGGAATCGCTGCGGTACCCGACGACGCGATTGTCCAACGACTGGTAGGAGAACGTGACCGGCGGCAGTTCAATCGACGTGCCGTCCTTGAAACCCTTGCGGGTGATCGAGGAGAGAAGCAGCTCCTTGACCGTGTCGAGCGCGTCGGGGAAACGATGGGCCAGACGGTACTCGTCGACCTTGACCGGACCTGATCCCTGGTTGTACTGGGTGGTGATGGTGGTCAGGCGCTTGGCCGACCAGTACGACGGCGAGTGCACGTTGCACGGTGAACCCGCCTTGCACTCCTGGTCCTGCGGGACGTCAGGCCAGTACTTGGCGTTGGCCGCAGTGAACTGCGCCGGGTCGCAGCCGAACTGGGCGCTGGGCTGGCAGCGTTCAGCTAGGTCGAACACGACCTGGTTCGGCACCACCCCGCCGTAGATCGAACCATTCACGTTGCGCAGGCCGTAGTCGGTGCGCTTGAGCAGACCGCCACGGGTGTAGGCGACACCTGTGGTCTGCATGTTGGCACCGTAGTGATTGGTCTCCGGCGTGTAGTAGTACGAGGTGACGTTGCCAAGGGCGTCTTCGACGAAGTCGAGGTTCCAGCGCCATGCCTGCATACACCAAGAGGAGGCAAACCCGTTGGCGTTGTAGCACTTGTCGCCCGACCGCGGCCCGTACACGGGAACGGTCCACGCTGAGTTCGTCTGCTCCTGGTTGGTGTAGCCGGGCCCCCGGTTGCGGCCGAAGTAGTAGCTCACCCCGGCGGTGTTGGTGACCTTCCAGTACTCGCCGCTGTTCACACCATTGGACGCGCCCGTGAGCAGTTCGATCCGCGCGCCGTCGTCGGCGGCGAACTTCCAGGTGTTGGTGGCTTCCTCATAGACGAGGTCCGCTGCCTGGCCGCCAAGATTCATCGTGACGACTTGCCCCGCCCAGCAGAGGTCCCCGGTCTGCTGCGCTTGCGGCAGTGTCGTGTCCGAGGCGCAGGTCCGATAGGTGCGCTCGATCGACCCCGGCGAGTAATCCCAGCCCTGGCCGATCCACGACGACTGGTTGTTTGTCGCCATCGTCCGCCCGTCCACGGTGGACGAGCTGTAGGACAAGGCCACGCCTGGGGCCACCGCCGTGCCATAGGACGTGGTCGGCAGTTCGATGGGGTACGACCAGCCGAAAGTGCCCGAGCTACCGGAAACCGACCAAGTGCCCGACGGGGACAGCGCGGAAGCCTCGTAGGTGCCGTTCGGCCCTCCGCCTTCGGCGGTGGCGGCCAGCACCACGGGCGCTGCGGCCAGGCGCGCGGTCACTGTCCGCGCGTCGGGGTCGTTCTGCGACGGCACCGGCGTGCGGACCTGGCACTGCGGCACTTCGGGGGTCGTCAGCGCACACTCGGGAAGTCGCTCCAAGCGGAGCCGGGAGCCGAACTCACCACCGATGGCGTTGCGGAAGCCGGAGTAGTCCAGACCCACGGACATCGTGCCGTCCGCGTCTTTCGGAGCCGTTACTGAGAGCACGACGCCGGTGACACCGGCCCGTTGCGCGGCGGCCTGGTCGACGATCTCCACTTCGACCGGCTTCTCGCCCGCCCCGAGCGCGATCGTCACGGGGAGGTCGCCCACGCGTCGCGGGGACGCGCCTGCGAACACCGTTGCCCTGCCCGCGCTGGGCCAGGTCGCATCGGTCGCTTCGAAGGCGGCCGGTTCGGCGGCGGGTTCCTCGCGTGGCGGGGCCACCTCGGAGTGCGGAATCGGTTTCACCTGCTCCGCGACCGGCTGTGCGACCGTGCGGACGAGGTCGGAGGTGAGCCCCACCGCGAGCGAGGTCGCGACCGCGAACGACAGGAGCACGGCCCCCACGCGTCTGCGTCGCCTCGGGCGAGATCTGTCCATAGTGGACGTGCGCACGGAACTGCCCTCGAGCATGTCTCAAGCCCCCCTGAAACAGAACCATGATCGGCCACGGCGAGCGGAACAGTAAGCCATCGGCGACCACTCCGGAAGTCTCATCCGGAGCAACTCCTGAAGATTTTTCAGGTGCCGGTCATGAGTCGCCGACGTTACCGCCTCTGGTGTGTTGCTTGTCACACTTAGTTCGCCTTTCCGCAGCTAGCGAGCGTGGCTAACGTCTGCTCCAACCTGATCAGGCCGAGTTGTGGAACTACCCGGGGGATTCGTGCGTCCAATACTTTCTGGCTTCGCCATGCGTAAAAGATCTTTCGTGGTCGCGGCACTGACCGCGTGCGCTCTCGCCGCTCAGACCCTCGTCGGGATGGCGCCCGCCGCGATCGCCGAGCCGGAACCGACAGCGTCGGCCGACCAGCCTTCACCGGCGGACGTCCGCACCACGCAGGAGAAGAGCGCGCTCGGCGAGGCGCAGCGCACCGGTGTATCGGTGCCGGTGGAGGACAAGCTCACCGAGACCAGCACGGTCCTGGCCAACCCGGACGGCACGCTCACCCTGCGGTCCCACGCGAAGCCGGTGCGCGCCAACAAGGACGGCGCCTGGCACGACGTCGACACGAACCTCTCCACCGCGGCCGACGGTACGCTCACGCCGGCCGCCATTCCGATCGACGTGGCCTTCTCCGGCGGCGGCACCACGCCGCTGGTGACGATGCGGGAAGACGGCAAGGAGTTCTCGCTCAGCTGGCCGACACCGCTGCCCGCCCCGACGGTCGACGGATCCAGCGCGATCTATCCGGAAGTACTGCCGGGAGTGGACCTGCAGCTCACGGCGAACAGCACCGGGTACTCGGAGGTGCTGGTCGTCAAGAACGAACAGGCCGCCGCGAATCCCGCGCTGTCGTCGTTCACGCTGCACGCCGCGACCGACGGTCTCAACCTGATCAGTGCCGACGACGTCCTCAGCGCGACGGACGACAGCGGCAAGGTGGTCTTCCAGGGCTCCACGCCGATCATGTGGGACTCGACCCGGGACGAGAAACGCGGCCCGGCGCCAACCGCCACCGACCCCGGCGGCGGCAAGGTGTCCACATTGGACATCGTCGCCACCACTGTCGACAACGGGGCGTCGACGACCGCGGAACTCACCATCAGTCCCGACGACGAGGCGCTGCGTGGTGAGGATGTCCAGTACCCGGTCTACATCGACCCGCTGATGTCCCGCTACCACGACGGGTGGGCCGAGGTCACCAGCAGTGGCTGGCACTACTGGAACGCGAACATGGACGCCCAAGTCGGCCTGTGCGGCAACTGGACCAACTGCGATGGCAGCTGGGTCGCCCGCTCGTTCTTCCGCTTCACCACCAACGAGCTGCGCGAGCGCAACGGTCGTGAACCCAAGGTGTTCAGCGCCGCAGTCTACGCGATGCAGAAGCACGGCACCTCGTGCAACACCGACTACCCCGTCTCGCTGTACCAGACCGACGCGTTCGACTGGAACACCCGCTGGCCCGGCCCGAACGGTGGCCCGATCGACACCCAGTGGTCCCGCGCCGGCGAGGACTGCGGCGGCGCGGGCAAGTTGGAGTTCAACGCCTGGTCTCCTGTGTCCGGCATCATCGAGCACAACTGGGACTACCTGCACGTCGGCCTCCGCTCGCCCGACGAGGGCAACCGCAACCAGTGGAAGAAGTTCGCCAACAACCCCTATCTTGACGTGCTGTACGCGTTCCCACCCAACCCGGCGACCGGCCTGTGGGTCGGCGACGGGGTGAACTGCGGCGGCAAGGTCGTCACCGCGTCCGCGAAGCCGACGCTGTACGCGACCGCCACGGACAACAACCCCGACCCGCTCCCGTTGGGCCTGTACTACGAGGTGTGGACCTCCGACGGCCTCACGTTGAAGGCCAACACGGGCTCCTCCCCGCCGACCGTGATCTCCTCCGGCAGTCAGGGCGCGTGGATCACCAACAACGCGCTGCCCAACGGCGACTACGCCTACAGGGTGTCGGTGCAAAACAAGTTCCCCAGTGACCCGAACAAGGACCTGTGGGCCGGCTTCTACTCGAACTGGTCCTACTTCACCGCCCGGCCCGACCCGATCACCGCCGCCCCGACGATCAGCAGCGCCGACTACCCCGCCGGCTACTGGGGCCGCCCGCAGAACCTGCCCGGCACCTTCACCTTCGACGCCAATGGTGCCGCGAACATCGTCGGCTTCACGTACACCTTCACCGGTGCCGGGACCGAGGTGGTGCCCGCGGCCAACGACTGCGACTACAACCGCACGTTCGGCACCACAGGGGGCTGGGCCGCCAACAACGGCGGCAAGGCCACCATCACCCTGCCCGCCGGCATGAGCCCCGGCTACCACACCGTGCACGTGCGCAGCTTCGACGACGCCCACAAACTCTCGCCCCGGTCGCAGGCCTACACCTTCTACGTCGCACCCTCCTACGTCACGCCGGTTCCCGTGCAGCGGATCGAGGCGGAGAACATCACTCCGACCGGCACCGTCCCCGGCACCGTGACTACCGACCCGGTCGCCTCCGGCGGCAAGTACGTCACCGCCACCGCGTCGACCAGCGGCAGCACCGACCGCATCCGGTTCCCGTTCACCGTGCCGACCACCGGTGACTACAACCTCGACGCGGGCCTGATCGACAGCGCGGCCCTGCCGGACAACGCCGAGTTCGAGCTCGACGGCCGGCAAGTCGGCAACATGTTCACCTCGGCTGGCACCCAGCCGACCCGCGTCGACCTGCAACTCGCCGGCGTCCGCCTCGCGGCCGGCCCGCACGAACTGGCCGTGAAGATCACCAAGAAGGCTGGCTCAACGGCAACGACGTTCAAGGTGGGGCTCGACTACATCGACCTCTCCCCGACCGTGAAGCTCGACTTCGAGGCCCTCGCCGTGACGGCCCAGGACAAGCCCCTGAGCCACTGGGGCAACCCGGTGTGGAACAGCAGCGCCATGAAGCGGTTCGAGGCCGACAACACCGGCCAGTCGATCAGCTTCACCGTCACCACGCCGATCGAAGCCGATTACGCCGTCGGACTCGGCATGGTCAAGAACAACAACCGCGGCAAGTTCACCGTCAGCATCGACGACACCGTGATCGGCAAGACCGACACCACCCCCGTCGACGGCTACGACCCCAACATGATCAATACCTACGTCGGGCTCGGCGGCACCCACCTGACCCCGGGCAACCACACCATCACCTTCAAGGTGATCGACGCCAACCCGGCGTCCGCCGCACCCAAGTACCTGATCGGTCTGGACTACCTGACCATCCAACCGATCAACAACGTCACAGCCTCCAGCTTCACCGACGCCATGAACAACGACGGCATCGCCGACGACGGCGTCAACGGCAACTTCGGCGCAGCGGGCAGCTCCCTGTCCGCGCAAACCCTGGCCGCCGCCGGACTCGCGCCTGGCAACACCGTCATGATCGGCGGCGCGGCATTCACCATGCCCACAGCCAATACCACCACCGGCAACGACCACGTCGTCGCCGTTGGCCAGACCATCCCGTTCCCCGCCGCGCAACAGGTCAAGGCAGCGGCCGTCGGGCTGCTGGCGCTGAGCACCTGCGGCACCACGCCGGAACGGCACGGCACCATCACCTACACCGACGGCACCGCCACCAACCCGCTGTTCCCCGAGCTCGGCGACTGGGTCAAGCCCATCCCGGACAACCCCACGGGCATCACCCTGTCCTACCGCAACTACCAGCTGGTCAAAGAGCCGCAGTACCAACCGGTGATCACGCCGATCTTCCTGCCGGCGGATCCCACCCGCACCATCAAGTCGATCACCCTGCCCATCTACGGCAGCACCCTGCTCGACCGCGACTGCGACACCGAACTCCACGTCCTCGCCATGGCACCCCGCCCCGTCGACACCGGGTGGATCGGAACGTGGGTGGCACCGGTCGACGCCGCGGTCGTCCCTCCCGGCGGGCACGGCTTCGGCAACAAGACCCTGCGCACGGTCCTGCACCCGACCGTCACCGGTGGCCAAGCGCGGGTGAAGCTGTCCAACGCGCTCAACCCCGCCCCCGTCACGATTGGCGCCGCCACCCTCGCGGCCCAGACCGGAACCGACTCCGCCACGACCACACCCACCACACTCACCTTCTCAGGCGGATCATCGGTCACGATCCCCGCCGGAGGCGAGGCGTACAGCGACCCGGTCACGTCCCCGAGCGGTGGCAACGGCAACCTCGTCGTCAGCCTCCACCTGCCCAACGCCACCACCCTCGCCCCCGTACACGCCAACGCCACCGCGCCCACCTACCTCGCCGCCGGCAACACCGTGACCAACACCAACGGCACACCGTTCACCACAACCCTGAACGGCAGCTACTTCGTCACCGGCGTCGACGTGTCCACACCGGACACCAGCCAGGGCACGATCGTCGTCCTCGGCGACCACCTCACCGCCACCGCGCCACCCGGCACCACCCAACGCAACACCTGGGTCGACCACCTGCCCGGCAAGCTCGCCGGCGTCGGCGCCACCCTGCCCGGCGGCCTGGTCAACGCCAGCCGCGCAGGCATCCCCGACACCGCCCGCTGGCGCCTCGACGACGGCACCGGCACCACCGCCCGAGACGCCGTCGGCACCAACACGGCCACCACCCACGGCGGCACCACCTGGAGCACCGACCACAACGGCTCCGTCGCCCTCAACGGCACCAACGCCTACCTGCAGACCGCGGGGAAGGTCCTCGACACCTCCACGAGCTTCAGCGTCACCGCTTGGGCCAAAATCGCCTCCCTCGACACCTACCAGACCATCGTCAGCCAGGACGGTGTCACCGGAAGCACGTTCTTCCTCCAGTACAACACGCAACAACGCCGCTGGGCGCTGAGCATCCACGGACAGGACACACTCCAACACGACTACTGGCGCGCCTATTCCACCAACGAACCGGTCCCGAACACCTGGACCCACCTCGCCGCCACCTACGACGCCACCACCCGCACCGCACGCCTCTACGTCAACGGCAACCTCGAAGGAACCGCTACCAACGTCACCACGTTCCCCACCAACGGCCCCTTCACCATCGGCCGCGCCCGCTACGCCAACAACCACACCGACTACTTCAACGGCTCCATCGCCGACGTCCGCGCCCACCAACGCACCTTGAGCACCGCGGACATCCGGCAGACGCAACAGAACAACAGCCTGCCCGACCTGGGCGCATCCTCAGCCGGCAACTCCGCGATCGACACCTACCGATCCGCCTTCAGCGCACCCAACGTCCGCACCATCCTCGTGGCAGCGGGCGCCACCGACATCCTCAACGGCGCGTCAGCCCCCGAGGTGAGCGCGAACCTCACCCGACTGATCAGCACCGAACGCGCCAACGGCCTCAAACGCCACAACCGGACCGACGGCTCACGGGTGCACGTCATCCTCACCACCATCCCGCCACTGGGCCTCGCCGCCAACGACCCGAGGGAAACCCACCGACGCAACCTCAACCAAGCGCTACTCGCCAACTCGACCGACTACGACGCCGACCACGTCGTCGACTACGACGCCGCCGTCCGAGACACCACAAACCCCAACCAACTGGCACCCCAATACCTCACCAACGGCACACCCAACGACACCTACCACAACCAACTCGCCCAATACCTCGCCGACGCCGTCAACGACTTCCCACCCCGAGCCGAACTCTGACCAAGCCCCCGACTCGCCCGGCCCGAAGCATCGGCCGGGCAAGTCGGAAACGGTTCTGCCCTGGTCCACCAACATGGGCCATACGCGCCACTCGCAACCAGAGTATCGACAGCAAGCCCCGCAGCGAGTAACGCGATTCCCTTGCACGTGACCGCTTGCCGTTGCTCATCGAGCAGGTGGCCTGCCCCGGTGCCAGCCGACGCAGTCGAGTCGGTGGTCGACCTGTGCCACATCGATCTCACACGCGCTTCCGGCGCTCTACGCGCAGAAGAGAGTACAGCTCGCACATCGGCCGACAGGTAGCCGAAAGGCTTCGAGAATGCGCCCGTGATTCCCGGTCAGGTCGAACCGGTTAACCACTAGCCAGGCTTCTACGCTGCTGCGGGGAACGTGGCGATCAGGTGCGCTCCACCGTTGGGGTGATCGGTGGCGTGGAGGGTCGCCATGTGGGCGGTGGCGATCCGTCGGGCGATGGGCAGGCCGAGTCCGGTGCCGCCTGTGTCGCGGGTGCGGGCGTCGTCCAAGCGGGTGAAGCGGTCGAAGACGCGTTCGCGGTCTTTCGATGGGATGCCAGGGCCGTCGTCGAGTACCTCCAGGGCCACGTGGTCGTCGGCGACGGCCACGTGGACGGTGATGGTTGTGGTGGCGTGGCGTTCGGCGTTGTCGAGCAGGTTGCCCAGCAGGCGCTCCAGCAAAGCGCGGCGGCCGTGCACCCGCGCCGGGCGTTCGGGCAGGTCGACGGTGACGACGTGGCGGCTCCGACGGCGGGCGGTGTGGTCGCGGACCAGGGTGATCAGGTCGATGATCTCGCCGGCGGCGCCCGCGGTGGCGATGGTGGTGGTGTGGTCGAGGCGGGCGAGCAGGAGCAGGTCGCCGGCGAGGTGTTGCAGGCGTTCGGTATCGACCAGGGCGGCGTCGACGACCGCGGGCCAGTCGGCTTGACGGGGGTGGGCGGTGGCGATCTCCAACTCGGCGCGCAGCGCGGCGATCGGGCTGCGCAGTTCGTGGGAGGCGTCAGCGACGAACCGTCGGTTGTCCTCCGCCGCGACCTGCAGTCTGTCGAGCGTCGCGTTCACGGCTTCCGCCAGTCTCGTGAGTTCTGTGCGTCCTCGTGGCGTCGGCACCCGGCGGGCGAGGTCGCTATCGGTGATTTCGGCCAGTTCTCGTCGGATTGCCTCTACAGGGCGCAGCAGACGTCCGGTCGCCGTCCACACGGCTCCGCCGACCAGCGCGCACAGTCCGATGAACCCACCGGCCAGCATCAGCACCCGCTGGCTGAGGGTGCGTTGCGCTTCCGCGATCGCCTCGGCGTCTTCCGGCTGCAAGGGAAAGTAGGAGGTTAGTGTCTCGCCGGAATCCCGCACGATCCTGTAGTCGGTGTCGTCCGGGTCGGTGAAGGGCCAGATCGACAGAACCGGAACATAGGCTGTCGAGTCGTAGCTCGCGACACTGATCAAGACCTTGTCGGCGTCCGGGAGTTCCCGTACGACCACGTCGCCCGATCTCGTGGGGCGTGTCGCCAGGGCGTGGGCACCGAGTTCGCATCGGTGACCGTAGGAAGCACGTGGCGCATCGCCTGTCTGACTGCCGGGCAGGTGCACGTCGTGGAGCACCGAGTCCGCGATGACTCCCCCGACGCACAACGCGTTCCGGCGGACCGGTGCCGAGTCGTAGCTTTCCGCCTGCGCGCGCAGGAACATCACGGCGACGGCGGCGGCGGCGAATAGGGGCACGGCGACCACTGTGGTGACGGCCAGCGTCATCATCACCCGAAGTGACTGTCCTCGTGTCTTCATCACCGGCGACCGTTCGGGCCTCGACCAGTACCCCGTTCCGCGGACGGTGGCGCTGGCGCACGATCCGCGTCGGAATCGGTGTTCCGCAGGGTGCCGTGTGGCTGGAGCGGGAGAACGGCGACGAGTCGTGCACCGCCGGCGGCGGGACCGTCGGTGGCGTGGAGGGTGCTGTGATGGGCGGTGGCGATCCGTCGGGCGATGGGTAGCCCGAGTCCGGTGCCGCCGGTGTCTCGGGTGCGGGAGTGGTCGAGGCGGGTAAAGCGGTCGAAGACGCGTTCGCGGTCTTCGGGTGGAATGCCGGGGCCGTCGTCTCGGACTTCGAGGACCACGTGGTGGTCGGTGGTGGTCAGGCTGATGTGGATGGTCGTGGTGGCGTGGCGTTCGGCGTTGTCGAGCAGGTTGCCCAGCAGGCGGTCGAGCAGGGCGCGGTTGCCACGTACGGGGATCGGGTGGTCGGGCAGGTCGGTGATCAAGGTGTGCCGGGTGCGACGGCGCGCGGTGTGGTCGTGGACGAGGGCGGTGAGGTCGACAGTCGCCTCGTGGCCTGCGGTGGGGGTGTGGTCGAGGCGGGCGAGCAGGAGCAGGTCGGTGGCCAGTTGTTGCAGGCGGTCGGTGTCGGCCAGGGCCGCGTCGACCACGGCGGGCCAGTCGGTCAGGCCGGGGTGGGCGGTGGCGATCTCCAACTCGGCGCGCAGCGCGGCGATCGGGCTGCGCAGTTCGTGGGAGGCGTCGGCGACGAAGCGCCGGTTGTCCTCCACGGCGACCTCCAGTCGGTCCAGTGTCGCGTTGACCGTGGTGGCCAACCCCGCGATCTCGTTGCGGGCACGAGGTACGGGGACGCGGCGGGACAGGTCGTGCTCGGTGATGTCGGCCATCTCGCGCCGGATGGCCTCCACCGGCCGCAACACCCGGCCGACCGCGATACGCACCACGCATCCGAACAGACCGATCAGCAACAACGCTCCACTCGCCAGGGAGAACACCCGGAGGTTGAGGGTCCGTTGCGGTTGCGCGAGCAGGGCACGGCGCTTCGCCGCATCCTGCTCTACCTCGGAGAACGCGGGTAGGTATTTCCCCTTCGGAATGCCGGCTCCGGGTATCCCGGAGAGGGGAAGCGGGTCAGAAGCCATACCTGTGTCCGTGACCGCCCGGTAGGTCATTCTTTCGGGCTCGTTGAAGGGCCAGAGCGACAGCTGCGGAATCAACGCGGTCGAGTGGTAGGAGGCACGGATGGCAGTGACTCTGTCCTTGTAGGTGATCCTGTTGGAAGTCAGGCTGCCGACTTCTCTCCAGTCCATCTCCACGACACCGTCGTGGAGAGCGCAGACACCTGTGGGCATTTTCTTCGGATCCTCCTCCGTCGCCCACACTTCCACGCAGATGCCGATATTGATCACCGGCGCGTTATCGAACCGCATTGCCTGGGTCTTGAGGAAGACGGCGGCGAGCGCGGCCACCGCGAGGACCGGGATGGCGGTCACGGCGGTGGCGATCATGGTCACGCGCCGACGCAGCCCACGCGACGACGGCGCCTGTCGGCTCACGCGGACCCTCCCTGGTGGTTGTCTATGCGGTAGCCGACGCCGCGGACTGTGGTGATGGTGTGTCGGTGGAACGGTGCGTCGATCTTGCGGCGCAGGGTGCTGATGTAGACCTCGACCAGGTTCGGGTCCGGTTCGCGGGCCTCGTCCCACACCCCGGCGATGATCTCGGATTTGGTCACCACCTGGTCCCGGCGGCGGAGCAGGTGCTCCAGCACCGCGAACTCCTTGGCGGTCAGCGCGATGGCCTCGTGGCCGCGGCGGCAGGTGCGTGCGGCCGGGTCCAGCTCCAGGTCCCCCGCCCGCAGCACGGCAGGGCGGGCGGTGCCGCCGCGGCGTACGAGCGCTCGCAGTCGGGCGACCAGCACCGGGTAGGAGAACGGCTTGGTCAGGTAGTCGTCGGCGCCGGTGTCCAGGCCCTCGGTCTCGTCCAGTTCGCCGTCCTTGGCCGTGAGCATGAGGATCGGTGTCCACACCCCGGCGGCCCGCAGTCGTGCACACACGCGATATCCGTTCAGGCCCGGGAGCATCACGTCCAGCACGATCACGTCATAGGCGTGCTCCGTCGCCCGCCACAGGCCGTCGGAGCCGTTGTATTCCACATCGACCGCAAAATTCTCGGCGACAAATCCGCGGACGAGCAGTCCGGCCATGCGCCGATCGTCCTCCACCACCAGTACCCGCATGCCTCCACCATGGCGCAGTCGCCGCCTCCTGTCCCTGAAATCCGCTTCAGGCCTCTACAGGAGTCCTTCAGTTCCCATCTGCCACGGTGTCGCAGGCTCCGGTATCGGAAAACGAATCACCGGACCACGTCGGGCCTCCGGGCAGGGAATAACGGGGGGTTCCCGGAACCCCGACGAGCCGTGCTGGCCGGCTGAGGTGGTAACACACCCCAGCCGGCCGGCATGACGGGGCCGAAAAATCACAAATCGGAAGGAGTGTCGCATGCGTCGTACGGGATTCTTAGGCGCAGTGTTGTTGTCCGTGGTGTTGTGCGTAGCCGGGGTTGCAGCGGCCACCGCCACGACCAACGTCGACCGGAAATTCGCCGCTCAGGGGACCGCAGCCGGGTTGACGGCCGACCAGATCGGAACACTGCAGGCCGAGGCCGACGGGTACTTGAGGGAACTCGGCGGCAAACAGGTCGCGTTGAACCGGGTCGAACTCGACGGGGCCACCATCAGGATCGCGCTGCCAGGCGAGACGCAGCCGCGCCAGATCGGTCCCGGAGCCCTCGACGTGAACTGCGACGGCGGCTATGCCGACTACCGCCATTTCTGCGCGTATCGGGGGAAGTCGTTCACCGGCTCGCACATCGACATGTACGCGTGCGGGGTGTACGACATCCCCGAATCATGGGTGGGCCCGGGATCGTGGGACAACAACCAGACGAAGGGCACTGTGGCGCAGATGATGAACGATGCTGGCAAAGTCATTTACCGGACGCCGCCGGCGCGCAGCGGGGACCCCAACGGAAGTTGGACACCGGTCGACCGGATGAGGAACTGCTGAAGCACGGGAAGTAGCGGAAAGCGGGGCGCACCCGCCGCGTAGCCCGCCCCCCGCCGTGTCACCCCGGCCTGCACCCAGGCCGGGGTGACACACAGCTATCTGCTCGCCCCCGCACGATGTGTTCCTTCAGCGTTGCCCCATGGTCACCGTGCGGCTGGCCCCGCCACCGGCTCGCGCCGCCGCACGCACGCGCTGTACTCGACCACACCACCCCTGACACCGACGCTTACCGGGCCCGGCCGACTCCTCCACGAACTCGGCCCACCCGCGGGAGCGGGGCGAGGTCGGCACCACCATCATCGACCATGCCGCGCCACCACCCCCTCGAACACCTCCAGGGCTTCGCAAGTGGGTGTCGGAGCCTAGCGCTCCGAGCACCAGGGCATTCCACTGGAACCTGGCACCGCCTGAGACGGCCAACCACCTCGCAACGCACGCCGCCAGCCGACTCCGCGATGCTGTCAAGGTCCTGCCGTCGGCATGGTCTGCTGCTTCGCTGTCGCGGGTCGGAGGTCAGTGGACTACGGGCCCGATGGTGGCACGGGCAGCGGGTTGTCGCCGTGGCCGACGTCGATGCCGCCGAGTACCGAGATGTCCAACGTTCCCAGCCGGTCCCGTAGCAAGTCGATCACGGTCCAGTCTCGGTCGGTGTAGTCCTCGCATCCGGCGAACCGGCCGAGGACGACTCCATGCAGGCCGTGCAGGGAGCCGGATTGGATGAGGTGGGTCGGAACCGGCCGGCTCAGCAGCGGCGTTCAATTCAGCCGGTTCGCCCCTGGTTTCGCACGCCGCATCCGCAGTCCTGCGGGTGTCCTGCCCAACACGGGTGAGTCAAGAGTGACAGGGACCTGCAAGGCACTTCCCTGGGACCGGTCGACGGCAATTCTTTCGAATCGATTCAAATTCCGCCTGACCGAGCACGATCGGCGGACGGATCGCCCCACATCAGGACCTGCACTGGAGGCACGGATGTACGAGGCTCCCGTTCTGCTGAAGCTCGGCACGTTCCAACAGCTCGCCGAGCGGACGTCCTTCGGGCGGCGCGGCGACGGCCGTCGTTGGCACTACTGCCCCGGCAAGCTGTGACCCGGCGACGGCGGTGGGTGCCGCGCGGTTCAGGCGGACAGCGCGTAGTGACAGGACGCGTCGTGGAAACCGTTGCGGGATTGGACGGTCGTGCCGGATTCGGCGGAGCCGATGAGCAGCATGGCGGCGTGTTCGAGGAAACGGCGGCGTTTGCCGTGTTCGTCGCAGTCGCAGTCGCGGTAAACCGGGGCCGCCCGTTCGTGGTGCGCCAGTCCCATGTAGCCCTTGGGGATGCCGAGCCCGTCGGCGATGCGGCACAACCGGTCGTAGTCGCGCACGGGGTGGCCGGCCAGGGTCGCCGAGACTTCCTCGATGTTCTGGCCGGTGGCGCGGCCGATGTGGTCCAGCGGCACACCGTGTCCGGCGAGCAGCCGGTAGACGTCGCCGATCTCGCGGCGGGCCAGCGCCTCGCGCATCGACGGCTGTTCCCACATCTGCGGGAGGATCGCCGACGGGGTCTCGGTGGCGGCCAGGGCCGCGTGCTCCGGCACCAAGGGACCCGGGGCGGTCATCGCCGTCCATTCCGTCCACGCCCAGCCGGACTCGCCGCCGTGCGCGACGGACCGGCCCGGTGACAGCCGCACGCCCCGCACGCCGTCGGTGGGCATCACGTAGGCGGTCACGGCGGTGTCGGGGACACGGCAGCAGGAGTCGGACAGGATCGCCGCGACCGCCTCGCCGCGCGGGCCGTCCCGCCAGTACACCTCCAGGCACCCGCCGGGCCGGGCGACGGTGCTCAACCACGCCGCGCCCTTCCACAGTGGGAACCGGCGCAGCAGCGCACTCCCGGCCGCCGCCGTCAGGTCCCGTGGGGCGCGGGCGGCGGCGTGCTCGCGCTCGTGCCACCGGTCGCGCACGTCGCGCCACACCGCCACGCACCCGGCCGCCAGCGGACCGGCCGCCTCGTGCCACCGAGGCCGGTCGAGCCCCAACAGCCGCACGACCGCCGGGGTCCCCGACAGTCTCAGTTCGAGATGGTGGCGTCCCGGCAGGGGCCGCACCCCGGGGATGCCGACCAGCCGGTCGCCGACTAGCCGGGGCAGCACCTCGCTCAGCACCTCGTCGACACCGTCGTCGGCGACCTCCAACGCCAGCAGCCCGTCGTCGGCGCGGGTCCGCCGCACCAGCGAGGTGGGCCTCAGCGGCCGGGCCCGCCGGCGTATCCCGTCCATCGCCCGCACCACGGCGGAGAACAACTCGGCCTCCAGCACCTGCTGGGCCACCTCCGACGCGGAGGCCACCAGCAGGTCGCCGGCACGCCACGTGCCCTCCCGGCGTTCCTGGTTCTCGGAGTCGCCGGTGCACCAGCGACGGTGGTCGTCGTGAACCGACGACGCGCTCACAACCTCTGTCGACACGACAGTCCTCCGCGCACGCCGCCCGGCCGGCGCTGCTGCAGATGAGGTTCCACGCGGACCACACGACCCCGCGATCGACGCGGACTCGGCGGTTCACACCACTGCCGGGTGCTTCGGAGGCACTCACTCCAACCGGGCGGAGGAGCCTCGGCGGCGTCCCGATCACCGCGCACGCCAACCTAGCCCACCCTGCACACCGATCACCCGGGCCCCGGCCGACCCCACCCGATCGAGCGACACCGCCGGCCAGCGCCCGACCCCGATCCCCGCCGGTGGGAGTCCCGGGCACCACACCAGCTCAGTTTGGACTGATCACCTATTCGCCGTCGGAACGGCCTCGCAGTGGCCAGCACATTAAGGAGACGATGATGGCGACGATCAAGCACTGCTCGAACCGGTGTCGATGGATTCGTCGAGGTTGTCGAGTTGTTGTTGAACGCGTTGGACGTCGGTGTCGCGGTCCTGTTCCCGGTACAGCTTCATCGCCTCCCGCCACACCGCGCGGGCCCGGTCGTGCCGGCCGAGCGCGACGTGGGGGTGGCCCGCGCGATCGAGAATGTCAGCGATCTCGTAGGCGTTGCCGTGGGCGTGGTACAGGCTGAGTGCTTGACGATAGTGATCGACGGCCTGTCGGTGATCGCCGATGCCGTGGGCGATGAATCCGAGGCTGCCCAGGGTGGCCGCCTCACCGTCGGGCTCGTGGTGGCGTCGGAACAGAATGAGGGCAGCCAAGGAGTGCTTGCGGGCGGTGTCCAAGTCCCCTGAGCGTGCGGCGTACCAACCGACGAGGTTGAGCGCTTCGGCTTCTCGCACGGGGTTGTCGAGGACGCTGTGGAGGCCGAGGGCATGTCGGGCGTGGTCCAACGCCCGCCGGTCGTCTCCCTGTCGTCCCCAGGCGGATGCGAGGGCCCGATGGGTGTGCGCCTGTTGTGTGGAGTCGTGGTGCTGTGCAGCCAGGGCGAGTGCCCAGTTCAGGTGCCCGATGCCCTCTTCATGCAGACCCAGCCGGGAACAGGCACGGCCGAGGTGTCGGTAGGCGCGGCTGCGAACGGCGGGATCCGGCACATGTGCAGCGGCCTGCACCGCAGTCCGCCACGCGATGAGTGCGTCATGCAGGTATCCCCGCCGGGCGTGGAAAACGTCCCATACCGAGGCGAGATGCCAGACGGTGTGGTTGAGGTTGAGAGCGGCGGCGGCACGTTGGGTCGCCAGGAGCGTGGCGTGCTCAGCTTCCAGCCAGGCCGCAGCAGCCGCGGCGTCGGTTAATGGGAGAGGATGGACACCGAGGGCGGGCGGGCCGGGTTGCAGGAGCGGACGGTGGGGATGCAGGAGGCGGTCGGCGGCAAAGGCGGTGTGCAGGTGAAAGTCCACCACTCGTACCAGGGCCATCCTCCGCACGTCGTCGGGCAGGTCGGGAACGGTGGTGGCGTAGGCGCGGACCAGGTCGTGCATCGCGTACCGGCCGCCCGGCCGTCGTTCAAGTAGGGACCCCTCCTCCAGTGCCGACAGCGCTCTGCGCGCGCGGGCGGGAGGCAGGCCTACAAGGGCGGCCACGGCGGGCGGCGTGGTGTCGGGACCGGGGGCGATTCCCAGCAGCCCGAACACGGTGCGCTGTTCGTCGGTGAGCCGGCGCAGGGACCAGGAGAGCACGGTGGGCAGACTCGCGGCGGGATCGGTGTCGTGGTCAAGCGCCTCCAGACCCAGTTCGCGCAGCTCCGCAGCGATCTCGGCCAGCCGGATACCGGGTCGGGTGGCCGCGTTGCGGGCGCTGATCGCCAAGGCCAGCGGGTGGCCGCCGCACAGCTCTACCAGCTCGTCGACGGCGTCAGGTTCGGCGGCAACGCGGTCGTCGCCGAAGCGTGCGGCCAGCAGGGCGCGAGCCTCGTGCCGGGCCAGGACGTCCAGGGGGAGGTGGCGGGCACCGTGTCGGTCGATCAGGGAAGCCAGCCGGTGGCGGCTGGTGACCAGCACGGTGCATGTCGGGCTGCCGGGCAGCAGCGGAACGACCTGGTCGGTGCTGGCGGCGTTGTCCAGCACGATCAGCATCCGCCGGCCCGCGACCAGGCTCCGGTACAGCGCCACCTGGGCGCCCGGGTCGGTCGGGATGCGGTCGGGTTCGACGCCCAGGGCGTCGAGGAACCCGCGCACCGCCGCCTCGGGTTCCACCGGCTCTCCGGTGGGGCTGAACCCATGCAGGTCCACGAACAGCTGCCCGTCGGGAAATCGGTTCAGGTTGCGGTGCGCCCAGGCCAGCGCGAGCCACGTCTTGCCGATCCCCCCGGCTCCCCCGATCGCCGAGACCATCAGCGTCGCACCTCCGACGGACAGGTCGGTGGACAAGCCCACGCAATCCTGGGCCTGCCCATTCGGGGCGGTGACCAGGGCCGCTGAGGTCAGAGCCTCGTCCAACCCCGCCAGCTCCGCCATCCGCCCTGCGAACAACCTGGGTGCGGCGAGCAGCTGGCACGGCACCACCCGACGTGTCGGATGGTGGAAAGTGACCGTCGCATCACGGCCGGCCTGCACCACCGTTCCGGCACCACCGACGATCGCGTGCTGAGCGACCGAGGCCATCACACCACCTTCCTCCGGGTCACCATCGGACACCGCATCCCCCAGCTCATTCGCGGTCCGATCCTGGTCGAACCGATCGACCACCACGCACATCACAAGCGGCACGGCCCGCTCCCACAGCGCAGAACTGCGGATTCGTGACGAACACCGGCCTGTCTCAGCGATCACCCGGAACGAGCAGCCCATGGACGTCCAACGGGTCGCCCGACCATGCTTCGCCACTAACCGCTGCTGGCCGAACGGACCCGGGAGAACCCATCACCCGGCCAACCGGCACCTCGCGGGACAGGGTCATTTGTCCGGCACAGAGCCCGATCAGGACGAGTCAGAACGGTGGTTCGGTTCCGCCCTTGCGTCGTCGCTGCAGCGCCCGTTGAGGCACGTAGTGCCGTACGGGCGCGGTGTGCAGCAGGGGCGCGGACGGTGCTGGAATGGGTGCGTACCAATCCTGCGGCCAGCACATTGGCCGGACTCGCCGCTGAGGAAGAGGTGATCACTACGACCTGCTCGACCGGCTGCCGCGCGACCATGTCACCTCCGCGATCCGACAGATGCTCACCGCTAACGGCGGGCTGCCCGACCGCAACGAACCCTTCGCCCAGCTACGCCTGTAGCTGCGGGAGCAACTCGCCGTACTACCCGCCGCGCGTGCGGATCCTGCGTCCCTTCACCGAGCGGCAGGTACTGCGCCATGCCCGCCGCCGCGCTGGACGGGCCGTTATACGAGCGGTGCCGCGGCCTCCGACCGCAACGACATTCGCGCCGCGATAACCCTGATGCACTGGCTCGACGCCAACGGGCTCAGCACATGGCCGCGCCACTCGCCAGGTGGCGCGAGCACCCCCACAGGACGGCGCGGGCGACGACGGTGGCGACCGTCTTGCACACGAGTGTCCGGGCACGCGGCGACGCCGCCGAAAGCCAGCGGCACGAACAGCACACTGCCGACCACCAACCTGGCGGCGTTCGATCCCGCGACGGCACCGAGTCGGCCGTGCCGGTGCAGCCGGGCGTACACCAGTGCGTCGATGACCTCAGGCGTCGTGGCTGCACCGGCGTTGTCTGCGGTGCTGGACTCTCCGCAGGTTGCCGTGGCAGGCGTCGTGGCGTTCACCGCCTTGGAAAGGTATCCGACCATCGCCGCCACCGTCCGCACCGAGTACCACTTCATCCCGGGTGACGTGCCCGGTGGTCGCACACGCATCGTCGTGGCCGACGTCGTGGTGGCGCTCATGCCGCACGCCTTAAGGAGCCTGTGGTCGCCGGTGTGTCGGTCGTGGGCTCGCCGGAGCGGTATGACCACAGCGAGCAGCCGTCAGGGTCGCCGTCATCCACGCGTCGACTCTGCTGTGATCAACTGCGGATTCCGCTTGGTTCTCGCGGGTGTGTCGAAGTTGACCTGTTCCAGCGGGAGGCACGAGCGGTGCAGGAGGTATTGCCCGCGCAGCCATTGTTCCTGCGTGGTGGCGTGCTGGTAACCGTGACGGATGGCTCGGTCGAACTCAACCGCCTCCGCCCTGGCCCTGCGGTCGTTGACGCGGATCCAGCGTCAGCCCGCGTTGCCGTGAAATGAGCAAGTTATTGTGGATATCCGATAACGATCGGCAGGTGTTGCGGACATACTGTTGGTGTGACACGGGGTGGCCGAGAGGTTACGGCAGGTTCAGACGGTCGTAGCATGTGATCTTGGGTTCGGTGGGGAAGGATCGCCCGCCGTGCGTCGGATGTTGACGTTGGCCGATCGGGAGGAGATCTCCCGTGGACTGGCCGAGTCGTTGGAATATAAGGAGATCGCGGTTCGGATCGGTCGTGACGCCTCGGTCGTGTCGCGGGACGTGGCCCGACACGGCGGTCGCGACGGGTACCGGGCGGTGATGGCCGACCGGGCCGCGGAAACCGCCCGGTCGAGGCCGAAGTCTCTGGCGGTGGACCGCGATCCGGTGCTGCGGATGCGGGTGGCGGGGCTGTTGCGGGCGGGTTGGTCACCGGCGTCGATCGCGGGCCGGTTGGCACGGGGCGAGGACGGCGAGGACGCTGTGCGGGTGAGCCACGAGGCCGTCTACCAGTGGGTCTACGCCCAACCGGTCGCCACCCTGAACCGGGAGTTGATCGCGCTGCGGACCGGCCGCACGGCACGCCGCGGGCCGCGTCCGGCACCGGCGCCACGCATCCGCGAGCCCCGTTACCTGGACGAAACGTCCCGCCGAGGCCGACGACCGGGCCGTGCCCGGTCACTGGGAAGGCGACCTGGTCATCGGCAAGGGCGGCCGCAGCGCGGTGGCCACGCTGGTCGAGCGCACCAGCCGCTTCCTGCTCCTGGTCCCGCTGCGCGGACGCGACTCGCTCACCGTCACCGACGCGATCATCGCCGCCGTCGGAGACCTCCCGACCTCCATCAAACGCTCCCTGACCTGGGACTGCGGCTCCGAGATGGCCCTGCACAAACAGGTGACCGCCACCGGGCTGCCAGTCTTCTTCGCCCACCCGCACTCACCGTGGGAACGCGGCAGCAACGAGAACCTCAACCGCATCGTCCGCGAGTTCCTGCCCAAGGGCGTCGACATCCCCTCCGACCCACGCTACCTCGCCGCCATCGCCGCCGAGATCAACGACCGACCCCGTAAGATCCACGACTGGAGAAAACCCAGCGAGGTATTCACCGAACTCCTCGAAGCAGATGCTCCCACCGACTGAACTCGCCTACGGGAGTTCGCCTTGCTGCGGGTCGGTGTGAGAGAACGTCGCGTCGGGTTCTGCCACGTGTCGGCCGGCGGCCTCACCCGAAACCTGGTCCGTAACGCCGCCCAACTGCTCGACCACCGCGACGCGGACGGCAACGTCGGGCTGGGCGCGATCGTTCCGACGATCTGCCGACACGAGGTCGACACCGGCACCGACGCGATCCGTCACGAGCTCCTCCGCGATCCTGCCGGCAAGCACCGGATGGATCTACCGGCAGCGATCAAAACTGGACGGTATCGGCCGCCAGCCGGCGTTGTGGCTCGACCGCCACCGGGGCGCTACGGACTTGGACCGACGCGCACGAATAGGACGAGACGGCCGCCGGACCGTATGCTTGCCCGGCAATTAGCCGGGTTCGTACTGCTGGCGAGGACGATGTTGGACTACTTCGACACTGCCGGCGTCGGCCTCCGCCTCCGGCGGACCGCCGGAACCGCCCTCCACCCGCTCGAAGCTGTCGCAATCGCCCGCAGGACGCTCACCGTCAACCCGGCGCCCGCCATCGACAGCATCGGCCGCTTCCGCAGAAATCAGGGGTTGGCCACGATCTCCTGATGTCGCAAGTCGTTAATTCGTAACGGGACTCGCGACACGGTGAAATTGAAATGCACAACAAAAGAGGAACGCGCTTCGGAGCTTTCGACTCCGACACGGGCGAAATGCACAGTGATACAGAGGGTCGACTCAAGGACCCTATTCCGGGACGGGAGTGTGCACGTTGAGTTGGGTTCTAGTTGCGTACAACAAGTCGGACGACGCTTTCGCCACGGAGGTGAACCTGCCTGCGGCGGTCGATTTGCCTACGATCAAGTCTCTCGTTGGAGATTATCCGAACCTTCATGCGGATTCGTTCCCGGTCGTCGGAGCCAGCCTCGACCGATTGATGAACACGTATGTGGAAGGTTTGGACCCGACAAGATTTGAATACTTCATCGAATTTCGATGAAGACGGCTGCGCGATGTGGCCGCCGCGCCGGAGGGGAAACGCGCACCGGCAGGACGGCGGGTCATGGCCGGTCGGACCCACTACCGCCGCCCGGCCGCGCCCGCCTGTCTACGCTCAACCTGTCGCATCAACTACCCGCCGGGTGGGTGCCTGCGGCCCGCGTCTGCTGTCAGATGGTGGCTGGTGGTGTGTCTGCGGCGCGGAGCGCTTGTGGGGCCAGGCGGCGGGCTTCGTCGGGCTCGGTGACGAGGTCTTTGTCGACCGCCGGTAAGGGGTCGGGGTACTGACGGGGGATCGTGGCTGTCAGGGCGTCAACGGGGATCCACTCGGGCACGGTGCGGATGGTCGCGACGAAGGAGGTCACCTCCCACGTGTGGAAGTTTCGGTTTTCCGACCAGGTGACGAGCCCTGCCAAGATCGCACCGAGCAGGGGGTGTGGTGAGGGCCGCTGTACGGACAGCCTGGACGGGTTCGGTGCCGTGGATACCGGCGGTGGGGTCCAGCAGAGTGCAGGAGTGGAACTGATCGCTGGTCCAAGCGTCCGTATGACACCACTGGCCAGGATCCGGGAGCGGGGTGAGGTTCCCCGAAAACTCGGAAAGGTGATTACCTGACTCCGGCCGGGGACGCGGGGACAATAGATGGTTCGACTTGCGCGGTCGAGGTGGCGTGCCGGCGGCCTGGGCGGTCGAGCACGTGCTTCGGATGCGAGTGCTGGCAGCTCTGACGCTCGCCCCACTGCGGCAGGCCGCGCTACGCCGCAGACCTTCCCGCCGTGCGCAGCGACGAGCCCGCCCTCCGCTTTGAGGCCACCGGGTGGTGGGCCGTCCCGCGCCTCCGCTCCCTGTCGGACCCGCCCCTGGTCGAGGTGGCGCTGGACGCCTGCCCGGAGCCCGGGGCGACCCTCCTGCGGACGCCGAGTCCACCCGAGGCGATCGGCGGTCTCTCGTGGAGCGCGTTGAGTACCGGGAACCTGGTGGTGGCGGCGTCCAGACCACCTCCGCATTGAGCGTCGCGGCCCATGATCCCAACTGCCCAACGACATTCTGTTGTAGCCACACGCCCGCACAGCGCGTGGACCGGCCGGTACGCGGTTCCTCGAACTACCGGGGTTCGGTGTCGTAGCGGCGGGGAGCCAGGCGTCGGACCGCCGCCGAGCGGCGGGCCAGCCCCAGCATGTGCGCGGTGCGGGCGTGGACTGCCAGTTCCCGACGCAGATCCGGCGGCAACTCTCCCTCGGGGTCCACCTGACGCTCGAACCGCTCCAACGCCGCCTGGGTCGCGTGGCCCGTGCGCGCCCGGCGGTCCGTCGTCCTGGCCCACGACTCGTGCGCCGCCGCACGCCGCCAACAGGTAGTTGTAGCGCGTGGTCTCCGAGTGACCGGCCGAACGCAGGGTCCGGTCCCAGTCGCGGAGGTAGCCCGACCAGGTCGTCGACAGGCCGGTGGTGATCTTGTCCAGGTCCAGCAGGGGCATCGCGGAAACTCCCCGAGTCAAGGTGTCGCTGAGCGGCGTGCTTGACCCGTCCGAACATCCCAAGATCACAAAAAGGGGGCCTTCGCAGTATCTGACCTGCGAAGACCCTCTTGGCAGTCGGGACGACAGGATTTGAACCTGCGACCCCTTGACCCAATGCCGCTAAGTTAGTGTCCTTACGGTAGAATTCAGCCATGGCGCGTGCTGGGCAGAAGAAAGCGTCGGTTGCGGTCGGCGAAGATGTCCGGCTTGTCGACCGGGTTTCGCTCGGTGTTCTGGCCGAGGTGGT
This sequence comes from Saccharothrix espanaensis DSM 44229, assembly GCF_000328705.1. Lineage (NCBI taxonomy): Bacteria > Bacillati > Actinomycetota > Actinomycetes > Pseudonocardiales > Pseudonocardiaceae > Saccharothrix > Saccharothrix espanaensis. Next base: position 2,179,551 of record NC_019673.1, on the reverse strand, counting down.
TTCGCGGGACTTGATCGAGGAGGTCCTGGACGAGACCGGGAAACGCGAGCAGCGGACGCGTCTGCTTCCGGCGCATGTGATGGTGCGGTTCTGTCAAGCGATGTGCCTGTTCTTCGACGACGACTACGAGGAGGTCATGCGGAAACTCGTCGGCTCGTTGAAGTCGATGGGGTCGTGGCGCGGTGAATGGCATGTTCCGTCGACCTCGGCGGTGGCGCAGGCACGGCAGCGTCTCGGGTCCGAGCCGTTGCGCGTGTTGTTCGAGCGGGTCGCGGTGCCGGTCGCCGGGCCGGGTGCCCATGGGGCATGGCTGAGGTCGCGGCGGGTCATGGCCGTGGACGGTGTCATGCTCGATCTCCAGGACACGCCGGAGAATGTCGCGGAGTTCGGCAAGAGCGGAAACGACCACAAAGCAAGTGGGTTCCCCCAGGCGTTGGTGGTGGCGTTGGCCGAATGCGGGTCGCATGCGATCGTCGATGCCGTGATCAGTGGCTACCGCGGTGACGAGAAAGCCTTGTCCCGATCGTTGCTCGGCTCGGTCGAGGCCGGGATGCTGGTCACCGCCGATCGGAACTTCTACAGCTACTCGCTCTGGGAGGATTTCCTCGACACTGGCGCCGACCTGCTCTGGAGGATCGGCTCCGGGGTCGAGCTGCCCGTGCTGAAATGGCTTTCCGACGGCTCCTTCGACTCGATCCTGCTGAACCCTCAGGTCCGCGCCGGACGACGCCGACAGGTGATCGCCGACGCCGCCGCCGGGAAGACCGTCAGCCCCGAGCAGGGATTCCGGGTCCGGGTTGTGGAATACGAAGTACCCGACCGGGAGGGCAACGGTACCGGCGAAGTGATCTGCTTGGCCACCACTATTCCGGAACCATCGGAAGCCACTGCCGCCGAACTGGCCTGGTGCTATCACCAGCGGTGGGAGATCGAGTCCGTTTTCAACGAGATCAAGACGCATCAACGCGGTAACGCCCGGATACTGCGGTCGAAATCGCCGGACATGGTCCGTCAGGAGATCTGGGCATTCCTGCTCACTCATTACGCCATCCGCAGTCTGATGAGCCGGGCTGCCGACGAGGCCGATGTCGACCCCGACGAACTGTCCTTCATCCGCACTCTCCGCGTCGTCCGCCGCCAGGTCACCGCTCAGGCGGATTTTTCCCCCTGACCACCGCTGGCGAGCACTTGTCGACACCTTCGAGGAAATCCTCTGGAGACCCACACGAAGACGTCGCAACCGTACCTGCGCTCGCGTTGTCAAACGCGGACGCCACAACTCCTACCGCGTCAAACGACCTGAACACCGCAGCATCAGGCATGACGGAACACCGACCATCAAGCTCCGCTCACCCGCCCTAACTTAACGGCATTGCCCCTTGACCCCCAGTCGTAAAATGACTGAGCGCCGTGCTCGGGCCTGTTCTTCCAGGTCGTGTCCTAGTGTAACTTGCCGAGTAAAGGGGTCTATCAAACCGCAATTCTGATCATGGAATCCGTTGAGCCCGATCAGGTCGGTTATCCCGGTGCATGCCCCCTCCGAACTACGACGGACGTGCCCCGCGTGCAAGCAGGGTGCGGGCCCGTTGGCTGCGCATCCCAGCGAATGGCTATCCAACTCGAGCTGCCAGTCGTCATTGCACGCCGAACTCCGAGCCCAAGGCCGGCGGCACTCCCGCAAACGCGTCGCCCGACTACTGCGGCAGACCGGACGGTCGGGTCGCGCGCCGAAGCGGTGGCGCACCACCACCGTCCCCGACCCCGTCGCGACCGTCCCACCGGACCTGATCCGACGCGACTTCTCCTGTGGCAACCCACAGCGTTCTCGTGCCCCACAGCGCCCGATCACGCGCACATGCTTTCGAACGGATCTTGCACCGCCCTACCGCTATGACGGCTTCCCGGGCGGCATTTGCGCCTGTCTATGTGAAACCTTCCTCGATGCTCTTGAGGATGTCCGACACCGGCTGCGCGACGTCCTTGCTGCGGTAGGCCAGGTCGCGGATGTCGGCTAGTGCGTATCGAACGGCAAACCGGGAGCGTACGTTCGGCGACTCCAGTACATCTACGGCCTTCGTGACCCGCTTGGCCAGTTCCACCCGATCCGCGGGCGGCAGGTCCTCGCTGTTGAGGGTCAGGCGCAAAACCTCGGCGAGTCGGGCGCCGTAGGTGGAGGTGTGGGTATTCTGGAAGTCTTTGATCACCGTGTTGATCGGCTTGTTGATGAAGGTCGTCGGGCCGTGGATGGTGATGTTCTCCAAGGTCCCGTGCGCGATGACCACATTCCGCCCGTGGAACTCGGTTTCCCGCAGGGCTTTCTTCGCCGCACCCACTTGCGCCAGCGCAGCCTGGTCCGCCCACGACGCCGATGCCGCCAGTGCTTCCAGCGCCGCCGCGCCGCGTAGCACCGGCTGGCTGGGGTCGCGGCTGTCGGAGCGGTCGTAGGCCTGTTTCGCTTGGTAGTCGGCCGGTATCTCGCCTACCGCCCGGTGGATCAAAGTGAACAGCTCGCGGAATGACGCCGGGTCGGCCGACTTGATCGGGAAGATGATCGTGTCGTCGTCGCTGCCACCGAACAGGGCGAGGCACGGGAAGTGGTCGGGCTCGACTCCGAGTTCGCGCGCTACCTCGTAGAGACCGCTCTTGTCGTACGGCGAAGAGTTCAGCCACCGCATCACGGACATCGTGCGAAGCAGGGCCGGCTCAAGGTGGGCGCGCCAGTACTTCTTGGCGCGCTTCCAGTCTGGGGGGCGTTCGACCACGAAGATGCGCAGAAGCTTGCCGGACATGGCGTTGAGTTCGTCGAAGTGCGTGCGGACGTACGTCGCCACCTCCGCGTCCTCCTCGGTGTAGAGCAGCGCGCCCCACAGCCTGGGCCACGCCGCCACCTCCAGCGCGGCGGCCACGTGCAGGACGTCGAACAGCTCCTCAGGTCTGCCCAAGGAGCCCAACTGGTAGCAGGCCTCCGGCGGCACCTCGGCTTTGACCAGCACCAAGTCGCCGGACTCCAGTACCTCCGCGAGCGCCGCCTCGTCCGGCAGGCGCTCATGGGTGACGGCGTCCTCGACCCAGACCTCCACCACCTTCGTTCCGTCCTCGCCCGACGTGTCCAGAGCGAGCCGCGCAAGCTCGGCGACTGTGGTGCCCGAATCGACTTCCAGCGCCAGCAAGCCGGAGGCGATGCGCGCGTCCGTCTTGTCCCACCGGGCAGAGTCGTCGGGGGTGATGCGGTGAGTCAGCGCGTATGCGGCGTTGTGCCCGAGCGTGCCTCGGAGCAGCGCGTGGTCGTCTACCCAGACGATGGCGTCGAGCTGCATGGGGTCACTCATCGGGTATCAGCACCTGTGTCGGTTGATGGAGGTGATGGACCGCGGAAGTCGGTGACGAGTCGTCGTCGTCCATCGGCAGCTGGATTCTCACGTCGGGACTCAGGTGAACATCGACGAGACGCTGTCTACGATCACCGAGGCCGGCGTCGCGATGTCGGCAGCCCTCGACACGATGCGGCCAATCCTGGTCAACCTCCGCTCCACCGCCGCGGGCTCGTCCGTGTCCGCCGCCGTGGCGGCCTCCTCGACCAGGCGCGCGGTTTCCTCACGTTCCTCGTCGGTGAGGTCCTTGCTGCTCAACACGAGACGCAGCAGCTCTGCCAGCTGCTCGCCGTGCACTGTGTTGTGGGTGTTCTGGAAGTCCTGGACGACGGTGTTCTGCGGCTTGTTGATGAACGTCGTCGGACCATGGAAGTTGAAGTTTTCGGTCATCTCCACCCCTGGCGACTCGAATCCGGACCGACAACGTAGCGAAGATTCACACCGCGTTGTGGGAGATCGGCCTGTGCAGGCTCACTGTCGCGGTACTGTCCATGTCCTCGGCAGGGATCTACGGCAACGCTCATGCCCGCCTGTGGGGTGTCACCGGCAACGACGTCCCGGATCACCGGATCGGCGACTGGATCCTGTTCCACACCGATGGGCTCGTCGTCGCCGAGGTGGTGATCCTCCACAGGTTCGAACACGAAGGCGTGGCAGGGACGATCTGGCCCGGCAGGGCATTCGGTGACAGGGCTCTCAGTCACATCGTCGCCTTGGGGAACATCCGCGTGTTCGATCCTCCACGCGCCGCAGCCATCGCGGAGGTGACCACTAGTGACGTTCCCGACCAGGCCGTGCTCGTGCCGCCCAGACTCCGCAGCAGGTTTGAGCCGCTGCCTTTGGGCTGGGTAAAACGCAGGCGGCTGTCAACACCGAGCATCGGTGTCCGAACCGAACGCCGCCCCGACCTGCGTGCCGACTTGATCCGCAGCCTGCGACACATGCGGCTCCACCACAACGAAAGGCAGCCCGGCAGGCACTTGCCCTTGACGCTGCTGTGGGCGATCGGGCGTCTTGCCGGGGACGAGCCTCGGCTGCACGCTTGGAGCGACTTCTCCTCCGAGGTCGAGGCTCTGCTCGACGAGTTCAAAGAGGAAGGAGCGTCGGCGACTCCGGAGGTCCCGTTCTGGCACCTGCGAGGTACCGGCTTTTGGCAGGTTGAGGGCATCGAGCCGACTCCGAGGTTCAAGCCCAGCGCCTCGGTGTTCGACGCGGTGGGACCGAGCGCGGGATTCACCGAGGACGTCCATGGTCTCCTGGACGACGACACCGCACTGCGCACGAAAGTCGTCAACCTCATCCTCACCCAATACTTGGCCGCCATCCCGGACCGCACAGCACTGCTCGAACGCGTCGGACTCGACGAGCAGACGACCGCTCACGGGACAGGCACGAGGACGACCTCCTCCCCCGGTCCGGCGGATCGCCGGTCGATCACGAGGTCGGAGGTCACCCGCGACTCGGCTCTGGCGAAAGAAGTGAAGGCATTGCATGAGCACCGGTGCCAGTTGTGCGGCGATCAGGTGCTCACTGCCCGGGGGCCCTACAGCGAGGCTGCACACATCCGGGGTCGGGGCTATCCCCACTGCGGTCCGGATGTGCTGGCGAACCTGTTGTGCCTCTGTCCCAAGTGCCATGTCCTGTTCGACACCTTCACGATCTACGTCGGCGCTGACGACAGGGTCCGGAACATCTGGCGCGGCGAGCCGGTCGGCACACTGCGCAGGCACCCCCGACACGCGATCGACGACGCGCACATCAGCTACCACCGCGAGGCATGCGCGATTGCCGGACCAGACGACGAGGTCAGTGGATGAGCAGGGCGACTCCGCCAGATAGACACCCGCCCCGCACCATCTCACTAGGACAGGTGGACAACGGAGTTGACCCGCTCGACGTACCTGCTCATGTTCCGCGGTAGGTGCACCCGGATGTGCACGTCTCGCGTACCGTGACCGCGGACAGGGTGGGGAGGGCGGCTGACAGGCGATCCCAGATCCACACGGCCAGGTTCTCGCTCGTCGGGTTCGACAAGCCGTCGACCTCGTTGAGGTAGTGGTGGTCGAGTCGTTCCTCCAAGGGCTTGAACGCCGCCTTCACCTCACCGAAGTCGACCACCCAGCCCGCCTTGGGTTCGACTGCACCCTCCAAGCGGACGGTGACCCGGTACGAGTGGCCGTGCAGCCGTCCGCACTTGTGCCCTTCCGGTACCTCGGGCATGCGGTGGGCTGCTTCGAACGTGAACTCCTTGAACAGCTCCATCAGCGGGTCCCCAGGTACTTGTGGGTTTGCAAGGACAGCGACCAGCGAGGATTGGCGAGGCAGTAGCTAATAGCGGCCTTGGTGTTGTCGTCGAGGTTGTGGTCGTCGAGGGGCTGGAGCCGGAAGGAGCGGAAGTCCAGGTGCTCGAACCGGGCAGGATTGACTCCTTCCTGCGGGTAGACGAACTTCAGCTCGTCACCGGACTCCACCACCAGTTCCGCCCCGACCTTCGGGCTGACGCAGAGCCAGTCGATCCCCGGTGGCGGGACGCGGGTGCCGTTGGTCTCGACGGCGACCTCGAACCCGCGCTCGTGCAGCGTCTGCACCGCTACCTCGTCGAGTTGAAGCAGGGGCTCACCGCCGGTACACACGACAAAGCGCCTGGCCTTGCCTAGCGTGGGCCAGGCCGCCTCGACCGCGTCGGCAAGTTCCGCCGGCGTGGCGAACCTGCCGCCGCCTGGCCCGTCGATGCCGACGAAGTCGGTGTCGCAAAACCTGCACACCGCCCGCGCCCGGTCCTTCTCGTGTCCGGTCCAGAGATTACAGCGGGAGAACCGGCAGAACACGGCCGGTCGGCCGCTGTGCGCGCCTTCACCCTGCAGCGTGTAGAAGATCTCCTTGACCAGGTAAGTCACGCCACTGCACCCCGGTAAGCAACGGGGTCCTTGATGCCGCACTCGGCGAAGCCCTTCAACCGCAGCAAGCACGTGTCACAATGGCCGCAGGCGCGGCCACGGTCGTCCGGGTCGTAGCAGCTCGACGTGAGCGAGTAGTCCACACCGAGACGAGTTCCCTCACGGATGATGTCCGCTTTCGACATCTCGATCAGCGGAGAATGCAGCCGCAACCGCTCCCCCTGTTCGACGCCCGCGCGTGTTCCCAGATTGGCTGTCGCCTCGAAAGCCTCCATGAATTCTGGACGACAATCCGGGTAACCGCTGTAGTCGACCGCAGTGACACCGGTGAAGATGTCAAACGCGCCGACCACCTCGGCGTAGGCAGTTGCGAACGCAAGGAAGATGGTATTACGGGCGGGGACATAAGTAACCGGTATGATATTGGAGTCGATGTCGTCGACGATCCGATGCTTGGGCACCTCCACGTCCGAAGTCAGCGCCGACCCACCGAAAACCCGCAGGTCGATAGTCGCAGTGCGATGCTCGGTCGCGCCGAGCGCCGCTGCGACCAGCCCGGCCGACCGCAACTCCGTTCGATGCCTCTGCCCGTAGTCGAAGCTCAACGCGTACGACTCGAAACCCTGGTCCTTGGCTATCGCCAAGACCGTGCAGGAGTCGAGGCCGCCACTCAACAGAACGATAGCCCGCCGCGCCATGAACACCTCTCTTATGACTTCGGAATCGACCAGTCACTGATCACCCGCTTCTACGGCTTACCGGACGAGCGAGGTGATGTAAATACCAGGCGCGCAATGCGCAATAGTGCGGTCCTACTGACCTGAGGCGACGAAGCTAGCCTGTACGGCATGAACCGACCCTATGACCTCGCGTGTTCGGACAGGTGGTGAGCACGAATGTGAGCAGAACTCTCTTCGTGATCCCGTGCGGAGCAGCGAAGCTCTCCCGGCCGAGCCCCGCTCGAACCCTCTACACAGGGTCGATGTTCCAGTACTGCCTCACCGTGGTCGAGGAGGAGGCCGAACTGTCCGGCACCGCAGGCCGCAGTGCAGCGGTGAGGATCCTGTCAGCGCGGCATGGCCTACTCGACCTGGACACGCATGTCGAGCCCTACGACCGGAGGATGACGGACCGGGATGCGGTCCCGACGACAGTCGTAGCCGACCAGCTGATGCCGTTGGCTGAGGCTGGCGACACCGACATCCACACTTTCCTCCCACGCCCCTACCTCGCCAGGCTGCTGGCCGCCCACGAGATGATCGAACAACGCGGCCACTCCATCCGCGTCCACGATCACTACCTGGGCACCCGCGGTATCGGCTACCAACGGCAGGTACTGGCCACGCTCCGCTCGACTCGGGGCACGGACGACTCTCGCGCACCTTGGCGCCGCCCTGTCTCGGACGGGCAGGCGGAGCCGGGTGCCCGGTCAGGAAGCGACGGGTAGTTCGCGCGCCCGCCTCTTGTGCTCGTTTCGAAGCGTGCGGAGCGAAAGGTAATAAGGGCTGTGGGCGTTATCGGCGATGTTCAACGGAAGGACCTCGCGCTGGATGAGCTCGTGCTCCAGCTTCCACGGCTCGTCATCGAGGGTGAACGCCACGCGGGCATGAGCACCCATCCACTTGCTGAGCCGGTCCTCGCCCGTCTTCGTAAAGGTCAGTCGCGTGCCGCTGCCCACACGGCGAAGTTCGATTCCCAACTGCTCCGCCAGGTGACACCCCAGGGTCAACCGCAGCGTGGAACCGTAGGCGTTCCCCCCGAAGTGGTAGCCGACGCGTTGACGAAGGTGCTGCTTGCTCGGCCGCGCACCATTCGCAGGAGGTGCCTTCGGCGCGATCCCCACGTACAGCAGCGTCCCGAACTCGCCGACACGGCATCCTTCGGTCGGCACACCCGGCGGCACCTCGTCGAAGTACCAGGCATAGACACCCCGTCGAGCAGGCACCACGGACCTCCTCGACATCGCCTCCCCACGCGGATACACCTGTTCCGGAGTCAGCAGCCCTTTCGCTAGGTCCCTGTAGACATCCTCTTCCACAGCACTCCTCCCCTGAAGCTCGACGCCAGCACTTCGACTACGCGCCGCTCAACGGTGTACCACACGGGTACGACACTCCCGGCCGATGAACGACGACCACATCCGCGAGCCCTTACGCCGGACGGGAACAGAGGACGACAGTTGCGCCGTCGTCGATCGGAGTCGCACGATCGCGTCGATCACATGAGGTCGGCGTGCCATTTCGAGGTTTGGCCGAGGTGTCGGTACCCAACCCACTCCTGAGCGATGCGGCGCCCCTCAGTAAGCAACCGCACAGCGGCATCATGGTGCTCTGCGGGTAGCCAGCCGACCAGTTCGCGCGCACGAGCCCTATCCACCGCCTTGTCGTTCGCCCGCCAGCTCCGGCCCAGCGCGAACAGCTCGGCGTAGAGGTTCACCGCAGGGCGAACGGACGGCAGGCCCTCGACGGACGCGGTGCGCCGGGCGGAGTCCGGGATGCGCAGACCGGAGAGGTCGAGATCTCCGAAGTAGCGAATGCGGCGGATCTCGTGGTTGTCGGCGATGGATCGAATTGACGAAATGAAGCTCGCACCGAGACCCCACGCGATGTGCCCCAGGTTGTGCAGCGCTGGCAATGCCTTCACGATCGACCACCACGTCGCACTGTTCTCCACGACCAGCAGCAGATCTCCTTCGCCGACGCGCGTCAGATGGCTTGGGGTAACTTCCTCAAGCAGTTGCCTGCTCAGCAGCGGTGGCGGGGTCGCCACGGCCCGCAGGAGGTGCAGGAGTCGTTCCTGGTCGCCGAACAGCGGTCCGGTGCGCATCCCGTCGAGTGCTTTTTCAGGCGACTCGAAGTCCTCCTCGGCGCCGAACAAGCTGAATATTTCGAGAGCGCGCTCCCGCAGCGGCACGATCGTCGCCGTGTCGGGATTGCTCAACAACCACCGGTTGATAGCCACGTACCGCACGCGCTGCTTGTCCGTGACTGTCGGCCAGAAGTCCTCCAGGTCATACAGCAATCGGTGCCATCGTGGCATCGGTGGAACGATCTTCGGCGTCTTCGCGGCCGTGGGCACGAGTTTGACCTTCGTCGGCAAATCGATCCGCTCGAGGTCGGTGGCCTTCACCGGGGCGACCAGTTGGCGCTCGACTAGGACGGACAGGCTCGCGCGGATCATCGCGGTGACCCCGTCGTCGCCCTCCCTACGCTGGTAGACCTCGCCGAAGCAGCGGCGCACCTCGACGATGGGTACTTCCTTGTGGGTAGTGCCAGGCCAGTTTCGCACTGCGGCGCACTTCAGGAGCTCCCTGTAGAGAGCGTCCCCGAGCCGGTCAATCCGCTTCGCCACGACGCCGCTCCGGAAGGACGACTCTGGTGGTGGTGAGAACACCGGTCCCGTTCGGTACCGCGAGCGAATCCAGGTGCAGTGCGATCCGCTCGTGCACCGACAGGTACTTGCGCCCGGCACGTAGGTCCGCGTCGTTGCGCAGCCGCACGATCAGCGGGAAACCGCCCAGCGCCTCTTCCTCGAATAGCCCGGTGGTGTAGACGAGCTGGACACCGAGCGCGGCAGCCACTCCACGTTGTAGGTCCAGCAGGTAGCCAGCGGATGCCCGACCGATGGGGTTGTCCAGGAACAGGACCCCGGAGTGGTGGTGGCGGGTCCTGCCCTGGTTGTTCGCGCGGAGGGCCGCCATGGTGCAGTAGAGGATGATCGCAGCGGTGAGGTGCTGGCCTCCTGAGAACACGTCGCGGACCTCGGAGATCCGGACGCGCTCGGCACGCAGCACGGCGTCCGGCTTGAGCATCGTCACCTTGAAACCCTTGGGCACTGCGGCCCTGACCGCACGCAGCACGACCCCGAGACCGTCGCGCTTCCCGTTGGTCTTGTGCCGTTCCACCGCGTCGTCGAGGACCAGGCCTAGTTGGTGGGCGAGCAAGTCGCCTTCGACAGGTGTGCAGCCGATGCGTAGAAACTCCAACCCGGTCCAGTCGCCCAGCCCTCTGGGAAGTTTGGAGAGCCGCTGGGCCGTGCGCAGTCTGCGTAGCGCACCATCCACGATCGCAGTCAGCCGCTCGATGATGACCGACCGGTGCCGGTCGACCTGTTCCAAGTCGTCGGTCAACGACCGCAGGCGCGGTCGCAGCTGTTGGGCCCACTCGGCCGCGTGGTCCGCCATAGCGGAAAGCCCCACCCCTGGGATCTGCGTGCGTGCCGGGATCGAAAGTGACTCGAACCTGCTGTCCCTGGCGCGTTGGTCGAGCCGTTCGGCATGCGTGCGCAATGCTCGGTGCGCGTCCTGTGCGACTTTCTGGGCCACTGCGGTGGCACGACGCAGTTCTCCGTAGCGGCTTCGGGCTGCGTCGACGTCACCCCTGAACGGTTCGACACCAGCAGTATCGATGTCCGATTGGTCGTCCGATGCGGCGCGGTGGGCATCGGCAATCGTCCTGAACGCGTCGGCTACCACCTCGGCCTTGCCCAACGCCGTCCGCGCCGCTTCCAGGTCGGCGATGCGGCGCTCATGCGATTCGCCGGTGTTCTCGACCGTCTCGGTGGCCTCGGTGACCAGTACTTCTCCGTGCTCTGCGTCACGTGGCTGGAGCGAGCGGTCGAGCACCACGGTGGGTGCCGGGAGTTGCTCCAGACGCGCGCCGCACGCCGCAGCCTTGTTCGACGCGTTCCGGTAGTCCCGGTCAGCGGATTGGAGTCGGCTGCTGGCCTGCGCAACCGCGGAGGCCCGGGACGCGGCGTCGGCACCATCCGTGGATTCGAGCAACTGCCGGGCGATGTCGCGGATGACCGAGGGCTCGTCCTCCCACTCCCGGCGCGCCGTAGTCGCCTTAACCTCGGCCGCCTGCAACTCCTTGAGCTGGTCGTCACCGACTTCGGCCTTGTCATAGACGCGCTGCGCCTCACGCAACACGTCCCGCAGCACCGCGACTGGTTGATCCGGAACCGGGGCGTCGGGATTGACCGCGGTGTCGCCTTGGATGTTGTCGATCTCGTCACGGGTCCTGGCCGCCAACGCGCGTTGGTCGTCGGCTCGACGTTGGCGGACTGCGACGTCACCACGCAACCTGCCGATGTGCTTGAAGAATTCTTCTGCTCGTGTGGTCTCAGCTTCCACTTGGCCACGGGCTTGGGCAGCGTTCCTCTTCCAGATGTCCGACTCGCGGCTCTTACCAGCCAACTCTGTGAGGCTGCGGGAGCGTTCCTTGAGCAGGTCGAGTGCCTGACGCAGTTCTGCGAGTAGTTTTTTATGCGCGTCACGCGCCTCGACAGCACCGACGAGGACGCGCTCGCGGTGCTCGACGGCCTGATCGGCGTCTCGCAGTGCGGCTTCGGCCGAAGTGACGGCCTCGGCAAGTCCTGCCAAGGTGCCGCTCGGGTATTCCGCACGCCATGCCGACAGCCTGGCCGCCAGTGCCCGGTCCGCGCTGTAGGTGGCGTCCAGTTCGGCCAGTCTGGCCTTCCGCGCCGCATGTTCGTTGGCGATCCGCGTCTGCTCTGCCTTGGCCGCCGCGGGGTCGAACAGCGCTGGATTGGGCGGGGCTACGAACCCGGCGGTCGAGCGGAGGGAGAGATCGAAGGCCGCGTCCACCACCATGTCGAACGAGTGTGATGTCGCGACGGTGACGATCCCGCTGGGGTGGTAGCCGTGTTCAGCGATCACCTCGCGGGCACGGTCGAGGTGTTCGGGCTTGTTGACCAGCACACCTCCCGCAAGATGGGGCAGGTGTCGAACGAGTTCCGCGCGGGTCGACTCGTCAGAGTGGTCGGCAACGTAGTCCCACCCGGTTCCGCAGGCGATTCCTTCCGACTCCAGCAGGCGACGGATGTGTGCGACCTCGTGGGGCGGTGGCAGGAGCGCTTCGGGGGTCTCCTCCCAGATCAGGCGGGCGGGTTCGTCGGCCGCGTCCGCGACCCTCAGTTCAGTCCGCTGCTGGTCGAAGTCGGCCTGAGCCTTCGCAAGCTGGTCGAGCAGCGTCTCGACGTCGTACTCCAGCATGACGTCGTCGGTGTCGAGCAGTTCGATCAGGCGCGGCTCGCGACCGAGTGCCTCCGCAGCCACCTCGGCCCGGTTCAATACGGTCACTGCGTTCTCGTGCCGGCTCCGCGCAGCGACCTGCTTCCCCTGCGCCTGCAGCAACTCGGTTTGGGCCACTCCGACCTGGGCTTCGAGTGCGTTCAGCCGTCCCGCGTTCTCCTCGATCTCGGCCGAGTCGGTCCGGACGCGGTCCGCGAGCGACACCGCGTCCTCATAGAGCGAGGTGACCGATGTGATCAAACCCGCTTCCACGGCCGCTTCGACTTCGGCGTCGACACCGGCCACGCGCTCGTTGAGTTGTGCTGCGAGCGCGGTGGCTTGGGCGGCGGCGGCGACCGCGGTGCGCCACGACTCAGTCGTGCCCTCGACCACCTCCTTCAGCTTCTCGAGTTGGGCGTCCTCGTGCTCAGCTTCCGCGATAGCGGCGTCTGCCGTGACCAGGAGAGCACGTGCCAGTGCCCGGGACTTCGTGTCACGCGCCTCCAGTGCCATCCGTGCGGCGTCTTCACGCTGCCCGACCACCTCGCGCAGTGCGGCAGCGTGCTCGGCGGTTGTCTCGTGGTCCATGAGCTTGCGGGTCGCCGCCCAACCGTTGATGACGCGTTCGGCGTGCTCCTTCACACCGGCCGCGGCATGCTCCGCTGATCGAGCAGCGTCCAGTCGCAGTGTCTCGGTACGGTGCGCCAAGGCGGCGTGGATGTCCTGCGCGCGACGCAGTGCACCCGCAGCGTTCGAGACCGCAATGGTCAGTTCTCCGATGTGCTGCTTTCGTTGGTCCAGCAGTCCGTTCTCGTGAACGACTCGGGCGATCAACCGGGTAACGAACGCGTCGAGTTCGGTGGACGCCTCGGCGGCGACGGCATCGGCACGCACCGTGGCCGATCGCTGCTCGGCCAACGGATCGAGTAGTTCGAGCACTTCCGCCACGAACGCGCGCTCCAACTCCAGGTCGTTGCGCTTGGCAATCTTCTCCGCGTGCCCCGCGATGGAGTCGGCGAGGTCTTCCGCGTCACCGTGTGGGAGGACGGCCTTGAGCAGGAAGTCGACGAACGCCTCGTCCGTAGTGAACGTGAACGCGTCGGCCGCCTCACCCTCACCAGCATTCATGTCCCGCTGGTAGCGGAACAGCTCAGCGTCCAGCCCCAGGTCGGCGAGCCGCTGTCCCCACTTCCAGTGCTTGTCCGCCCATTCCAGTTCGAGGGCTGGATCCTCCTCTGCGAAGTCGTCGAGCCTGGAGCGGAATTCAGTCGCGACGAGATTGTGGCCGTCCTCGGCGAAGGGCAGCGTCGTGATGTCGACGACGCTGTTAGGGCGCAGGCTGTACCAGAGGTCCACGAGGTTGTCCTCGCCGGACTGCGGGCCGCGTCGACGCCAGTCCGACACCTTGCCGGTGAGCAGCATGCGCCCGGTCCTGGTGTGCATCCACTCCAGCACGACATGCGCAACGTCTTTGCGATCCACGAACTTCTCCAACACCTTCGTGTTCGAGGTGCCGACTACCTGGCGTTTGCCTGGCAACATGACCGAGAAAATCAGCTTGATCAACACAGATTTGCCGCCGCCGTTCTCCAGGAACAGGATGGAGGCAGGCGAGGGCCGGCGGACTTCCGGTTGACCGAGCATCAACTGCTGGTCACGCACTGGGGTGCCTGCGCCGGACAGGTCGATGACGACATCCTCGTACCGAGCACCGGGCGGGCCGACGGAGTACAGCCTGACCTTGGAGAGTTCGTACATCGGGTGCGTCCTCGGTTCAGATCGTCTCAGGGGTGGCGGCGGTGACCAGTCCCCCCGTGGTGAGCGGTGGCACGACGCCCAAGTTCAGCAGTTCACGGAACGCCGCCTGCGAAGCAAGTTGGCGGACGTGGACCTGGTAGCGGCTGGTGGTGCGGAACACCTCGTCAGCTTCTTCACCCACGGCTTGCAGGAGCCCGCGGTCGGCGAGCCATTTGAGCGCTCGGCTCACCATGCCCCGGGTGGTGTCGCTGTTGTGCCTGCTGTCCTTGGTAGCCGCGACCTCCGGGCGTCTGAGGTAGGCGCGCCAGGCGCGTTCGAGTTCCGGTTCGTCGATGGAGGGGTCGGCGTTGCCGGAGTCCTTGGTCGCGCGCTCGTCCAGCACGCGGCAGGTCTCCCGCACGACCGCGTCGACCGCGTCGACCGCGACGCGGCCCACATATTGGTCGTTGGCCAGGTCGTCCGAACGGGGGAAGCACAGCGCCGCAACTGCGAGATGCGCGATCCCGTGCAGGACCTTCTCGGTGTCGCGCCGCTCACGCAACTTCGCCTGCCTCGCGTAGTCCTCCATCCTGATCTCGAACACCGAGCCGGGTTCGGCCGCCAACACGATGCCGCTGCGCGAGGTCACGTCGAGCACGAGAAGCCCCAAGCCCACCGCGATCGCGTCGACAGAGGCGGCGAACACCTCGTCGTACTGGTAGCGGCGCACCAGTTCGCGGTAGGTAACGTCACGGTCGGGCACGTGCTTGCGCCGCAGGCCCAAGGCAACCAGCCGGGCCGCTTGTTCGGTGTCGGTCGTGTCGAGCCGGTTCACGCGGACTCCTCGTGGGCGGCGACGACGTCTTCGACAGGCGCGTCGGAGGGCAAGTCGACCACTTCGGCAGTGGTGAGCAAGAGATCGTCGCCCGCCACGTCGGCGAACGACGGTTCGACGGAATAACCAGCGGCGACCGCAAGCAACACCTTGTCCCGGCCGTGCTTGACCGCCGCGCCAATAGCCGGGCTGTAGGCGTTGGTAGCGCGCAAGGCAACGAGCACGGGCAGATCGTCATCGAAATCAGCGGCCTCCCGCAGCACCGCGCTGAGCGGGCGGACGCGGCCGGTCAGTTCGAGCAGGGTATCGGCCATGCGCCGGTGTTCATCGGTGAACCGCCTGTCGTCCGGAGCCTCGTCGATCGCGGGGTTGACCACGGGGCCAGCCGTGCGGTCGCGGTCGGCCACCGGCCGCAGCAGCATGGACACCAGTGAGGGCAGCGATGGGATGTCCGGGCTCTCGATGCCGGAGGCGGCGCGGAAGAATTGCTCCAACGGGCCCACCGCGTCGGTGATGGGCAGGTCCAACATGGGTTTCAGCAGTTGGCCGTGCAGGTCCAGTGCCGCCCGCTGCGGCGGGCCGGAGAAATGTTGGCGGTCCTGTTCCTCACGGAACACGGCACGCGCGGACTGCAGACGACTCTGCAACTGGGTGTGCCTACGGATGCAATCCGCCACGATGTCGACCAGTTCGGCGGCCCGGCGCTTGTGGTCGGGGTCGTCGGACCCGTCGCGCGCGTCGGTGATGTTGCGCAGGATGGCGTGCTCGACCTTGAACCGCTCCTCGATGTGGGCGAGCGCTTTGTCGAGCATGTCGGGCAGCTCGTGCTCCCAGTCCACGACGCGCACATCCCGGCGCGTGGCGTCGAGCTTGTGCCGCAACATCTCGCCGTACTGGACGGTGCGGTAGCGCGCCTGCTCCGCGGCGACCCGCGCGTCGGCCAGCTGACCGCGGTTGATCAAGTTGTCCAGCTTCACCTCAGCGGCCACCTGCGCGGACGCGACGTCGGTGTCGAGCGCGCCGACGAGCACGTTGATCGCCTCGTCGGTGGTCCGAAGGTAGATCTCGCCGCGGGCTCCCGGTACCTCGCGCACCAGCTTGAAGTCGAACGTGCGCCGCTGATACTCGCCGTTCACGTCGATCTCGCCGTAGGCGTGCCGGAATACCCGGTCGACGGTGCCGACGTTGATCAGCTTCTCCAGGACCCAGCGCGCCACACGTCGGTGTTCGTCAGGGCTCCGGCCAGGGGCCTGGGCCGCCACAAAGGGCACTACCCGCTCCCGGACGGCGTCGTGGACAGCTCCGGTGTCGAAATCCATCGCGATGGTGATGTGGTCGATGGTGTGCATGGCGATCTCCGCCATCTGGTAGATCGACGCGTCGACCCAGTCGAGCTTGGCCTTGTGGTAGTCCAACTCGTGCAGCGGAACGGTGCAGGCCAAGGCCTTCAGCCTGCGGGTCAGGCCCAGGTCCGCGCTGGCCGTGGGGCGGAGGCCGCGTCCGGCGCCGCGCTTCGGCTCCGTCTGCGGCGGGGGTGGTGCTGGCTCCGTCGGGCCGGACCTGTCCGTTCTGGTGGGCGCGGGCAGGCCGAGGGCGGCCCGGCACCGCGCCGCGAGGTCGGCGGCCTCTTCGAACCCCTCGGCTTCCGCGAGCGCACACCACTCCAGCGCATCGGCGTAACGCTCCGAGCGGGTCAGCACACCGGCCAAACGGAGGACCGCATCGCCGACGCCTTCTTCCGCCGCCAACGTCAACTGCGCGGCGGCTTCGACGAGGTCTCCGCGGCCCTCCGCACGACGTCCTTCGGCCAATGCACGCTCGGCATGTGCGAACCGCTTCACCTCGGCATGTGCCTCGTCGTCCGCGCCGCGAGTTGTCGAGCGGCGGCGCTGCTCCGCCTCCACCTGGTTCATCCACCGCCGCACGGCGAGATCGTCCGCCGGGGACGTATCGGCTTGACGTTCGTGACGAAACAGCTCCTCGGGATTCATGGCACGTCGTCCTGTTGCACAGGTGGCAGCAGGTCTCGCAACTGGGCATAGGCACGCGCCAGGTGACCTCGCACGGCCGACTCCTTGAGATCAAGACAGACGGCGATCTCTCCCACGCTCAGGTCGAAGGTGTGCCGGATGGTGACGACTTGACGCAGTCTCGGGGATAGTTGCCGTACCGCGTCCCAGAGCTCGGAGCTCTTGACCAACGCTTCGGAAGGGTCAGCGACGGTTTCCCGGACGCTGGCTGGCGATGTGTGCAGCGGACGACGCCGTCCTCGGCGCAGGAGGTAGAGCTTGTGGGAGGTAACCCTAAGCACCCACCCCAGCGGTCGCTCCATGACGGACACCGCCTGCCACTCCCGGTATGCGTCAACCAGGGCGTCCTGCAACGCGTCCTCGCCCTCCTCCGGGCTGTCCGCGACCCGCCTGACGTACCGAAGTAGTTCGGACCGCCTTTGCCGGATGAACTGCTCGTAGTCGAGCGGCTGGGGGACCTCCTCTAGTTCGCCATCACCCGCTGGGAGATCTCCTACGTCCCCGTTCACCAACATGCCCTCGTGCACTAGGACCACTCGGATCGTTCGCTCGTCACCGACACCCTCATCCCTCTCCGTAGTCCCACACCCGACGGTGAAAGGTGCGCGAACACCTCGATCCGCTGCATGGGAGGCTGCATCCGGCCGAGGATCACCCGAACAGCGCAGTGCAAGTAAGCAGACTCCAGACAGGCATATATACCCCAAAGAGTGAACCCGCCGTACAGCACCCCGGGCCCGGCACATCAACTCCGCAATACTGCGGCGTCACGGATCTGCAGGTTCAGTGCAATGACGTGAAACTTGTTTACAATTGTTAGAGCAGCGAAATGAAGGCGGTCCCACGGCCCAGGGGCGGCGCTTGCAGAGGGGCAGCATGGAGATGCCGTACAGGATGGTCGTCACGACGCCGCTACCGCTGACGCCAAGCCTAGCCGGAGGCTTGACCAGCGCATAGCGTCGTTCCCCTTGCCCGGCCCACCTCGGCAGGATGTCGACGAGCCGATCGATACGTGCTCATACGAGTTCGATCTCTTCGAGGTAGCGACTCGGTCCGGCGTCGACTCGCCGCCCCCATCGGGTGAGAACAAAGCCGGAGTAAAAGATCTGCAACTCGTCACGGGCGCGTGTGATTGAGGCGTAGAACTTTCGCCGCTCTTCCGCAAGTTCGGCGACGGTGGCCGACTGATATTGAGTCGAAAGTGATCACCTTCCTGTAAGTTGATCACTCGTGATCGAGGTGGAGGGTGCGCGCCGGTTGTCGCCCGCGGAGCGTGAGGTGCTGCGGTTGCGGGTCGTTGCCGCGTTGGAGTCCGGTCGGGTCGAGGGCTATCGGCAGGCCGCGGAGGTGTTCGGGGTCTCGGAGCGCTCGGTGGGCACCTGGTGGCGTGCCTACCGGCGGGCGGGTCGCGACGGCCTGGTGACCCGCGAAGGACGGCCCGGCCCCGCGGAACTGATCACCTCGGAGGACCGGGGCACCCTGTTCGCGGCGATGGCCGACTACACGCCGGAGGAGTTGCTGATCGGCGGCCCGCTGTGGACCCGCCCGGCGGTGGTCGAGCTGATCCGACTGGTCGTGGGTGTGAACATGACCGGTCAGGGCGTGGGGTTGTGGCTGCGCCGGCACGGCTTCACCCCGCGGCGCCCGGCCCGGCGGGCCTACGAGCAGCAGTCCGCCGCGGTACGGGCATGGCTGGATGAGGACTATCCGGCGATCGAGGCACGTGCGAGGGCCGAGGGCGCGGCGATCGCGTGGGTCGACCAGTGCGGGCTGCGCTCCGACGCCTCACCGCCAGGCCGCTCGTGGGCGCCGAAGGGTCGCACGCCGATCGTGCGGGTGACCGGGAAACGGCTGCGTGTCAACGTCATGTCCGCCGTCGGTCCACGCGGCGCGCTGTGGTTCACCGTGTTCACCGAGCGGTTCACAGCGCCGGTGTTCACCACGTTCCTCGACCGCACCGCCCGCCAGGCCGGCAGGAAAATCCACGTCATCGCCGACCGACACCCCGTACACAGAAGCAAGGCCGTCCGCGCCTGGCTGAAGGACAACACCGACCGGGTCGAACTGCACCTCATGCCCGGCTACAGCCCCGAACTCAACCCGGACGAGCTGCTCAACGCCGACCTCAAACGCAACGTCAACGCCTCCCCGCGCCCACAACGTCGACCGGCTCGCCCACGAGACCCGACGCTTCCTACGACGCCGCCAACGCCAACCGCACATCGTCCGCGGCTACTTCCAGGCACCGCACGTCCGCTACGCCGCCATGTAGGCAACCGATCACTTTCGGCTCAATAACCCGCCAGACCGTTCCCCGACTGCTCGCCCAGCCCGGCATCGGGCCGATCTGCGCCGCCCAACTTCTCGTCACCGCGGGCGACAATCCCGAACATCTGGGCGGCGAGGCCGCCTTCGCGGCGTTGTGCGGCGTAAGCCCTGTCGAACACTCCAGCGGGAAGACCCAGCGCCACAGGCTCAACCGCAGCGGTGATCGCGCGACCAATAGTGCACTGTGGACAATCGCGGTCAACAGGCTCATCCACGACCGTCGCACACGGGAGTACGCGGCACGCCGTACCGCCGGCGGCTCCACCCGCAAGGAGATCATCGACATAGGGGCATCAACGCCCTGATGGAGACTTCCTTCTCCTCGTTGAAGATCGAGCTGGTCTACCGCCGGTCCTGGCGCACCCGCGACGAAGCCGAGACCGAGCTGTTCCGCTATATCGACGGGTTCTACAACCCCGGGCGCATCCCGAAGAATCTCGGCTGGCTCGGTTCGGATGAGTACGAAGCCGCTTGGCACGCCGCTCAGACCCGGCCAGCTACCATCCCGGCGGCACCGACCGCATCCAGGTAACGACTGCCTCGGGTTATCGGGGAAGCTCACCGCGATCCTCCCCATATCATCGAGCACGACGGCGAGGACGGGGAACTGCCCACCATCCGCGCCGCCCTCGCCAACTCGAAGCCTGACTCACCGAGACCGCCTGGCGTGCACGTGGCGCGCCAGGATCCGGATGCGGTGCCAGGGGCCGTGTTGCAGTTTCCACAGATCGCGCAGGACCTCGCAGGTGGTGAAGACGCGTTCCGCGCCGGGGAGCAGGATGGTGCGCAGGGCGCCGGAGCGGGAGCCGATCGTCTCGTACTGGGCGCGGAGGGCGCGGTAGCGGGTGCTCAGCACGGTGTCCGGTGAACCCGGGTCGTAGGAGTCGCGCAACTCCCGGTGGCGGTAGGTGACCCAGGCCAGGAGGCTGCTGGCCTGGGAGAACCACTCGGTCGACACGGTCGCGTGGCCGTCGCGCGCGGAGCCGGTGACGGCGTGGGCGAGGCTGTTGCGGAGGTCCGAGCGGGTGCGGAAGGGGTGGACGCCAGCGGTTTGGCCGGGTTCTTCCAGTACCGTTAGGAGGTTCCTGGCCCGCGTGCGGGCGAACCACGCCAGGTCGGGGGTGCGGAGCATGTGTTCGAGTACGCGGCCCTCGGTTTCGGCCAGGAGTAGGGCATGCTCGTCGCCGAGTGCGGCGGCGACCCGGCGGCGGTGGTGGGTCAGCCACAGGTAGGCGGGCAGCAGCCTGCCCTGGACCCACCAGGTGGCGCCGATGCGTTCCACCCTGCGCACGCGTTCCGCATCGGTGACCGGGCGGACCCGCCGCCAGAACCCGCGCAGGTCGTTCCAGCGGCCCTGTTCCCACAGCAGGGCGCTGGTCGCGGCGCGGAGCAGGGTGCGGGGTGCGTTCGGCGGTGGCGGGGAGAGCAGTGCGCGGACCTCCTTGAACAGGCCGATCTCCAGAAACAGTTCCAGGGCGGCGACCTCGCGCAGTGAGTCGTCCACGGTGAACGTCGGTGGACTGGGATCACGGGGCACCGCGTGGCCCAGCAGCGGGAAACCCCAGCCCCGGCCCAGCACGTCCAGCACCACCTCGGTCGGGCCGCACAGCACGTCGACGCGCGCGCCCGCCCGGCGCAGTGCCCGCACCAGCGGTGGCAGCGCCTCATCGGAGGTGACGAAGTGCGGCGGGTGTCCGCTGTACAGCAGCCACAGCACGCGCGTCCCCGCCAAGGCGCCGGCGGGGAGGCTCACCACCACCACGTCCACGTCGAAGAAGTCGCTTCCGCTGTAGCCCAGCACCAGCACCGCCGGGCGGGCGCGCAACGCGTCCAGAAACCGGGTGGCGAGGTCGGGCGGGAAGCCCTTCTCGATGCGCGCCAGCGTGACACCGAGGACGCCGCCGCGCGGGCCGGTGGCGCCGTGGAAGTGCAGCACGCCGTCCGGGTTCGGCGGGTGGCCGAGCGCAGCGCCCGCCTTCTCCACGCACTCGTCGAAGTTCGCCGTCAGGTGACCACCGCCCCGGGCCAGGTGGTGGGCCAGGAAGCGGTGCAGGCGGTTGGGCGCCGCGTGAGCCACGTCGGCGACGCTGTCGTCCACCGCCTGCTCGCCGTGGACCCGGGCGACCACCCCGAGCACTGTCTCCAGCCTGGGCAGTCTCAGGTCGGTGCCCGGCGGGCTGTCCGGACACGGCGGGGTCGCGAGCCACCCCAACTCCTCGTGGGCGGTCAGGACCGTCGCCAAGGTGCCGGACGGGAAGTACGCGGTAAAGACCCGCTCGGTCAGCTCGTAGCCGGTTGGCAGGGACGACGGGCCCTCGACAGAGGTGCCCGCGCCGCTGAGCACGGTCACCTCCCGCGGCGCGGTCGCGATCAGCCAGTCCAGGTCACGCACCGGTTCGCTCCACTTCCGTCGGCGGTCACGGGGTCGGGGTGTTCAGCGGCACGAATCGCTGGCCGGTCAGGGCAGCCACCACCGACCCGATCACCAGCGACGTGGCGCCGGAGTCGGCGCCGTCGAACGTGATCGGCGGCGCGATCGGGAACGCCCGCGTCCACTCGTCCGGGACGCTCACATCCACACCGGGCACGAGGAGGTGAACCGAGCGGATCCCATGCGCGGCGAGCATGGCGTTCCCCTCGACGTGGGTGGGCGGCAGGTCGGTGACGATACCGTCCGACAGCAGCAGCAGCGCCGTCTCGCATCCGTCGTCGGGGAAACCCGCCACCCGGTCGAGCAACTGCTCCACCCGGGTGTCCCCGGTGTCGACCGCCGGGGCGGCGAGGGCGGGCACGTCCGACTTCACCGGCTGGGGTGGCAACCGGACGCTCGCACCCAGCGCGAAGTCCACGACCGCGACCCGGTCCGCGTCCCGTAGCGAATAGCCCTCCTTCGCCCACCGCAGCAGGCTCTTCAGCGCCTCGTCACGGGGATGGGCGTACTGGTCCATCGAGCCCGACACGTCCAGGCCGATCACGATCCGCAGGCATGCGGGCCCGCGCGGGCCGACCAGCGCGTAGCCCTCGATCGTCGACGGCAACGGCGGGTTCTCCCGCCGCCACTGGTACCACCCCGACAGCAGCGCCAGCAGGACCAGCAGTACGGGCAGCACCTTCCGGCGGCCCCATCGCGCGAAGGTCGCAGACGCGGCGAGGTCGGCGGACAGCCTGAGCACCCCGCGCATCAGGACCTCCCGCAGCGCGGATCGTCGTTCTCGGGATCGACGACGGTGAACTCGACCGTCGGGTCGCCCGGCCGGTGCCGACTGGTGGGCCCGGGATGCCCGTTGTGCCTGGGTGCCCCGGCCTGCGGCCTCTCTCGGCCCTGCACACGCAGCCACATGTCCCTCAGTCGGGCGCTCAACTGGTCCTGGTCCAGCGGCGGCCAGTGGCGCAGGACGTCGATCGCGTCGGCGAGCACCGGCATGGTTCCCAGCGGCAGGTCCTCGCCCAGCAGGTGCAGCGGCTCGTCGGCGGGCAGCGCCATCGCGCTGCGCCTGCCCCCGTTCCGGTTGTCCTGGTGCGGTCTTCGCGTCTGGCGCGGCCGGACCGTTCGCTCCGGGTCGTCCCACCGGGCACGCCCCTCGAACACGAGGTGCGCGCCCACCACCTCCACCCGCGTGGCCTCGTCGCGGTGCTGCTGCACCAGGGAGCGCAACGCCGTCCACGCCGTGGTGTGCTCGGTGTTGGCCTTGATGACCGCCCGCCGCAGCCGGTCGAAGTCGCCGGCCTGCCGGTCATACTGGGCGCGGACCTCCGAGACCAGCAGCAGCCGCATCGCCGTGTCCGCCACCAAGAACAGCACGAACAGCAACGCCATCGCCCACGCCGGCACCTTCGGGCCCAACACACCCGCCGCGCCGAACCGGAACAGCACGAGCTGGAAGATCGCCAGGCACACCAGCACCAGCACAACCACGCCGAGCACCGCGCCGAGGTGTCGCCGCCGCGAGATGCCCTCGTAGTTCATCAGCCACCGGTGGCCGGTGAAGCCGACCACCCGCGCCACCACGACACCTACCACCGGGATCACCAGCCCCAGCAGCACGGCACCGACGCGCTCCGGGCTGAGCGGCCCGTACTTGCTGCCGTACCCGTAGCTGAACAGCCCGTACCAGAAGAACACCTCCACCACCACGAACAGCAACTCGGCGTAGAGCAGCTTCCGGGGGTCGATACCGGGCTGGTTCGCATCGAAGTACTCGCCCGATGCATCTCTCTCCGCGCGCTCTCCGTCCTCCGGCCGCACGGCTGTCTTCCGCGCGGCCAGCGCCTCACGGCGCAATTCCCACCGGGGTTCCGCCTCGACGTCCTCAAGGCGTTCCCAGACGCGGACGGCCGCGTGGGCGCGGTCGGTCACCGCGTCCTGCAAGCGTCGCAACTTCTTCGCGGCGTCCCGGTCGTGCGCGGCGTGAGTCTGGATCACGCCCAGCACAGCCGGCATCTCACCTTGAAGCACGCCGCTGGCCGATCCGCCGCCCGACCCCGTCCCAGGTTCCGATTCCGGCTCCGCGGCGGTGGACCTGACGTCCGCACCGGTACGCCGCTTGTGCCAGCGGCGCAGACCTTGCCGGATCCTCCCCTCCTCGTGCCGCGCCAGCAGACCGGCCGGCAACCCCAGCAAGAACAAGACCGTGGACAGGACCCGGTTCATCGGTCGCACCCCGCTTCCGTGATGACGACCGTGACGCGGCGGTTGCGCGCAGCCGCCGCCTCGTCGTGCGTGCGGCCGGGGAACTCGTCGACCAGTGGCGCGGTCGAGCCCCAGCCCTCCGTGGTCAGCCGGGAGCCCGCCACGCCGAACTCCACCAGCTTCGTCTTCACCGCCTCAGCCCGCAGGCGCGACTTCACGACGCGGCCAGAGTCGTCACCGTAGGCGGCGGCGTGGCCGTCGACGCGGGCCCGCGCGCCCGCCCGCGCCCGCAATTGTCGGGCTATCTCGCCCAGAACCTCGTCCGCGCCGGGTTCCAGGACCGTGCTCTCGCCCGCGAACAGCAGCACGCCGGGGATAATGATCTCCGTGCCGTCGCACGGCAACGCGACGGACTCGACCTCGGGCACGGTCACCGGGTCGGCGGGCAGGTCGGGCAGCGGGTCCAGGGCGGCGCCGGACGTACTGTCGAAGGTCGCCGTGGCGCCCGCCTTGGTCAGCACCGCCGTCCAGATGCGCTCCAAATCGGCCCGCACGGGCTGCGGCAGCGGCGGCACCGTGGCGCCCAAGCCGTTCCACAGCAGTGAGATCCCCGACAGCTGCGGCGCGAAGGCATCGGCGTCTGCCAGCCGTTGGGCCACGCGGTCGCCGGGAGCGCCGAAGCCCAGCACGTCGAGGTCGAACTGGCCGACGTTGG
Source organism: Saccharothrix espanaensis DSM 44229 (assembly GCF_000328705.1). NCBI lineage: Bacteria > Bacillati > Actinomycetota > Actinomycetes > Pseudonocardiales > Pseudonocardiaceae > Saccharothrix > Saccharothrix espanaensis. The sequence goes on along the minus strand of NC_019673.1, from coordinate 2,154,974 downwards.
CGATCCCATCGGATAGCACGATCACCTTGGCGGGCCGCTCTAGCGCGGCGGCGTTGATGATGTCGAGGACGGCACTGCCCCCGGCGGTGGGCCGGGCGAGGTCGTCGCGCGCCCAGGTCGCGACGCACGTCACCACGCCCTTGCGGGCCTGCGCGGCGGCGGGCGAGTCGTCCCCCGGCGCCGGTTCGAGGGCAATTGTGCGCGCCACCCGGGGTGGTGCGCCGGCGCCGTCGACCGGCATGACCAGCAGCCGGTCACCACGCCCCTGGGCCTCGACGAGGGCGGCGGTGACCACGGCCGAGAACCCGGTCGCCCGATGGGAGGCCGTGTTGTCCGGCACCAGGACGGTGGTGCCTGCGGCCTGGTCCGGGGTCACCGCAGCCAGCCGCTCGCACTCCTCCGCAGCGACCGCGCCCGTCGGGGCGTCGGCCTCCGACGAGGCGCACCCGGTGAGCACCAGCAGTCCGGGTAACAGGGACGACAGGAACCGCGCGAACATCGCATTCATGTGCACTCGCAAACGTGAGCTCGAACTCGGACGGGACCGGAACGATGGTCTCGGTTGTGCGCGTACGCACTATGGGAAAACCCACTTTGGGTTAACAGGACCCTAGCCAGTCCGCGCAGTTTATGTCAAACAGACACCAGGATCAGCGCCGTCGGGCGATCGGCGGCACCAGCACGGCGCTCGCCCCCCGCCGGTACACCGCACCGTGCCGCTCCACGAAACCCCCCGCGCCCAGGACTGCGTCGGCGAATCCGCGCGCGCCCAACGGCCTGCCCCACACCGCCTCGTAGACGCCGCGCAGTTCGTCCAAAGTGAACTCTGACGGGAGGAAGTCCAACGCCACCGCGGTGTACTGGAGCCGGTCGCGGAAGGTCGTGACGGCGTCGCGGACGATCGCACGGTGGTCGAAGGCCACCTCGGTCCCGGGCGACCGCAGCACGTCGACCGGGACCCACTCGACGGCGCGGGCGTCGCTGCCAGCACGGGCCGCAACCGCTTCGGGCACGTATCCGGCGAACGCGACGCTGATCATCCACCCGCGCGGGTCCCGCCCGCGCGCCCCGTACACGCCGACCCGCTCCAGGTCGGCGGCGGGCACCGCGAGCCCGGCCTCCTCACCCAGCTCGCGCAGCGCGGCGCCGATCACCGCCTCCCCCTTTTCTACGAACCCGCCGGGCAGCGCGACCGCGCCGCGGTACGGGGGTTTGCCGCGCCGGATGGCGAGGACGTGCAGGCGGCGGTCATGGACGGTGAACAAGGCGATATCAACGGTGAGCCCGGTGCGCAACCGGGCCGGCAGAGTCGTGGTCACATCGGAAAGGTAGCTTTTTGTCAGAACTACATCAAGGGGTGCGCACGGGTGTCACCCAGGCGGCGCAAGGGTTTCGTGCCGTCCGAAGAGGACGGTCAGAGGGGGGTCGACGGTAGGATCGGCCGGTCCAGCATGACCGCGTCGCCCGCGCGGTACAGGGCCGCGGGGCGACCGCTGGTCTTCTCGTTTTCCCCGGTCGGCACGATGAAACCGGTATCGTCGGCGACCTTGCGGTGGAAGTTGGGGCCGTCCAGCTTGACGCCCCACACCGTCTCGTAGACCTCGCGCAGCTGCTTGATCGTAAACCGCGGCCCGCAGAACGACGTGGCGATCGTGGTGAACCGGAGCTTCGCGCGGGCGAGCGCCAGCGCGTCGCGGACGATCTCGGCGTGGTCGAACGCCAAGTCCAGCCCGTCCAGCACGCGGCGCACCGGGACCCAGGCCGCGCTCGCCGCGTCCGTGCCCGCCTCGGCGTCGGCCAGGTCGGGCGCGATCGCAAGGAACGCGCAGGTGGCGATCGGGCCGCGCGGGTCGCGCCCAGGCTCGGAGTACGTCTTCACCTGCTCCAGCGGCAGCGCGCCCCCCCGGATGCCGGTCTCCTCGTGCAACTCACGGACCGCAGCGTCCCCCAGGGACTCCCCCTGCCGGACGAAGCCCCCCGGCAGCGCCCAGGCGCCGCGGTACGGGTCGTTGCCGCGGGTGACCAGCAGGATGCACAGCTCGCGCGCGGTCGTGGGCGAGCCACCGGGCAGCAGGTCCGGCGTCCGGATAGTGAAGATCACCAGGTCCGCGGTGAGCTTCCAGACCTGGTGCGACGGACGTTGCGCGCGGATCATCGGCCGACGATACACCATAAATGTACCATTGACACAAAGCGAGGTCCTCCATATTGTCGCTTCCACAAAAAGTGGACCGATCAATGGAGGTGCCCGTGCCCACTTCGACCCCCGATCGAGGGCTCACCTGGCGCGAGAGCGCCCGCGCCGCGCGCACCGTCCTCGCCGCCGAGCACGGCCGCCGGGCGCGGGCCGCGGTGCGCCCCCGGACCTCGCGCGGCCTCGTCCGCGACCGCGCGCCGCTGGCCGTCGGGTTGTACGCCGCGTCCCGCGACGGCCGGCTGATCCGGCAGGGCCACGACGGGTTCGCACTTCTGGAACCTCCGCTCAGCCGCACCCCGGCACCCCGCTGGCGGGGCCTCGCCCACGCGGTGGTCGACCGGGTGGACCGGAACTGGGGCGCCGTCGTGCTCGGCACTCCCCCGACCCTGGCGCTCCTCACCGCGACCGCCCTGGCCCTGATCCCGGGTACCGGCTTGGTGGCGCTCGTCCCGGTCCTGTTCACGATGGTGCACGTCGCCGTGCTGCTCACCGCCCCTTTGGTGCTCGCGCTACTGCCGCGCCGCGCACCCGGCCCGGACGCCACCCGGTTGAGCCTGCTGTCCGGGACGCACTGGACGATGACGTTGTTCCACCAGGGAAACGACCAGCGCGTCGACGAGCTGTTCGACCGGGTCCGGGAACGCCTGCGGCACCTGCTGACCACCGAGTTGACCGCCACCGGTAGGCAACAAGGCACAGCCGCGGACAACGTGCGGGTGACCGAGTCGCTGGTGTGCCTGCACGACGGCGTCACCACCACGCGGGCCCAGGACCTGATCACCGCCCGACACCCCGGCACGACATGGGGCGACGGCGCGGACTTCTCGGTCGCGCGGTTCGATCAGCACCCGGACGACGCCCCACGCGTGCCCAACCCGCCGCTCGCGTTCGTCCGGCTCTACCTGTGGGCCAACGTGATCGTCGTGCTCGGCCTCGCGCTGCTCGTCTCCGGGCAGGAACGGGCGGCCTGCCTCGACCGGCCGTGCGCGAACGCCCCGACCGAGTACTGGGACGCGTTGATCTGGACCGCCTACCAACTCGTCTGGCGCCAACCGCCCGGCACCGAGGCGGTGAGCGGCTTCGCCGCCGTCATCGGCTGGCTGCTCAGCCCCCTGCTACCGCTGCTCCTGCTGGTCTCGTTCGTCGCATACCGGCGACACCGACGCTACCTCGACCACATCCGCCGCACCAACGGAAGGACCCCGATGAGCACACGCCTCCTCGTCGTCACCGTCACCCCCGAAGAACGGGACGCGGTCATCGACTCGTTCGACCGCTACACCGACAACGAGTCCACGCCGGACTTCCGCCGCGGCCGGGTACCGACCGTCCGGCTCGGCGAGATCGCCGACACCGAGGTGTTCCTCATCCAGGTGCCGACAGCGGGCGGGGTCGGCGCGTCGACGGTGTCCCAGGTCGCCGCCGACGTCATCCGCGACCTCAAGCCGCACTGCGCGATCATCACCGGCATCTGCTACGGCCTCAAGCCCGTCGAACAGGAACTGGGCGACGTGCTGGTGTCCGCAGTCATCCGCGACCTCGACCACGCCAAGCTGACCGACGTTGACGGCCGGGTCGTGCGCCAGGACCGCAGCGAGCGCGTGGCGCCCTCCCCCGTCCTGCACACCGCCGCGATCGCCGCGCAACGCCAGTGGCAGCGCCAGTCCGGTCTTCGAGTCCGGTTCGGCGAGATACTGTCGTGGAATAAGCTCGTCAACTCCGAGCTCGTGGTGACGGACCTGCGGGAGCGCTACCCGGACGCCATCGGCGCCGACATGGAAGGCGCCGCCTTCTACGCCGTGACGCGGTGGGCCGGGGTCGAGAGCATCCTGATCAAGTCGATCTGCGACTGGGCCGACGGCACCAAGGACGACTCCCACCACGTCGTCGCGGCGGCCAATGCGGCGGGTTTCGTCCTCCACCTGGTCCGGGTCGGCGCGATCACCGTCGGCCACCGCTGCTAAAACCTCGGCCGGTCGACGGAAGGGACGATTGCCGGCGACGGCAAGGGAGTGCACTGCGGTGTCCCGATCGCGGCAGTCGGGGAGGACCGGTTCGAGCACGGTGGCTCTCCGGCTGGGCGGCATCGGGCAACCCTGCAGTGGACTACTGTGCCTTCGCCACCCTGGCCGCCACTCTCATCTGCTTCGAACAGCTCGTCAAAGCAGCCACGTGAGACCGGCTCTTAATTGTGGCGAGGACGCCGAGCCAACTCTGCTCGAGCGGCACTGGCTACGACGGCGCTCACCTGCTCAGGCGGAAGTACAAAAAGTCGGCCAGCACCACATAGACCGCTCCGGTGACGACACCGACCAGCACTCGAACAAGGCTCGGCGCCGACAGGCCCGCGCCGACCATGCTCGCCGCGACACCGAGCAGCGCAGCCGCTGGCAGCAGAATGATAAGCGTCCAGAAGTACGAGCCCGTGGTCCTCCGGGCCATGGCCGTGGCGATTGCCCGGCCAGCGACCGTCGAATCGCGAAAGGGTACGACCGCACGGTCAGACACGGTGGTCAGGCGGTCCAGGATTGCGTTCATGATCGAGTACCTCTCGAGTTGCACCCGGCGAAGTCACGCGATCACCATGACGAACAGTAGCCCGACCATGGCGACGAATCCCAAAAGCGCCACCACGCGGACGGCGGGCGAGCCCAAGAGCCCCGACCCGAGGCCACCGGACGCGAACTTGTCTACCACGATGACGACACCGCCCACCACGGTCAAAAAGAAACTTGTGAGGATATTGCGGACTCCTTCCACGTGATTGCAGAACTCGGAAGATCGTTCGTACTCGAGTAACAGGACGGCTTCCGTCTCATCGTATCCATGGGCTGCCGACATTACTCACCGTTCCCTTCGGACGACTCTACGAAACGCGCCTTCCAGGTAGCGCGACCAGGCCTGCGAGACGATCCGGCAACTACCGTAACACTTCGCGCGCCATCTGCGATGTAAGAACCGTACGCGCCTCGACAGGATGGCCAAGAATCACCACTGGCCGCCATGAGACCGTTTCCACCTTGAGCGCGCCCAGGGAGTCCTCGCATGAGTAACAAGACATTCATCAAACAGTTGAAACGTGACAGCGAGACGAACAAAATCGCACTCATCCTGGGCGCAGGTGTGAGTTCGGCGGCCACCAAAGGGGCGTTGGTCGCGACCTGGCAGGGACTACTGCTCGACGGGCTAGAATTCTTAGCCGACATAGACTCGGATCCGGGACCGGCGAAAATCTTCCACACCGCGCTGTCGACCGCCACTGACGCCGACGCGTTGGTGGCGGTCGCCCAGTGGGTCAGGAGCCGTTTCAACAGGGTGCCGGGTGAGTTCAGCGACTGGCTGAACCGGACGGTCGGCGACCTAGAGATCAAGGACACGACGTTGCTCTCGACTCTGCCGAACGTCGAGCGCATAGTAACCACGAACTACGACATCCTGGTCGAGCGACACCTGGGGCGCCAGTCGCTTAATTGGACCGACGACAATGCGTCCAACGAGTACCGGCGCAATCCGAAGCCGTACGTCTTCCACGCCCACGGTCTCTATAAGGATCCACGGTCGATCATTCTCAGCGGAGAGGACTACGGTCGACTCGAAGAGGACAACGGCGTCCATCGGATGCTCACCGACCTCGCCAGCTCGTACTCCCTGTTGTTTATCGGCTTCGGCCAAGGGTTCGAGGATCCCAATTTCCGCCGATTGGTCAACTGGCTACGGAACGAACAAGGCACCTCTCCCTATCGACACTACCTACTCCTCCTCGATTCCGAGCGAACATCGGTCGACTTCTACCGCAACCTGTCTGGCAGGATCACCCCCATCTTCTACGGCGCTGACCACTCCAATTTGCCCAACTTCCTCGCCGACCTGACTCGGAGCAACACAAGACCTGCGGACGAGTTGCTTTCCGTCGTCGCCGAGCCGCCGGCCGAGCAGAAACTCACCTATGCACAGCTACTGCCGAGCGAAATGGCTCTCATCATCGGGGACGTGGAACGGGAGCTAGGCGCAGCTCTCCAGCTCTCACCTTTCCAACTCTCCGCCTTGAAGCTGTGCCGGTCGGCCGTAGTCGACGGCAAGTCCGGCCTCCTGAGCGCCGTGACCGGAACCGGCAAGACCACGATCGCGAGAATAGCGGTCAATATGGCGGTCGCCTTGGGGAAATCAGGCATAGAACTGCTGCCGACCAAAGCGCTGGTCGCGCAGGAGAGGAGCGAGTGGGATCGCTGGATCGACGCCTGGACCACCAACTCTCACAAGAAGATGCGGGTGTACGGTTCGAGCCGGGACTACCCGGAGAACGACCGCCCGGTGTCACGGGGACGATACGAAGTCGCCTTGGCGATCTACGAGAAGCTGGGTGTATACCTGGTGAGCGGTCGGACACCACTGGCCAACACCCGCATTGCCGTAGTCGACGAGTTGCAGATGCTCGTCGAGAACAGCCAGCGCGCGGCGAAGCTAGAAGCCATCCTCACCTCCATTCGGCTCATGCCGGAAGCCCTGCGACCGGCGATTCTCGGGCTCTCCGCGACCCTACCCGCGGACGCGACCGAGTCGCTAAGGCGGTGGTTGGGCGTGAACGAGGACATGATCGCGATGTCCAATCAACGCCCGATCCCCCTCGACACCTACGTGATGGACGCGATCGGCTGGAAGGTCCAGCCCGATGCCCACCTGTTCAACATCCCCGGTCAGGCGCCGCCGCCGCCGTCGGACTACCGGAAGCACGACCTGAACGGCCGCCTGCAGCAAAACAGGGAAACGCTCTCAGGCAAGATCCCCCACCTGGCCACCGGTGAACTGGCCGCCACGCTGATCGACCACGTCCTCGAGAAGGACGAGAACCGCAGAATCATCTGCTTCGTACCTTCGAGGACATCGGCCCTCGAACTCGCGTCGGCCGTGCACGCTCTGCTCAAGAACCGCACCGGCGCGCCCACCAAGGGTTCCCCGTGGAGCCACGGCAGGTTCGCCACGGAGCAGACCGCCGAGAACTCCGAGGAGCGCTACAACGCCCTGCGCTACTCCGACCTACCCCAGGCTGACGTCGTGGTCAGGGGATTGAGGGAGGGCGTCGCCGCGCACAGCGCATCGTTCCCCGCCCCGCTGCGCAGGCTGCTGGAGGACGAGTTCCGCCGCGAAGACGGTCTGCTCCGCGTGCTCATCGCCACGGACACGCTCGCGGTCGGGGTGAACCTGCCCGCCGACACGGTGATCGCCACGAGCATCTCCGGGTACACGGGAACACCCAGGCGCAGGCACCTCCTCACGCCGTCCGACCTCGACAATAAGGCGGGCCGCGCTGGGCGCCGGGGCAAGACCCAACGCTCCCGCGGTGAGTTCTACCTGATCGCCAGCGCGTTCGACCTGGAGAACATCGAAGGGCTGTCAGCCCCCGACCTACAGACCCTGTCCACCGTCGAAGGTATCTACAACGAGTTCGTGGCCACCGACACCCGCACCAGCAAGATCGCTTCCTGTTACCGCACCACCCCTGAGTTGAGCAGCCTAGTGCTGCACATCCTCTGCCAGGACGGGTTCGCCCGCGAGGAATCGGCGTGGTTGCGTCGGGTCGAGGAAATCCTGTCCTGCGTGCTGCTCGCCCACGAGAAAGACGCCCCAGCACTGCCTTCGGCGCAAGAGGTGCTGGACGAGCTCGTCACCCGCAAGCTGGTGGTCAAGCGGCATAACGGGAAGCTCACCCTTTCCGGAATCGGAGTCGCCTTGGCCAGGTCTAGCCTGGACCTCGACGCGGCCAACACCCTGGAGCGGCTCGCCCGCTTGGTGTCCGCCAACGCCGGCGACATCGATCTGCTCTGGAACACCTGTCGCAGTCAGTCCATCCAGACGACAACAGACTGGGTCTCACTGCCGCCGGTCGCGACGAAGCACTACCCTTCGCTCAAAGAAGCCGTGATCCGCCTCGGCAATGCCTACTGCGCCGAGTCGGAACTGCTCCGCCGCGACGCGGCACGGCGCTGTGGCGCGAATAACTACCCCGTGCGCGAAGCGCTGGTCGAACGCGGTTCCTCTGTCGTCTCGACGGAGTTGCGGGAACTGCTCCTCTCGGACGGGGAGACCGCGTCCGACTCTGACGTGACGGCACTCCTTCGCGCCCTGGTCTCGTACGAGTGGTCCCGCGGCCTGCCGTTCGGCGAGATTAAGGCCCGCTTCTCCACCGTCGTCAAGTCGGAGGAGAGCCAGCCCGGCGAGGCGCCCATAACCATCAAGATCCATTATTCGGATGTCGAGCAACTGTGCGAGCAGATCGCCGGCGTGATCAGCAGCGCAGCGGAGATCTGCGTGGCGATGGACGGCTTGGACTACTCAGGCAGGGCGATGAGGCTCGGCCAAGAGGTCGAAACCGGCCTCCCGGCCTGGCTGGCGCCGATCGCCAAGATGAGGATACCGGCCCTGCACCGGGAGCGGCTCGCCTTCCTGTGGGACGCCAAGCCGCCCGCCGACTCGATCGTGGAGGTGCTCGAACGCCCCGAGTTCGTCGAACACCCCGGTATCCGCCGATCCGACCTCCAGAGCGCGGCGCAGACCATCAGCCTGCGCGAACAGGAGGACCAGACGTTCCGCAACCGCATCGCGCAGCGCTGGGCGGCTACCTTCATCCCGGGCGGCGAGGGCGAAGTGTTCGAGGACATCAGCGACCGCCTAGACGCTGCACAGGACGCCAAGGACTACCTCGGCGTCCTGTGCGACCTCGCGAATAGCCTGCGGGTCGACGTCGGGTTGATCGAGCGGGAGAAGCAGTTCGTCTCGGTGTTGTGGCAGGCGGGGCAGAGGATCGCGCGCATCTACGTGCCGAGCGGTCCGTTGACCCAGGCTGGCGTCGAGTGGGTGGGCAAGAGGAAGGGGATGGTCATCTTGAGCACTCGGATGGTGCCGGGTGCCATCACGGCGTCCGACCAACCCACTCAAGCGCGGTTCGTCCAGCCCGAGCATCTGCTGTCGATGCTGGCTCGATTGATCGACACCCGCGAGACGGGCCTGCACCCCGAGGAAGTCGTCGACGGCGTGTCGCGGATTATGGTCTCGTCGTTCAGCTCGGAGAGCTGGTATCTCTACGAACCGGACTCCGTGGGCGCGCCGCCCCCGTTCCCCGGCGACGAACTGCCGTCCCTGGAACGAGCGGTGGCCGTTCCCTCTGCCGACGACTCCATGCTCGACTGAGCGGGTACGGCGGTCCGACGGCGGACTTTGCCTGTTCCCGTCTCGGCCTGCACGAAAAAGCCGCCGGACACCTCGACGAGGCCCTCACCTGAGGTTCCCCCGATAACCCGAGGCAGTTGCTACCTGGATGCGGTCGGTGCCGCCCGGTCCACCGAGCTAGCGGCCTGGCTCGATGCCAACGCCGACCAGGTCAAACTGCACCTGGTGCCCGGCTACAGCCTCGAGCTCAACCTTCGACGAACTGCTCGACACCGACCTCAAGCGCGACATCAACGCCTCCCGAGCCCCACACCGTCGACCGCCTCGCTCCAAGACCCGGCGCTTCCGCCGCCAGCGCCAGCCGCACATGCATCGCCCATTCGGTAGCCAGTTCATAAGAGCCGGGTGCCACCGCTGTCAGAGACAGAGGGCTGCCAGTCAGGAGTGCGGGGCGGGAAACGGTTCGGCGGTTGGTGGTCGGCCCGGAGCCATGCCGATCTCCTTCAGCATCCTCGTCATGCTCTCGACCACTTCCGGTACGGCCGCGTTGACCCGGGCCGTGTACTCGGTGCCATGCCTGCTCCGCAGATGATCGGCGATGTAGAAAGCCCTTGTGCCGAACCGCTTTTCGAGGTCCAGGAAAGCTGCTGTCGCTCGCTCGACCAATGCCGCTTCGGCGTCGTCGACCGGCTGCGGCTCGATGACACGCGAAGAGAGCCGCCTGTGGTCCTTTTCGCGCGCGTCCTCCAGTGACCGGACGTTGCCCGACCGCACACTGCGTGGGGTGTGGTCTCGTGCTGTCTCTTGCGGAGCCATTTCGCGGTTGCTGTGGGCGACCTCGCCGGCGAGGTTCAGGAGCCAGTCGCCCAGCCGCCGGATTTGAGCTGCGGTCACGTCCCATGCTTGTGCGCTGTTGGGGTTGAAGTAGATCAACGCTCGGGCGAGTGGGGGTGCCGCCGGTCCGTACCCGTCTCGGACGATCTTCGCGTGCGCAACCTGCATACCGTTGTCGTGCCGCATGACGGCGATGGATGGACGCTGATCCGCTCGACACCACGGCTGGCGAAGCGTGCTCGGGCGGTCGGCACCGGGGCAGGTGCGGCACGCGTAGACCTTCTGACCCGACTCCGACATGCCCCACGTGCACCCGCCCCGAGCGGCCGAGCGGCAGGTGGTCCCTGCCGCAGCACACGCACGACTTGCCGCTGGCCTGTCGAAGGGTGAGGCTCTTAATGATCTGCTCGGTGGCTGTTCTCGTCATGTCGACCTCCAGCTCGTACCGATTGGTCGGCTTAGCGTCTCTCCTCCTGGAGGTCTCCGGCCAACGGGGAGGACCTCCGGTGGACGCCGCGTGAGGGTGCGCCTACCAACCGTCAAGATCAGTATGAGCAGGACCTCGTGCCGGGCACTCGTCGGTCGCGGCTTGACCGGGGCTCAACTCAGCCGACCGACCGCTTTACTCCCGGCAGCGACCAGTCAAGGGATCGATACGCCGTTCCTCACGCCGAACCACACCGCGTTCGGCCAGGTAAGCCGAGCAGAGTAATGACCAGAGACGATACGAAACGAAGAGTCAAGGTGTCACTGAGCGGCGTGCTCGACCTCGAAGAACGAACCAAGATCACAAAAAGAGGGCCCTCGCAGTGTCTGACCTGCGAAGACCCTCTTGGCCGTCGGGACGACAGGATTTGAACCTGCGACCCCTTGACCCCCAGGGTGGATTGGATCATGACCTGACCTGCGGAAACGTCTACGTGGCAGATCGCGGGAGTGTAGTTGGATGCACTTGGACGGAGCTCTATCCTGTTGCCACACCTTGACTTCTCCCAATTTCCTCCCATCTTCCTCCCACGACGGACCTGCGTCGAACGCGTGTACACAAATCAAGTGCTTCTACCGCAGTCGCATCGCAACTCAAGTTTCACTCCTTCGTCGTGCCGCTCGTGGGAACCTACAGCTCTCGCGCTAAGTGGAGATTGCCTTCACCCAGCTAACAGGCCCCGCCGGATTGCGAACCTCCGTAGCGCCGATCTACCGCGCAGCGCCAACAGCAAGCGGGACGGTCCGGCGCTCTGTTTGAAGTTGCGATCCTCAGCAAGCACCGCCCAGCGTACTTGCCGAATGCCCTCAACTTCGGCGCCAACAGCCTACACGGAGCCTTTTTCATCCGGCAGTGACCTCGTAGTTCTGTAGTACGTGGATGGCTTTGGCCAGTCGGCCGGCGCGGTGGGGACAGCAGCGGAGCTTGCGGAGGATGCGCCAGGTCTTGAGTTGGGCGTTGGCGCGTTCACCGGGTCCGCGCAGCCGTGCGTGGGCGCGGTTGGCTTCTTTCTGAGACTTGGGTTTGTTGCGGCCCTTGTACGGGGTGAGCACGTGTGCGCTGGTCTCGTCGTATCCGTGGTAGCCCTTGTCGGCCAAGGCGATCAGTCCGGTGTCGCGTAGTGCGGCGAGGAGGTTCCAGATCCGGGCGGCGGCGGCGTCGTGCGTGCTGCCGGGCAACTGGCCTGATACCCACAGGATCGTGCCGTCCGGCGAGGCGATCACTTGCAGGTTCACCCCGTGCATCTTGTGTTTGCCCGAGTAAAAGGGTCGGTCGGCGGCGATCCGGTCGATCGGGATCAGGGTGCCGTCGACGACCACGTAGGCCAAGCCCTGTCGCTTCGCCGTCCGCAGTTTCGGCGCCCGCCGGGCGAGCAGTTCGACGGTTTCGTTGACGTACCGCCAGCAGGTCGTGGTGGAGACGCCGAACCCGGCGCCGACCTCGGCGAAGGTCTCGCCCTTGCGCAGGTATACCAGTACCAGCAGGGCTTGCTGCGCTGGATTGAGTTTGCGCCACACCGAGCCCGTCTGCCGACGGTGGGCGCGGACCAGGCTGGATACGAAGGTCAGGGTCTGATGTGACAACGGCAGCGCGGCACGGTAGAACAGCATGCGAAGCCCTCGGTGTAACAGGACTGATCTTGGTCGACAGCCCTCTTACCGAGGGCTTCATCCGTTGTCACACCGACACACCGACGAACCTCGGTTTGTGGCCCACATCCCTTGCCCGCCAAGGCACCCGCACCAGGATGAAAAAGGCTCACGGCATGGCCGCCACGAAGATCGTGCGAAAAACAGGACAAGAACGCGACAGATCCACGACAAGCCGTGTCCGGCCACGACGTCGATCAGAGTGGAGATAGGTTGGACGGCCTCCGCAGGTTCAGCACATCGAACAGACGAGGTTCACAAGTGGATTCAACGCCAGGTGTCACGATCGAGCTCGCGGTCCTGGACCAGGACAGCAAGAGGTTCGGTGTCGCGTCTAGTCCGATCAGGACCGGATCGGTTCAGGTACACGGCTGGCAAGTTCACCCGATCAGAGTTGCGCCAGGACAGTTCGACGACGCCAAGGCATACCTTGTCAAGCTCAACTACGAGCTGGAGACCACGCCGAGCACACCGGAGCTGAACTGGTTCGAGTTCGGTGTGGAGCTGCGAGCGGGTTCGGTGGTGGACGCGGTCCCCCACCACACCCAGCCCACCCAGACTTCCCTGTCGTACGTGGTGAACGACCACCTCAACCTGGTACCGGCCACGAACGGGACGACCTCCGCCGCGCACCTTCCTGCGGCGGGCGAGACGATCCACACGTTCGGCGTCGGAAGCAACGGTGTCCGCTGGCAGCACAGGGCAGAGCCGGACGCGGGAGTGCGGCCGGGGTCGCGGGTGGTGTGGCTCGTGACGCTGGTCGAGCAGGGCTCTACGCACCTGGACCTCACCGTGGTCGCGCGCTTCGACCAGCGGCCGACACTCGACTGGAACGTCCTGCCCGCACTCACACCGGCGGACCTGCGGATCGATCTCCCTACTGCGCCGAACCTCCGCCCCGCGGTGACAACCCAACCCGCGAACGCCACAACCGTGACGCTACTTCCCTCCGGCCCGCGGGTGTTCATCTCCTACGCGCACGACAACGACGCTCACAAGCAGCAGGTCCGGGACTTCGCGAACCTCCTGATGGGGTGCGGGTCCGACGTCCGGCTCGACCAGTTTGCAGGGCCAGGACGCAAGGATTGGTTCCTCTGGGCCATCGACAACATCGACAACGCGGACTTCGTGATCGTCGTCGCGTCGCCCAAGTGCATGGCGGTCGGTGAGGGCAAGGCCGACCGGAACGAGAATCCCGGTATGCACTGCGAGTTGGGCGTCATTCGCGACCGCCTGCAGGGAGACCGCGAGCTTTGGGAGCGAAAGCTCCTGCCGGTCGTGCTGCCCGGCGAGTCGGTCGACAATCTCCCGGTCTTCTTGCAGCCCCAGGCGATGAACCGCTACGAGATCGACGAGCTGACCGAGGACGCGCTCAGCGACCTGCTGGCCGCGATCCACCACGGGATCGAGGACGACGGCAGGTCGCCGGTCGTGCTCACGGTGACGACCACCGGTCGTGCGCTCGCGGATTCCTGAACTTCGGGGGAGGTCCCGGACTCAGTACTCCATAAGATTTTGATCGTTCGGGGCACGATGTTCCGGATACCCGGGTTGGTGGGGTGTGGCAATCAGTCCTCTGCCGTTGGATGGCTCGTGACGAGTGGCCGCCCCGCCGATCTGGACGCCTCGGCCTCTGATTAAGACCTGTGCGCGCAGTCGCTGTTTATGGAGGTGCCGGCGGGGTCGTCCACGGGTCTCCAGCTGCGGAAACGGGAGGACGGGGCCGCGTGGCGGTTCGCGAACGGCTCTGGGTCGGCATCGACGTGGGCAAGACCGCCCATCACGCCTGCGCGGTGGACGAGACCGGGAAAGTCGTGTTCTCCCAACGGGTCGACAACGGCCAGGCCGCGATCGAACAGCTCATCGCGCGGGCCGGCAAAGCCGCTGTCGAGGTGCGGTGGGCGGTGGACCTGACCTCGGGCGCGGCCGGGCTGCCGGTCGTGCTGCTGTTGACCACCGGACAGCCGGTGGCCTACGTGTCCGGACAGACGGTCAACCGCATGGCGGGCGCCTTCGGCGGCGAGGGCAAGACCGACGCCAAGGACGCCCGGGTCATCGCCCAAACCTGCAGGATGCGCGGCGACCTGCCGGAACTGTCCGTGCCCGACCAGGTCGTGACCGACCTGGCGGTGCTCACCGCGCGACGGGCCGACCTGATGAACAACCGGGTTCGTGACGTCAACCGGCTGCGCGAGCTGCTGTCCTCGATCTTCCCCTCTCTGGAGAAGGCGCTGGACTGCACCACCCGCGCCGCGCTGACCCTGCTGACCGGTTTCCAGACACCGGCGGCGGTCCGCGACGCGGGTGAACCCGGCCTGTCCCGCCACCTGCATAACCTCGGCGTGCGTCCCGGCGCCGCGCACACCGTGACAGTCAAGGCCCTGGCCGCCGCGGCCGGGCAGACCGTCGCCCTGCCCGCCGAAGCCGTCACCGCGCCGCTGATCGCACGCCTGGCCCGGCAGCTGCTCGACCTGGACCGCGAGGCCAAAGACCTCACCAAACAGATCGGCGACACCTTCCGCACGCACCCTCAGGCCGCGATCATCGAGAGCCTGCCCGGCCCGGGGCCGGTGCTGGGCGCGGAGTTCCTGGTCGGCACCGGCGGCGACCTGTCCGCGTTCCGCGGCCCCGACAAACTCGCGGCCTTCGCGGGCCTGGCGCCGATGCCCCGCGACTCCGGTCGGGTCACCGGCAATCTGCGCAAACCCCGGCGTTATCACCGGGGCCTGCGTCGGGTGTTCTACATGGCCGCCCTGTGCTCCACCATGCGCGAAGGCCCTTCCCGAACGTTTTACCAGCGCAAACGAACCGAAGGTAAACACCACATCCAAGCCCTGATCGCCCTGGCCCGCCGCCTGGTCGACGTGCTGTGGGCGCTGCTGCGCGACAACCGACTCTTCACACCCACCGTTGCCAACGCAGCAGCAACCCCCACAGCCGCTTGACACGGATCATTAAGACTCGTCCTCACCGGACACCCGGTGGTCGGGATGGTCGCGGTCGGCCCTGCTCGCGAGGTGCAGCGGGCCGGGCAGCAACGTCCGGCCGTCCCAGGCGATCGACTGATCGCAGAGCCGGGCGGTCAACGCGGCGAGGCTGGTGGGTGTCCACGAACCTCCGAGCACCACAACGATCTCCTTGGCCGTGTAGGAATGCCAGGGCTTGCGCAGCTCCGACTTCGCGTCGTCCGGCAACGTCCACCTGGTGTACCTCGCCCCCGCGTCTCCCCCCTTCGAGGAAAGCAGAGTCGACCTTCCTGCGAATAGCCAGGACGGCACGGTGCTGCCCTCAAGGCGGTACACCTTCCGATCAGGCGCCGCTGGCTTCTTCTTGTCGGCCGGCATGTTGGTGTCCTTCTGCCTCGTCACCGGCCTGCCGATCTCCGACACACCGGTGCTCACCCGCACGACGGCGACGTCCTTCCCGTTCTCGCGCAGCACGTCTCCTGGCAACGGCCCCTTGCCGAACCTCGTGTTCGGCAGGCCCGGCCAGATCTTCCGGGCAGCAGGCCCGTCCACGAACAGCACGACCGGCACATCGCCGAGCTCACCGGTGACGAGGTTGCACAACCTCCGTTCAATCTCCGCGCGAGTCCTCTCCACCTTCTCCTTCGACCGGCCGAGCCACGAGGTGCCGATCGACCCGGAATGGAAATCCGCGATCGCTTCTCCTGTACGACACCACGAACCTTTCTTGTCGCTGTACATCAGCACGCGCCACGCCTCCAGGTCGCCGGGAACGACGTGGAACGCGCTCATCGTCACCACCAGTGGGCCGCTGCCGCGTTCCGCATGCTGTGCTCGCACGTGCACACCGACCAGCAGAACCGAGCGGTCCACCGAGCTGGGCAACTCGGGGTCCGCGATGGCCCTGGGCAGCCTTCCGTCGAGCACTCCTGCTGTCCGGAGCAGGTCGCGCAAAGCCGCCCGCGCGGCATGCTTGCGTTCCGATGCCGAACGCGGCGCAGCGTCCTCGGGCAGGACCAGCGGTTCGGTGGCCAGGAATTGGCTGGGAATCCCGCGATGACCAAGCAGCCTGCGCAAGTGCGGCTTCGCGTCGCGGTCGAGCTCGACCGCCTGGTGGTACTCGGTCTCCAACCACGCGACGACGAGGTGGTCCTCCCCGTCGCTGCGGGGCAGACCGTCGAGCAGTGCCGCGCGGTTCAGCGTGCTGTGGTCCAGCAGGTCAGGGCAGTGACACGCGACGACGTCCATCCTCTCGTTCACCGTAAACGGGGGTCCGCCGTGCTGGGGCCTGACAAGGATGCCGGTCAGCTCCTTCAGCTCAGCGAGCATTCGTTGCCGTGCGCCTGTGGTCCGGTAGACGCATGCGATCGTGACGCGCTTGTACCCGCTCGCCCCAACGGCCGCGACCGGCAGCCCTCCCTTCTGGTACTTCTTGACCCTCGGCGCGAGCTTGATCGACCTGTCGATCGGATACTCGAGCGGCTTCAGCTGCGGCAACTCCGCAGAGATGTGCTCCTGCAGTCTCATCAGTAGGCGCGGGCCGGGGCCGCTGCCCAGTGAGTGGAAGCGGCTGCGCCAGCGCTGCGGCCGGAGCACACCAGGCCGGTCGGGCAATTCCTCTGGGATGTCCAGCGGGTCAAGCTTGCAGGCCTCATAGATCGTCGCCGTCGCCGGGTGCAATGTCACCCTGCGATCGCCCAACTCCTTGTCCTTCCGGTACTGCATGGGCAGGTGGAGGATCGGCAACCCCGCGTCGACCGGCTCGATCCACACATTGTTCGACCAGTGACCCTTCGGCGAGATCCGGGACAGGTGCGCGTCGAAGCAGAGCACGGGGTCCTCGACGCCTGCCCTGGTGACCAGACGGCCGGTCACCCGAAGCATGCTGAAAGCGGTCCCCTTGCGATTGGCGATAAGGTCATCATCCTTCCACGCCACCAACGCACCGCTGGTGTCCATTCGCAGCTGGAGGGGCTCGCGTCCGTCGATCACTAGAGGGTGCTCTCCGAGGGTTCGCATGATGCGCCACATCCCGGTGCGAAAGACCCAGTTAGGTGCCTCGGGAACCTCGCCATCACGAAGCCTGATGAACTCCGAGAAGGGGCGCGCGCGTTCGGGTTCCGGCAGTAGGGGTGCGAGGGTCGACACATCAGCGCCGCCCCGGACGTAACGCTCCCACGCGTTCGTCGCGATTCGCATCCGGTAGTCCATCGCACCGTCGTCGGTGAGCAGAAGCATGCGGTTTCCGCTCGCACGCTCGGTTTCGTCGAGGTCGTACTCGTCGAACAACGTCACCGGCCTGCCAGTGGCAGAGGTGAGTCCGCGGGCGAGGCTCGCGTACGGGGGCCCCC
The DNA here is from genome assembly GCF_000328705.1 of Saccharothrix espanaensis DSM 44229. Classification (NCBI taxonomy): domain Bacteria; kingdom Bacillati; phylum Actinomycetota; class Actinomycetes; order Pseudonocardiales; family Pseudonocardiaceae; genus Saccharothrix; species Saccharothrix espanaensis. Next base: position 2,137,326 of record NC_019673.1, on the reverse strand, counting down.
ACCCGCGTTCGGTACGCGGCATTGCCGACCAGGCTTCGGAAAACTCCTCAGTCAGCGGATAAGCGGTCACCGCACCGAAGATCTCGTCCAGGTACTTCGCGGGCACACGGAAAGCAAGACTGATCAGCAAGGCTGGTCTCCAGTGTCCGGTCGGTCCGCGAACTCCAGGAAGGCTCGCAGGGTTCTGCCGTAGTACCGTTCCATCTCGCCGAGCTCGCCGCTCGCTCTCCACTCGTCGCGCAGAGCGGTGATCAACGACGCGAAGCTCGTGCCCGCCGAACCGTCGGTGAAGGCGCCGTCCACGAGGTGCAGCACAGCGGATGTGCCACCTCGTCGTGCCCGCCCGATGAGCTGGATGGCACCGACGATAATCTCCGCCGTCACGCCGAGCTTGACTTCCTTAGGTTGGCAGCGGAAATAGGGCGGCCTGTTCACGATCTGCTCGAAGTAGGTGCCCGCCTTCTTGCGCCGTTCCTCCAAGAGGCCGAGCGGATCACCGGTCGGGCCCCGGTGGCAGGTGAGTGCCCTGGCCTGGATGTGCGCGAGCAGCTCGGCGGGCTCGTCGATGAGCGGAATGGGCCGGACGAGCAACCACACGGACCCGAGGGCGGATCGGTCGCCAGTGCCGATGATGTTCACTCCACGCTGAACGCGGGCAAGAGGTGCGATCAGGACGTCGGCGCCCTCGATACTGGGAAAGCTCTCCAGTCGATCGGCGGGCAGCTCCCACCACTGTCCTGTCAGGATGGCGGAACCGGCGCCCCCCTCTCCGCGTGGCCGCGTCGCGAGACAGATGCGCGACGCGGGGACGCCAGCCTCGGAGAGTCCCTGCGCGACCTGCTTCGCCCCATCGTAGGAGGTCGTAGCCAGCAGCACCCTGGCACGGTCCCAATCCGTCACGGCGAGCCCTGTCAATTCCTCGTCCAGCCTTGGCCACAACAGTTTCGCCAGCCGCACCAGTGCGTCCGCCCGGTCCTTGCCGTCCAGTCCGGACACCTTGATCACGTTGCCGGCCTTGTCGACGACCTTCTCCGCCACGATGGTCACCTTCTTCTCGTCGGTATCACCGTCGTCCTTCTTGCCGACGTTGGCGACCCACCACTTGGGCATGACGTGCAGGTGACTGTGCGGAGCGTGGGGGAAGTACGAGGTAGCGGACATGCCCAGGACGATCCGCCTGGTTCCGGCCTGCGCCAACGCCGTGATGTCACCGAGGCTGATCGCGTAGAGGTGCGGGTCACCGCCGAACGCCGCGGTGGAGAGCTGCGCCGGATCGTTGCCGCTGTCGTCGTAGTACTCGGTGAACGCGAACACCAAGCGGCCCAGCGGCCCCGTCGGCATGACCCGCCACCTGCCGTAGGTGCCGAGAGCGTCGGCGATGTCCTGAGCCGACTCCACACCGATGTCGACCAGTTGGGCGTTGCTGGCCATCAGACTGTGCAGAGACCACCGGATGCGCTCGAGAATCGTCCTGCGCAGCACGCAGTTCGCCACGAGCGCCTGACCCTCGTCCTCCACAAGGTCGAAGAACTCGGCCAGCCGTACTCTCGCCGCGACGATGGCCTGTCCGGCAAGGCCGCTCGTCACAACCTTCCGCAACACATCGCGCATTTCCTGGTACTTGGGGGGATCACCCGGCTCAGGCTCCGCCTGGTCGGGGAATATCGAACGGTACAACCGCATCTGCCCGTCGGTGGGTTCGGTGTCCAGTGGCTGCCCGAACAGCTGGTTGGCCAGTTCGTTGTCCCACCGCTGGGGCACGATCCAGTCCCTGCCGGGGCCGGGCCGCCGCGTGCGATTCTTGTTCTTGCGGGAGGCGCCCAGCCGTTCATACCGCAGATGGCTGACGTAGGTCTCCGCGAGGTACCGCAACGTGAAGTAAGCGTCACGGACGCTCGCGTCCACCTCGTCGCTGAGCATGCCGAACGCCGCGCCGAAGTCTTGGTCCAGTCTGCGCAGTGGCGTATTGGTCCGGCCGCCGTGGTCGAGCACGAGGCCGCGGCCGGCCTGTTCGATCATCGACCGCTGGAACGCGTCGACCTCGTCGACGACCATGACCTGGCACCGCCGCAGCAACAACTCCTCGACGGTGACCCGGTCGTTGCGCCTGAGTCCGTCGTCCACCGGCGTCTGCAGCACGCCCAGTTGGAGGTTCACGTGCGAAGTCACGATCACGTCGGCGGTGCAGGCCTCCCGCGCCGCGCGGTAACGGCCGCAGGTCGTCCGCCAAGGGCAAGAGAAAGTCTTGTCCTTGCGATGCGGGACCGGCTGACGCAACGCCGCACAGGGCTCGCGACCAGGCACCCAGCCGTCGACGGACTTGTCGCTGGAAGCGACCGCCGCGAGCGCGCAACCGTAGCCGAAGCGCTCCCAGATCCAGTCGGCCGACGGACCACCGTCTGACGCGCGTGCTGCCGCCGTCTCCGCCACCTTGATCAGCGATCGCGGAGAGACCAGGGGAACGACCGAGGCCGTCTCGTTCCCGAGCGCCTTGATGGCCCTCCCGATCTGGTACGTGGCCTTGACGACATCCGCGTTGGTGGGCAAGACGAATGCCACGGAGACCTTGTTCTCCACCGCCCAGCAAGCGAAGGTCTCGATCAGCACGACGGACTTGCCGAAGCCGGTGTAGGCGAGCAGCTCGTTCAGCTCGCCGGCACTCAGGTCGAGCTCCTTGATCTCGCCACCTGCGCGGTCACGCACCTGCTGTTCGAACCGCCGAACAGAGGTAGCCCGGTAACCATCGGAGGCGACATCGTCCAGCAGCTTGTCCAGACGAGTGGCGATTACCTCGAGTTCGTCGAATGGCACGACAACCTCAGAGCGAGCGGGCGCGTCGACGATCCGGGTCAGCGGCCGGCTCGGTTCCTCGTGATGAGCCTCGATGCGGTAGCGGAAGTTCACATAGGTCTGATCTGTGCCGTCGGCACCGATGATGCGCGTCGTCGTCGTATAGGTCCCCGCGGTCGCGGGTTGAAGCGGCTTCCGGTTGGCGACGTACAGCTCGTCGAGCTCGGTCAGCGCCTGGTCGATGAAGTCCGTCAGCGGCATGCCAGGGCTGACGATGATGCGCGGGTTCTTCATGTCGTCGTAGTCATCGGCCGGCTCACAGCCGGGAATCTCACCACCCTTCAGCAGTTCGTCGAGCACCCGCTCGGCCATGTCGGCGTTTGCGAGTTGATTGGTCCGCTTGCGCAACAGTCTGGCGAACCTCATCGCGTCCATGTCGGACAACCGCCGCCGCCACCGGTCCCAGTCGGTGATATGCCCGTCCAGCACGTACAGCACGTGGTCCCGCGTGACGATCGCGTAGCCGCCGTCGGGATCCTCCGGAAAGTGCCTGGCGGCCAGCCCGATCGCCGCGGTGATGATGCGGGGCAGCACTTTGCCTTTGGTCGTCATCGAGCCTTCCTCACAGCGGTGCGGACCTGTCCCAGGAACTTCGTCTCGGTGGTGACGGCGAGTCCGGGCAGCGCGTCCCTTAACGTCTCCAACTGCCACTCACACGACTTCGGCAGTAGGACGCGAGCACTCGGCGGTCTTGTCCGCAGGCGTTCGATCAAGGAGCTGAGGGACAGGCATTCCTTGACATCGACAGAGAACTTCTCGTCGCCCGCCTCTACCAGCAGGTCGAAGCGATCGCGGAACGGCCAGAGCAACACCTTCGCCCCGGCGCGCTCGGCGGCCGCCGCGATCCTCAGCTCGCTCGCACCCGGCACGACCACGAAACGCCAGACACCCGCGTCCACGCACTTCGCACCCTCCACAGCCTTTCCGGCGGGTGGGGAAACGCGCCGCGCGCTGTCCCGCCGACGCAACGTCGGCCGGGTGCCGGGAACCAGGTCGAAAACGGCGCTGTGAGGCCGGTAGCGACACCTCACCTTGCCGGTCGAGGTCACCGCCATCGGCCACTTGCACTCCAAGCACGGCCACCACCATCCCTGGGCGTCCAGGCCCCGGTAAACCTGGTCCTCCGGGATAGCCCGGTAACCACCTTTCGCCAGCCGGACTCCGCCGACGCGGTCACGCAGTTCGACCAGCTCCTGCTCACCACCCGCCGGGTGCTCGATCAGGAACCTCCGCGAAGCGACGTACTCGTCCTGCTTGGTGGAGGTGATCATGGCGGTGAACACCCGCTGCCGGATCTGATCCGAGTGCATCGTTGTCCACGTCGGCAGCCACGACTGCGCTCCGGCGGCGTCCTTCAAGGGGACCACGTGTTCGCACACGAGGTCGTAGGCGTTCTCGGTGAGCCGGCCTTCGTCATCCAGGAGAACAACGTCGTCGAGTTCCGCCCGTTGCTCCCGCACTCCCGCGAGCAGACCTCGAAGCGGTAGGCGAAGGCGGTCGACCAGCTCCGCAGGTGTTACCGGTCCCTTGCCTGGCCCGTGCGCCTCCATCACGACACCGGTCATCCTGGCGATCTCCAGCATGGCGGAATTGCGCTGCACGTCGCGAACCGACCAGGCGTAGGCGGCACGCAACGCCGCAGCGACGACTCGATGTCCGGGTGCGTCGGTGTAGTGCAGTCCCAGCGTGTTCTCGCTCATGCTTTGCTCTCCGGGCACCACTGGTTGAAGGGACACGTCGTGCAGACCTTGCCGGGCTTCGCGGTGAGCGAGGGCGAGGCGTGCCAGGCTTCGGCACGGGCTCGAACCACCGTCCTCGCCGCCGCGACGACCTCGGGATCGTCGACGTCCAACTCTCCGGTGACCGGACCGGACGCGCTCAGCCGCTCCAGCTCGACGCGCACTCGCTCCCCCGCTTGAATTCCGTCCTCAGCGGACAGGACGACAGCGAGGGCCAACTGGGGGAACTGGGTCAACAGGTCGCTCTCGTCCAGCGCCGAGACGGTCTTCGTCTCGCGGACACTCCAGACATCGCCTGACCGGTAGAGCAGGTCCATCTTCGCCACGACCACGACGTTCGCCTTCGAGTCGAACACCACGACCGGCAGTTCCGGATGCGCCTCGACGTGCCCGGCCGGACCGCGCAGCGCGCAGGTGAGCGTGTGGTCCGCGATCATCTGCACGCCGAGCCTCGCCTGCTCGCCGGCCACGGACCATCGACCGGCCGACCACTCGTCCGGTGTGGGCGGAATTTCGTCCGTCGCGCAAGTGCGCGCCGGCTCCCGGCGATGCAGGTCTTCGAGCCATGCGTGAACGGCCTGTCCGCGCCGTGTGTAGTCGCTGTCCTCCGCCGTACGTTCACGCGGCAGGAACAATCGCTCCGCCACCAGACGGGCGGGACACTCGTCGAAGGACCGCCCGGATGACAACGACCAGGAACGCCGGGGCAGACTGCTGCCGTCCACTCCGAGCAGACCGGGCCGGACCGGCACCGCTGGGCACAGCCCGATCAGGTCGCAGCCGCCACAGTCGGGACCGGGCAGGTAACCGATTCCCGAAGCGGCGTCGACCACAGCGGGCTCCGCGTCCCGTCGGTACTTCTCGTGGGCTTGCTGGGTCGTGCCCTCGAAGAGGACGTTGTAACTGCCGTCGGAGCATCCGATCTCCACGACCCGAACCCGATGAGGCCCAGGGGCGGACCGCAGCGCCAGAGGCCGCTTCTCCCACATCCCGCTCAGCACGACGCCGGCGCTCGCGACCACGCCCGCCACCAGAGCGATCTCCGCCTCATCGCGTGCCCGGTCCCGCACAGATCTCGTGCGCAGCAGGCGCAACTCTCGGACACCGCTTCCCTCGAAGCGACGACCGGACACAACCTCCTCGTGCGTCACTTCCCCACCGTCGCCGACGTCGAACTGGCGGCGGCGGCCCCAGTTCCGCGACACGGGAGTGAGCTCCGATTCGTCCGGCAGTGCCTGACCCCACGCAATCCCCGCCGACGCACTCAAGTAGTGACGTACCGCCTTGGCGACCCATCCGACCAGCATCGGCGGCGGCGACCTGTCGGCGTGCCGTTGCCAGTGCTGTAGCGCTTCCCCCACGGAGTAGCCGTCGTGCTCGACGTAGTCGAGCACCTTCCCCAGCGCCGTGGTCGCCCCCGCCTGCCGGACCGGCAGTACCTCGGATTCCACACGCAGCGCGGGTCTCATCCCCACCGCACGGCGCTGAGGACAGGTCTGTCCACCCTGTCGCACGTCGAAAGGACGAACTCGCCACAACCGATCATCACCGGCCACTCCGGCCGGCGCGGTCCACGCAACCATTCAGCACATTCCCTCAAGCTTGGAAGCGGTACGACGCGATTCCTCGACCACACCGGCTGAGCTATCGTGCCGTCCTGTGAAAGACGGACGGAAGTTTCATGGCCTCTTCATCGGGGTCGACAACTACGAGTCGTCGGCGTTCGGACGGCTGAGGTACGCCAAAAAAGACGCGATCGCATTGCACGCGCTTTTCACGGACACCTTCAGCGAGAACGCCATCCTAATGCTCGACTCAGCGGCAACCAAGGACAAATTGACGACAGAAATCGGACACGTCCAGGCAGCGAGCACGGACGAGGACGTCGTCGTGATCACCTACTCAGGGCACGGCACCCCTGACGGCTACCTGGCCACGAGGGACGCGAGGCCCGATCACCTCGCGGAGACAGCGCTAAGCCTCGACCGCCTGTTCGACCTGGTGTGCAGGATCAGGGCACAGGTCGTCGTCCTGGTACTCGACTGCTGTTTCTCCGGCCGGGCGGGAGCCAAGGTCCTGCGTGCGCCCGAGCACGGGGATTCCGTGCGGGGACCGGGTTCGGCGTTCGAGTCGGTCGCTGGAGACGGGATCCTCGTCATCGCCGCCGCAGAAGCTGACCAAGAGGCACGGGAGAGCGGCGAGTTCCGGCACGGCCTGCTCACCCACTACCTGCTCGAGGGACTGCGCGGCCACCCCGCGGTCCGCGACGGCGCCCGCGTCTCTCTGCTCAAACTGGCGGACCACGTCGCGAGCAAGCTCCACCTGCACCCGCCCAAACCCGGCAAGACGCAGCAGACACCGGTGGTCACTGGCAGGATGACACACGTTTCGCTGCCGATCCTCGTGCCCGGGCCGCACTTCGCGGCCCTCGTTGATGAAGTCGCACCTCGGCGCGCCACGCGAGCGATCTCGTCGCTGGCTGACCTTGGCGTGCCGGGACCGGTGATCACAGCGTGGCAGAAACGCCACCCGCGCCTGAACGACCTCCAACTCCGTGCGATCAACGAAGGCGGCGTTCTGCGTGGCGAAGACGTTCTGGTCAGCGCCCCGACCTCCGCGGGCAAGAGCTTGATCGGCGAACTCGCCGCCGTCCGTGCGGTCGCGGACGGCGGTCGCGCGGTCTTCCTGCTCTCCACCCGTGCCCTGGTGAACGAGCAGTACGACCGCTTCCGAGAAACATACGCGGCCGCCGGCATTCAGGTCATCCGGGTCACCGGTGAACTGCGCGACCAGACCAAGAGGTTCGTGCAGGGGAACTTCGACATCGCGATCCTGACCTACGAGAAGTACATCGGCATGGTGTCGGGTCTGCCCGGACTGCTCTCGAAGACGAACGTGCTCGTAGTCGACGAAATCCAGACGCTGACGTTGCCGGACCGCGGTCCCGGACTGGAGCTCCTGCTGGCGTGGATCAGGCTCCGGCGCCTCAGCGGCACCGTCCCGCAGTTCGTCGGTCTGTCCGCGGTGCTCGGTGAGCCCGAGGAGCTCGCGCAGTGGCTCGGCGCGGAACTCGTGGCCGCCACGCACCGCGACGTTCCGCTCCTGGAGGGCGTCATCACAGCCGAAGGTGAGTACCGCCATCTCGACGAGAGCGGGCAGGAACAACGCGTTCAGCTCATCTCCGCCGGTGACGAGGACGACCTGCCGTCGCGGGTGGTTCGCGCTCTCGTTGACGCGGGAGAGCAGGTGATCGTGTTCATGGCCACGCGCCGTGAGGCGATCAGGTTCGCGCGCGAACTCGCGGGCGAACTCGGCCGCCCTCCCGCTTCCGCCACGACCGCCGCCCTCAGCAGCCGAGGACACGGGCGTCTCGTCGAGGAACTACTGCGGTGCCTGAAAGGTGGAGTCGCCTTCCACATCTCGGATCTGGGAGAAGACGCCAGGATCGCGGTCGAGCGCACGTTCCGATTCACCAACAGCGAGATCCGTGTCATCGTCGCCACCACCACGCTGTCGCAGGGGCTGAATCTCGCCGCGGACGCCGTCGTGATCGACCGCCTCCTCCACCCCGGCGAGCCGGAGCGGCCGTACTCCGTGGCGGAGTACCGCAACATGGCCGGGCGCGCGGGACGCACCGGCATTGCGCCTAGGGGCCGGGCCTTCGTGATCGCACGCGGACCCGTTGACGCGAAACGGAAGTGGAGCGACTACGTCACCGCGGCCCCGGAGCCCGTGCGGTCCGTGCTGACCGGGCACGACCTGCGCTCATTGATCCTCTTCTCCTTCGCCGGACCTGCTGCGGAGCTGAGGATCATGTCGGCGACGCACGTCGAGGCTTTCCTGAAGTGGACGTTCGCGGCGCATCTGAACGACGCCGGGCTCTCGGCCCGCTCCTTCTCCCCGAGCCAGGTCACGAACGCGCTGACCGGCCTCGTCGAGGAAGGGTTGATCAGATCGGAGGCCGACGGCTTCGTGCTCACCGCGCTGGGTAAGGTCGCGCTCCGCAGCGGCCTCAGCGTCGACTCGGTCATCGCCCTCTCCCAGGCACTCCGCGCCGTTTCCCCCACAGAGCTCACCAGAATGACCCTGGTCGCCGCCGCACATCTCACCGAAGAGCTGCTGGACGTACGGTTCTCACTGCCCAAGGGGCAGTGGCGCAAGGAATGGCTTGCCCTGCAACAGAAACTCCGGCATCAGAACATCGCGGAACCGATGCTGGAACGGCTCTTGGGCGACTACGAGCCGCTGAGCCCGGGAGCGGCGCGCGCGCGGCGCAGTCTCGCCTGCGTGCGCTGGAGCCGCGGTGTGTCACTTCCGATGATCGAACGGGAACTGCTGGAGCACCAGTACATCGAGGTGACCAGCACCGGCCCGGTGGAACAAGCCGCACGGCGCACGAGCGACGTCATCGAGGCCGTCATCGACATCGCTATGGTCGTGCACCGAGGAACCGACCTAGGAGACCTCACGGAAATCCTGCCCGCCCAACTCGAACTGGGCGTCCCCGCCGGCCTGGTGCCCGTCCTGCGGCACCTGGCTCCGCGCCTCGACCGTGAAGCCTCCCTCGACCTCGCGCGCGACGGCTTCGACACCGCCGGGGCGATCCTCGGCGCGGACGCGGACGACCTGCTCGCTCACGTCGGTGACCCCGCGCTGGTCGCCACTCTGGTCGCCGCAGCGGAGAAGGCGGACGCGCGCGACGAGGTGGACGAGCCGTTCGACTTCCCGCCGCCCGTCGACTGAACCTCCACCTCACAGGCCGTCACGGTCGCGGGCTCAGGCGCCGCGGCCGTGCGTCTGCTCGATGTACGCGATGATGTGCTGCCAGAGCACGTCGAAGAGCTCGTCCGCCGACAGCAGCCGGTCCGGGTATCCACTGCCGAAGCTGCTGAACCGGAACCGGCCCTCGCCAGCCGCCGCGTCCCACTCCGCAGCCGCCCATGCGTTGATCCCGTTGCCCAGCGAGCTGGACCACCCGTGGGACACTGTCAACCGGTCAGTCCCGAGCCAGTCCTGCAACCGAATTTTCGCCCCGTACACCTGGCGGCCCTGTGACTCGACGCGAACATCGACGGAGCTGTCGCCAGTCCGTGCATGACATTCGTACCCGAACCGCACGAGCGAGGACGCGTCCTGGCGGAATCGTTCGCCGAGTCTGGCCAGCCCCGATTCGAGAGTGCCGAACGGGCTGAAGTCGATCGGCGCCACCTTCGGCAGCCGAAGTGCTCCTGCCGGCGCGGGAGCGGGCCCACTCCAGTGCCCCGGAGTGAGCCCAGGTGAATCGACGCCCTTCATGCGCTTGAACGCGATCCGCGCGAGCTGCTCGACCGAGTACTTCTCCAACTGGAGGTACCCGATCGAGGACCGCACGAACTCCTCAGGGATCTTCACATCGCCCACGACGATCGGCAGCAGGTAAGGATCATGCCTGCGCTGCAGGCCGTACGTGACGGCCGCGGACAGCTCGTCCATCGGGTAGTCGCTGTCGAAGTACTCCTTGGACAGGAACGGCACGACATACCGGGCCAGCTCACCGCCGTAGACCCGCCGGAACTCCGTAACGAAGTCCCGGCCCCACATGTCCTCGGTGACGTTCTCGTCGAAGAAGACGGCGAGCCCCAGCGACTCACACTCCCAGGCGAACTTCTTGGCCGAGGCCCGCTGTGCCCCGGCAAACGACACAGCAAGATCGTACTGCGACATCCAGCCATTCTAGTTCGCGGTCGATGGCGAAATCCCCGCAGGCCCGTTTCCTGGTTGCCAACCGACTAGCCAACAGGAAACCCGTTCCACCGACCGCCGGAGATCTCGCAGGATTGTTGTGTCGACGACAACCCGAACCACACGAGGCATGAACCCGTTCACAGAAGAAAGGGCGCAACCATGCACACGCACATCATCTGCACGGTGCTTAGCTCGTTGTTCGGCTGAATGCACGCGGCGCGGTCTGCGGCGGGCCCGCACCTCCGCAGATCGCGCTTCCACGCCCCTGGTGCCCGCGAGAGCATGGTGCCATGACGGACTTGGGACGTGAGCTCAGACTCTGCCGCGAAGCCGCCAGCTGGTCGCTGGCGCGCATGGCCTCGGCGATCTACTCCTCCAAAGGCCACCTGAGCAAGGTGGAGAACGGCAAGGCAAGGGTGACCCGGCAGCTGGCCGCGGCCTACGACCAAGCGCTGAACGCGAATGGAGTGCTGCTCGCCATGGTCGACGACGTGCCGGACCAGCGCCGCCCTCGCGGTCTGGTCGGCCTCCCCGAACCCACGAGGCACTTCGTCGGCCGCACACCCGAACTGGCGTCGGTGGCCGTCGCGCTGGGGACGCACCAAGACGTCCGAACCTGTGTGATCAGTGGTCTGGCCGGCGTCGGCAAGACCGCCTTGGCGGTAGCGGCCGCGTGGCAGGCGGCCGGCGACTTCCGCGACGGCTGCCTGTTCTTCGACCTCCGGGGCCAAAACGAGAGCACCCTGACCACCACCGAAGCCGCCCACCACCTCCTCGGTGCCCTGGAGGTGCCCCGCGACCTGGTCCCCGGAGATCAGGACGGGCGCGTAAACGTCTTGCGGGACATCCTGCGCTCCCGCCAGGTCCTGCTCGTGCTCGACAACGTGCGCGACGCCCGGCAGGTCCGCCCGCTGCTACCCGCGACGGGCCGAAGCAGGGTGATCCTGACCAGTCGCTCCCGCCTGCCGAGCCTGGACGACGCGTGGCACGTGCCGCTGGGGATGCTGACCAGCCAGAGCGGCCAGTCGCTCTTCCACGCCGTGCTCGACGGCAGAGCGGAGGTAAGCGACACAGATGCCGCGACCATCGTGCGCCAGTGCGGACACTTGCCGCTCGCGATAAGGATCGCGTCCGCGCGGATCGTCCACGGTGGCTGGGACGCAAGGCATCTCCTTCGCCGGCTCACCGACGCCGCAACGAAGTTTCCCGCGCTCGACGAAGGTGACCGCAGCGTCACCGCGGCGCTCTCAGTCACGGTCGACGCGCTGCCACCGGATCAGCGACATCACCTCGGCGCGCTTTCGCTGCACCCCGGATCGACGATGACGGTGCAGGCCGCGCAAGCGCTCACGGGCCTCACTCCGGCCACGACCGACCAGCTGCTCGACCAGCTCCACGAGCACCACCTGGTCACCAGAGCCGCAGACGGGCGCGTGCAGCTGCACGACCTGGTACACGCCTACGTAGTCCAGTACGCCCACCCAGACGAGGAGAACACCGCAAGCGTGATCAACAGGCTCATCGACCACTACCTCGCCATCACCACCGACGCCGACGCGCTGGTCGAGCCGCAGAGGTTCCGCATCCAGCACACCGTCTCACCGCACTCAGAGCCTGTGTTCGCCGACGACACGAGCGCGCTCGCATGGCTGCGCTCTACCTGGCCGACGCTCGTGAGGACGACCGAACTCGTGGAGGACGACCGGTGCTGGCGCCTCGCCCTGGCCGCACGAGGTTTCTTCTTCCGGGAGAAGCTCTTCGACGCATGGATCTCGACTCACGAACGTGCGCTTGTCACGGCGGCGGGCGATCCGGCCGCCACGGGCATGGTGTTGAACAGTCTGGGCATGGCGCACCTCGAGTCGGGGCTGATCGAGGCCTCCGTCGAGTACCACCAACGCGCACGTGAGGCGTTCGCCGAGGCTGGCGACGAGGCTGGCGCGATAGACGCGCTCTCGAGTCTCGCATGGGCACGCCTCTACCAAGGATCACCATCGGAAGCGTTGAGCGACTTGACAACCTCGTTGGAGAGCTATCGGCGGTCAGGCCGCGAACGCAACGTCGTCATAGCGCTGAGGGGAACCGCGTTCGCCCTCACCGCACTCGGCCACCACGACCGCGCGAGGACGTCGGCAACGGAGGCCTACAAGTTTTCCACCAGTCCGATCGACATGGCACGCGCACTGAGTTGCCTGGCATGGGTCGCCTACCAGGCGAACCACCTCGCCGCCGCCGGGCGCCTGTCCGCGGAAGCCGCGGAGCTGACCGAGAACGGCTACGAGCTCGCGAGAGCCCTGACCGGCCTCGGCAACGTCGCCGCGCGGAAGGGTGACGACGCCGAGGCGGGTCGCTTGTGGACAGCGGCGGACGAGCTCGCCAGCCTCAACCCGGCGGTGGTGTGGGAGTCCTCGGCGCGTCGCTACGTCTCCGGGTCTGCGGTGTGAATAGCGGCCTGCTCCAGCTGATCCCTTGCGTCAACCTCGGATCGAGGTTTTGATCGTCGCGTGCACCTCACCACACCGGTCAGGTGTTAGCACCTCGGCGGACGAAACCGGATCGTCAAGCTCCAGGAGCGGCCCGCCGTCCAGCCGCCACACCCCGGTCCGCGACCTCTCCGTCCGCGAACCGCAGCCGCAGCGCGAACCGGTCGGAACGAAACCGGGGAGTGCAGACGTAGTGCGGCGTGGTCCGGGCTCGGCGGTAGCTTTACCCGTATCGCGTGCTCGTGTTCCACGCTACGACTGAGGGGCGACGGCGGGCGCGATGTGGAGCCGACGCGGTTGCGCGTCTTCATCTCGCCGTTATGCAACTCGCCGCCGTGGGTCAGGTCAACGCCAGGGCGTCCATGCCCTCGCCGTTTCAGCCCATCGGCGGGGTGGATGTCGTGCCAAGCTTGATCTCCCGCACGTCGTCCTGGGCCGCACGGACGCGGCGCGTCTCGAACACCTCGGGAACCGCAAGGTCGAACGTGATGGGCACGCTCAGTGCGGTGGTGTGCCACCGCGACTGCTCCGATAGTGGACACCCGCCGAGCCCTCGTCCATGGACCCGGCCGCCGACTCCACGAGCCTGACGAAGCCGCCGTCGACCCACCTCTGCACGGTGTGTTGGTCGACGGACGCGAGCCGCGCGAGCACCCTGGCCCCTCTTTGTACCTGCACGGTGTGCTCTGGACTTGGTGAGCCCGAGCACCGCGCCGAGCGATCTCGCATCATCGGGCCAGCACCGATCGATCAGATCGGCAGGCGCACACAGCTTGCGCGGAATGACCATGCCGCTGTCCGAGTCCTCGACGCCGCACAGCCAGCGCAACGGCCGACCCGGCACCCGCGATGACGATCCACACCACGCAACGGGGGCATTCGTGCGGAACGGCGATCCCGAGTCCAGGTAACCTACGCGTGATCAGCTGGCCGAAGCGCCCAGCCGTGCCGCCCACAAAGCGCCGAGGGCTCCAGCGCGTTCTCATCGCGACGCACGGCCACATGAACACCAGCGAGGTTGAAGTGCCTGAAGTGAACGACCTGGACCCGATCTTCCTGAGCTACCGGCACTCCGACGGTGACGCCCTGGCGGCAAAGCTGGTCTGGGTCCTCCGGTCCTACGGCATTCCCGTCTGGCACGACCAGACCCACCTGGCCCCTGGTCAGTTCCACCGGCGGCTGGACGAAGCGCTGAACTCGGGACTGTCCGGAGCGGTGCTCCTGATCACCCCGGACATCGTCCACTCGGAAATCGTCCGGGACCGGGAGTTGCCCGCCCTACTCGCGATGGAAGCGAACCCAGCCTTCACCTTCGCCATCGGCAACGTGATCACCGATGCCGCCGACGTGCTGGACTACGGCGCGCCCGACCGCCTGCTTCCCCAGCCGGGGTGGACGCTCCAGGGGTTCGACCAGTTCCCGGTGACCGATCACTCTGAAATGGCCAAGCTGGCCGGCGAGATGGCCGTCAGGCGGGTGCGCCACGCCGCGCCGGACGGTCAGCTGCGGCTGGACATCCAGACACGCCTTCCCGCTCTCGGCACCTTGAATGCGCCGCTGGCGGTGCGAACCCGCTCGCCGCTGCCGGGTACCAGTGTCCCCCCGCCCGAGGTCTGGGAGGACATCGCCCCGTTCCTGGGTGATCTACCTCGGCTCGTGCAGGCGGCGGGAGCCGATCGTGTGCAGGTCACCGGCGGCGCGCACCTGAGCATCGCGTTCGCTCTGGGCGCCGCGGTCCCGACCACCTCCGGCATCGACGTCTCCATCGTGGACCTGGAGGGTCAGGTCTGGGGTGCCGGAACCACGCCCGCAGTCGAGCTGGTGGAGGAGGTCGTTGTCGGTGACGCGGTGGACGGTCCGGCAGCGGTGTACCTGGACCTCGTTCCCGCCCCTCCCAACAAGGAGTTCCGGCGCTACGCAGAGAGCCGTTCCTTCTCACGCGCGGTGGAGATCGCCATCGCCGAGCGCGAGGTGATTTCCGCCGAAGCAGGCCCGGCACTGGTGCGCGAGCTGCGCTGGCGGATCGGAGAGATCGCGGCCGGTGGCACCGTGCACCTGTTCCTCCGCGCCCCGTTTCCCGTCGCCGTACTCCTGGGCAGGGCGTGCAACACCTTGCGAGTGGTGCTCTACGAGTGGGAGAGGGAGACGGACACCCCTGGTTACGTGCAGATGGCGACCGTGTCGGCGGGGCGGAGCGGCGGCCCCGTCATCAGCTGGACCACCGGAAGGTGACACGAGAAATTCGAAGTGGACAGTTTTGTGACAACTCCGCGTGCGCGGTGTCCGCAGCCCGTTGATGGCCAGGAGGCACATCTACTCTTGAGGTGAAGCCTCGACACCTGCCGCGATGGCGCAGGTCATCTTCCTCAAGTCTTCAGTTCCATCGGCATCTGCCGCGCACCGTCAGGAGGTATCGGGTGACAACCACACTCGACGCGGAGTTCACCCAGGCCGTCACGAACGTGACCGTCAACGACAAGAAGCTCGAGCTCGCGATCGCCGCGCACACCGAGATCCGCGATCTGCTTAACGCGGACGAGGAGTTGCGGAGGTGGGGCATCAGCCCGTACCTGATCGGGTCCTACGGCAGGCAAACAGCCCGCTACCCCGGGAAGGACGTCGACGTCTTCCTGCGCTTCACCAACCTCTCGGCCCGGCACGACCCGGCGAAGATCTACGCGGCGGTGGAACGCGTTCTCATCGCCGAGTACGGCTCGAAGGACGACGATTCCGAGGGACGGGTGACCCGCCAAGCCCGATCTTTGAAGATCGACTTTCCGGATCCTGAAGAGCCGGCGCCGTACGGCGCCACGTCGTTCTTCGACACGTCGTTCTCCGTCGACGCGGTGCCCGCCGTTCCCTGGCAGGGCCACTGGGGCATCCCCAACCGCGACCGCAAGCAGTGGAACAAGGAGGAGAACCAGCGCTGGATCAAGACGGACCCGATCCAGTTCGACAAGAACACCGACGCTCTCTCCGTGGCCTCGTGGAGTCCTCAGGTGGGCTCCCGCAACGCTTACCGGCCGGTGGTCCGGCTGCTGCGCCAGGTGCGGCACACCCATCTCCGCACCCAGCGCCCAGGAGGCCTGTTCGTCGAGGTTGCGGCCTTCCACGTGTGGCAGGCCCAGCTGGTGACCGGCAGCACCTGGGCGGAGTTGCTCACCTCCACTCTCGAACAGGTCGCCGGACAGTTCACCGAGTACGAACAGACCGGGTTGCCCGACCCTGTGTTCGGCACCCCGATGAAGCCAGAGGTCGGCTTCGGCCTGTGGACCGCGGCGGCGAGCTACTTCAGCGAGCTCGCCCAACAGGGCCGCGAGGCTCTGGACGCGGATCCTTGCCGGGCGGCCAAGATCTGGCGGAGTGTCCTGGGCTCCAATGAACGCGGCGAGGTTCTCATCCTCCCAGACGGCTGCGACGCCAACGGCTTCCCGCTGAGCGCGATCTCCGCCGTCACGGCCGTCGGAAGCGACCAACCCCGCGGCTTCGCAAGCGACGCCGGCAACCGAGACTGACCACCACGTTGGACACGTACGACGACGGCGCGCTCGACCGCTTCCGCGCCGGATTGGTCAACGCGGGCTTCTCGCCGCTCCACGGCCCCAGGGAGGAGTGGGGTGGCCCGCTTCGCGCGAGCCTCCGGCCCCTCACGACGGCCACCCGCATGAGGATCGTGCTCCTCGACGGCTGGCCCTTGCGGTACGCCCACGTCGTCGTGGAAGGACTGCGAGCGGACCACGCTGCCCGCGGCACGATCTGCTTGTGGGCCGATGATGATCCGGCACAGGTCGCCGCACGTGACCTCGAAGTGCTGTGGACGAGGCTCGACGACTGGGCCGCACGTGCGCTGGGTGGGTTCGGCGACCAGGACCGAGCGCTCGACGCCCACTTCCTGTTCAACAGTGAGCGCACGAGCTTCCGCGCCGAACTACCGCTCGACGACCTCGTTCGCGGCATGAACGACGGCCACCTCACCCGTCTCACCGCGGTGAGACGGGGCTCGGGCGCTCTGCTCATCACCCGCTCCAAGCCGGCGAAGGCGGGCAACGACACGCCCCGTCTCCGCGGCGCCTTCTACCTGCGCGACAGGATCGAGGCTCCGCCACGAGACCTCGACGAGCTTCGCGCACGTCTGCGCCGCCGGCAACGAGAAGACTTCGACCGCGGACTGGCGGAACGAACCACTCCAGCGGGCATGGCGGCGCCCAGTGGCGGGCACGACTTCGTGGTGCTCGCCTGGCCCCGTCACGGCACCCACGATGCGATCGTGGTGGCCTACGACGACGAAGGGGGTTCGTTGCATGCCTCCGCCTTGGCAGCCACCTCCAACGACATCGCTTCGCTCAAGCGTCGCGCGGGCCCGGATGCCGACCTGTTGACCTGCAAGAAGGTGTTGATCGCTGGTGCGGGTTCCGTCGGCGGGCACGTCGCCCTCATCCTCGCGTGCGCCGGAGTGGGCAAGATCGTCCTGCACGACGGCGACCACCTCACCTCCGCCAACGTCGTCCGGCACGTCGGCGCGGAGTACTGCGTCGGGTACCGCAAGACCACCATCGTCGCGGAGGTGATCAGCTCACACGCCCCGTGGACGGACACAGATCTGCACGACGACCTCTCGCATGCGCCGAGCGATCTGGCCGGCCAGATCGCGGGTGCTGACCTCGTCGTCGACTGCACGGGGCTTTTCTCCCTCACCGCGGCGCTCGCCGAGGTCTGCCAGCGGACGAACACCGCCCTGGTCACCGGAGCGCTGTTCCACGGAGGCCGCCTCGCGCGCGTCCAGCGGCAGGCGGAGGGTGACACGCTCATCGCCGCGCGCAGGGCGGATCCGGCATACCCGGACCTGCCGCCGGAAGACCCGGCCGCACCCCAGGCGGGCTTCCTCGAATTGGGGTGCACCGCGCCCGTGCACAACGCGTCCCCGGTCGCCGTCCTGCACACCGCGGCGGAGATCGCTCGCTCGGTTGCGGACCTCCTTACCGGACGACTTCACCTGCCGGACGAACGCATCGTCGTGCACGAGCCTCTGCTCCCTCCGTTCGACCGCATCGGCACGTACGACGGGCCTCTCCACGAGACGAGCACGACATGACCCAGCGTCCGCGCCTCCTTGTGTCGGAAGCGGTCCGGGACGCCATGGTCGCGGCAGCAAAGCGCGAACATCCTTGTGAGACAGGAGGAATTCTGCTCGGCGTGCACGTCGGCGGCCAGCCGTGGGTCACCGCCGTGGTCGAGATCCCGAGTGAGATCCGCGGCCGTCACCACTACGAGATCCCCGGCGGGGCTACTCGCCCAGCCGTGCTCAGCGCTCGCGCTGCCGACCACCGCCTGGGGTACCTCGGAGACTGGCACAGCCATCCCGAAGACGTCGGACCGAGCAAGAAGGATCTCGATAGTCTCAGGCGCATCTCGTCACCGCACCACGAGGAACAGAACCCGACCCTCGTCGTGGTGCGTTCCACGGGCGGCGGTCACACACTCAACGCCCGGCGGGTCGTCTCCGGGCGTGCCCGGTCGTGCGACGTCGAGTTCGCGGGCGGCCTGCCCCCGTTCGAACCACTACCTCGACGCACCTCTGGAGGTGCCTTGCCCGCCAACGACGTGCCCAGTGCCAGCGGTGCCAGGATCGCCGGTGACGACTACCAGTGGCTGCACGCCTGGCGCATGTGCATGGAGATGCTGCACGAGTCGATCACCGACAACAGCACCAACCCTGCTGTCGCGATCGGGGTGGAGGAACGGGGCGTGGGCAACGGCGACGACGTCGTGGTCCACCGGACACGGCCACCGAACTCCTATCAACAGGTCAAATACGCGGTCGACAACCGCACCGCGGTGGGTCTCGACTACCTCCACACCAACGGGATCCTCCAGAAGATCGTTCAAGCCCACCGCGATCTGACCGCGAACGGCTCGCCGGCCGAAATGCGCCTGGTGACCAACCGCACCATCGATCCCAGCGACACGTTGCTACGGGATCGGGACGGCCGTGACGGACGGCTGCTGCCCCGCGCGGCCCAGGGCGGCCCGAAGTCCGACAGGGGGAAAGCGCGGGCCGACTGGGCGACCAAGGCGGGTGTGAGCGAACCGGAACTGATGGACTTCCTCGAGCACTTCCACCTGGACGTCACCTACGACCTGGACCGCCTCCGTAGGGACGTCAGCCTGCTCATGACGGCCAACGGTCTGCGTTCCGACGCGGTCGCGGTGAACCTCGGCGCCGGCTGGATCTCGCAGCAAGTCGTTGCCGGTAGGCGGCGGCTCGGCCTCGACGACGTCAAGGCCGCGATCACAGCCCTCGGTCTGGAGCGCGGATCGCCGTGGACGACGATCTCGATCTCGACCATCAAGCACGACGGGGTCGCGCACCAGGCCGCGGTCGCCCTCGACTGGGTGGGCCGCATGAGCGGCGACACGGACTGGAACCGGGTCGCGCCGGAGCCGCCGAACACCTGGGACGATCTGGCTACGGACATCCGTTCGGTACCCGGTCTGCTCGGCGGCAGGAAACGAGTGCTGGTGAGCGGACATCTGCGGCAGGCCACGGGTTTCCTGATCGGCTCGGAGCTGCGACGTGTGATGGGCTACGAGGTCGGAATCCGCCAGGGCGACCAGCTGTGGACGAGCAGCGACGAACCAGAGCGGTACGACGTGACGGTGGACGAGTCGGTCGTGGACGCAGGTACCGGCACCGCGATCATCGTCAACGTCGCCACGGACGCCGCTGGGCAGGCTCTCCAGTGGATCATCGATTCGGGCTTGGAGATCCGGGCCGCGCTCACGGTGTCTCCAACCCGTGGCGCCGGACCGTTGTCCGTGCCCACTCCGCGTGCGGCCAACGGTCTCGCCGTCGCGGTCAGGGACATCGCACGGCAGCACTCGTCCACGACACCGCTGCACCTGTTCCTGATCGGGCCGCTGGGGCTCGCGGTCCTGCTAGGACACCATTGGAACCGGGTCACGACCACCTACGTCTACGAGCACCTCGCCGGAAGCGAGTACGCCCGCGCTTTCGCCGTTTGCGCATGAACACTAGCTGGAGAACGGGCTCCAGCTATACTCTCCCGCCTGAACTCGCACGAGGCAGGAGAGGCAGATCGACATCGACAAGCTCGTGAACGAGCTCAAATCGTTGCGCAAGGGCCGAGGCTTGGACACGCCTGACCTAGCGACGCGGACAGGGCCCGAGTTGCGCGCGGTGTTCGGTCTGCTGGTGACAGCCGACTCCGCCCAGATCCGGACGCGTTTGACGAAAAGCCTCGCAGAACTGGCCGCACGACTGCCCGACGACCTCTCGTTCGCGGTGTCGACGGCGCTCGCGCTGCCCGAGGACAAACGCACCCAGTTCTACGGCGAGCGAGTCGATCTGGTCGCCAGCCACCTCCAGCGCGACGGGCGCACGGCAACCAGGCACATCGACAACGGCCTGCGCGTGCTGGCGGAGCTGGCGATCGCGGACGCCACCGGTGCCACGCCGGACGTGCGGCTCCCCGTGACACCGTGGCAGACCACGGAGTTGCGCACGTGGGTCGTGCTCGAGCGCGAGGCACCCGAGATCTACGAGATGCGCCGCGTCATCACGACCGAGAAGGAACTGCACGCGCTGCGCCTCGAAGTCTCCGTGCCGGTACCCAGCGACTGGAAAGCCAGCTCCGCGGTCAATGATCCGGAGATCGTCGTCCTCAGCGGAGGAACGCTGCGCACCCGGCTGAACTACTCGTCGACGAGGGTCGTCTTCGACCTGGAGCTGGCCGAACCTCTGACCGAGCTCCGGGAGCACGAGTTCTTCGTCCGCTACCGGTTCTCGGGCGTCAGGGAGATGGGGCCCTTCTACACCTGCACGCCTAGTTTCCCGTGCAGGTCGTTCGACCTGCACATAAGGTTTGACGAGAAACAGCCGGCGTCCTCCATCTGGAAGATCGACGGGTTGCGCATGAGCGAGGTGGAGGACGACGCCGCACCACGGGAGCCGATCGGCGCCGACGGCGCGGGTGAGGTGAACGTCCAGTTCCAAGGGCTGACCCCCAATCTGTCCTACGGCGTTGTCTGGCAACACTAATCAGGCGACCTCGCTGAACCGCTGACAGGTTCGGACGTGGGAAGGAGCAAGCCAGCCGCACCAGTGCACGAGAAAGCCCGCTGACCTGGGCTTTCATCCAGGTCGAGCGAGCTTCTTCAGACTTGTCGGGACGACAGGATTTGAGCCTTGTGCCTGCCGACAACCTCATCCGTGCAGGTGAGAAGCATGAGCGGGACGAGGCCCGTATAAGCACAAGAGACGTCAAGCGCTCACGGGACGGCTGCAATCCGCAATGTCGTCGGCTGACGCGGCATGATGACCGGCTGTGCTGCTCCGACTGGCCTACTTGGCCATGACCCACGCGTTCGCGTTGCTGCGCCAGCTGCCCTTGAGCGATCGGGACAGGGACGTGGAGATCCTGGCGCTGCGGCACCACATCACGATCCTGGAACGCGAACTGGGCAAGGGCCGTCCGCGGTTCTCCCCCAGCGACCGAGCGTTCCTCGCAGCATTGCTGCACCGACTTCCCGTCGCCACGCTTCATCGGCTCCGACTGCTCGTCCGTCCGGAGACGGGGCTGCGGTGGCACCGCGACCTCATCGCACGACACCACGCAGCCAGATCCCGTCCCAAACGTGTGCCGCTCGAAAAGTCATCGCCGCTGGTAGAGCAAGGGCACCGTCGTCTGCGGGAGCATGGCCGGGTGATCGTGTCCCTGCTATACAAGGTGACCCGGAAGCTGCTGTCCGTTCCGGCGGTGTTGCTGCGCAGTCAAGCGGCGAAGAACGCCGAACTGCTCGTCCTGCGCCACGAGAACGCCGTACTCCGTCGGCAACTCGCCAGTCCAATCCGCTACGAGCCCGCGGACCGGCTCTGGTTCGCCGCCCTGTCCGGGCTGGTGGATCGCCGCCGGTGGCGGGAGGTCTTCCCGGTCACGCCGGGCACCCTGCTCGCCTGGCACCGCAAACTCATAGCCCGCAAGTGGGGCCACTCCGCGCGCCGACGCACCGGACGCCCACCAACCCGAGCGGCGGTAAAGACGCTCGTGCTGCGGCTCGCCAGGGAGAACCCGCGATGGGGGCATCGGCGGATCCAGGGCGAGTTGGCCCGACTCGGCCACCGCATCGCCTGCTCGACGGTCTGGCGGATCCTGCACGACGCGGGCATCGACCCGGCACCACGCCGTGGTGGCCCGACCTGGCGACAGTTCCCCACCGCCCTGTGGGGTGTCAGAACTCTGCACTGGGATGCTGAGCTACGACGATCGGGCACGCTGGACCTCCAGGGCATGATCGTGAGGTGTGGCGGTACGACTGCTGTACCTGATCTTCGCCCGACTCGGTGACTGGCTGGTTCTGCTCGGCCGGTCCTCCGCGGTCAAGGACGTGGAGTTGCTGGTGCTGCGGCACGAGGGTCGCCGTGCTGCGCCGGAGCAACCCCCGCCCGCAGTTGGACTGGGCCGACCGTGCTGTGCTCGCCGCGCTGGTTCGCCGACTCCCCCGGTCGCTGCGCGAGCACCGGTTGGTGACACCGGGAACCATCCTGCGCAGGCACCGGCGCCTGGTCGCGAAGAAGTGGACCTATCCCAATCGCACCGGCCGCCCGCCGGTCGACAACACCATCGTGGCGCTGATCGAGCGCATGACGCGGGAGAACACCGGCTGGGGCTACCGCCGGATCCAGGGCGAACTGCTCAAGCTCGGCCACCGGGTGGCCGACTCGACCGTACGGCGCGTGCTCGAGCGCCTGCGGATACCACCCGCTCCCCGGCGCGACACCGACACCTCCTGGCGACGGTTCCTGCACGCGCAGGCCGCGAGCATGTTGGCCTGCGACTTCTTCCACGTCGACTGCGCCGCGACACTCAAGCGGGTCGACGTGTTCTTCGTGATGGAGGTCGCCACCCGCTACATCCGCATCCTCGGCACCACCACCACCAACCCCGACGGGGCATGGACGACCCAACAAGCCCGCAACCTGCTCATGGACCTCGGCGACCGAGCAGACGACCTCCGGTTCCTTATCCGAGACCGGGCCGGCCAGTTCACCGCCTCGTTCGACGCGGTTTTCTCCGGCGCAGGCATCCAGGTTGTGAAGATCCCACCACGGGGTCCGCGAGCCAACGCCCACGCCGAACGATTCGTCGGCACCGTCAGATGCGAAGCCACCGACCGACTGCCCATCCTCAACGAACACCACCTGCGGACGGTGCTACAGCGCTACACGAACCACTACAACCACCGCAGACCACACCAAGCCCGACAGCTCGCCCCACCACGACCAGACCCCCCGATCGCGGAGCCAGGCTGCACCTCGATACGCCGCCGACCAGTCCTCGGCGGCCTGATCAACGAGTACGAGCACGCAGCCGCCTAACCGCAGGTCAGGTCCTGTGGCCGCCTTTTGACACCTCACAGCCGGTTCGGCCACCCAGCTCAGCTTAATCGGCCAACTGGATCTTAGCGAAAGAAGAGTCCGGCGCAAACCTGGTAGCGTTGTTCTTGTAGCGACGTGCCAGCATCTGACCGAGGTCGGATTCAGCCAGATTGGCAAGTTGACTTGCATGCATCAACAGATCGGCAAGAATGGGCGAAAATTCGGATTCCAACTGCTTGACGTCAATTTCCTCGCCGTGATGACTCAAATGGTCTTTCGGCTCGATCAGCTTGGCCAGCTTGCCGACCGTGACGGATAGGTGAACGTGGATGTGTCGGAGTTTCGTAAAGGCCGGGTCGTCTATGTCCCACATCTCCCGATCATAGAGCACCTGCAATCGCTGCATTGCTTCGACGCCTCGGGAAGCTTGCTCAAGCAGGCGGGTCATTTCGTCCATACTTTCCTCCCCATGGGAACCCAAAATCAGCCGAAATTACTTGCTCGTAGTAGTCGACTTCGTCCTTACAGCCAGGATGAACGATAAGGGCTGCCCGCCTGACCTCGTAGCCTAGACCGCGCATAATGTCAGCAACCTCTTTTTGGACGCGGCCGCCAATCGCCCTGTCGTCGAATATTAGCCCTTTCGAACCTTTCGGAAAGTGCTTTATCAGGTTTGGCAGGAAGACGTCCCAGCGGGTAGACTCGTGATGAAACCAATCGGACTTCTCGGCCACACCCTTGAAAGCAATGCAGTTCGCGCTCCTGTGCGGACGTTTAGGGAAGGTGACTGCTGTCAACAGTGGAGGGTCGTCGCTCGAGTGCGCCAGACAGTAAGCTGGCGCCACGTTGCCCGGCCCGGACATCGAGACGATGAAGTCAGGACGATACTCTCTCTCGATCCTTCGGTGCAACCGCATCAGCATCGGCGTCACCGTGTCCCAGTCGAATTTGATCCGACCACCAACCGTAGCTTTCGACGCATTTGAATCGTTGAGAAGATCGGCCAAGTACAGCTCAAGGTCTCCGTACTCTTTGCCATAGCTGATGACACTGTAGCCCTGTTGCCGATAGCGTTTCGCGGCGTTCTGGTGCTCAGCTTCCCTCACGAGCACCACTGGCGCGATTCCCGAGTCCTTTAATACAGAGGAAAGCCAGATGCCAAGCGAGGAGAAGTTGGGGTCCGCGAGGCCGGCGCCGAACCCGACAAACACGATCGATTTGACGGCCATCAACGAGCGCAGAACTGCCTGCGAGGACGAATCCCCGATTGCGTCGGCATAGCTTTTGTAGCCGAATACGATCGAGTCCTGCTTCTTCCAGTGGCCGTGTAGGTGAATTATGTATCGACCTGGATCCTGGACCTCTTCCTGTATATGAGTGAGATCATTCCAGGTCGCCACGTCTCGGCCCGAGACTTCTTCCAGCAGGCTGTCATAGTTGGTGGTGAAAAGTGGCACTCCAAAGTCGGACAGCACCTGGACGATCCCCGGTGACGCCGACTTGAGGCCACCTACGGTATCTCTCAACCATTTGCCGTACTGCGCGCCTGGGTGCGCTTTTAGTTCTTGGGTGATCTGCTGAGCGACATCTAGCTTGTCCGACGCGTCAGTCGAGTTCAGGTCTGCGCGTCGCTGAGTTTCCCACGCCCCTTCCAGCGACTTGTCCAAGTCGACGCAGCGTGCAATCCCTGATTCCAGGAGGCCGTTCCACGATGCTGCCTGCTCACCGCCGGTGGCCGAGATGGCAACCCCTGCTCCGACGACAAACAGGGCGTTGCGTTTCTTCAGAGCCTCGACAATCTCGGATCTGAGGTATGCACTCAACTGGACTCCAACTGTTCGACCGACGTCGGACGCTGTGTCTGCTGTATCTAGACGGCGGATTAACTCACTATACCCGATACAGCGGGTCACCTCCTGTCGGACCGTGTCGACGCATTCGGCGAACCAGTCCAACTTGCAACAGCTGATCAATCTTTCGATCGGAAGATCCTGCTACCTGCGCAAACCATACTTAGTTAAGGATAGCTAAGTGCAAATATGAGCCGAACTCAAACCTGGTCGTAGTGATCATGGGATGTCCGCTCGTGCCCTGGCGAGTCATCCCACGTGTTCTTGTTTGACTCTCTGTGATCAAGAGATGCGAAGACGCGGCCGGGGCCCTCACGCAGCCGGCGGCCGATCGCAATGCCCACAGCTTGGCGCAGTGGCTCGTCGACACGACCAACCGGGCGTCACCGCACCCACCCCGTTGAGGTGGACGCTGCCGAGACATTGATGCCGGTCTTGAGGCGGCGGGATGTCTTCCCGAGCAAAGCGGGTCGGCGAGCGCGAGGCACAATGCTCGACCGGTACGCGGCCCACTACAACCACTGCCCGACCCCATTAAGCACTGCAACTCGTGTCACCACGGTCAGACCAGCAGACCGCAGAGCCGCGCTGCACCTCGGTACGCCGCCGACCAGTCCTCGGCGGTCTGATCAACGAGTACGCACCCATAGCAGCCTAACCGCAGGTCAGGCCATGTGGCCGACTTTTGGCACCCCACAGGCCGAAGCCGGAATGGCCAGATGCACACCCGCCAGCACGAGCGCGGCGGCCGCCAACATAGTTCTCTTCATCGTGGTTCGTTTCTCCAGTGCGCACGTTTCGAGCATCGTCTCGATAATCTGTTTCGGCGTCCCGCCGACAGGGTTGTCAGGGAAGAATGTGGCCGCCGTGACCACCCCTTGCGGGCCGCCCGGCGAGCTGAAACACCTTCGTCCTGGAAGGTCCTTCCTCACCGAAGCGTCGGCTGGCACCAGCATCCGCCCGAGACCGCCGACGCGGGTGCCGCACATATCGCCGTTGCCTGTGTGAAGCGCCTTGAAACCATCCCGGTGAACCGTGGTCCGCTCACCATTCCAGCAGGCCACCGAAACCATAGGCACATTCGACGATGGTTCCTAAGTGGCCATGCTCACGCCCACTCGCGTAACGGCGGACCCTGCGGCGACGCGGCGGGCGTGACTGTGCGGCGGTCCTCAGCGCAAACCGCGCAGGCGGGCGCAGTCGGTCGCCTTGGCGGCGAGGTCTGCGACGTTCGCGGCGATCTCGGCCTGCCCGGGCCAGCGCTCGGCGGCGGCGACCGGAACGACGTCGATGATCACGGCGAGGACCTTCGCGAGATCGTCCTCTCCGACGTCGGCCAGGGAGTAGAAGGGGATGCCCGACCCGAACAGCTCCCCGGACCTCCCGCCGACCTGGGCCGCGACCAGTCGCATGGCCCACTCGGCGAGTGCGCCGGACCCGTCCCAGCGCACGGAGTCCACACTAGACGGAGAACGGCCGGGGAAGACGACCCTGCCGGTGCTCGTCATCCGCCTGCCGCCCGGGAACTCCGTGTCGACCGGGGGCAGGAACCGCCATGCCGGGTCGCGTGGGCACACCGCCGCCGCGGCTTCCGGTGACGGGGGAGGCGGTTCGAGGGCCTCGGCACGGGCCCAGGCCGTGGTCCTGGCCACCAGGTCCATGGCGTGCTCGGCCATCGACGGGTTGTCCGGCCACATCTCGGGCACGGCGACGGGCAGGACATCGCGGATCACCCGGACGATCGCGCGGATCTCGTCCTCGGTGTAGCCATCGAGCGCCAGCCACTGCAGTTCGTGGTCGGCTGCCTCGCGCAGCTTCGCCGCCGCCGTGGCGCTGTCCACGTGGTTGGCGAGGAACCGCATCAGCCACTCGATCACCCCGTTGGAGGCATCCCACGTCTTCGCGTCGTCCACGTGGTGGTCGGCCGACATCTCGCCGGGGCGCTGGAGGAAAACGTATCCGGACATGCCTGTCTACTTTCCCGATCGCGGAGGGTCGCGCGGACCCGGCCGGGTGGACGGAAGCGGGCGGGGCGGTCGACCGACACCCCGCCCGACGTGGTTTCCGGGCCGCCCGGCCGGGCGGGACCCTATCCCACCCGGCCGGAGGTCACCCCTGGTCGACTGCTAGCGGATCAGGACCACCTTCCACCTGTTGGGTGCGACGTACTGGGTGAGCGTCGCAAGCTGCGCCGAAGTCAGATCGGACACGTCGATCGGGATCAGGTGCGCCTTGTTCAGATGCTTCGTGATGCTGTTCTGGATGTTGCCCCACGCCCACTCGCTGTCGAAGAAGCTCGACTTCATCCGCATCGCGTCCCAGAGCCGGCCGTTCGTGTCGATCCAGTCCGGGCCCTTCTCGGCCGGCCAGCGCATGAGGGTGACGCCGAACTGCTTCTCGATCTTCTACGCAATGTCCATCTCGTGCTGCTTGAACAGGCCGCCGTTGGCGTAGTCCCAACCGAGTTTCTCCTGCCGCTCCCGGGTCGACAGCTTCGCGGTGTCCGCCAGCTGTTTCGCCAGGGCGGCGTCCCGGACGGCCACGTCGACGTTCAAGCCCTGCATGGTCGCCAGGGTCCGGGCCGTGGTGACACCGGTGAGACCGGCGGCGGCCCAGCGGACCATCCAGGCCCCGTAGAACGCCATGCCGTCCGGAGCGACCGAGAGCATGAAGGCGTCGCAGACGATCGACGCCGTGCACAACGCCACCGCGCCGATCGAGGCGAGGACGATCGCGGTCGACAGCACCATGCTCCCGGCGGCGTCCAGCATGGCGATGTACGGCGCGGCCAGCAGGTACTGCTGGTTCCTGGCGAAGTCCGGGCTGAGCACGTCCTTCGTGCAGTTCTGGTAGGCAGGGCTGCCCCGCATGTGGCTGTAGAGGTTGTCGCAGATGGAGCCGTTGACGAACGCCTTCTCCAGCATCCCGTCGGGCGTCACGACGATCTGTCGGACGCAGTCCTCGATCAGCACCGGGAAACCCGCGTACTTACCGTTGCAGTACTCCGCCTGCTGGAACGCGGCACCGGCCATGTCGTCGGGGATCCGGCGGATCAGGTTCTCGTACGCCTGGTTGGACGCCAGCAGCGCGGCCTCGGCGCTCTGGCCCGCCGCGATCGCCGACTGGTAGGCCGCCCGCGCCGACGTGGCCGCCTCCTGCGCGAACCCCGCCGCCTGATTCGCCGACGCCTGCGCGTAGATCGCCGACCGGGTCGCTTCCCGGGCCGAGCCCTGCGCAGCCTGCGCCGCCGCCGTGGCGGTGCGCGCCGAGTCGGCCGCCCGCTGGGCGGACGCCTCGGCCGCCGCAGCCGAGTTCGCCGCCTCCTGCGCGTGGCGGGCCGCCTCGCCGGCCGAGTTCTGCGCCTGCTGGGCATAGCCCTGCGCCTCCGCCGCCGCGCCCCGGGCCAGCGCCGCCGCCGCCTGGGCGTCGTAGCTGTTCTTCAGCGCCGTCGCCGCCGCGCTCGACGCCTTCGACAAGTAGCCGGTGACCTCGGAGAGGTGCGTGGACATGTCGGCGTCGTGACGGATCGCGGTGTACCGGCCGACGTCGAGGAACTCCTTGATGATCGCGGGCGGTCCGGCGAGCGCGGCCTGGGCCATCGCCTTGGTCTCCGCGCCGCTGTCGCGAGAGGCCGCGATCTGGTTGACCTTGACCCGGTCCTCCGTGTCGCGGCCGGGGTGGCTCCGGTCGCGCAGGAAGTCCCGGACGTCGGTGTCGGTGCCGTTCAACGCGGTCGCCGCCGCGTCCTTGAGGGCCTGGGAGCCGTTGTCGGCGACGGACTTCAGGGTCACCCGGTCGTCC
Organism: Saccharothrix espanaensis DSM 44229; assembly: GCF_000328705.1. Lineage (NCBI taxonomy): Bacteria > Bacillati > Actinomycetota > Actinomycetes > Pseudonocardiales > Pseudonocardiaceae > Saccharothrix > Saccharothrix espanaensis. The sequence goes on along the minus strand of NC_019673.1, from coordinate 2,108,483 downwards.
TGACCGGCCGCGCGGGCGATGCCCGCGGCGACGTACGCGCGGACCTCGTCGTCGGAGCCGGCCAGCGCGGCCTCGGCCGCAGTCCTGGTCCAGGAACCGGAGGAGTTGGCCAGCCGGAGCGCGATCTTACGACCGTTGAGCACGGTCAGCTGCGGGTTCGTCACGGCCTCACCGAGCAACCGGGTGGTTTCCGCGTCGCGCGACGACTCCTGGTCGGCGTCCCACGCGGGTGAGGCGGGAGCCTTGGTCATCGCCGCCTTGGCGGACTGGGCCGCGGCGGTGGCCTGCTGGGCCTGCACGGCCAGGCGCTCGGAGTCCGCCGTGCGGGCCGCGTCGTACACCGCGTGGGCCTGGTTGACGGCGTCGACGGCGTTCTGCGCCGCCGCGCTCGCAGCGTTGGCATGCTTGGTGGCCTCGGCGGCGGCGTTGGCGGCGTTGCCCGCGTGCTCGGCTGCCTGGATGGCGGCGGTCGCGGCGTCCCGGGCGTTCTGCGCGGCCCGGAGGGCGGCGTCCCGGGCCTGACGTGCGGCGTTGGCCGCGATGCCGGCGAAGTTCCGGGCCGCCGTCGCCGCGCGGGCCGCGCGGTCGGCCATGGCCTGCGCCTTGGCGGCGGCGTTCCGCGCCGTGGCGGCGTCTGCCCCGGCCTGGCCCGCGTAGTTCGCGGCGTCGCGGGCGGCCTGGGCCGCGCCGGCGGCGTTGCCGCTCGCCCGGGACGCCGCATCGGCGGCGGCACCGGCCTCGTCCGACGCCACGCCCGCCTTGTCGGCGGCGTCGGCCGAGGTCTCGGCGGCCAGCGAGACGTCACGCGCGACGCGGGCGGCGTCGCGGGCGCGGTCCGCCGCGCCGGCGTCCGTCGCGGCGGCTGCGGCGGCCGAGTACGCGTTGGCGGCGGCCTCGTTCGGCATCGACGCCGCTGTGGCCGCGCGGGACGCGGCACCGGCGGCAATCCACGCCGCCTGGCTGGCCGCGTTGGCCGCGCCGACCGCGTCCTGCGCGGCGGACGCCGCCCGGGACGCCGCGTCCGCCGCCACGTCGGCCGCGCGAGCCGCTTCGGCGGCGTTGCCCTGGGCGTTGCGGGTGGCTTCCGCAGCCCGTTACGCGGCTTCCTTGGCCATGACGGCCTCAGCCACAGCGCGGTCACCCGCCTGCTTGGCCGCCACCGCCTCCTGGGCGGCGAGGTCGCCCGCGACCACGGCCACGTTCGCCAGCTCGGCGATCGTCGCGGTCTCCTGGTCGCGGGCCTGCGCCACCGGCCAGTCCAGGTCGATGAACTCCGCGAACGCCTCCAGCGTCCCCTTGTCCAACGCCGCCTGGGCTTTTGCGCGGACCTTCGGCCCTCCGGCGGCCATGAGTTGGTTGACCCGGAGCCGCTGGTCCTGGGTGTGCGGGATCTTCCAGCCGGTCTCCACGAACGCCTTGAGGGCGTCGTCGGAACCGTTGTCGAGGGCGGCCTGGGCGGCTGCCTTGATCTCCGGCCCGCCCGCCGCGAGCATCTGGTTGACCCGGATGCGCAGGTCCTGGTGGGTCGGCTGCTGCCAGCCGGTCTCCAGGAAGGCCCGCACCGGGGCGGTGCCGCCCTGGTCGAGTGCCCGCTGGGCCGCCTCCTTGACCGAATAGCCGCCCGTGGTGAGCATGCCGGTCACGCGGCGGCGGTCGTCGGAGTCGGCGGCGCCCTGCCAACCACCGGCCAGGAACTGCCGGAGGGCGGCGCTGTCGCCGAGGAGGGCGCGCTCGGCGGCCTCCTTCAACGCGGGCCCGCCCATCCGCCACATCATCTGGGCTTGGGCACGCGCCCCGCCGACGCCGTCCATCGGGACGGGCATCTCCTGCGCGGAGGCGGACGGGACGACGAGGGTGGCGGCCACGGTGGCCAGGGACAGGGCCAGGCTGGTGAAACGAACCCGTCTGCTCAGACGGAGGTGCACGCGATTCCCCCTGGGTTCGCGGCGTACGCCCGACGCGCGCCGCTCCGATGCAATCCCCGTTGTCCGGACCGGACACGGTGGAACCGCCCGCGTCCGATCCGGGCACGGGCGGGATGTGGCACAACTGGTGGGCCGGCCGCGCGGAAGGCGGCGGGCCTCGACTACATCTGGCCGGTGATCTCCAGGCGCAGCAACGTCTCCGGCCGCCCGACGGCCGGGTCGCCCAAGCCGACCTGGACGCTGCCGAAGGGCTCCAGGTCGTCGGCCCGGCGGTTGCCCGAGCTGTCGGTCACCTCGAACCTGCCCCGGTGGCCGGTGTCGGAGGCCAGCCCGTCGCCGCGGATCTCGAACACGCGGGGCAGCTTCAGGACCAGCAGACCCGTCCGGCCCCGGACCTTGAGAGCCGCTGCGGCCCGGGCACGTCTTCGACCTCCTGGCCCGCGGGCTGCCGCGGGACACGATCGTCGCGCAGATACTGCGAGGGGATGATCCCGCTCTTGCCAGCGAGGACACCGACCCGCAAGGCACCTACCAGGTGTGCCACAAGTTCGCCGCAACGTGGCCATACCGCAATGCCGTTAAGTTAGGGCGGGTGAGCGGAGCTTGATGGTCGGTGTTCCGTCATGCCTGATGCTGCGGTGTTCAGGTCGTTTGACGCGGTAGGAGTTGTGGCGTCCGCGTTTGACAACGCGAGCGCAGGTACGGTTGCGACGTCTTCGTGTGGGTCTCCAGAGGATTTCCTCGAAGGTGTCGACAAGTGCTCGCCAGCGGTGGTCAGGGGGAAAAATCCGCCTGAGCGGTGACCTGGCGGCGGACGACGCGGAGAGTGCGGATGAAGGACAGTTCGTCGGGGTCGACATCGGCCTCGTCGGCAGCCCGGCTCATCAGACTGCGGATGGCGTAATGAGTGAGCAGGAATGCCCAGATCTCCTGACGGACCATGTCCGGCGATTTCGACCGCAGTATCCGGGCGTTACCGCGTTGATGCGTCTTGATCTCGTTGAAAACGGACTCGATCTCCCACCGCTGGTGATAGCACCAGGCCAGTTCGGCGGCAGTGGCTTCCGATGGTTCCGGAATAGTGGTGGCCAAGCAGATCACTTCGCCGGTACCGTTGCCCTCCCGGTCGGGTACTTCGTATTCCACAACCCGGACCCGGAATCCCTGCTCGGGGCTGACGGTCTTCCCGGCGGCGGCGTCGGCGATCACCTGTCGGCGTCGTCCGGCGCGGACCTGAGGGTTCAGCAGGATCGAGTCGAAGGAGCCGTCGGAAAGCCATTTCAGCACGGGCAGCTCGACCCCGGAGCCGATCCTCCAGAGCAGGTCGGCGCCAGTGTCGAGGAAATCCTCCCAGAGCGAGTAGCTGTAGAAGTTCCGATCGGCGGTGACCAGCATCCCGGCCTCGACCGAGCCGAGCAACGATCGGGACAAGGCTTTCTCGTCACCGCGGTAGCCACTGATCACGGCATCGACGATCGCATGCGACCCGCATTCGGCCAACGCCACCACCAACGCCTGGGGGAACCCACTTGCTTTGTGGTCGTTTCCGCTCTTGCCGAACTCCGCGACATTCTCCGGCGTGTCCTGGAGATCGAGCATGACACCGTCCACGGCCATGACCCGCCGCGACCTCAGCCATGCCCCATGGGCACCCGGCCCGGCGACCGGCACCGCGACCCGCTCGAACAACACGCGCAACGGCTCGGACCCGAGACGCTGCCGTGCCTGCGCCACCGCCGAGGTCGACGGAACATGCCATTCACCGCGCCACGACCCCATCGACTTCAACGACTTCAACGAGCCGACGAGTTTCCGCATGACCTCCTCGTAGTCGTCGTCGAAGAACAGGCACATCGCTTGACAGAACCGCACCATCACATGCGCCGGAAGCAGACGCGTCCGCTGCTCGCGTTTCCCGGTCTCGTCCAGGACCTCCTCGATCAAGTCCCGCGAAACCACCTCGGCCAGAACACCGAGCGAAACCCGGTCGACAAGCCGGACATCTTCGCCGACCGCAACCGACGCTTTCTTCTGCCCAGCACGCGCCATGGCTGAATTCTACCGTAAGGACACTAACTTAGCGGCATTGGGCCATACCGAGACGGACGGCTGTACGGGGAATTCATCTACGAGACTCTGACAGCTGGCGCGTCGACGAGGTGGAAGCATCCGCGCTGATCACCCCCGAGCAGGCACGCACCATCCTGGCCCCGTACCTCGCCGAGAGCCCGCTCAGCGAGATCGAAGAAGGGTTGAAGCTTTTCGAGAATGGTCCCCGCTAGTTCACGGCAAAGTTCGGCGCCGACAACTGCCATCCGAACGCAGCCTCGGAGACTTGATGACGGAGATGCCACACGATGGGTACATCGACATTCACGCGCACTTCACCACTCCAGCAACCGAGGACCAATCAAGGCGCGCCTGGCAAAAGATGCTCAGCCAGGGAATCTATCTTCCCGAACCGTTCGAATGGTCCCTGGACCGAACACTGGAGTACATGAACCTATCAGGTACTGCCATGCAATTCCTGAGCAACATACCAGCCAGCCGAGCAGCGTTACAGGCTTCTAACGACTACGGCGCAACGATCGTGGCGCGACATCCGACCCGGTTCGGCCTGCTCGCCGCACTGCCGACCAACAATCCGGCCGCCGCCCTCGACGAGGCCGTCCGCGGACGAGTCGCCCTCGGCGCCAGCGGATTCGCTGTCACAGCGAATTACAGCGGCACACACCTCGGAATCGATGACCTCTTTCCACTGTGGGAGCAGCTCAATGATTGGGGTTCCGTCGTCCTCGTCCACCCCGACGGCCGGCAGGCTCCAACGTTAGATCATCCGGCACCACTTTACGAGGTAGCCTTCGAAACCGCCAGAACTGTGTTCGACATGATGTTTCGCAGAGTGTTCTTCCAGTTCCCGAATATAAACACAATGGACCCACCCGAGGCCATCGCGCCCTGCTCGACCGCGTTCCGGGCCTCACCACGGTCAGCGCTCACCCATACCTACTCGCACTCGGACGGCCGACACCACGACCGATCCGCCCACCACAACCGCACACAACCGATGCCACAACGCACAATTTCGGACACGACCACTTCGAGATCAGGCGAACATCCGCTCATGCCGCAATGCGGTTGTCGTGCGGTGCCGTTCGGGTCACGTGGTCGTTGCGATGCGCGGTCTTCCAGGGGCACGGAGGTCGGACGGACGATGACGAGCTGGTTGGCGATCACCGTCCGGTGGAGGTGCGGTCAGGAGTCGAGGTGATCACCCATGACGTCGATGAGAAGGTTCCCTGCAGTTCTGGCAGTCAGGTCAGCGTGCGGTCGAGGAAGATGGCGTGTGCTCGGTCGGGTAAGTCCCTGCCAGGCGGAGCCAGTCGGCGTAGCAGCCCGCTCGATCAGGCTCCACAGCCCTGCTGAGCCCGGTTCGAGGCGGTCGAGCAGCCGGTTCAGGTCGTCGGCAAGTTCGCCGTCCGACGGCGGTCCGAACGACGGCGACCACAACGAGACCTCCCGGCCGCCCAGGAACGCCCCTGCGCCCGTCTCCACGGCGAAGGACTGTTCGACACCGAGCAGGTGGGTGACAGGGGCGGCACTGCCGCCCCTGTCACCCGAGAGCCGAAACGATGCACAGGTTCCCACCACGTCATTCCCGCGCGACCACGCGCAACTGCGAGGAGCCGGACCGGGGTACCGCCGGGCGCGGCGCTAGCCATGCCCACACCGGGCGTTCGTGCCGCCATCACCGACCCGGTCACAGTGGCGGCGACTGCGTACGCGGGCAGTGGTACGCACCCGGTCGGTACCCCGTGCCCGACGGTCCTCGGCCGTGATCTCGTCGATACGGGCTGCCGGTGCCGGACGGTGTCGACGAACTACGGGTAGCGCTGTGCATCGAGTGGGCGATACAGGTGGCGAGTGCCTTGCTGCGCAGACCGGTGTGGAGCGGAGTCCCGTGAAGATCAGGCTTATCGCCGACCAGGCGATCGGTGAGACCGACCAACGTGATGTCGACGGGTTGGGTTTCGACGTCTACGCCAGGGTCCTGGCCTCGGCGGCGACCGACACGCGGGGCCCGTTCACCATCGGCGTGTTCGGCGAGTGGGGCACCGGCAAGACCAGCCTGATACGCATGGTCGAGCGGAACCTCTCCGCCGACGAGAACGTGGTGACCGTATGGTTCAACGCCTGGCGCTACGAGCAGGAGGAGCACCCGATCGTGCCGCTCGTCGGCACGATCGTGCGGGCTCTGGAGGAACACGCCGGACTGAGCGGGCGGTTCGGGGAAGCCGGACGGCGGCTGGTCCGGTCGTTGCGGGCGATCGCGTACGGGTTCTCGGCCAAGTCGAAGGTCCAGGTGCCCGGCTTCGCCGAGTTCGAGGCGTCGTTCGTCGCCAAGGACATGATCGACCGCAACGCGAAGCTCACCCCGGATCCGCTGCTGGACCGGAGTCTCTACTTCGGGGCCTTCAACAGCCTGGAGAACGTGAAGCTGCGCGAAGACCTGCGGGTGATCATCCTGATCGACGACCTGGACCGCTGCTTCCCGGACCAGGCCATCCGGCTGCTGGAGAGCATCAAGCTGGTGTTGGCCCAGCCAGGGTTCATCTTCGTCCTGGGAGTGGCCCGCAAGGTCGTCGAGGGATACCTCCAGCACCGCTACTCGTCCGAGTACGGCATCGCGGACTTCAAGGGCGAGCTCTACCTGGACAAGATCGTCCAGCTGCCCTTCCACATCCCGCCGTCCACCAACCGGATGGCCGAGTTCTGCCGCACGCTGCTGGCCGACCAGCCGGCGGACCTGGTCGCCGAACTCCAACCGGTACTGCCTTCCGTGGCCGACGCCCTCGGCGGCAACCCGCGCGCGGTGATCCGGTTCATCAACAACATCCTGATCGACCACGCCATCAGCTCCGCCCTCCCGGAATCCGGCGAAGGCGGGATCCCGATCCGCTACTTCGCCGTGTCCCGCTGCCTGGAGCACCGCTGGCCGGACGTCTTCGAAGCCTTGACCACCTCCGACCAGTTGGCGGACGACGTCGCGAACTGGACTCCGGAAAGCTACGCGGACAAGGCCCTGGGCTCCGGGACCGACTCGCTGGTCGCCACCAAACTCGTCTCCGACCGCGAACTCCGACAACTGCTCACCGGAGCACAGGGCAGGGACTGGCTCACCGACCCCGTTCTCCGGCAGGCAAGCGTCAGCTTCCTGGTCACCCGCCAACGCCTCTCCAGGCTCGACACCTCCGAAATTCGCATCCGCTACGACGCCTTCGTCTCCTTCCCCGACGAAGACCGCCCCATCGTCATCGAGATCGTGGAACGACTCACCGAAGCCGGAGTGCGCGTCTACTTCGACGAACACATTCCCCTCGGCGCCCGGTGGGAGGAAGCCCTCAACACCAGCCTCGACCAGGCCGACACCCTGTTGTACTGCGTGGGCAAGACGACCGGCGCCGCCACCGGCCAACTACTGGAATACGACACCGTGACCAGCCGGCCGGGCTTCTCGATCATCCCCGTCATCCTTCCCGGTGCCAACACCGAGACCCTCCCGGATGCCCTCCGTTCACGACAATGGCTCGACTTCCGGACAGGCGTGACCGACAGCGGCATGAAGAGGTTGATCTCGACACTCCACTCGAAAAGCCGACGCGGCTGAAATAACGCAGCCGTCACCCCGCGCCATCTCGTCAACGACCCGCCCAAGGACGCGGGCAGAAGAACCTTGATGTCCTCCATCGCGGCGGACCGCGCGAGCCAGGGCAGGCAAGCCGACCTGACGGCCGGCCAAGTCAGTGCACTTCCTTGCTCTCCGAAGCCATCCGCTACTCGACCCGCCAGAGATTCCACGACGGCACAAACGCACGCTCATGCCGCGATCGGCCTGGTGCTCGTGGTGTCGTCGTGGCGCGACCGTGGTGGGTCATGGACCTTTCGAACCTTGACGATGTCGTGCTGCGCCTTGCCGCCTCCGCCTACCTGGGCCGCTACACCGGGACCTCCCGCTCCCACACCGAATCCGACCTGCGCCTGTTCCTGAGCTGGTGCACCGAGCGCGACCTAGCCCCGCTGGGGTTGGGGCGGGCGCAGGTGGAGCTGTACGTGCGCTGGATGCAGGAAGTCCGCCGATTCAAACCCTCCACCGTGTCCCGCCGCATGGCCGTGGTCTCCGGGTTCTACCGCACCTGCGTCATCGACGCCGTGCTCCACCACTCACCCGCCGACTACGTCCGCCGACCCCACGTCCCCAACGAGTCACCCGTGCTCGGACTGTCGCACCTGCAGTTCGAGGCACTGCTCGCCGCCGCGCGGGAGTCGGCCAACCGGTTCGACTTCGCCCTGGTCGCCATGCTGGGGCTGCTCGGGCTGCGGGTGTCCGAGGCCGGGCCCGGCGACGTGCAGGACCTCTGCGAGGAACACGGACACCGCGTCCTGCTCGTCCACGGCAAGGGCGGCAGGGAAACCCTCGTCCCGTTACCGCCCGCGGTCGGCAGGGCGATCGAACGCGCCGTCGACAACCGTGCGGCCGGGCCGATCCTGCTCAACCGGCGAGCACGACGGATGGATCGCCACTGTGCCACCCGCCGCCTTCAACACCTCGCCAAGACCGCCATCGTGCGGCTGCCGAAATTGCACCCGCACCTGCTGCGGCACACCTACGTCACCACCATGCTCGACGCCGGAGTCGACCTCCGCGACGTCCAGATCGCCGCACGCCACGCCGACCCCAGAACCACCATGCGCTACGACCGCGCCCGCAAGAACCTCGACCGCCACCCCAACTACATCCTCGCCGCATACATGGCCTCAGCCACCTGAACCCGACAACACACGGTTATGCCGATGACCGCGTGTTGCGTGGTGCAACGTAGTGGATTGTCGGGACGATGTGGGGGTATCGGTGTCGTGAATGTGGGGGGTTCGTGGTGGGTGGGTCGGCTCGGCGGGTGTTTCTCAGTCATACCTCCGAGCTGCGGAAATACCCTGTGGGTGGGTCGTTCGTGGATGCGGTGGAGAAGGCCGTGCTGCGGGTGCGGGTGGCCGCCCCGGTGCGCGGCCCGAACGGCGACGTGGTGGCCGCCGTCTCCGTGGTGGTGCCGATCGAGACCCGCACCGACACCGTGCTGCCCGCCGTGCGGGCCGGTGGCCGGGCTATTTCACGCGCGCTGGGCCGGCGCACGCCGTAGCGGGACCACCGACGTCCGCGCGGCGGCGAGGGCGGCGAACTCGGCCTGCTGCTCCGGGGTCATGAGGTTCTTGGGCAGCGGGACGGCCTGCGACTTGGTGAACATCAGGTACCAGACGTCGGGCTTCTCCACGACCCGCGCCAACGTCTCCCAGTGGTACCGCATCTGGGCCAGCGGGTACGAGATGCTCATCCACTGGTCGTCAATCACCAGGTTGAACGCGGCCCGAGTGGCGGACCACTGCGCCTCCAGCGCCTGGGCCGCCGTGACCCGCCCGATGCGGAACACCAGCAGGGGGCCGAGGATCACACAGACGACCCCCACCACCTTGTCGATCGTCGTCACGGTCAGCATGGCGACGCCCAGCGCGACGAGCACCGCGCCCAGCACGTAGAGCCGGTTGAGCTGCGGACGGAGCAGGAACTGGGTCGTGCGCTTGAACAGGCGCTCGTCATACGGCACCGTGATCGTCATGGACACCGGCACACCTTAATACGAATAACGTTCGCGGCTGCCAGGGCGAGCGCATCCCCCGCCTGTACGGGTTCCAGCCCTCCGATCAGCTCGCCCACTGCCACGAGACGGGGGTGGTCAGTGGGCAAGCGTGGACCCGCACCCAAGCCCACGTCGCTGCGCGTGCTGCACGGTGACCGCCCCGACCGGATCAACACCCGCGAGCCGGTCCCACCCGATGCCGAGGTCGAACCGCCGGACTGGCTGTCCGACTCGGCCCGCGCGATCTGGGACCGGCTCGCCCCCGGACTGGTCGCCCGCAAGGTCCTGACCGTCTGGGACGCCGACGCCTTCGCCATCCTGTGCCAGGCGCTGGCCCGATACCGCGAGGCCACCACCCTGCTCAACAGCTCGGCCCTGCTCGTGCAGGGATCGGGCGGGCTGGTGAAGAACCCAACCACCACCCTCGGCACCGCCAACGACCTCGCCCTCCGACTACACGCCACAGGCGACCACCGGGCCGCGCGCGATCTCGACGAGGACACCCTGGCGCGCTACCGCCGCGTGCTGGGCGAGGACCACCCCACCCTGCGGACGGGGCGCAATCTCGTCTCGGTTCTCCGCGACCTTGATCAGCACGACCAAGCCGACGCACTACAAACATGGATCGACAACACCGCCAAATCGCGACGATCATGGACCAATCGCAGACCGGCAAGCACCACAGGACCATCTTGTTCGCGTCATCACGAACATCCGGTCATGCCGCTTAGCGCGCTGCACCGAAGCATCAACTTCACGAAGCCCGCTGTGATGGCGTCAACTGCTGACCGCTCCACCTGCGACGATGCGCCCAGTGGTCGCGGTGTGGTCGCGCTCGGCGCACGCTCGTGTTCCGCGTCCAACCTCTGGACGAGGAACACGAAAGAAGGTCGTGATGAGCAGCAATCCTCAACGCGGGCGCGTGTACCGGCGATGCGGCTGCCGGGACACCTCCGGCAGGCAGCTCGGCGCACAGTGCCCCAAGCTGGCCAACAGCCGGCACGGACGGTGGACCTTCGCCGTCGACATGCCATCCCTGGACGGACGGCGCAAGACCAAGCGGCGCGGCGGGTTTGTCTCCAAGACGGAGGCGCAGACTGCGCTGGGCACGGTACTGGAGTACGAACGCACCGGCATCGTCACCGACGACAAGCAGACCGTCGCCGCCTACCTGACCGACTGGCTGCGCGACAAGTCGTTGGCGCTCAAGCCGACGACCGCGGCCCTCTATCGCGACTACGTCACCAAGGACCTGATCCCCGGGCTGGGCACGGTCCGTCTCGACGCGCTCAACCACCACCACGTCATGATGTTCATCGGCGACCAACTCGACCGAGGACGAGGCAAGACCACCCTGAGGCGATGCGTAGCCACACTGTCGAGCGCGCTCACCGACGCCGTCCGGCAACGACGACTCCCCCACAACCCCGCCCGTTACGCCGTCGTCCCCCGTCCGCCCAAGTACGAACCCGCATGCTGGTCGCCTATCGAGGCGGCGCGATTCCTGCGCTACTGCCACAACCAGGACGACCCGCTCGCGGACCTGTTCGAAGTCGTCATCGGCACCGGCCTACGCAAAGGCGAGGCACTCGCCCTGCACTGGGACGACATCAGCCTCACCGACCACGTCGCCTTCATCCGCTACACACTCACCAACGTCAACAACACCAAGCCGGTCCTGACCGCCCCCAAGACCAAGAGCAGCCGAGCCTGGATCGGCCTGTCCGACCGCGTCGTCGCCGCCCTGCGCAACCAACTCATCCGACAACCTGGACGCGAGTTCGTCTTCAGCCGACGCGACGGCAAGCCACTACGACCCGAGTACGTGCTCCACCACTTCCACCAACTCGCCGCGACCGCGGGCCTGCCGAAAACCCGAGTCCACGACCTGAGGCACTTCGCCGCGACCACCATGCTCAACTCGAACGTCCCGCTCGCCGTGATCTCCCGAGCGATGCGCCACTCGAACCTCGCGACCACAACCGACGTCTACGGACACCTACTGCGCCACGTCGCACACGACGCCGCCGATGTCATCGCCAACGCCCTCGACACAGCCGACGCCGCACGCAGGGTCGAAGGAGACCACACCGCGATCACATAAGCCCCAAACGAAACCAGCGGGTTCACCATCATGGTGAACCCGCTGGTCACAGCCGTCGGGACGACAGGATTTGAACCTGCGACCCCTTGACCCCCAGTCGCAGAACGACTGAGCGACGTGCTCGGGCCTGTTCTTCCAGGTCGTGGCCTAGTGTACTAGGCCGAGTAAAGGTGTCCACGACTCGAGTCTTTCCGATCTGGACATCCACTCGATCCAACGGTACCTCTCCGTACTAGCGACGCTGCCTGTTGACAGCGGCATTCTCAGACAACCTGATCATGTTGTGCGTCCTCACCGGAAGCGGGGCTTCCAGCGCTGCTCGACTTCGTGGTGGTCGACGAGGCCCAAAACTACAAGTTGCGACCCTCGCTGGAAGCGGGCTCCCAGCGCTGCGGAAACCATGTCCGCCCCGTCCTCGAACGGCACATAGTTGCGATCCTCGCTGGAAGCGGGCTCCCAGCGCTGCCAGATCGTCGACCAAGCGCTCGTCGAGGCCGACCGGGTTGCGATCCTCGCTGGAAGCGGGCTCCCAGCGCTGCGCTCACCAAGTGCCCCGGGTACCCGGCCAAGAGCCCGTTGCGATCCTCGCTGGAAGCGGGCTCCCAGCGCTGCAGCACGTCGCCACCGGGGCACCATCGCGTTCGGCGTTGCGATCCTCGCTGGAAGCGGGCTCCCAGCGCTGCCAGCCGGCGGGCGTGCCCGAAGGCCGGCGAGTCGTCGTTGCGATCCTCGCTGGAAGCGGGCTCCCAGCGCTGCGAGCGTCACCGCGATCGACCACGTCCGCGACGGCAGCGTTGCGATCCTCGCTGGAAGCGGGCTCCCAGCGCTGCCCTGGATGACCAGGGAAAACTGCCCTGTCGCGAAGTGACCTCGCTTAAGGTCCCAATATCCGGGATAACACGCCGACGTTGGCCTCGGAACGTACCGGCGTGTCTGGTCACGCTTGAGGTTCCGAAGCGCATCGCTCCAGTTCCGTAACTCGCATGTTCCACGGTGGGGATTGCCCAAGTCCCGGCCACACTCTCACGCCCAGATCAGCCCCAGCATCGAGGTACGACGGGCCTTGCTTCGGGCGGTCCGGGTGTCTCCGCTCGGGTACAGGATTTCACGAGGCCCGCCGCAGGACTGACTGTTCGACGGGGAGGCGTTTGTTGGGCTCGATGTTGCATCTCCGGGATATCATCGAGGGCACCGTTCCACGTTATCGCGACGAGGTGGGGAGCCAGCCCGGATTTCGCTGCGCTCGGTACGACGCAGGGAGCCGGTGTGTGGATCCCGGAAAGCATGATGTCGCCGAGCGGCGCTACTTCCATAGATCAGGTCGGTCGGGTTCACCACCGCCATCGTGGGTGACGCCATGACCTGCGTCGGCCAGAGCATGGTCACCGACGCAGTTCGCGTGATGCACGGCCAGGCTGTGCCGCAGAGGCGGAGCCTCTCACCCGTCGGTGGGCACTGTTGCGCTATGGGCTCCGCTCCGGCGGGAGTCCGCCTAGGGTGGTCCGGTGCCGTTCGCAGTGTGGATCGAACTCGATGACCCGGACTCGACACCGTCCGACGAGATGGTTCGCGCGCAGCGTCCGCAGGCCATCCTCGATTTGATCGAGTCTGGTGGCGTTGACGAGGTCCCGGAGGCGGACGCGCACCCGCAGGACGAGGACGAAGCGCTCGGCCTGCTCGACGTGCGGGTGCTGACCCACCCCCGCGGTGCCAGGGTCGGCGTGGTCGTCGACACCGAGGAGCTGGACAGGTCGCTCGGTCTGGGGCTTGACCTGGCTCGGATGCTGGCGGGTTCGCCGGTGTTGTTCGGTTGGCGGCTGACGTCGGTGCACAGCGACCGGGTCACGGCGCCCCTGGAGCCGGGCGTGGGGCTGCCGCGCCTGGACGAGGAGACCGCCCGATTCCCCGTCTTCGAACACCTGCCCGACGAACTCCAACAGTTGGCCGCCCAGTACCTGCTGGTGGGCGCCGCCGCGAGCATCGTGGCCCCGGTGGGCGGGCATCACCGCACTGTCGACGCGGTCGAGGTCGTCGCGGGTTCCGCGGAGCATCCGTGGGGTCGGGAGTTGGCCGGTGCGTTGGGCGGTCTCCTGGTCGCGGCGTGCCGGGCGGAGACGACCCAGCACCCGCTCGTCGCCCGCGGTGGCGGGGATGCCGGGTTGGCCGAAGCGCTGCTGGAGGTGGTGCGCGCCGACGCGGCCGAGACCGGGACGGGCTTCGAGGATGATCGGATGCGTGGCTTTTCGCTCGTCGAGGACTTCATGTCCGAGCACGGCCTGTTGTGGAATCGCAGCGATGGCGAGCTCACGCCCGAGGCGGACGAGGCGTGGTCCCGCCGTCAGTTGCGGTCGCTGTTGTGGGCCGGGGTGCGGGTGTTGGCGACGTTGGGGAAGGACACGCTGCCCGCCGCGGAGACGCCGTGGGTGTGGTTGGCGGAGTTGGACAGCGACGACATCGACGACGCGGTCGACGGGTTCGCCGAGCTGGACGTCGAGGCGTTCGAGGAGGCCGCCGAGCATGCCGAGGACGAGCTGTACGCCGCGACGCAGGCGCACGTGCTGGCGCGGCTGGCTTTGCTGCACCCGGACCTGCTCGACACCAAGGCAACTGCCGAGTTGATGAGCGGCTCCTCAGCGTACGAGCCGTTGCACCACCTCGGCATGCAGATCCTGCTGTCGCTGGGCAGCGCCCGGGTGGAGCAGGTTGTGCGCTCGTCGTCCGGTTCGGTGAAGGCGGCGGCCGAGCAGGTGCTGACGGTGCTGCGCGCCGTCGACTCGGAGGATGACGACGCCTACGACGATTTCCACCGCGTGCTCGAAGACCTGTTGCCGGCGGTCGTCAAGCCGTCGGCGGCACGCTGCAGCACCACCCGCGTCTTCCTGGACCTGCTCGACGCGGCCGCTCGTGCCGCGGGGGACGAGGACGCCGCGAAGGCCGCCCGGTACCTGGTGGACTTCCCGGCGGAGTTGGCGTGCGTGATCGTGAGTGTGTCCGATGACGACACGGTCGAGCAGGTGCTTCGGAGGCGGGTGCTGGCCGCCGTGACCGCGTTGGACCCCACGGCGGCGGGCCGCTACGCCGCGGATCTTCCCGCGCTGCGCAGCTGCGACCCGCGTGACGAGCCCGCTCTCCGTTCCGAGGCCACCGGGTGGTGGGCTGCCCCGCGTCTGAGCGTCGTATCGAGCCCGTCGCTGGTCCAGGCAGCGTTGGAAGGCTGCCCTGAACCGGGGGCAACCCTCCTACGGACGCTAGGTCCACCCGAGGAGGTAGAGGGTCTCTCGTTGGCCGGATTGAGCACCGGGAAGCTGGTGGTGGCGGTTGTCCAGGCGGTCTCGGCGTTGAGCGTCGCGGCCCGTGATCCCGAACTGCCGAATGACATCCTGTTGTAGCCGCGGCCCACAGCGCGCGTGAGGCGGCTACGCGCCCTGGGGCTACCGGGGCTCGGTATCGTAGCGGCGGGGAGCCCGACGTCGGACCGCAGCCGAGCGACGGGCCAGCCTCAGCATGTGGGCGGTGCGGGCGTGGACCGCCAGTTCCCGACGCAGGTCCGGCGGCAACTGGCCCTCGGGGTCCACCTCGCGTTCGAACCGCTCCAGCATCGCCTGGGTCGCGTTGGCCGTGCGGACACGGCGGTCGATGGTCCTGGCCCACGACTCGTGCGCCGCCGCACGGGCCCTCAACCGCCGGTCCGCGTCACCGGTTCCGCGCTGGTCAGACATTCTCACCGATCCCCATCCGTGTCTGGGACTCCTGGGCTCGTTCGGCCGCGGCGCTCGCGCCGTAGTGGCGCGGCATGTCCTCCGACTCCCACCCCAGCAACAACATCAGGTCACCGGTGTCTCCCCCGGCCCGCTTCCACTCGTGCGCGAAGTTGTGCCGCCACCGATGCGCGTGCACCCCCGCCACACCGGCCGCGCGACCGCGTCGCTTGAGCATGAGCTTGATCCCGTTGGGCGCCAACGCCCGACGACCCCGCTCCGCCAGCCACAGGTCCGGCAACCCGGCGGCGACGTGACGGTCGCGGGCCCGAAGGTAGCGACTCAACGCCCGGCCCGTCCGAGGCCCGAACCGGACCCGCCGTTCCTTGCCGCCCTTGCCCCGGTACACCACCGTGTCCCGGTCCAGGTCGACGTCCTCTAGTCGGAGATCGCCCACTTCGGACAGACGCGCTCCGGTGTTGTAGTACAGCCGGATGATCGCCTCGTCGCGCAGGTGCACGAACTCCTTGCCCTTGCATGTGGCCAGTACCCGCCCGGTGTCCTCGTCACGGATGACCGGTATCAGCCGCCTGGTCACCTTCGGCTGCCGCACCCGCTCCATCGGCGACCGCTCGATCTCCTCCTCGTCCAACCACAACCACTTGAAGAACTGCTGCAACCCCTTGTGCTTGTTCAACGCCGTCGCCGCCGACCGCGACTCGATCATCCACACCTGGAACAACTCCACATGCCCCCGCCGCACCTCCACCGGGTCCTCCGCCGCCGCGACACACTCCAGGTCCGTCACGGCCTCGTCAGCGAGGAACCGGGCCAACTGCGACACTGCCAGCAGGTAGTTGTACCGCGTCGTCTCCGGCCGATTCGCCGACCGCAACGACCGGTCCCAGTCCCTCATGAACCCGGCCCACGACCGCGGCAACCCCCGGGTCAACCGCTCCAACTCACCCCACACGACACAACCCGCCAACCGCAACGACCGCGTCCACACTGACGGCTGTCCCTCGACCAAGTCGGGCGGACCACGTTCCCGAGGTCATCGACACCACCACTTCCGTAGACGGGGCGTGGTCGAGTGTCGGCCGCAAGCCGCAGATCACGAAGGTCGACGGGCCGAAAACCCGGAAGCCCACCAGCCGGAAGCAGCACCACGGCGGCACCCAGGCAGCACAGCCTAGCCACCGATCGAACATCAGGTGCCGCGTGTCCGACCCATTTGTCGCCAAGTTCAGGGAGGTTCGCGGCACTTCATTGGTCACACCTTCATAGAGCAGCGCGGGCGTTGCGATCCTCGCCAGGAGGCTCCAGCGCTGCAGGAGCGTCTTGGCGCACCGACCGTTGCAGTCGCAGTTGCAATCCTCGCTGGGACGCAGGTCCCAGCGCTGCGGGCACCAGGGCGACGAGATCGTGCCGGACAACAAGTTGCGATACTCGCTGGGATACAAGTCCCAGCGCTGCCCTGGCCGACCAGCTAACACGTGGTTGCAGATCGTGTCCGACCAGCGTATGTCCCCGAGCGTGGAACGACACGCCGGTGTCTGCTTGGGAACCTCTCGGCGTGTCGCGTCATGCTTGTGGTTCCCAAGCAGATCGGCAGCTGTAGAGCTTGGCTCGGGATCAGACGATCCAGTCGCCGGTGTGAGGGATGTCGACCACCGCGCCGAGGTGTCTGGCGGTCTGAAAGGTGCCTCGGTCGAGGTGGTAGATGCGCACGGAATCGAGTTCGGTGTCGATGGTGGATTGAAGGCGTGCTTTGAGGTGGGGTCGGTGGGCCGGAGTGCAGGTGTCCTCGAAGACGGACTTCTGGACGCGGTGTCCGACCCCTTCGGAGATCTTGGCCACTTGTCGCAGTCGTCGTTCGCCTTCGGGTGTGGTGGAGTCGACGTCGTAGGTGACGAGAAGTTCCATCAGGCCACGGTCCAGGGGATGTAGGTGTCGGCGGTTCCGCGCAGGTGGCGGGCGAGGAGCCGTGCCTGGACCAGCGGGAGCAGAGCGGCGGAGATGTCGCCGTCGAAGGCAGCGTCGGATCAGGACTGCTGCTGTGAAACCCGACTCCTGCACCGGTGTGGTGCAGGAGTCGGGGATGCGCGCCGCAGGCACTCTTGAGTTGCCATGGAGCAGGTGAACAGTCAAGTCGCGGCGTTCCAGGCAGCTCCGAGGCGCGGCGTTGCTCTCGGTACGCGAAGTTGTCGAGTCCCCATGGATGGCGGGACTATCGATCGGTTACTCGACTATTGACGTCCGGGTGACGCCAGAGTGTTCGGTGTCGGCAAGCTTGATCTTGTAGTCGCCGATGTTTCGCGGCGTCGTCGTGAGGGAGCTGACGGTGATGTCGCTGAAGAGTTGGCTGGCGCGGGCTTTGCCGTAGGCGTCGTCGTGGGTGAAAACGTGGAGACCTTTGACGTCCATCTCGCCGCGACCGCTGGCCCGGTCGTGTTCGAAGAGGTTGGTGAGGGTCTTCCAGAGTACGTCGAGGTCTTCGGGGGTGACGTGGGTGTCGATGCCTCGGGGTGCGCTGTAGTGGAGGTGGACCCGGTAAAGTCCGTAATGGACTGTCCATTTGGTTCCCATCTCTGTGGATTCGCCGCCTTCGGTGATGTCTTTCTCCGTGGTCTGGGTGATGCGGGTGATGCCGTGGCCTTGGACGAGGACGCGGTCGATGCTGCGGGCGAAGGTGAGTTGGAGTGGGCCTCGGATTCGGCCGGCGTTGCCGGTGCCGGTGCTGACGACGCCGCCGAACATGCGGATGTCGAAGAACTCGTTGCACAGCCAGTCTTGAACGGTGCGGCGTTGGTCGGGGGTGGTCTTCTTGGTGACGGGGGTGTCGGTGGCGGTGAAGCCACGGAGGATGTTGGTGTTGAGGGCGGTGTCGGCTTCGACGAATATCTTGTAGCGGGCCTCGTCCGGGCGCAGGAGGGGGATCTGGTCGCGGATCTTGCGTTTGAGGCTGACATCGGTGACGAGGCCTTGGCCGGTTTCGACGTCGACGCGGGGTTGGTTGCCTGCGTCGGGGTCGCCGTTTGGGTTGCCGTCGAGGACGTCGAAGAGCAGGACGGCGTCGTGGCGGCGGGTCGGGTCGAGGTGTGGTTCGGTCATGGTTGCTCCTGGGGTGGTCATTCGGCGGGGACGGGGATGAGTCCGGTGTCGTCGGCGGTGTCCTGTGTGGCCTGTTTGTGTGCGGCGGCGCTGGCGAAGTGGTGGTTGCGTTGGTCCGCGTAGCCGTTGAACCATGAGCACTGTTGGGCGATGTCGAGGGTGACCGGGACCGGCTTGAGGCGTCCGACGATGTGGTCGCGTTGCTTGACCAGTGCGGTCGCGGTGGCGTCCCGGTCGCGGGTGACCAGTTTTTTCAGGTGCGCCTGGGATCCGCGCAGCAGGTCCGGAATGACGCGGGCGGGGCTGGTGGAGGCTGCGGTGAGGTAGCGGTCGGTCAGGGTGGTGTTGAGTTTCTTCTTGCCGTCCAGGGTGCTAGCGGCGTACTGAAGGGATTCCAGGACGGCGAAGAGACGGCCCGCAAGGTAGGCGGTGTCGTTGTTGGTGTCGTCGAGTGCCAACGGGATCTGCTTTCGTGGGTTGAAGGTTCGGGTGGTGACCAGTCGCAGCAGGGCCAGGCGTGGGGTGTCCAGTCGTCGGTCGGCGCGTAGTCGTTGTACGAGGTGGGTCGCGATGGTGACGGGTAGCGGTGTGGTGCGGAGTGCTGCGGTGAGCAGGTCGCGTTGCGCGGAGATCGGCCGGCGGGCGCCGGGGTCACCCAGGGGGAGGTAGGAGTTTGTGCGGGTGTCCCAGCGGCCGAGCGCGAGCAGGAGTCGATACAGGGAGACGTGCTCCAGTTGTCCGGTCCACGGGTTGATGACGGCGTGGTCGCGGAACCACCGTGCGACGGCGCGCTCGGCTGCGGGCAGTGGGATGTCGATCCAGTCGCGGAGGATCAGCCTGGTCTTGTTGGCCGACGCTGCGACGGCGCAGAACATGCCGGTGCCGGTCTCCTCGTGTGGGTGGCCGTGGCGGGGGCTGTCCAGTACGCCGCCGATGCGTTTGACCAGTTGTCGGGGGTCGGCGACGGGTGTGCTGTCCTCCGGTGGCAGTGCCGCGAGCAGCCCCTCGATCGCCTGGGCGTCCGGGTCGAAGACGTGGCGGATGGGCGCTTCGGTGCCGGGCTGGGCTTCGATCAGCCACCAGGTGAGGGCGGTGTCGCCGACGCGGCGGGTGTGGTCGCGGTGTCGGAGGAGGTGGCCGAGCGCGGCGACGCTGCATTCGGCGCAGGTGGCGCAGATCGGCGCGTGGGTCAGTTGGGTGCTGAGTTCGTAGCCGAGCGCGGGCTTGTTCATGCTGGCCAGCGTGACGGCGGACGGCTGGGGCCGGTTCTTGCTGCGGCTGTCGGGATCGTGTCCGATGCTGGGGATCAGGCCTGCGGTGACCTGTCGCGGGAATGTGTCGACCAGTCGTCCGGGTTCGCCGCACACACTGCACAGCCCGATCTCGCCGCTGCTCTTGCGGTCTTGGGCGACGGTGGTCCAGTGGTCGAGTGCTGCCGGCGACCGGTGCACGGGCGTGCGGTCGACGCGGAACATCACGAGGTCACTGTTCGTGTACTTCGCGGGCCGGGACAGTTGTTGTGGACCGTCGGCGGTGAGGAAGGCCGCCAGCGCGTGGGCACCCCTGTCGTGCGGGCAGGTGTCGGACCAGGTCGTCACGAGGTCGGTGAAGGCATCGTGGCAGGTCTGGGCGCGCAGGGTCTCCTTGTGCGGCGGCTCCGTGCCGGTCGGCGTCGGATTGGTCCAGCCGAGCGCGTTCTTGAGGTCGTCGCACGCGAGCAGGGGTTGTGGGCCCGTGCCGGAGCGTTGGAGTTTCGGCACGAGTTCGCGTCTGCCGTTGCGGCGGGCGGGCTCGTCGGGGACTGCCAGGTCGACGAGGTTGCCGAGCGGGTTGCCGTGGACGTCGAGGTCTAGCATCCACCGCACCGCGCTCCAGGTGTAGTAGGGCGGTGGCATCTCGTCGTTGTTCTGGGCGAAGGCGCGGAGGCGTCGCAGGTACACGCGATCACCCGGCCGGGGAGATCGCTGTGGCGGGGTCTGCTGCGACCAGTGCGTCGCGGGAGGGGTCGTGGATTCCGTCCTTCGGCACCGCGAGGGTCCCGTTGTCCAGGCGGGCGGTGAACCACAGCGAGCGGGGAGTGCCGGTGGAGCGGTCGATGCTCAGCAGCATCACCCCGAGGTCTTCGTTGTGGACGATGGGTGTGTCGCCGGGGTCTGGGGAACGGAAGTCGGTGGCGGAGAACTCGCGGCAGCCCAGGTAGGGGTGGCTGAAGCTCGCTCCGCGTTCGACACGCCGCTCGAACTGGGAGAGGTACTTGCGGAATCCTTCGTTCGCGCGAGGACGCAGACGGATGTCGGCGTGGATGCGGTAGGCGACGTCGCGCAGCGCCAGGGTGAACCGTTGGTCCCGGTCAGCGGAAGCGTCGTAGTGGAACTGCTTGCCCTGCTTGAGGATCGTGGACAGGGCGGGAGGGTTGGCGGTCTCGTTGCGGCGGATGCGGAACCACTGGATCTTGCGCAGCACTTCGATGCGGCGAACGACGTAGTCGAACTCCGGCTTCCAGAACACCGACTCCAGCACGCCGACGGCCGCGCTGGGGGTCATCACCGGGTAGCTGATCCGTTCGGCTTTCGATTCGGGTCTGGTGAAGCAGGCGTAGTCGCCGGTGACGACGAGGGTCACCGGCGCGTCGGTGGTCTCGTTCCTGCGTGGTCTGGTCACGACTTCTCCGAGGTCAGGTCGATGCCGAAGTGGGGGTGGTACGGGCCGGTCCACCGGTGGAGGTTGCCGGCGAGAGGTACGAGGCGGTTGTCCGACAGTGCGGTGCGCGGCACCGTCGCCAGGAACGGCTGGAGGCGGCGCATCTCGGTGGCGCTGACCGGATTCCCGGCTTTGAGTGCGGTGACGACGCGGTCCGCGCGGGTGCGCTGCACGGGATCTTTGGCGGGGGTGTAGTCGACGAGGACGGGCACGGTGTCGTCGGCGATCATGCGGAACAGCTCGGCCGTCCGCACGAAGTCCCACTCCTCGCGGGCCGTGACCACCGCATGGCCCAACGCCTCCGGGCCCAGCGACTCGTAGAGCGCCGGGAAGTATCTCCGGAGCGCGGCAAGGTCGTCCGGTTGTGCGCGGCCGGGCCCGAAGTGGATACGGGTCTCGTGCAGCGGCAACTCGTACGTCGGCGGCCGGCCGGGCTCCCGGGGGTCGAACACGACCACCAAGCCGCCCTCGTGGCCGAGGCGACCGTCCCGATTGCAGCGGCCCGCCGCCTGCAACAGGGCCTCGGCGGGCGCCATCGCCCGGTACAGCAACGGGAAGTCCAGGTCCACCCCGGCTTCGATGAGCTGGGTCGACGCGACCAGGACGTCCACGTCCTCCGCCAGGAACTTCCGGATGTCCTTGATGACATCCAATCGGTGGCGTGAGCACATGCGGGTCGACAGATGCCGAAGCTGCACCTCCGAGGCGAGGGATCCGGTCTCGGACATCGCTTCCCACTGCCGGAACACCGTGCGAGCGTGGTCGGTGGTGTTCACCACGACCAGTGCCCGTCGGTTCTCCGCCACTTCCCGGGCGACCTCCGTCAGACTCGGTCGTGCCTCGGTCCACCAGCGGTACCGCACCCGGCGCAGTCCCGTGTACAGCTCCTCCACGTTGTCCACGAGATCGACCGGCTCCCTGCCTTCGAGCACGGGAAGATCCCAGAACTCCGGTTGCGTCGCCGACACCAGCAGTACCGTCACGTCGAAGTGCTCGACCAACTGGCGCAGCATCAGCAGCACCGGCTCAAGCAGGTGGACCGGCAACGCCTGAACCTCGTCGATCACGATCACCGATCCGGCCAAGCGGTGGAGCTTGCGCATCCGGCCGGGATGCCGGTCATGCAGGGATTCCAGCAGTTGCACGGTCGTGGTCACGATGAACTCGGCGTCCCAGTTCTCCGCAGCCAGGCGCTGCCATCGCGCGGAGCGCCCCCGATGTCCATGCGCCGCCCGCTGTCGCACGGCATCCAGGTCGACGCCGCTGTGGTGCTCAAGGACAACCTGGCCGGTCCTGTCGGGGTCCAACAGGGTGCGGTACTCCTCGGCGACCTGGTCGGTCACCGACAAGTACGGCACGGCCACGATCACCCGACGCAGGCCGTGCTTCTTCGCGTGGTGAAGGCCGAATCCTGCCATCGCGTACGTCTTGCCGAACCCGGTGGGGACCCCGAGCCGGAAGAACCCTTGCGGCAGCGAGGCCGTTCGCACGGAATCCTGGTAGACCCGTTCACGCGGCCCGTCCACCAAAGCCGCTGCGGGGCGTTGGTCCAGCGCCTTCCTGCGGCCTGCCTCGAAACGGCCCAGCAGCACCTCGACGCCAGGGGAACACAGGGCCGTGTCGACCTCGGCGTCCTGCGGCCGGAAGTGCTGCGCGGTGTCGAGGAAGTCCGCGTCCACCAGCGCCGAGAACACCATGCGCAGCAGCAACTCCCCCGCCGACTCGTTCTTGCGTGCCCACTCGGGCAGCTCGGGCCGTGACGGCACCCCCAGCTGCGGCACCAGCGCCGCCATCCTGTCCAGCGCCTGTTTCTCGGCAGCATGGTTACTCTTGGGACTGGTCAGGAATCTCTGCAGCTCCACAGGTGTGGTCAACCCGCCATGATGGCCGTGCACCGCCATCGCCCACCGCCACAACCCCAACCGGACAGCGAACCTCGTCCCCGCCGCCTTGTGATCGATGTTCACCCGTGCCTGCGTCCTCGCGGCGACCCGTAACCCTTGCTGCCAAACGTCGGCTGCCTTGCCCAGGTCGTGCAGTACCCCCAACCACCACCCCAACGCCGCCGCGCCGAACACCCCCGCGAACTCCCCCGCCAAGCGGGCGACGTTCACCAGGTGCTCGGTCAAGTCGTGCGGCGTACCGGACTTGTTCTCGCTGTGCGCGTACAGATCGTTCTCGTCGATCGACACGGCCCTGTCCTACTCCCCACCCCCGACAAAAACCGACGCTCCCCCCGTCCTCGGACGGAAACCGAGCCAGATGTCACCCGATCGAGTGACGGGCGACCTACTCACTACGAAAATTGCGGACCAATAGAATTGGCGGGCAACACGACCAGGAACCGGACACGCCCCGGGCCCGGCGGGCCCGGTGCGCGATCCCCGAGGGCCAGCGGCACCGGGAGAAGTGGCGGCTGGCGCTGGACATGCTCGACGAGATCGTCGACGACTGGGGACTGCCCCGCCGGCCGGTCGTCGCGGACGCCGGCTACGGCGACGCCTCCGGGTTCCGGCAGGGGCTGACCGACCGCGGCCTGACCTACGTCCTGGCGGTGAATCCGATCGCCACCGCGCACCCGGCCGGGGCGTCCCCGGTGACGCCCGCCTACAACGGTGTCGGCCGTCGGCCGGTGCCGCGCTACCCCGACCCACCGACCGATCTGAAGACCCTGGTCATGGACGTGGGTCGGTCGGCGGGCCGGTTCGTGGTCTGGCGCCACGGCTCCCACAAGAGCGCGGGCAACCCCACCGGCCGGATGCGGTCCCGCTTCTTGGCGCTGCGGATCCGACCCGCCAACCGGCACATCCCCAAAGACCCGGACGGCAACCTGCCCGAGTGCTGGCTGCTCGCCGAATGGCCCACCGGCGCGGCCGAGCCCACCGACTACTGGCTCTCCACCCTGCCCGCCGACATCCGCCTGAGGGACCTGGTGAAACTGGCCAAGATGCGGTGGCGCATCGAGCACGACCACCGCGTACTCAAGGACGGCCTGGGCCTGGACCACTTCGAAGGCCGCTCCTGGACCGGCTGGCACCGCCACGTCACGCTGGCCTCGGTCGCCCAGGCCGTCTGCACGAAGCTGCGCCGCACCCCAAAAGCCCCTGCGCAGGCCTGACCCTCTACGCCGTCCTGCGCCAACTCCAACGATTACTCGCCGCCTGGACCGGCATCTGCCACACCTACCGACAACCCGTCCAGACCGCTGATCCGCTGGAAGCCCGCCCTCAACGCCTTCGTCATCGGCGGCCGCCTGGCCGCCGGACGCAGCCGATCCTCCTCAATCTCGAGTCACACCGCTCGTTCGGCTCTCGCCCCCTGACCTGACCGCGTCGAGGGCCTGTGGGCGTCAGGCGTTGTGGGCGGGTGGGATCGACTGGGGGAAGCGGAAGAAGTCGTCCGGATCCGCGGTAACCTTGATGCGTTGCAGTCTGGGGTGATTGTCGCCGTGGTAGGCGATGAGCCAGTCGGCCAGCTCAGGGTCCATGCCGTTGGTGTAGCCGCCGGTGCCCAGGTGGGGTTGCATGGTGGCGTGCACCTCGCGCAGCCAGGTCAGGCGCTGGTCGACGTGGTCGGGTTCGGTGGTCTGGTCCCAGTAGGAGTGGTACTGCGCCACGCCGATCGCCGTGCGGTGCGGGAAGGCCGTCGTGGTCGGTGCGACGTCGGAGACCGCGCCGCCGAGAGCCTCGATGAGCAGCCCGCCGGCTCCACGGCACTCGGGCATCCTGTCGACGGCGTCGGCGAGGTCCTGTGCCGCCGAAGGGATGATCGGGGTACGGACGATGTGGGACTTGGCGGCGAAGGCGACCCGTGCCCCCCAGGTGCCGCCGCCCCACCGTTCGGCTTCCGAAGCGGCCTGCACGTAGCCGGTCGGCACGAGGGTCCGCTGGGTCTCGGGTAGGCCGATCGCGGCGACCATCCGGTCCAGTACCGGGTGCAGTTCGGCGGGGGTGCCGATGAACGTGCCGGTCACGGCGGGTGGTGCGGGGCTGCCGCGGTCGCTGAGCAGTTCGACCACGCTGCGGATCTCACGTGGTGTGGTCGGCTCGGTGTGCCAGGCGGTCCATCCTCGGACCAAGGCGGGCAGGTCGTGTTCCGGCCAGGTGAGCAGGAACGTGGTGAAGGAGAGGTTCCTGGTGTCGACGGTGGTGAACTCCAGATCGGTGACGACGCCGAAGTTGCCGCCGCCACCGCCGCGCAGCGCCTACCTCGTGGATCCGAAGACGCCGATCGTCGATCCGGCCGGCTGGACCGGGAAGCACACGAGACTTTCCTGCACCTGACCCCCGCGCCGGTGATTGCCTACGACGAGAACGGCCAGCCCGCCACGGTCACCCACAGCGAGCGGCTCACCGAGATCACCCGCCGGGCACGGTTCATCGCCGTCAGCGACACACTCACCCGAGCCGTCGCCGCACTCCTCGTCCGAGAGGGTGTGCGCGCAGAGGTAGGACACGTACAGGTCCAGCCCGCCGCCGAAGGCGACGAACAAGTCCTCGGACTCCACATCACCATCAACAATGCCCACGCCGTCGTACCGATCCGCCCCGGCACCCCGCAACTACGCGCCTACCCCGCGATTGACCACATCGACCTGACCGGACACCAACCCCTCCTCACCATCGACCTTCCGCACGAGGCGATCGGTCAGGACGGTTGGATAGCCGCCGAAACGATCACGACCGCCCTGATCGAACGGTTGCACCCGCCGATCCCATGAGCGCACGGGCCGCTACCGGCCGAGCGCGCGGCGCGGCATCCTGAAGGTCACCCGCACCAACGTGATCACCAACGCCACCCCAAGCTGCTCACTGAGGCGATGGATCATGTGGGGTGAGGCCCGCCGACGTCGCGGGTGCCGCCACGCGGTCGTTCTCTACCAGCCGCCAAATCCGCCGCTCCATCGCGGAGCTCGGGATGTGCCGCAGGGCCGACGCCCACAGGTGGCGGCGCTCGCCACAGGGGTGTGGCTTTACGGGCGATACAGCCCGCCCGTGTCCGCTCGCCATCACCGACGAGTGCCGGAGAGGTTTGCGGCGGTGAGGTCCGCGTGGGTGAGGTCCACGCGGGTGAGGTCCGCGCGGGCGAGGTCCGCGCGGGTGAGGTCCGCGCGGGTGAGGTCCGCGCGGGCGAGGTCCGCGTTGATGAGGTTCGCGCCGGCGAGGTTCGCGTCGACGAGGTATGCCCCGGCGAGGTCCGCGCCGTTGCGGTATCTGTCAACGAGGTCCGCGTTGGCGAGCTTCGCGGCGGAGAGGTCGGTGTTGGCGAGGTTCGCGCCAGCAAGGTCAGCGAGGGTGAGGTCAGCGTTGGCGAGGTTCGCGCCGGTGAGGTCCGCGCGAGCGAGGTTTGCGCGCGCCAGACAAGTCTCGGCCAGGTTGATCCGGGTGCGCTGGTCCTGGTCGGTCGCGCGGCGACCGAGAACGGTCAATGCGGCCTGGACATCCACCGCGGGCTGCTGCGCGCAGGGCTCGAACCCGCTGGCAGGCGTGGGTGTGTGCGCGGTGGAGGGAACGGGAGCGGGCCGGCGTGGCGCGGTGCCGCGGACGAACGCGGACAGGGCTGCGATCACGGTGGGCTGGTCGCGGGGCGAGTCGCGGGCCAGTCGTTCCAGCGCGTAGATCCCGCCCAGCCGCGCCTGGAGATGGTCCGGGCCGGTCCGGTCGAGCTGGTCGACGGCCTTGGTGAACCGGTCGGTCAACTGGCCCTGCTCCGTGACCGCGTTCTGCGCCCGGGTGGCCTGCAACGCCAGGCCGGTGAACACCACGCCTGCCCCGGCTGCCAGCGCGGCCAGCACCGCCGCGAACGCCGTCCAATTCCAGGCCCGGCCCCGGATTGATCGCGGTTTCCGGTCGACCGGGTTGAGCAGACGCGCCAGCCGGACGACCCTGGGCGGCGGGGACGGCAGTGCCCGCCGGAGACGGGGGGTGCGATAGGCGCTCATCCCGCAAGCCTTGCACCACATCCGGCTGGCACCGCCGCCTGGGCCCGACGGCGTCGCCTGGCCGCAGCCGGTTATGTGGATGTTGCGAAACCCGCGTCGGACGCGGGCCGGGGTGAGCCTGGCGGGTTCGACAGGGCGTTCCCAGGGGTGGTGCAGGTCGGCGACCAGCGGGCGGGCCAGGCGGAGCTGAGTGTGGGCGGCGAGGATCAGCCAGGTCCAGCGGTCGGCGGCCTCGGGCGAACGCAGCCGGGGCCGGGTCCAGCCGAGGGTCTGCTTGAGCATTCGGAAGGTGTGTTCGACGTCGAAGCGCCGCAGGAACATCTGCGGGTGGCGGTCGACCTGGGCGGCGTCGGCGTCGGTGCCGGAGCACCACAGCCAGACCGGTTTGTTCACCCCGCCGCTGGGCAGGTGTTCGACGGTCAGGCGGGTGACTGTGCCTTCGATGATCGGAAGTGGTCCACTGTGGTCGATCCAGGCGTTGCGGTGGGTCAGTCGTGGGTGCAGGCGGTTCCAGGCTTGTGCGGTGGCGGTGCCGTAGAGGCGGGTGTCGGTGCGGGTCAGCACGTCTTCGGCGCCCCAGCTGGTCGGGTCGCCGAAGGCGAACTCGCTGCCGTGCTTGGGGAAGCGTCCGCCCAGCGGATTGTGGATCCGGGGTGGGGTCGGGCGGCGCAGCACCCGGTCCGACCGCATCCGTCCCAGCACCCGCACCGGCAGGTCACCGAGCAGATGGGCGATGCGGGGCGCGTCGTAGCCGGCGTCGAACCACCAGGATCTCCGGATCGCCCTGCTTCCACTGACCGGCGGCGATCAGTCGTTCGACCACCCCGCGCATTTGGGCGACGGTCACGGCGGCGACGTCCGCGCCGGGCGGCAACCGGGCCGCGTCCAGCAGTGCGGTCCACGACGTGCCGCCGGTCTCCAGCGCGGCCACGAACGAGTACGGCCATCCCGGGATCATGCGGTGCTCACCTTTGCCGCGCCCGTAGACGTGGCAGAACGACCGGTCCGGGCAGGTCGCGCCGTCCGGTCGCAACCATGGTGGGAGGTCGACCGCGAGCACCAGGCGGCCGTCGGCCGCCCGCGGTAACGGCATCCCGGCCAGCGCGTTGCGCAACCGGTCGACCTCGATGCGGCCGTTGTTGACCGCGTCGTAGAGCCGGCTACGACCGCCACGACCCGACCGGTCGCGGGACCGGCAACTCGCGCAACGGCGTCCGGTCGAAGACCGTGTTGACCGATGTCGGTCCGGTAGAGATCGATGTGCCACGGGACCGCAACGCGGAGTTCGAGCCGCGGATCGTGGCCAAGCGGCAGAAACGGCTGGCCGGCGTGGACGAGATGGTGGTCTCGTTGTCCGCCAGGGGGTTGACCACCGGGAGATCTCGGCGCATCTGGCGGAGGTCTACGGGGCCGAGGTGTCCCGGCAGACCATTTCCACGATTACCGACAAGGTCGTCGAGGGCATGGTCGAGCGGCACAACCGGCCCGTCTACATGGCCATGGCGGTGACCGTCGAAGGTCACCGGGACATCCTCGGCCTCTGGGCCGGGGACGGCGGTGAAGGCGCGAAGTACTGGCTCCATGTGCTCCCCGAGCTGCGCAACCGCGGTGTCGGGGACGTGTTGATGGTTGTCTGCGACGGACTGGCCGGGCTGCCGGACGCGGTCACCACCGTGTGGCCGCGCACGGTGGTGCAGACCTGCGTCGTACATTTGTTGCGTAACAGCTTCCGCTACGCCGCCCTGCGGTCGGGCAGCACGTCGACCCGGCGGTGGGTGACCGCGTCGATCAGCACGGTCGCGTAGCGGCGACCACGCCGCAGGGCGTATTCGTCGGCCCCGAGCACCTCCACCGCCCCGATCGGCGGATCGGGGCGGGCGTGTACCAACCGCAGCAGCGTACTTCGACTGGTCGGCAGTCCGAGTCCCGCAGCCAGGCGTGCTCCGGTCCGGCCCGCCACTGCCAATCCGATGCGCTCCAACGCGGTGCGCGACGACAGGGTGCGCCGCGCGTGCCCGACAGTCAGACCGTCGACCTGCCCGGCGAACGTCCCCACCTCGCAGCCCGAGTCACCGCAGAAGAACCGGCGCACCCGTAATCGCAGCACCACCGGCCAACCTGCCACCGGAGAGTCGTCCAGCTTCCGGTCGTAGCGGCTGTGCACCCGACCCGACCGCGCACCGCAGGACGGGCAAGACGCGGTCCGCACCTTCGTACACGCCCAGACCCGCACGCCCGAGGAGGTCCGCTCGACCCGCTCCACCAGCACACCGGCAAGGTGCGGCAGCAGATAGTCCAACCAGTCACGATCACACTCCGACCATGACCACAGGCTCCTCAGCACCCGCCGGCGGTCACCCGAGCTCGTTGATCACGCAATCAGCGACAGAACCGAACACTGGGCTCTGGCCCGTAGTCGGTGGTGACGTCGAGTAGCGAGCCATGATCACGATCTTGTGATGGATGTCGACTCCCTTGTGGGAAAAGTGTTTTCCGGACTGTCAGCGCTGGTCGTCCAGGACGTGGCGGACAGCGGAGGCATGGTGGTGATCACGGCCCGCACTCGGGACGTGGCCGTGCCGTGTCCGGTCTGCGGAACCACCACGGCGAAGGTGCACAGCTACCACCGCCGGACAGTGAAGGATGTGCCGGTCGACGGCCGCCAAACCGCCGTCCAGCTGCGCGTACGGCGGCTGGTCTGCCCAGCCCTGGGCTGTCGACGCCAGACCTTCCGGGAGCAGGTTTCCGGACCGCTGGAGCGCCACCAACGTCGCACGGTGCGGCTTGTCCGGCAGATATCCCATGTGGCACAGGAATTATGCGGCCGGGCGACCGCACGCCTAACCAACCTCCTCGCCGTGCCCGTGTCCCGCAGCACCGCGTTGCGCCGTCTACTGTGCCTGCCGCTGCCCGAACTGAAGGTCCCCGGGTGATCGGCGTGGACGACTTCGCCCTGCGCCGCCGCCACCACTACGCCACGATCGTCATCGATGCCCAAACCGGTCGACGTGTCGCGGTCCTGCCCGGCCGCGACGCGGCCACCCTGGAGTCGTGGCTGCGCGAACATCCCGGTGCCGAGGTCGTGTGCCGGGACGGCTCTACCGCCTACGCCGAAGCGATTCGCCGCGCCCTGCCCGACGCGGTGCAGGTCAGTGACCGGTGGCATCTCTGGCGCAATCTCTGCGACAAGGTCGTGTTCGAAGTCCGCGCGCACACCGGATGTTGGGCCACCGCCAATCCGCCCCGCCCCGGCTGCGTTCACGAGCAGACCACCCACGAACGCTGGAACAAGATCCACGATCTGCTCGGCCAAGGCGTCGGTTTACTCGACTGCTCACGCCGACTCGGAGTGGCCCTGAACACCGTCAAACGCTACGCCCGCATGCCCGAACCCCAAACCTTAAGCATCGCCCCCCACCTACCGCCCGACCCTCGTCGATCCCTATCGCGACCATCTGCGTGCCCGCCGCGCGGCCGATCCCGCGGTCCCGTCACCCAACTGCTCGCGGATTTCCGGGAATTGGCTACACCGGCAGCGCCAACCTCCTGGTCCGCTACCTAACTAAGGCCGTGCCGAAGGCGACCGCCCCGTCGCCACTACCCGTCACACCAGCCGACTCCTGCTCACCAACCCAGACAACCTGCGCCCGAAGGACACGACCCTGATGGAGAAGATCACCGCGGCTTGCCCGGAGATGACCGCACTCGCCAGCCTGGTGCGCGGCTTCGCCGCCCTGCTGACACCGGCCGTGGGCAACGACGCGAAACTCACCGACTGGATCGCCGCAGCCCGCACCGTCGATCTACCGCACCTGCGCAGCCTCACCAACGGTCTCGAGATCGACCGGTCCGCTGTGGACGCTGCCGTTACGGCCTGCGTCTCGGCGACTTCCAGTTCAGCCGGGACGCGTCCGCGACGTCGTGCGAAGTGGGGCTTCAACGTTCCCGCAACTTCGCTGCCTACAACTCGTTGCAGGCTGACGGTCTGCTCGGCGAGGCGGGACGCGCTGCGGTGAAGGCGCGCAAGAGTCTCACAGACCAGGGGTACGTCACCGGCCACGAGATCCGCATCATGGCGATGCACGCGTTCGCCACCCGCGGTGACCAGGTGCCCTCGACGGTGTCCACACGGTTTGATGAGCTGGTCGTCGACGAGGCCCAGGACTGCTCGCAACTCGACCTGGCGATCCTCACCACGCTCCGCCAAGCAGGCGTACCGATGGTGTTCGTCTGCGATCCCGATCAAGCGATCTACGAGTTCAGGGGTGCGCAACCCGACGAGGTGCGACGCTTCGGCGCGGAACTCGGCTCTCGCATAGACCTCACGGGGAACTGGCGCAGCAGCGGTGCCATCTGCAACCTGGCAGCGACGCTTCGACCCACCAGCCTCACGCGGCCCCCGGACGACCCCATCGGACCACACCACGACGAGCCCGCCGGCATCCTCCTGATTCGCACAGACGAGGACTCCTCCGACCGCAGTGTCACGGCCTTCACCGAACGGGCCGACGCAATGGGCATCCCGGCCAGCAAACGCCTCATCCTCGCCCACGCGGCCACAAGCCTTCCGAAGCAGGCCGCGTCCACAGCCGCCCTGCCCGAGAACGCGGCAGTTCGCATCGCATGGGCTGCCACGATCCTCACATCTCCGCACCACACCGCTCGTCAGCGCGACACCGCCCATGACACCCTCGAACGCTGCCTGCTGGGCTACTGGTACTCCCGCACCGACGGCAAGAGCACCGTCAGCCTCTGCGATCAGCTCGGCGTCGACCGCACGGAACTCCGCAGGGTGGCCTCGAAGCTCTCTGCGACCTTGCCCAACGTGGACGACGGGACCTTCGGGGAGTGGTGCCTCGCTGTCAACAAGCTGCTCAAGAGCCACCCGCCGGGACCGGGCATTACCCGACGCGCCGACAAAACCGGCAGCTTGCGCGCAACAACGGCGACGAAATCCATGACCGCACGCCAGGCAGCCGGAGGAGCACCTGCCGGATCCACCACCAGTACCCGAGTCTCGATAGTCCAGCAGGTCAAAGGCGAGGAAGCCGATGCCGTCCTCGTCATCCTGCCGCCGGACAAGAGGACCAAACGCACCGACGCCCTGGTCAAAGCTTGGATTTCCGGCATACACGACGAGACCACGTCCGAAAGCCTCCATGTGCTGTACGTCGCCGCTACACGTGCCCGCCGCCTCCTCGCCCTCGCACTACCCACACCGGTACACGACCAAGTCGCCGCCCATCTCAAGGACAACAACGTGTCTGTCGACCTCGCCTCTGCGACCAAGCCTCGTCCAGTGCCACCCCACGGCGAGGACGTCGACATCTGACAAGCCCCATCACCTCCTCGCAGAGGTCATCGGCACCCTGAAGCTGCCCGCGAGTCGACCGACACCGGCTTGGCCGCAACGGACGGGCCGCTCCGCCCGACTCACCCAGTCGAAGCCGATGGAGTGGTCGGAGTATTCCCCTGGCGGCTTCGACCTCTCCATTTCCGGCCATCGGGAGGACGCAAAGGGCCGATAGGGTCCTCCGCTGGCGGCGCGGTGCTCTCTCAGAGTGCTCCGACGATGTCCATAGGGTTACCGAGAGCGGCATGGGTAGTGCTGGCCCTACCAGTCACAGGGCTTCGTATACGACGTCGAAAAGGTCCTCGAACTGCATCGGCTTCAGGGCCACCAGCGCACCGGCGATGAAGGCGGAGCCGGGTTGGAGTTCGCCGTTGCGCACTCGTGCGACGGTCGACCGGTTCAGGTTCATGGCCTTCGCCAGCGCGTAGTCCGACGAGTAGCCCGCCAGCAGTGACGCATTGGCGAAGGTGGCGATGCGCAGTCTGATCGCGTTCGGCACGACCCAAGCCCCTCAATAGTCCTCGGTGGACACTCGGTGCCGGCTCGCTGTGCTGTTGAGACCCGCACTGCTCGATCCGAACACCTCGCCGAGGGGCCTGGGCAGGAGTCAAACCCCCGAGTCGGTGATTTGACCCTGTTCCTGCGGTCGGGCGTCGAGCCGGAGGTCGTCACCGATTCTGGACACGTCGCGCAGGGTGAATCCCGGCGGCAGTACGGACGCCCCTTCCCCCGAGGGAGTGCTCGACGGTCCGTTCGAGCTCACCAGGACCACTGCTTCCCTGACCAGACCTGTGCGGAGGAAGTTCTCCGCGTATTCACGCTCCGATGCGAGGAGCACGGACCGCGCCCCACCGTCGTAGAGCGCGTCGCACAGGTCGTCGAGCGGAACTCCAGCTCGAAGGGAGGGAAGGTGGAAGGCGTCGGTGCCGTGACCACCGGGGACGCCTTCGACCACGTGGCCGTCACCGCGGAGCACCACATCCACCGCCCCGGACAAGGCGTCCACCTGGGCATCGGTCAGGGCCCGGATCCGTCCGTCCGGGCCGACGCGGTACGCCCAGGTCACCTGTGGTCGACGGGTGCCCAACGAGTACAGCCACGGCCCAAGAACCACCCGTGCCTCGTCGGCGAGCACCCCGACCTCGACGTCGACCCCGGCCGCCCGCAACCGCGCCGCACCACCCTCTTCCCGTGAAGTCGGGTCGATCAGGGCGATCACGGTCCGGGCGATACCGGCGTCGAGCAGCGCCTGGCGGCACGGCGGGGTCCGGCCGTGGTGGTTGCACGGCTCCAACGTGACCACCGCGATCCCGCCCCGGGCACGATCCCCCGCCGCCGCGAGCGCGTTGACCTCGGCGTGCGGCTCACCCTTGCGTTCGTGGTAGCCCTCGCCGACCACCCGGCCCTCCCGGTCGAGGACGACACATCCGACCGGAGGGTTCGGGCTCGTGCGGCCCAAGCCGAACGCGGACAGGGCGATCGCACGCCGCATCGCGGCGGACTCGATCTCCGAAGCGATCAAAGCCCACCATCCAACCGGTTGGAAAACGCGGCCACCGCCGGAATCGAACGCCGCGGCGCGAGCAGGTCCACCACGGTGCGCAGGATTTTCTCCGTGCGGGCCGAGCCCGCGCTGCGCGCGATGTCCAACGCCTGCTCTGCCAGGTGCACCGCGTACTCAGGTTCGTCGACCCGTGCCGCTGCGGTGGCGAACCGGCTCAGCGCCAAGCCCCGGTCACGCCGGTACGCGGACGGCAACGTCGGCAAGGTCTCCTCGTACACCCGGACGGCGCGGTCCGGCCTTCCGGCGGCCAACCAGCACGCCGCGCGCTGCAACTCCAGATAGGCGGGCGTGCAGAACGAGCCATGGCCGTCCCGTGCTTCCCCGACGCTGTCCGACGCGGCCCACTCGTGCGCCTCGTCCAACTTCCGCTGGGCCGCAGCCTCGTCGCCGTCCAACGCGTGCCCATGCGCTTCCTGTTGCGCGATCGCAGCCCTCATCGGCGCGGTGAGGACCTCTTCGTCCCGTCGCGCGGCCTGAGCGAGCCCGAGGGCCCTTGCGGCATCCGACGCGGCTCCCGCCTGTTGACTGGACCGGAACAGGGTCCAGGACAGCATCAGCCGGTCGTCCGACTCGTGCGCCCATTCCATCGCGCGGTCCGTCCAGTACCGGGCCGACTCGTCCTCGTCGGCGTCTTCGTGCAGCCACGCCGCAGATTCGGCGTAGCGAGCGGCCAGCCGGACCAGGTCCCGCCTGACCGCACCCCGCGCGGCACTCATCGCTTCCGTGACCAGACGAAGGTGGCTGTGCACAGGCCCCAGGGCGAACCTCGGGCCGAACAGGTTGTCGGTCTTCACCAGCAGGTGCCACTGCTCGCTCAGGTGGTCCGCCAAGTCCGGGAGGTGGGCAAAAGCTGATCCGTGCGGCGAGCACGACGAGACCCGAGCACGGCTCGCGGGTGCTGGCTCGGATGTGGCCGTCGAACCGGCTCGGAGTGCCTGTCGCTCCCGCTTGGCCAACTGCCGCAACGCGATCAGCGCGCCGTCCGCGCGCAGCACGTTGTCGATCGACTTCACCAACTCGAACGACGGGAGGTTCTGTCCGAGGCGTTCCGCCAGGGACACGTACTGACGCGTGTAGCCGATGGCCGCGCCCAACTTCGGCTGACTCAGGCCGGCTTCTTCGCGGAGGGCCTTGATCGTGCGTGCCAGCCGGGCCGCCTCGGGCAGCCCTTCACCAGGGGGTTCGTCAACATCGCTCATGGGATTCACTCCGCCCTGCCCTCGTCCCAGAACACAGGGTCAAAACTCCTGGTAGTCGAGTTGCATCCTTCCGTAATCATAGCTGGTCCTGATCGCATGTCCCGGCAACCGAACCCGCGGTGTCACGTGAGGAGGCGTTCGTGCCGGAGAGCGAAGGCATCGGAACCGACAGCCGGTCAGGGTCGTTTTCGCGGTGGGGCGGCGAACACGGCTCAGAGCGGTGAACAGGGCCGAACTGGAGTTCATCGCCAGGATCACACGGGCCAACACCCTGCTCGGACGGTACTGCGCACGTCTGATGGACGAAGCAGATCCGTTGTGCACCACGGAGTACACGGTGCCGCTACACAACATCGAACGCGATCTGAGCCGCGAGGTGATTGAGTTGGGCGACCTAATCGGCCGGAGGGCTGAGGCCCGACTCCACGGAGTCGACGGTGTCGATGTCCACCGAGAGTTGCCGGAATAGCACGGACGTGCGGTTCTACGCAACCGTTGAACTGACCTGGCGGTGCGCCACAACGCCGGACCTACGATTCCCGAGCGACTCGATCTGGTGTTCCCCGAGGTACGCACGGCGCAAGCCTGCTCGCGCACGACTCACGAGCGCGGCGGCCCCGTTGGCGCTCAGCCCCATCTTCCGGGCGATGTCCGCTGGTTTACGGCCCTCGACCTCGGTCCTCCACAGCGCCATCCGCCAACGATCGGAGAGCTTCACGAACACCTTCGCCAACTGCGCGGCTTCCACTGCCGCCAACACGACGGTCTCGGCGCTGTCTGCGGAATCCCGGCCGTCGAAGACGTCCGCCATGTCCTCGACCAGCCTGATCCGGCGGTCCTGGCGACTCTTGGTGTAGGCGGCGTGCCGCAAGGTGGTGAGCAAGTAAGCGCGAAAGTTCGAGGTCGGCCCTCGGCCTACCCGGAGTGCGGCGAAGACCCTCGTGAAGGCATCGGACACCAAGTCATCGATGTCGAAAGTGGACAGTGAGAATCGTCCTGCCTGGAGCCGAGCTGCGGCTGCATGGCGCTCGTAGAGTCGGCCATAGGCGGAGACCTGGCCCGACTGAACCGCCAGCAACAGGGACACTTCCTGTTCTTCGTTGCGATCGTTCACCATGCACCTCGCACCTTGGTCCCGAAACGCGTTGTGACAAACAGCTTTCGAACTCCACCCCGCTGCGATATGTCTGCCCTGGGCGGCGCTGGTCGCGACGGTGGACTTCCTGCGCACGGTGGCCCCGGCGGGCCAGGGCCACCGTGCGCCTTGTCGAGAGCTAGCCGTCGTTGTCCGGCTCGGCTTCGACCTCAAACCGTGGTTCAGGCCGGTTGCAGGGCCGGCCCACCTTCGCCGCTGGCTGCGGCGACACGAGCTGCTTCTCCTGCGGCGCGGACGTCCGCAGCGGCAAGGTCAGCCGAGTCGATCAGCTCGAACGCCGCCCGCACAGCATTCCTGGCGCAGTTCGCGGCATCCTCTGCCACGCGGGCCGCGTCCTCTACCTGGTCCGCCTCAACGGCCGCCCCTACCCGTCGCGCCGCCTTTCCATGCTCACGCGCCTGCCTGGCAGCGGTACGAGCCTGCGCGCCGGCTTCCCACGCGTCACTCACTGCCTCCTCAGCGGCCAAAACGGTCGCCGAATCTCCCAGCGCCGTGCACCCCTGAGCCAGCAGCTCGCGGACATGAGATGCGTCCAGCGACACCTCGTACTCGTCACCGATCATCAGGTACACGCGTCCCTGGGTCGAGCCTTGCAGCGCGACCCGTGTGCCAGCCGGCACGGACAAGCGCACGCTGGACTCGATCTTTTCATCTTGTGTCATGACCTAACCTCGTTCTCGTTCAAGTCGTTCTCTTCGTTGTCCGCACGCCGCCGGGCAAGTAGCCCGGCGTCCGGTTCCCTGCGAACTGCCTGCACCCACTGGGTTCTGTTCAGGCGAAAGTCATTGCGCGAGAGCAGGTCTCCCACGTGGGACAGGCGTCCTGCGTCCCAGATCAGCACTACTGGACCGTTGTGCACCGCTCGCAGAACGCGAGTCGTCGCGTGCGCGTCGCGCCAGCCCCAAATCGCACCCCGCCCCGCCAGGTGCTCCCACCTCATGCCCTGCATCAAGAGGCATCGCAACATCCTCGCCAGAAAGCAGAATCGGCGGTCAGTCGGCTCCGGAGCGAGTCCGACTTCAACCCTCATACCTGGCACGGTCCACCAAGACGGTTGAGCCAACCGCAGCACGTCCAACTCGGCCAGGTCGACGTTGCGCCAGTCCTTACCCACAAAGAGGCCATTCCGGCTGGCCAGGCCGACCATCTCGGCTGCCCATCGCCTGCCCAGCGCCCCGACTCCTGCCCTGGACGCGGTCAACCGCCACCGCTCGACCGCTGTCATCGACGGTGGTGGGCTCTCCCGCACCTGAAATCCGTAGTGGACGGTCGCCTCTGGGTGCGAAGCCACAATGCACTCGACAGTGTCGTAGTAGTCGAGCTCGCCGACATGGCACGTTCCGATCAGGATGACGCTGTGGTCCGGATCGCGCGTCCACGTCTGCACGGCGGTGTACAACTCGCCGCTCATCACCCGGATCCCAGGGCGCCCCGCCTTCACGACGCGAACCTTGCGCCGGTCGTCGTCGCCGAGCGCTCGTCGCCGATGGGCTCGTCCAACGCTTTTAGTCCCTTCATGATCTCGATTGCCGGCGAGAGTCCCGCCCAGCACGCTGCGCACCACGTCCAGTCCGAGCACGGGCGCGTAGTCGGAATGGCCATCGCACCGCAGTCCGCGACCCAGAACGTCAAACCTTTCAACCGGATCCACGTCCCGTCCTCGGCGACGCGGTGCACCAGTCGGCGAAACACGCCAGCCGCCATGTCCGGATGGCTCCACACCGAGACACGCCGGTCACGCTCGTCACGGCCTGGTGGTTCCTCAGGAGAGGCCGTCACGTCGCGGCCCGATCAGGCACCGACCCGCCGGCCCAAGCGAGCTTCAGCAGGAGCATCTGCCCGGTCATGGCAGCCTCCCAGCGCATCGCGCGACCCGCGCAGACCCGCTGTAGACAGGTAGTGAAGTACCTCGCAGTGACGCGACCAGGCGGTCACGCGCGGCGGTCCAGGCTGGATCGACCAGCGTCGCGTCAGGTTCCGAACCGTCCGGCCCTTCGGCGGCGAGATCGCCGAAGGGCAGGTCAATGACGACGGCCATGGCGCACCTCCTCACGTAAGGGGATGGCCTGCACCACTGCCGGCGCGGGGCGATGCAGGCCATCCAGGGAGCAATGGCGCGTCGACGGGAGGCCGGGCAGAGCCCGGGCGCGAATGCCTCCCCGCGCGAACCATCGCGAGCCGCGTTGAACGCGAGCGTGAACAGTCGATCTTGGTGCCGTCTTCGAGCGCACCTGGCCATGCCCCATCCGTACCCGGCAACCGCTTCCAAAAAAGGCACGTGCCATATGCACCAGCGGGACCCTGCCCAGCTACGGAGCCTGAACCCATCCCCACCCGAACGCCGACACTCACCGGCCGCCACGGACAACCCGTTGCCCGAAACACGCACAAAAAGCCTGTTGGGAACGCATTTGAGCATGACGATGTCGCACCTCCTCGCCGGGTGGCGATCTTGCAAGCAAGCACCCCAACCGGGCCGCCGCGAGCATGAGAGTCTGTGGTGTGCGCTACAGCGCTGCGACCAGTAGAACACGCACGTGCCTTTTTAGCCGCGAATCAAACGGGTGAAACCAGTAGCGTGCGGAGTACACGCGCGGTAAGCACGCGCTGGAGGCGCGTGCCGTGGACCGAACAGAGAGGACCGCCGTGGCGATGAACGGCCACACCGAGAGCGCGATCAGCCAGCGCCGCCAGCTCGGTGCCGCGATGCGCGGGTTCCGCAAGGAAGCGGGCATCGACCGTGACGACGCCGCAGCGCTGATCGACATCACCGGGCCGACGCTGTCACGCAAAGAGGCCGGCACCTACAAGTGGAAGCGGAACGAGATCGAGACCCTTGCCAGGGCCTACGGGATCGCCGACGAGGAGTTGGCGATGCTGCTGGAGCTGGCGAAAGAGGCCCGCGCCAAGACCAAGCACGGCGAGTTCCCGATGTTTGTCCCGGTCAAGGCCAGAGCGTTCCTGGAGCTGGAACGGGATGCGGTCGAGGTGATGGCGGTGTCCTCCGACCTCGTTCCGGCCTACTTCCAGACCGAGGCGTACATGCGTGAACTGTGGCGGCGCAACGGCGACCTCTTGTCCAGTACTCGCGTCGACGAGCTGGTAGGTCTTCGTCAGGCCCGGCAACGGATCGTGACCCGGAACAACCCGCCGATGATCCGGGCGATCCTGCACGAGTTCGCGCTGCGCCTGCCCATCGGCGGCCCCACGGTCATGCGTGAACAACTTCTGCACCTGGCCGACGCGTGCGCGCTCCCGAACGTCGAGATCCAGGTGCAGCCCATCGCCGCGGGTGCCTACCCGGCGATGGGCTCCAGCTTCAACCTGTTGCGGTTCGCGAACGGCCCGGCCGGCGACGTGGTGCAGGCGCTGAACATCGAGTCGTTCTACCGCGATCGGACGGCAACTGAGCCTTACCGGGTCGCGTGGGATCGGCGCAAGGTCGCCGCGCTGGACTTGCAGGAGTCCCTGGCACTGATACTGGAGGCGGCGGACAGCTTCGAGTCCGGACCGGGGCGGTAGCCCAGTCCAGCTAGGAGAACAGAGCGATGAGCACGAACAAGCCCCCTCTGAAGTGGCGCAAGTCCTCGTTCAGCACCGGGGAGGGCAACGGCGGTGAATGCGTGGAGATCGCGGAGCTGCCGAACGGTGGTGTGGCGGTCCGCAACTCCACGTTGGGTGATGCCAGTCCAGTGGTCCACTACACCCAGGGCGAGCTGCGCGCCTTCGTCCTGGGCGTCAAGGCCGGAGAGTTCGACGACCTGATCTGACATCCCGCTGGGTTCAGCGGCAAAGCACGTGCGGCCGCACCCAGCGGGAACTGATCGGTGCCCCCGTCCTGGCCAGCGGACGGGGGCACCGTCGCGCTCACAACACGCGCGTACCGGGCGTACCGCAGGCGCGTCGGTCGGCTCGACGCACCAATGGTCCGCCCGCCTCGGTCGCCGATACGGCATGGTGATCGCACGACGGATTGAGGCACCGGGGGTGTTGGTGGCGTCTCTGAGGGCCGTGGCCGAGGCTGTGGTCAACGCCCAGGCGAAGGCGCGCGAGTGCGAAGAGGCCCTCAACGCCACGCTGAACCTCGTCGAGGACGCCCAAGCCCTGCTGGCCGTTGCCTTGGAGGGCGATTCGACCGGCGAGAAGGACGCGCTCTTGGCGACGTTGGCGGATGTCGTCAGAGGCGTCAAGGACCAGCTCAAGGTTCTGGACAGGGCCGTCGGCCACACCGAGTCGTTCTTGGCCGGACTGCTCGGCGAGCATCCGCCCACGACTCCTCCGGCGTCCAGTCGAACGCCATCCGCGCAGGCGACGCCTTCCGCACCAGCCACCGATCCGCCCTCGTCGCTTCTTCCGGAGAAGGTCGAGGAACTGCGTGGGGACCTGCCGCCGACGGTGGTCGGTGGCATCGGGCAGAAGACCCACGGCCGCTGGGTCGGCCCGGACGGCGTGGTCCGGTCCATCGTGAGCGGGAACGGGCCGGAAGCCACCGATGCCGGCGAATTCCTCCAGACACTGCCGCTGCCGCAGCCAGGTGTGCCCATCGCTGTGTCCCATGTCGAGACGAAGCTGGCGATGCACATGCGCGACACAGGCGTCCGGCACGCCGCGGTAGTGATCAATAACCGGCCCTGCGCCGGCCGGTTCGGGTGCGAGACCCTGGTGGGGTTGATCCTGCCCGAGGGATCCACACTGACGGTCTACGGTTCTGGCGGGTACGAGCAGACGATCCGGGGAGGGCTACGACCACCGTGGCAACGTTGAGCGCGATCTTCGACCACGAGACCGGCAGCACGCCGCTGGAGATCACCACCCACGCGGAGCTGGCCGAACTGGTCGACAGGGTGACCCGACTGACCGGCGGCCCGGTGCCGTCGATTGCCGAGATCACCGTGGCCGAGGACCCCTACGGGCTGCCGATGCTTTACGTCGGCATCGGGGAGGACCGAGGCTTCGTCCAGGAACTGGGCAACCCGCCACGGGCCACCGTTGGTGACCCCGACGCCACCGGGGACATCTTGTTCGACTACATGGCCAACACTCAAGAGGTCCCGGCCTGGCAGGTCGTGCCGCGCGAGACGGTCATCACGGTGTTGACGGCCTACCTCGACCACGACGGTCTCATCCCGCCCGACCACCCCCACCTCCGACCCACAAGCTGAGCTCGCACTGTTCGAGGGGCAGACCAGTCCTGCTGAGCGGAGCGTGCCGCGCCACCTCGGCAGCTCCGCTCTGACGAGTGCCCGGCGACGTCGTCGCCGGGCACTCGTAGTTCGCCGAGTATCGGTTACACCGCAGGCTGTTCCAGTCGACACACCCGGCGACCGTCAACGTCCATGGTGTTCGGGGCCACGGGAACGTAGTAGGCGTTGGTGACGCCTTCGCGCGGGTAAAAGGGCACGGATCCCCACGGGCTGACGCACTTGCCGAAGCGGTAGCCGGAACTGGTGTCGACTCGGATGAGGATGAACGAGCCGGCGCAGTGGTCGTAGCGGGAGACGGCGCCGTTGTTGTGGGTTGGGTTGACGTGGTGGAAGCCGCACGCTGACTGGGCTGACGCGTCCGGTGCCAGGCCGAGGCCGGCGGTAGTCGCGAGGGTGACGAGGGCAGCACGAAGTGGCGTGGAGATACGCACGGAATCGCCTCCGAGGTGATCGGTATCGCTTGGTGCGATGTGGCGATTCCGAGCATTGGTCACATGCCACGCCATCGACAGGGGGTTGCCGTATTCGAATGGGAACGAATACGGAATAGCCGCGCCGGTCAGGTGTCGAGGTCGCCCAGGTAGGCGACGCCTCCGGCGGCGGTCGCGACCGTGGTCAGGCGGTGGTTGTGGTCGACCATCCGGGCGAGGGTGGCGGGAGAGGCGGGTGGTGCGGCGCGCAACAGGGAGAACAGAAAGCTGGTCGTGCTCTGCGGCAGGCGGAGTTTCGGGGTGGTGAACCGGGCTCGTGGCAGGGGGTAGAGCAGGGCCAGACCGCTGTCCCCGACCAGTTCGGGTGTGGTGGTGGCCAGGGCTGTGGTGACGATGTTCTCGGTGTCGCTGTCGGGTAGCAGGAGGTTGAGCCAGGGGTGCGGGTCCTGCCAGGGGCCGATCCTGCGTAGGAGCGCGACGGATTCGGCGAGGCGGTCGAGGAAGTTCAGGTAGGGCACGGTGTTGATGTCGGCGTCGTGGTGACGCAGGCCGTGGAGTGCCCGGTCGGGTTGGTCTGGTGAGGAGTGGAAGGTGGCGGCTTCGATGAGCAGGGCCCAGGGGCCGGTTTCGGTTGGCTGGGCTTGGCCTTCGAGGTAGTCGAACCGTTGTTCGTTCATGAGGGTGCGTTGGTCGGCGAGGAAGTCGGTCAGGTTGTCGTAGCGCAGTCGGTGGACGGTGGCGTGGGTGTGGGCGCGAATCAGGCGCAGGGTCGCGGTGAGAATGACGCCTTGGCGGCCCCGGCCGGCTCGAACCGCGTCGAACAGCAAGGGGTTCGTGGTGGGCGAGCAAGTGTGGCGGGTGCCGTCCGGGGCGAGGACGTCCAGCGCCAGAACATTGTCGGTCTGCGCACCGTGACGGTGGCTGGTACCGCCTAT
The DNA here is from genome assembly GCF_000328705.1 of Saccharothrix espanaensis DSM 44229. NCBI lineage: Bacteria > Bacillati > Actinomycetota > Actinomycetes > Pseudonocardiales > Pseudonocardiaceae > Saccharothrix > Saccharothrix espanaensis. The sequence continues at coordinate 2,065,468 of NC_019673.1, read as the reverse complement.
ACCGCCGACCGACAGGGTTCCGCCTACGGACAGCTCCAGGTAGTCGGTCAGGACCGGCGGAGTCAGGCCGTGCGGGATCGTGGCCGCCAAGACCTCGCTCCACCGGGCGCCCGCGTCGACCACGAGGTGGTCGGAGCCGATGCGGTGGACGGTGTCCAGGCCGGTCATGTCCACGACGATCCCGCCGGATGCCTGGGCTTGGCCGGACGTGGAGTGGCCTTCGGCGCGTGGGACGAGCGGGAGCTGGTGGGTGGTGGCGTAGCGCTGCACTGCGGCGATGTCGTCGACGGAGTCGGGCCGTAGAACCGCCAGCGGTCGGTGGTGGACGGCTCTGCCGAAGTCGGTCGACGCCCACCGCAGATCGTGTTCCTCGGTGGAGATCACGCCCCGTACAGGCGGGAACGGGGCGAGGGGGTCGGGCATGGATGGTCCTTCCATTGCCTGGGCGGCTGTTCAGCCGGCGCGGCGCGGTGTCGGCAGGTCGCCGGCGTCCAACCGGGCGAGGTCGGCGCGCAGGCCGACCGCCCTGGTGTCCCCCAGCGCCTCGAACAGTTGTAGCGCCTCGGTCCAGGCCTGGCGGGCCTGCTCCGGGCGTCGGTGTTCAAGGTGGAGTTGGCCGAGTTTGCGGCGAAGTTCGGCCTGCCCCCACCGGTCGGCGGCACCGGAGCTGGCGATCAGGGCTTGTTGGAGGTAGGCGAGCCTTGCGGGCTGGTCGTCCCGGTCGCGATGGACGTCGGAAATCTTGTCCAGCGCGCAGCTCTGCGACTGGGGATCGTCCAGTCCGCGCATCACGGCCTGGCTCTGCTCCAGCGCTTCGAGGGCGGCGTCGTAGTCGCCCAGCGCGCGGCGGGCGTCACCGACGTAGGCGGTGGCAATGCCCCACCCCCACCGGTCTCCCAGTTCGGTGCACAACGCCTGCACCGTGAGGTAGCGCTCGTGGGCTCCGGCGTGATCACCCTGAGCCTGCAAGGACCGGCCTATTCCGATCCCGCTCCACACCTGACCTCGGCGGTCGCCGTCGTGAACCCGCAGTCGCATCGCTTCGGCGAAGCTGTCGTGGGCGTCACGGACGCGGTGGAGGTCGAGGTACGCGGTGGCGAGGTTGTTCAGGATGGAAGCCTGGGCGGCGGTGTCACCCAGGCGCCGTGCTTCGGCGAGGCTTGTCTCCATCGGCCCGACCCAGAGGTGCCAGGGGCGCCGCCAGTACAGGTAGTACCCCATGACGAAGGGAAATCCGAAGGCGAGGTCATGGATACCGAGGGTGGCCACCTGGCGCGATATCGCGGCCAGGTTGGCCAGTTCTGCCTCCACCCACTGGACCGCGTGGTGAACGGTCGTGAAGACCAGCGGCTCCGCAGGCGGTTCCACCGTGTCGGGAATCGGCACCTGAGGACGATTCGGGGACATCGCCCTGTTTGCCGCGGCCATGGTGCACAGGTACCAGGACGCGAGGGCGCGCACCGCACAGATGGCGCCGTCAATGGTCTCCACGGCGGCGGCTCGTTCGACCGCGTAGTCGCGGACCAGATCGTGGAAGCGGTAGCGGCGGTGGCCGACTTCGTGCAGCAGGTGCACGCCGCTCAGGGTGTCGAGCAGCCGGGTTGCCTCGGACATCGGGTAGCCGGTGAGCGCCGACGCGGCTCCGACGCCGAACTCCCGGTCTGGGTGCAGGCTCAGCAGGCGGAACGTCCGCGCGGCGGCCGGTTCCAGGGCGCGGAAGGACCACGAGAACACCGCGCGCACGGCGGTGTCGATGTCGTGCAGGGTGAGGACGTCGAGTCGTTGGCTCTCGCTGGACAGTTCGTCGGCGAGCCCGGTCAGGGTGAGATGGCGGCTGGCCGCCACCCGCTCGGCCGCGACCCGCACAGCCAGGGGCAGTCCACCGCAGGACCGGATGATCCGGTGGGCGGCGTCGGGGTCGAGGTCGACCCGTTCGTCGCCGACGACGTCGCGAAGGAGGGCCAACGCATCGGACTCGTCGAAGCTGTCGACGGTCAGGGTGTGCGCGCCATGGCGTACCGCCAGTCCGGAGAGGCGGCGCCTGCTGGTGACGACGACCAGACAGCCGGGTTCGGCGGGGATGAGCGGGCGCACCTGGTCAATGTCGGCGGCGTTGTCGAACACGAGCAGGGTGCGCGTGCCGTCCAGGACGGTGCGCAACGCGGCGGCCTTCCAGTCGACGCCGACCGGGATCTCGGACACGGGGACGCCAAGCACTGTGAGCATGTGTTCGAGCACCTGGTCGGGATCTGCCGGGTCACCGTCTGCGGCATAGCCGCGCAGGTCCACGAACAGTTGGCCGTCGAGGTACGCCGCCTTGGCACGATGGGCCCAGGCGATGGCGAGGGTCGTCTTGCCAACGCCCGCTTGCCCGTCGAGTGCGATGACGAGAGGCGAATGACCGTCATTCGGCGTGTCCAGCACTCGGTCGAGGGTGTCGAGCAGCGTCATACGGCCGACCAGTCGCGGTGAGTGAGGCAACTCGGCGGGGCGTGCGCGGGCTTTGGGCCCGCCCTTGGGTTGCGTGTGACTGATCAGCGTGACGAACTTTTCACCCGTCGCGAAGGCGGTGTCGCAGGCACGGGCGAAGTCCTCGGTCGGCGGCTTCAGCCCGTTCTCCACGTTGGAGTAGTGACTGGCGCTGTACTTCATCCGCCTCGCCACCGACGACTGCGACTCACGGCCCCTGGCCCGGCGAAGCTGCTCCGCGAAGTCCTCCTCGGCAACCGACGTATTCTTTATTCCTTCCATTCGAATGCACCCTCCCCCTTGCCTCTCCCCCAAACGGTTCTGACACTCGGAAGACCGGTCGACGCCCATTGGGCGGCAACTTCCGAGGAGTCGAGGATATGTCTACACACCCACGATCGTGCGGGGTAACAGAGTCACGAATCACCGGACGGGTGACAGGTAATCCATTCGAGGAGCCCGAAGTCCCGTCGCCGTCACCCAACGTGCCCGACGAGCGGGCCTACCTTGGACGTGTCCTGCGGGTGCTCGATGTCGTCGCTGCGAGCGAGCAGGCGGTGAGCATGTCGGAGATCTGTCGGCAGATGTCGTTGCCGATGACGACTGTCCACAGGCTGTTGGTGACGCTGTGGAAAGCCGGTGTGCTGGAGCGTGACGTCAGGCGCCGGTACGTGATGGGCACCCGGCTAACGGTGCTGTCCTCCGGGTCGGGTTCCAGTGGGGACGCGGCGTAGCTGCGGGTCACGCGGCCGTGGGCAACTGCTGGTCCGTGCTGCGCGAAAAGTGGAACGCGGCTGCGGCCAGTCCCGGTGTGACGCGCAGGGCGTGGGCCAGGCGCACAGCCAGCGCGACAGGCAGCAGTCCGGTGCGTTCGTGGTGGTCCATGGCCGTCTCGCTGACGCCAATGGTCGCGGCGAGCAGGGGGCCGTGCTCGCCGGGTTCACCGAGGCGGCCGTGTTCCCACAGGAGCAGGCGCTTGGGCTTGATGTAGAGCCTGGCGGCGAGTTCGGCCGGCGTCAGGGCGGCGAGGCTGCGCAGGTCGACCAGCGTGGGCGGTGCGGTCAGCGGCAACTGGAGTTGCGGCGGGACGACCCGGAGTTCGCGGGCAACCTGACGCAACTCGGCGGCGGTGATCGGAGTGAGGCCCTTCTCCCACCGGTAGATCTTGTTGTCATGGACCGACAGTTGTCGGGCCAGCGCGACTTGGGTGAGGTCGGCTCGGCGGCGGTGCCGAGCCAGAGAGATCGGGTCGAACCGCGGTATTTCGTGGGTGTCGAACGACATCGCGCACCTTCCGATTGATTCGCCGGAATTCCGGGATGCACCAAAGGTAACTCGGTAGCGCACATTTATTCCACCTTCCCATTTGCCGAAAGAGCAACTTTCCACCGGCCTGCGGGAACCCAGGAATTCAGGACTTCGAAGCATCTAGAGCAGCTTTTCGACGTGAGGCTGGAGCGCGTTCGCGCTGTCATGGAGGTCTGCCATGGGCAAGTGTGGGTTCACAGTTCGCGTGTTGTGTGGGATAGCCATGTCGGCCGCGCCGGCGGCGTGCGTGACGGAAGCGGCGTCGCCGCCGAGCCCCACCCCGACGCCATCCGTCGAGGCACGGGTGTTCGCGTCGGTCCGTGTGGTGGCGAAGACGGCCACGGATGGGCTCGCCAGTCTCGGCTTGACGCTGTCGCCGGTCGGGTTGGTCGAGTCGGTCACGTCACCTGGCGGATCGGTAGTCCGGGTAGTGGATGTCCGGGATGGGCGCGAGTTGCGCCGGGTGGAGTCCGCCGGGCGGCGTGGTGCGGCCGGTGTGGCGCTGACGGCCGAAGGGCTGTGGGAGGTCGTCTCGCCCGAGGTCGCGGTGTTGCGCGATCCGGCCTCTCTTGTCGAGAGGCGACGGGCCGCCATCGGCGGTGCGGCGTGGGGTTTGTGCGGGATCGACGGGCTCGTGGTGACCAGTGACAGGACCAACCGGCTGGTGCTGCGGGATTCCGGGACGTTCGGCGAGGTTCGTGCGGTCACGGTGTCGGGTCATTGGGCGGAGGGGCAGCGGCTCGGGGCGTTGGCGTGTGTGCGCGAGGACGGGCGCGGCCAGGTCTGGGCGGTGGTGGTCGGGTCGGACTGGCTGGTCCGGGTCGACCTGGCAAACGGTCATGTCACAGGTGTTGCGAGCCTGGCGCGGATTCGCGCGGAGGAGCCTGGCGCAGGTGGCGCCGTCGGCGGGATCGCCGCGTCAGGAGACCCGGGCGAGTTGTGGGTTTCGGGGGAGTTCCGTCATCGGTTCAAGGTCCGGTTGGACGGGGCCGGGCGATGAAGGTGCTCCTGGTGCTGGCCGCCGTGGTCATGGCGATCGTTGTGGGCGGTGGATTGCTCACCACGCAGTGGGATGCGGGTGCCACGAACGATGTCAACACCTGCGCGGTCGGCCAGTCCGGAGGCGGCGGTGCGCCGCCGATGTCGCCTCAGCAGGCTTCGGTGGTGGAGGCGATTCTGCGCTCCGCACGGGAAAACAGCATCGAGCGGCGTGGAGCGACCATCGCGTTGCAGACAGCGATGCAGGAGAGCACGTTGCGCGCCGACGTCGTGGTCGGTGAGGCGGTCGGGGCGTTCCAGCAGATCGCACCGGGGCCGTTCGACGCGTATGCAGGCTATGACCGCACCGACCCAGGGCGGGCGGCGGCGGGGTTCTTCTCGGTGTTGCTCAAGCGGGTTCCCGGCTATGTGTCCGATCCGCGGCCGAACCACGAGTTGGCACAGGTGGTGCAAGCGAGCGGAGCAGGTGCTTCGTGGTACGCGCGGCACCAGCGGTGGGCCGAGGCGGTGGTCACCGCGTTGTACGGCGGCGGTTCTGACTGTGCGGAGCAGGCGGTGGCGGGACCGGTGTCGGTACGGGTCGTGGGGAACACGGTGGTGTTGCCACCGGAGGCGAAGATCGCCGGGACGATCGTGGCCGCGTCGGAGCAGGTGGCGAAGGCGATCGGCGCGGCGTTGGCGTGGCTGGGAACGCCGTATTCGTGGGGCGGCGGGGACGAGAACGGGCCGACCAAGGGCGTCCAAGACGGCGGGGTCGCGGACGCGCACGGGGACTTCGACAAGGTCGGTTTCGATTGCAGCGGCTTGACCTTGTACGCCTACGCGCAGGCCGGAGTGCGAATCACGCGGCCGTCGGACTCCCAGTTGACCGGCGCGGAACTGGTGGTGCCGTTCACCCAGGCCCGGCCTGGTGACCTCTTGTTCTGGGGGACCCACCACGTGGCCATGTACCTCGGCGAGTTCGACGGAGCACACCGGATGGTCGAAGCACCGCAGTCGGGTGACGTGGTGAAGGTGTCGCCGGTGCGGCTGGGCGGAGATTTCCGCGGTGTCGCGGCGCGCCCGATCCCGTGAAGCCAGGAGTGCCAAGGAAGAGGTGGTGGTGTCGTGCGGAGGCCGCTGTCAGAACAGTGGGGTGAAGTGGACCCGGAAGTCGAGGTTCGGACGCCTGCTGGCGGAGGCCGCCGCCCAGTACTCCCCCGCGCGCACGATGCCGCCGGCGTAGGACTGGTGGGAGCCGCGGGAGTCCACCACGCCCACGACGCGCGTCGGTGGGTTGGTGGTGCCTATGAGGAGTTGGACCTTGGCGGTGCGGCCGGTGACGAAGTAGACCGCCACGAACCCGGTGACCTCGGCCCGGTAGAGGGTGTCGATCCGGCCCTCGAACCCGTCGGCGAGCGGCACCGGCGAGTCCCTGGAGTGCAGGACCGCGGCGGCTGCTTCGGCCCGTGCGGTGAGGGCTTCCAGCCGGGCGGTGTCGGCGGGCTTCGGTCGTGCCGGGCCGGCGTGCGCGGTCAGAGTCTGGACCGCGCGTTCCAGCTCGGCGATCCGATTCTCCAAGGCTTCCTGCCGTTCAGCGCCGAACATGCGACCTCCGGTCCTCTCGACAAAGCCGTGCACAGCGTCGACCCGCAACCGTAGCTGGTTCGACGGCCGGAGGACGCCGCATCGATTTACCAGCCGGACACGGAGGTCAGGTGAAGAAACGCAAGAGCGATCACGTGAAGCGGAAGGCATCGGAGAGGCGGGGTGAGGTCGGTGACCGGTCTGGAGAACGAGGGGTTCGTGGGGTTCGACGGTCAGTGGGTGGAAGCGGCGTCTCCGGACGCCGTCCCGTCCGCGGATCCGGTGGCGTACGCGGCGGGGGTCGAGTGGCATTTCGTGCTGCGCGGGACGGTTCATGCCGATCGACTGGTGGAGGAGATGACCTTGTCCATGGTGGACGGCCGGCTGGTGGATCTGTCGGGGTCGGTCGAGGCGTTCTCGGCGGTGACGGTGCGGCAGAAACAGTATGCGACGGCGTTGTGCGACCGGGTCGCGGATCACGCGCACGAGCTGCGTGCTGCGGTGGCCGCGCGCGACGCGGGTATTCCGGTCTCTTACACGGGCCCGGTCTATGCCGCGTCCCATCTGTCCGACCGGGAGTCCCGGGAACTGGCGGCGGGGTTGGACAGCGTCAGTGCACGGCTGTCGTCGCGGGCGGGCAACGGCCTTCCGTTGCGGCTGCGGGCGGCCGGCTGGTCGGAGGTGTCCTCGACGGATCTGCGGGCCAGAGCGGCGCGGCTCGGTAACCTCACGCCGCCCGGTGGTGGGGCTCCGGAGCCTGCCGCTCAGCCTCTCCCGTCATGGCTGCCCGACCGGATCGGGTACCACTGGTGAGCGGCGAATCGTGGGGCGGACGGCCCGTGCCGTTCCCCACCTCCGCGGCGCTCCCGGTCCGTCGTGCCCTGCGACCGGCGGAGCCCACGCCCGTCGTGATCACCCGCAGTCCCGCCTCGACTGTCGAACGGTTGACGCGCGACGGGCGGGCGGCGGCGGAGGTGTTGCGTCGAGTGTCGGTGGCCGGCCGGGTGGTGGCGGTGGTGGGTGTGGCCGGTTCGGGGCGGTCGACGGTGGCCGCCCAGCTCGCCGTCTCGGCGGCGTCGTACCAGCCGGGACCGGTGATCGTGGTCGACGCGTCGGGCTCGGTCTGGCCGGGTGCCGCAGACAGGATTCCGGGCTCGGCGGGTGGGGCGTTGGACTGGGCCGGGCTTCGTACGGTGCCGGCGTTGGGCGCGGTCGTCCACGAGGCACGGCACGCCGAGTGCTTCGGGGCCGCTACGGGGTCGCGTGGCTGGGTGACGCGGATGGGCGGTGTCCCTCCGACACGCCCGTGGGAGCCGGTTCGTCCGGCGGAGGTCCTGGACGCGGTCGAGGCGCTGCGGGCGGTGAGCCGGATGGTCGTGGTGGACTGCCCGGCCGACACGGGCCCGGTGGCACGGGTGTGTGCCGTGGTCGCCGACGTGTTGGTGGTGGTGTGCCGGGCGGATGCCGGCGAGGTGCGCCGCTGCGGAGGGCTGGTCGAACTGCTGGCCGGTGACACGCGCCGGAACCTGACCGGCCGGAGTGTGGTCGTCGTGGTGCGGCACCGGCCGGGTCGGTGGCCGCGTGCCGCCGCCGCTGCCGAGTCCGCCGCCGGGCGTGCCGTGGCGGCGGTGCTGCGGATGCCGTTCGACCGGGCGCTCGTCGACTCGACCGCGCCGGTACTGCGCAGCGGGGCGGCGGCCGAACGAGTCGCCGCGACCGTGTTTCTTCTCTCCGCACAACAGTTGTGAGGTGTTGACAATGAACGAAGGATCTTGGTCGGCGTGGGGGCGTGTCCAGCAGGGCGGGCCGGTGGCACCGATCGACATCGAGGACGGCCGCAACGCTCCGGGGTTGGAGGCGATGGAGTCGTTGGTCAACTCGATCGCGATGTACGTCCTGGTCGGCGGGCTCGCGGCGGTGGTGATCGGGATCGGGATCGCCGTGGTCGGGCCGCGGTTGGGGTTCCAGCACGCGCGCGGAGTCGGGATCGGCGGCGTGGTGGGCGGGGTGTTCCTCGGCGCGGTCGTCGGGCTGGCCTCGATCCTGGTCAATTTCATGTACTCGGTGTTCTCCGGCTGAAAGGGGTGTCCCGATGGACTACAACCGACGGGGATTCCAGCCTGCGGTCAAGGTTCTCGCGATGTCCGGCGTGGCGGTAGCGGTGTTCGCCGGTGGTGTCCTGTTCGGACGGACAACTGCCGGCGACGCGGTTTCGGACGCGCGGGCTGCCCGTGACGTGGAGTGTGAACGGGGTGACGAGGCGCTGGCGGCGACCGCCGCTGCCCAGTTGGCGGCGCTGGTGTCCCGGCGGGTCGAGGGCGGCCAGGCGGTACGGGAGGCGGCACGCCGTCTCGGTACAGGGCCGGAGGTCGCGGAGGAGTTCGCCGGGTGGGCAGAGCAGGAGAACCCCGTGTACCGGCACGCATTGTTCGGCGCTGCGGCGGTGAAGGTCGAAGCCCGGGACGGTGACCGGGCTCGGGTGTCGGTCGACGGCTACTGGCTTCGCTCCGCGGACACTGCGGTGGGTGCGGGTGAGGTCGTGAGTGCGATGTGGACCTATTGGGTGGTATGGCGTGACGGGCGGTGGGTGCCGTCCTCGCCGCCCGAGGCGGCCACGCTGCCCGCCGCTGCGGTGCACAAGGCGTCGGCGTTCCTGCGGATCAGCTCGGGATACTCGGCGGTGCCCCATGTCCGCTGCTGACACGGCGACGCGGTCGGGATCCGCCGCGACGCTCGTCCTGGTGTCCCTGTTCGTCTTCACCGCGCCCGCCGCCGCTCAGACCGGCACGCCACAACCGACGGCCGGGATCGAGATGGTGCGGATCGCGGATCGGGAGTATCCGCGGGTGAGGGTCGCGGATGGGCGGTGGTGGTATCTCGCGCCGAGCTGCCCGTGGCCTTCGGCGCAGGTCCCGGCGGACGCGGTGTGCGGTGGGGATCAGGCGATCCTGCGCGACGATGCCGAGTTGCGGTGCACGTTCATCGTCAACCACCGTAGGGAACTTTCGCCGCAGCGGGCGACGTGGCGCTTCTGCCTGACCCGCCCGCCGCTCTCGCCCGCCTACCACTGGACCGAGGAGCAGAACGAGCGCCGCATCGACCAGGTCCGTACCGCCGTGGGCTCCTGCGTGGGCACGAACAACGGGTGTATGGCGATGCAGTGGTGGCCGCGCGCGGGCGACGGAACCATCGACTGCGCCGCGATCCCCCGGGACAAGCTCGGCGACGCGCTCACGTCGGCGAGTTCGCAGGGCACCGACCGGCGGGTGATCGACCGGACCTGCGCGGTGCTCAACTCCTACCTCGCCCGCCGCGCTTTCCCTTCCGGGGTGACGGCGGCGGATCTGAATCTGGCCGGGCGGGTGGTCGCGGACGGTGTCCCGATCGGGACCGCGACCGGGTCGATGGAGTCGGTGGTGGACTGGGGCAAGGTCGGCGACAGCGTCGACGCGTTGTGTTCGATCCCGGCGAACGTGCTGACGATGGGCACGTTGTGCGTCGGCGCGACGGCGGCACAGGCCGGGGCGAAGTTGTGGGGTGCGATGGACTGCGCCACCGAGTTCGACAAGTGCCTCGCCGAGGCCGCCGCCCGCGCGATGCTCACCGGCCTGGAACTCACGTTGGACGCGTTGCGGCATCCGACCGCCGTGGATTTCGACGATCCGGGGTTGCGGTCGGTGCTGGGCGCGATCGGCACGGTCAGCGCCTACCTGGTGCTGCTGCTGTTCCTGGTCAACGCGGTGATCGCGGCGGTGCGGATGCGGACCCGGGAACTCGCCGAGGGCGCGCTCGGGCTGGTGAGGTGGGCATTCGGGCTGGGCGTGGGGTTGACGCTGGTCGCGTTGGCGGTATTCGTGTCCGACCGGGTCGCGGACTGGTTCGCCGGCGCGACCGCGGGGACCTCGGAGGTCGTGTACGCGCGGTTCTTCTCGCTGATGTACACCCTGGCCACCTCCGGCGGGGCCAACGCCACCGGCTGGCTGTTCGTGATGGTGGTGTGCCTGCTCGGCGCGTTCGCCTCCGGAATCGCCTACCTTCTATTGATCTTCCGCAAGGGCGCGATCGTGCTCGCGGTCGCGTTGATGGTGTTGCAGCTCGCCGGCGGCGCGGGCCCGAAAGGCACCCGGAAGTGGTCGCGCAAGGGCCTGTCGGTGCTGTGGGCGTGCATCATCGCCAAACCGTTGACCGTGATCGTGTTCCGGCTCGGCGAGACCTGGATCGGCCAGGGCCGAGGGCTCGGGGACCTGCTGCTCGGGGTCGGCACGCTCGGGGTGGCGGCGGTCGCGCCGTTCGTGGTGGTGAAGTGGTTCCCGCTCGACGGCGGCCCCGGCGGCGGTTCCTCGCGCGGGTCGCTGGCGATGACCACGGCCGCCGCGCTGTCCATGGTCGCCAACCGCGGCTCCACCGCCACCACCGCACTCAGGTCGGCCACCTCCTCCACCGCCCTACCCGCCGGCGGAGCCGGTGTCCGGCAACTCCCGGCCGGGCACACCCCTGGGCCCCGGTCGTCGCCCGCCGGCGGCGTGACGATCTCCACGCCGCCCCGGAACCCGTCCGCAGGTCGACCAGTTGGTGCTCAGCAGGTTCACCGGTCCGCGACGAGCAGCGCGTCGGGGATGCGGTCGGTGCTGACCAGCGCCGCGATCGCCGGGGCGGTGGGCGCGGTGGCGGGCCAAGTGGCGATGGACGGCGTGACTTCAGGCGGTGCCGACGACAGCCCCTACCCCGATCACCTGCCCTACCTCCCGCTGTCCACGGGAGCCAGCCGTTCGCCCGTACCGGGCACGCAGGAGCCCGGAAACGGCCCGTCCGGGCCGGCGACAGGAGGGGGTCGGTGGTGACCGCGATCCGTGTTCGCTTCTCCAAGCGACGCAGCGACGGCGTCCTGTGGGGCAAGACCTCCGCCCAACTCGTGTGTCTGGTGGTTGCGCTGTTCACCGCCGTCACCGGGCTGAACACCACCGGCGTGCTCAAAGCGGTGCCACTCGCCGTGGCGGGTCTGCTGGTCGCGGCAGCACTGGTGCCGGTTTTCGGACGGCCACTGGTGGACTTCGCTCCGATCCTGCTCGGGCGGCTGGTCACCCGGTCGACCGGCGAGCACGAATACCGAGGCGGCCCATTCCGCCTCCGACCCCACGAGAGGGTGCCCGACGGGCCGAAGCTGCCCGGTGATCTGTCGCGGCTGCGGTTCCACGCCTACCAGGTGGGCGAGGACCGCGACCGGGACCTCGGCGTCGTCACCGACACCCTCGACGGCGGCATGGCCGCCGCGCTGGAGATCGGCGCGGACACCTTCGCCCTGCTCGACACCGCCGAACAAGCCCACCGCGTCGTCGGATTCGGCGCGGTGCTCAACTCGCTGTGCCGCTCCGACAGCCCACTCTCCCGCATCCAGATCCTCCAGCGGGTGATCCCCGAGTCCGGCGACCCGGTCCGCCGGGAGTGGAACGTGCGCGGCGAGCACGCCAACCCGTTCGCCGCCGCCGCGTACGAGGAACTGATCGGCACGCACGGCCGCGCCGGCCAACGCCACGAGTCGTTCCTGATCCTCAAACTCGACCCCCGACGCGCCGGCGCACGCATCAAAGCCGCAGGAGGCGGCGCGGATGGCGCGGCCTCGGTGCTGTTCGCCGAGATCACCCGAGTCGAACGCGGCCTGCGGTCGGCCGGGATCACCGTGCGCGGCTGGCTACCCCCGCGCGGCTTGGCCTACCTCGTGCGCACCGCGTTCGACCCTGCTGCCACCGCGATGCTCGACCGGCGCGGCGGCGGACGTGGTGACCACGCCGGCGGCGACTCCGGCACGCCCTCCGGTGTCGACCCGAGCGCGTGTCACCCGATGGCCACCACCGCCGCCCGTACCCACTACGCGACCGACTCCGCCGTGCACCGGACGTGGTGGATCGCGGAATGGCCGCGCGCCGACAGCGGCGTCCCGGTCGGCTTCCTCGAACCGTTCCTGCTGCGCCTCACCTCCCGCCGCACCCTCTCCCTGGTACTGGAACCGATCCCCGCCCGCAGAGCCCAGACCCGCATCGACGTCGAGGCCGGGGCCGACGACGCCCGCGAGACCATGAACCGGCGCATCGACCGCCGCACCAAACGCTCCGACCGGCGCGAAGCCGAAGACCTGCACCGCCGCGAAGCCGAACTCGTCGAAGGCTTCGCCCACTTCCGGTTCCTCGGCTTCATCTCCATCACCGCCACCACCCGCGAGGAACTCGAAGTCGAGGCGGGCGCGGCCGAAGCAGCCCTCAACGAGTCCACGGTGGAACCCCACGTGCTGCACTGGGAACAGGACCAAGGCTTCTGGGCCGCCGCACTCCCCCTCGCCCGAGGTTTGCGATGACCGGCCACCGGGCTGAACAGGTCGGGGATGCGCTGCCCGGGTGGGTGCCGCGCCCGTGGCTGGGCCCCGTCGGACGGAGAGCGGGTCGGGTCGTCCACCGGATGCGGCTGCCCGCCCACGTCGAGTCCACCGCCCAGTTGCGCGGCGTCCTGCCGTGGCTGGCCGGGGTCGGCCTGCCGCCGGTCGGCACCTACATCGGGCAGGAACGGCTCTCCGGCAGCCCGTTCTGCTTCGACCCGTGGCGGCTCTACTCCCTCGGCCTGCTCCACGACGCCGGGATCTTCATCGCCGGCGTCATCGGCAGCGGCAAATCCGCCCTCGCCAAGTCGTTGTGCGTCCGTGGCGTCGCCTTCGGCCGCCGCTTCGCCGTACCCGGCGACATCCGCGGCGAATGGGTCCCAGTGGTCGACGCCCTCGGCGGCCGAGTCCTGCGCCTGGGGCCGGGCATGACCGAACGCCTCAACGCCCTGGCCCTCCCGCCCAAGCCCGAGGGCATGACCGACCAGCTGTGGTGGCCCATCGTCCGCTCCCACTGGGAGGAACTCCTCGCCGCCCTGATCCGCACCCTGCTCCCCGACCAACGCGCCCTGACCATGGACGAGCGCACCGCCCTGGAAACCGCCCTCACTGCCGCCACCGGGTGGCGCGACGTCGATGGCGACCTCACCCGCCTCCGCCCCATCCACCTCGGCCTTTTGGTCGACCTTCTGCTGGACCCCACCAAACGGATGGCCGAACTCCACCACCTCGACCAGGCGACGCTGCGCGACCGCACGCACGAGATCGGCCTCGCGATCCGTGCCCTGACCCGCGGCAGCCTGTCCGGACTCCTGGACGACATCCGTCCCGACAACCAACTCGACTGGCGCGACACCGCCACCGTCGTCGACATCAGCCGCGTCAAGACCAGCGACACCGCCGTCGCCCTGGTCATGGCCACCACCCAGTCGGTGATCGAACTGGCCTTCGCCCACCGCCCCGGCCACCGCTACACCGTCTACGACGAAGCCTGGCGCCTCAACAGGTTCCCCGCCCTCATGGCCCGCACCAACGCAGGCCAGAAAGTCTCCCGCGCCACCGGCAACGCCACCCTCCTCCTATGCCACCGCCTCACCGACCTCCTCGGCGGCACCCCAGAATCCCAGTACTACGGCCGCGCCCTACTCGCCGACTGCGGCACACGCATCCTCTACCGCCAACGCTCCGACCAACTCGCCACCACCGCCACCGAACTCCACCTCGACGACACCCAGACCACCCTGCTCACCCTCCTCGAACAGGGCACCGCCCTCTGGAAGATCAACGACTCCCCCTACCTCGTCGACCACACCGTCCTACGCGGCGGACACGAATGGGAACTCATCGACACCGACCAGACCATGCGCGACACCCCACACGAAACCGGCACCCCATGACCGGCCGCCGCGACCCGCACGGCGACGACCAACTCCTCGCCCTCGCGGTCGCCCTGTTCCTCGCGGTGCTCGCGGTCGGGCTGGTGACCGGCCTCGCGGTGGGCGGTGCGCTCACCGCCCTGCTGGATGGCCACGGCTGGACTTGGCGCGCCGCCGGGTGGGCACGCGCCACCGTCATCCTGCTGCGCGATCCAGCCGATCCGGGAGCAGCGTTCGGCCATCCCGACTCCCACCCCGCACTCTGGTGGACCGTCACCGGCCTGGTCGAACTGCTCGTATCAACCGCCACCACCGTCGCGACAGCCTTCGCCGCGCGCCGGCTGCGCCGCGAGGACACCCTGGCCACCGGCCGTCAACTCCGGCGGACACTCGGGGCCTCGGCCGCCCGCGCACGAGCCCGCCGCGCACGCCCCTCACTCACCGGCAACCTGGCCCGCCAGCAGATGTCGGAGATCGCCGTCCACATGGGCCGATCAGTCCACCACCGCATCGACCTCTACGGCCAACACGAAGACGCCGAACTCGTCATGGTCGGCACGAGACAAGGCAAAACCAACCGACGCATCATCCCCCGCGTCCTGGACGCCCCCGGCCCGGTCGTCACCACCTCCACCAAAGGCGACGTCCTCGCCGCCACCGTCGGCATCCGCGAACAACTCGGCCACGTCCACGTCTTCGACCCCGAAAACGTCACCGGCTGGCCCGAACCGATGCGCTGGAACCCCGTCACCGGCTGCCACGACCCCGACGAAGCCATCCGCCGAGCCCGCGAACTCGTCGCCGCCCGCCCCATGGACGGCACCACCAACGCCGGCTTCTTCACCGACTCCGCCGCCCGCGTCCTGCGCGCCTGGCTCCACGCCGCCGCCCTGTCCGGCAAAACCATGCGCGACGTGCTGGCCTGGTCATCACGCTGGACCGACGACGAACCCGCCACCATCCTGCGCCGGTCCCCCACCAGCGCCCATTGGGCCCACACTCTGCGCGACCTCACCACCAACACCGCAGGCGAAATGCTCGGCGGCATCGCCCAAACCCTCAACCTCGTCCTCGACCCGCTCAACTCCCCCGGCCTGCTCGACGCCTGCTCACCCCGCGCAGGCGAGCAGTTCGACGTCGCCCGGTTCCTCACCTCGCGCGACACCCTCTACATCATCAGCGAAGGCGGCGTCGGCTCCGCCGGACCACTCGCCTCCGCCCTCGCCCTGCACATCCACCACCAAGCCAAACGCCTCGCCACCCACTACCCCGACGGACGCCTCGACCCACCCCTACGCTGCCCCTGGGACGAAATCGGCAACGTCGCCGCCCCCGAAAACCTCGGCCAACTCGTCTCCGACTCCGGCGGACGCGGCATCCACATGATCCTCGCCTGCCAAGGACTCGGCCAACTCCAACGCCGCTGGGGCAAAGACCAAACAAGAGAAATCTGGAACTCCGTCACCACCCGCCTCATCCTCGGCGGCGTAGCCGAAGCCGACACCCTCGACGACCTCTCCCGTCTCGTCGGCGACACCCACACCCTCAACACCAGCGCCAGCACCGGCGAATTCCGACGCACCCGCTCCACCAGCTACACCTGGGAAAAAGCCCTCCGCATCGACCAGCTCCGCACCCTGCCCGACGGCCAAGCCCTCCTGCTCTACCGCAACACACCGGCCACCGTGGTCCACCTCGACGCCTGGTTCGAGCACGCCGACGCACAGCACCTGCACAAGCTCAAACAGCAGGCTGAGCAACGCATGGGACGCGTCGCGTCATGACCAACCCCACCCCCGCAGACCTGGCCAGAACGCTCGCCGAACTACGCACCCGGCACCTCGAACTCACCGACACCGTCGAACACCTCGTCGACGCACTCGAAACCCTCCACCCAAGCCAACCCCGCACCGAGCCGGGCGAATGGTCTTGGCAATACCTCGACACCGACCGCGCCACCACCCTCCGCCACCAACTCCACGACTTCGTCACCCACATCAACACCCGCGAAGAACTCCCACACCACCAACACATCCCACCCTGCTGGCACCACCACGGACGAGCAGTCGAAGACCTCACCGCCCTCTACGCCGCCTGGCAGGACGCCTACTACGACACCAACGGCCCCACCTCGGCTCTTATCCACTACCGCGACCGCTGGCTCTGGCCCACCCTCACCCGCCTCACCGACACCAACACCCCTCTACGCCGCTGCATCGACAAGAATCAGCACACCCCCTGGTACGAACCCACAACCACCGACTACCTCGACACCGACGGCCACCTGTACGACCGCAGCACCCAACTCACCGACCACGTCACGCGGGACATCACGACACGCCCACACGTCCTACCGGATACCCCCAGGCACGCAGAGTCGATCAACCAGTGACCTCCCCCGGACAACCGACTGACAGCCACACCAGACATAAACGAGACCACAATGTACAGAATCAATACTAGCCGGTAGCCCTGTAACCTCCCAGGTCAAGAAGCGTCTTCCCCGCGCACGCGGGGGTGGTCCGGCACCCGACGTGCCCCTCGCCGTGCACCGGCTGTCTTCCCCGCGCACGCGGGAGTGGTCCGTTGCAGACCACCAGCCGGGCCGGCCAGATCGAGTCTTCCCCGCGCACGCGGGGGTGGTCCCCTGCTGCGCTACGGCTACGACTACCCGCGCACGTCTTCCCCGCGCACGCGGGGGTGGTCCCGTGACGGCGGCTGCGGTGGCGGCCGGGTCGGGGTCTTCCCCGCGCACGCGGGGGTGGTCCGTCGACGGTCCACCATCGACGCCACGTGTCGGGGTCTTCCCCGCGCACGCGGGGGTGGTCCGCTGACGATGAACTGCCCGCCGGCGGTGATCTCGGTCTTCCCCGCGCACGCGGGGGTGGTCCCAGCGGCGTGATCCGGTCCGTCAGCGCGAGGTGGTCTTCCCCGCGCACGCGGGGGTGGTCCGCTTGTGCGGGCGCGGGTAGTCGCGGGCGTGCTTGAAGTCTTCCCCGCGCACGCGGGGGTGGTCCCACCGAGGCGGTGGCGCGCAAGGCGCGGCACGAGTCTTCCCCGCGCACGCGGGGGTGGTCCGTTCTGGCGCGACACGGTCGCCCACCCGAACTGGTCTTCCCCGCGCACGCGGGGGTGGTCCCTCGCCGACGAGGAAGAGACGCTGGCCAAGGCCGTCTTCCCCGCGCACGCGGGGGTGGTCCGCCCGCCAACCTCAAGGGCTTGGTCGGCGACGTGGTCTTCCCCGCGCACGCGGGGGTGGTCCTCCGCCAACCTCAAGGGCTTGGTCGGCGACGTGGTCTTCCCCGCGCACGCGGGGGTGGTCCTCCGCCGCGGCCGCTGCCGCCGCCTGCGTCGCGGTCTTCCCCGCGCACGCGGGGGTGGTCCGGCCGGCCGGTCTGGGCGGTCACCTTCACCATCGTCTTCCCCGCGCACGCGGGGGTGGTCCGTCGGTCTGGATCGTCGTGAGGTTCACGCCGCCGTCTTCCCCGCGCACGCGGGGGTGGTCCGGAGCCCGCCCGTGATCCGCAGTCAACCAGTCGGTCTTCCCCGCGCACGCGGGGGTGGTCCCAGCGCGACCAGAACGCAGCACCGGCGGCCGCCGTCTTCCCCGCGCACGCGGGGGTGGTCCCGCGCGTGTTCCGAAGGCCGAGGCACAACGTTTGTCTTCCCCGCGCACGCGGGGGTGGTCCGTCTGGGCACCCGCCATAAAGCATCAACAATCCGTCTTCCCCGCGCACGCGGGGGTGGTCCTGGAAGTGGGCCACCGTGTGGCGGCCCACGGCGGTCTTCCCCGCGCACGCGGGGGTGGTCCCGGCTGGCGCTGCCTGCGCCGAGGCGTCGCACGGTCTTCCCCGCGCACGCGGGGATGGTCCCAGCCCGGTTGCCGTGCAGGCACCCGCCACGACGTCTTCCCCGCGCACGCGGGGGTGGTCCGAAGCTGGCCGAGGCGTGCGCATCAGACCCCGCGTCTTCCCCGCGCACGCGGGGGTGGTCCCGTCGTCGTCTCCCCGCCACCTCGGCCGCCGGGGTCTTCCCCGCGCACGCGGGGGTGGTCCGCCAACCTCGCCGCCGGACAAACCGGCCACCGCGTCTTCCCCGCGCACGCGGGGGTGGTCCGCCAACCTCGCCGCCGGACAAACCGGCCACCGCGTCTTCCCCGCGCACGCGGGGGTGGTCCGCCAACCTCGCCGCCGGACAAACCGGCCACCGCGTCTTCCCCGCGCACGCGGGGGTGGTCCGCCAACCTCGCCGCCGGACAAACCGGCCACCGCGTCTTCCCCGCGCACGCGGGGGTGGTCCCAGGTGCTGCTCGAACGGGCGGTTGGACCACAGGTCTTCCCCGCGCACGCGGGGGTGGTCCTACTACGACGCGAATTTGGCGGTCTAGATGGCAGTCTTCCCCGCGCACGCGGGGGTGGTCCGGCCCGACTGACCGGGGCGGCCGGGCTCACCGGGTCTTCCCCGCGCACGCGGGGGTGGTCCTCCGGGTCATCGCCCCGCCTCCTCGTCGCCACCGTCTTCCCCGCGCACGCGGGGGTGGTCCCACCGCGCTGAACTCGCGGACCCGGCCTACCTGGTCTTCCCCGCGCACGTGGGGGTGGTCCGGCCGCTCACAAGCTCGTGCTGGGCACTGGGCCGGTCTTCCCCGCGCACGCGGGGTGGTCCGCAGCGGCGACGAGAAGAACTTGACCTTGCGGCGTCTTCCCCGCGCACGCGGGGTGGTCCGCGCGCGCCTGGTGCCGGTCGCCAGGTCGACCGGTCTTCCCCGCGCACGCGGGGGTGGTCCGGGTCTGATCCCCGGATTCGAGGGCCACGCGGAGTCTTCCCCGCGCGCGCGGGGGTGGCCCCTCGGGCCCGGCAGGCGCGGCGGTGCTGCCCGTGTCTTCCCCGCGCACGCGGGGGTGGTCCGCCCTCGTCGCAGTGCAGTCGCAGGGCTGCCTGGTCTTCCCCGCAAACGCGGGGGTGGTCCCCCGTCCCCGGCGACGAGGACCAAGGCGCCAACGTCTTCCCCGCGCACGCGGGGATGGTCCCGCGCGGCGGCCTCGTAGGCGGTGGCGCGTTGTCCGTCTTCCCCTCGCAGGCGGGGATGTTCCCCAGATCGCGGCGCGAGGCCCGGCACGGCTCGGGTCTTCTCCGCGCAGGCGGGGATGGTTCGGACCCGTACACGCTACGAAGTCCGGCAAGGCGAGGCCTTGCGCGCGCGGGACGGGCATCGTCCGGACAGCCTTGGTGGCCCGGTTCGCGGATTGGACCGGCCCGCGTTCTGGTCTTCATCGTGTGACCGGGGTTCGGATCGATCGTGTGGCCTGTTGATGTACAGCCTGGCCTCCCTCGACCAGAGCGGGGGTCGGGCCCGCTGCGGACTGGCGCACCTCGTCTTCCTTGCGCATACCTGAGTGGTTCGTGTAGGAGACTCTCGCGGAGCGCAGCGTCTCCTATTAACCGTCCCGGTATCTCTCGGAACTCGACTGTCCCGAAACTCTCCACAGATAGGATGTCTCCAAGTTGCGGCACAACGCCTTTCCCCACGGAGACATCTCATCGCAAAGACACTTTCGCCGAAGAGTCGACACGCACTGATACGAGCCAATACCTAGTTCTTAAGCCGCAGGGCCGGTTTGCCTTGAACCGTCCGGCTCGATACAGTCACCGACCGGCCGACCGGTTCGTATAGATGGGAGATGCATAAGTCGCGGATAAGGCGCGGTGCGGTCCCGTTGACGCACGATGGGGTGTTCCAAGTCGGCGCGCACTGCAACGAGCAGATATCAGCCGATATTCATCCCCGCCCACGCGGGGCTGCGTGAACAACGACGTTCGCGCTGGCGACACGAACAGATCGCCGAACTGTTGAAAAACGAGCGGCCCTCGACGAACTTCGCAGGCACATCGAGGGCCGCTCTGCCCCGCTTGGAAAAATACGGAAAGGAGGCGTCCCACATGCTACGGCAGACGCCCGCGACCCGAGGGACCCACACCGACAGCCTCGTCCCAGGCAGGTCCATGTTGATCCTGTTCGTCGCGTCGATCTTGAGCCTGTTGCCCGCGATCGCAGCCGGGGTGACGACGTGGGGAGTGCTGAGCGTGCTCCTCGCGACCAGGATCCCGCTGGCGATGGTGGCCACCATGACCACCGGCCTGTCGGTGTACCTGATGCTGTTGATCAACATCTCGGGTCGCTTGAACAGGGCGGTGTCCTAGGCGGTCGGGCGGCTCGGGCCCATACACCGGTCCGAGCCGTCGGCCTAGGACGTACCCGACACCCCCTACGTGGTTCGGAGATTCCGAGGCCGCATCGACCGCGTTTCGCATCGAGAGTCCCGACTCCGCTTGTTTACGCAGTAGTGCGGTTCTCGGTTGCTCCATATGGGTGCTTTCCGGTGTAGGTCGCCTGGTGCGGCGTGTGGGTCCGGTTAGTTTGCTGTCCCGTTGTCGTGGAGAGGGTTGTGCGTGTCGTGATCGATTGGCGTGTGGTGTGGGCCAAGTCGGTCACGGATGCGCACGGGGAGCCGACGCATTGGTTGCCATTGCAACAGCATTTGGACGATTCGGCGTTGGTGGCTGCGCGTTTGGTGGACGAGTGGGTGTCACCGCAGGTCGTTGACCGGATCGCCCAGGACCTTCCGGATGGTGTCGGCGGTGTGCGGGTGCTATGTCGCTGGCTGGCTGCGTGTCATGACGTGGGCAAGGCCAGCCCGGCGTTCGCCGTCCAGGTGCCGGAGTTCGCGGATCGTATGCGTGACGCGGGGGTGGTCGCGGACCCGATGTTGTTGTCGCATCCTCAGCGGAGTCGGGTGAATCACGCGCTGGTGGGCTATTTCGCGGTGCGTGACTTCCTGCGGGTGTCGTTCGGCGACGCACGGAGCGTGGTGGCCGAGCAGTTGGCGGGAGTGGTGGCCAGTCATCACGGGGTTCCGCCTGAACGGTCGGTGTTGAAGGAGGTCGGTCGCGCGTCGGAGTTGGTCGGTACCGGGGTGTGGGAGCAGGCCAGGACGTTCTTCCTGGAACGTGCGTCCACCGGGGTTGAGTTGGCTCGGTACCGGGACGTTCGGTTGAGTATGCCGAGTCAGGTGTTGTTGACCTCGATCGTGATCATCGCGGATTGGATCGCGTCGAACGCGGAGTTTTTTCCGTTGCTGGAGGCTCACGAACCTCCGGAGGAGTTCGATACTGCCGCGCGGTTGGACGTGGCGTGGCAGCGTCTGGGGTTGCCTGCGCGGTGGCGTGCGCGGCCGGTGGGTTCCGATGTGGATGCGGCTTTCCGTGCCCGGTTCAGGCCGGAGGCGGTCGGGGCTCGGCCGGTGCAGGTCGCGGCGGTCGAAGTGGCTGCGGCTCAGGGGCGGGCGGGGTTGCTGATCGTCGAGGCGCCGATGGGGGTCGGGAAGACGGAGGCGGCGTTGTTGGCCGCTGAGGAGTTGGCGGCGCGGACGGGCGCGGACGGGTGTTTCGTGGCGTTGCCGACGCAGGCGACGAGCGATGCGATGTTCGGCCGGGTGCGTCGGTGGCTTGATGTCCTGCCGGGTCTGGCGGGCGCTGTGAGCGTGACGTTGGCGCATGGCAAGGCGTCGCTGAACGAGGAGTTCGACGGTTTGGTCCGGCGCGGCTGGTTCGCGTCGATCGGCCAGGACGTGGGCGACGGTCCGTTCGCGCATTCGTGGATGAGCGGACGGAAGAAGGGCGTGCTGGCCTCCTTCGTGGTCGGGACGATCGACCAGGTGTTGTTCGCGGGCTTGAAGAGTCGGCACTTGATGCTGCGGCACTTGGGGTTGGCGGGCAAGGTCGTGGTGATCGACGAGGTGCACGCCTACGACGTGTACATGTCGCAGTATCTGGGCAGGGTGCTGCAGTGGCTTGGCGCGTACCGTGTTCCGGTCGTGTTGTTGTCTGCGACGTTGCCCGTGCAGCGGCGAGCGCAGCTGGTCGCGGCGTACGAGGGCTCTGCCGTCGTGGCGCCGGTGGAGTTGGGGTACCCGGTGATCGTCGGCTCCGGTGGAGTCGAGCCGAGGACTATGCCGTTGCCGGAGCCTGGTATCGACGTGGACGTGGATAAGCTTCCCGACGACTTGGACGCGCTGGTCGGCTACCTCCGGAACGGACTCCGGGACGGTGGGTGCGCGGTCGTCGTTCGCAACACCGTGACCCGGGTCCAGGAGACCGCGGCGCGGTTGGAGGAGGAGTTCGGGGAGGACAGCGTCACGATCGCCCATTCCCGTTTCCTGGCCTGTGATCGCGCGCGGATCGACCTGGGGTTGTTGCGGCGGTTCGGCCCGGACGGTGAACGTCCCGGCTTGCACGTCGTGGTGGCATCGCAGGTGGTGGAGCAGTCTCTGGATGTGGATTTCGACGTGATGGTCACCGATCTGGCGCCGATGGACCTGGTGCTGCAACGTTTGGGGCGCCTGCACCGTCATGGGCGGACGAGGCCGGCGTCGGTGTCCCGTGCGCGGTGCGCGGTGGTGGGAGTCGAGGACTGGGCCGGTGATCCGGTGCGTGCGGTGGCGGGTTCGCGGCGGGTTTACGGGGAGCACTTGTTGTTGCGGTCGGCGGCGTTGTTGGTCGACCGGGCTGCGGTGACGTTGCCCGCCGAGATCTCCACGCTGGTGCAGGCCGCCTACGGATCCGGGCCGATCGGTCCGGCGTCGTGGCAGCGGTCGATGGAGGACGCCCGGTCGGATGCCGAGCGTGCTGAGCGGGACAGGTCCGACGCGGCCCGGACGTTCCTGCTCGGCGAGGTCGGATCGGACGGCGAGTCGTTGGTGGGGTGGATCCGGGCCGGGGTCGGTGAGGCCGAGGACGACCCGCGGGGTGCGGCGCAGGTGCGGGACGGCGCGGAATCGTTGGAAGTACTCGTGGTCCAGAGCGACGGGCGTGGTGGCCTGACGACCCCGTCGTGGATCGGACCGGCTGGCGATGAGCCGATTCCTGTCGACCTGGCCATGGAACACCGTCAGGCCAAAGTGATCGCGGCGTGCGCACTGCGACTTCCGGTGGCGATGAGCAATCCCGGTGTCGATCTGGACGTCATCACGGCGTTGGAGGCGAACCGGATCACCAGCTTCCACCTGTCACCGCTGCTGCGCGGGCAGTTGGTCCTCGTGCTGGGCGGGGACCGCACGGCCGAGATCAAGCATGGCAAAGCCCATTTCCACCTGACCTACGACCCGCGCAAGGGATTGATGCATGAGCGGGGCTGACTTCACCGGATTCGACCTGATCGACCGGCCGTGGCTGTTGGCCAGGACGTTGACCGGTGACAGGGTCGAACTGCCCTTGCTGGAGACCGTTCGGCAGGCACACCGCCTGGCAGGACTGGTCGGCGAGGTGCCCACCCAGGTGTTCGCGTCGACCCGGCTGTTGCTGGCGGTCCTTCACCGCGCGATCGACGGGCCGCGGGATCCTGGACACTGGGAGCGCCTGTGGTCGGCCGCGGAGTTGCCGGTCGACCACGTCGCGGACTACCTGGACCGCCACCGCGATCGGTTCGACCTGCTGGACGTGAAGGCACCCTTCATGCAGGTCGCCGGTCTGCACACGGCGAAGGACGAGGTCGCGGAGTTGGCGCGGCTGATCGCCGACGTGCCCAACGGACACCCGTTCTTCACCAACAGGTTGGGCGAGGTGACGTCGTTGTCCTTCGCGGAAGCGGCACGGTGGATCGTCCACTGCCACGCGTTCGACCCGTCGGGGATCAAGTCGGGCGCAGTGGGCGACGAACGGGTCAAGCAGGGCAAGGGGTATCCGATCGGCACGGGTTGGTCGGGTTACCTCGGCGGGGTCCTGCCCGAGGGGCGCACCCTGCGGGACACCCTGCTGCTGAACCTCATCCCCCACAGCGGCGGGCAGGGCTCGGACGAGACAGACCGACCCGTGTGGGAGCGGGAACCAGTCGGCCCGGCCGAAGAGGTCGACGGGGGACGGACACCGACTGGGCGGGTCGACCTCTACACGTGGCAGAGCCGCCGGATCAGGCTCGCGCACGATGGCACGCGCGTCACCGGAGTGCTGATCTGCAACGGCGAGCGGATCACGCCGCAAAACAAGCATCCGGTCGAACCGCACACGGCGTGGCGGCGCAGCACCGCGCAGGAGAAGAAGCTGCGTCAGCACGTGGTCTACATGCCCCGCGAGCATGACCCGGAGAAGGCCGTGTGGCGTGGTCTTCAACCGATGCTTCCCGGCGCGGCCGCGGCCCAGGGTTCCGAAGCCGCACCGTTTCTCACTCCGAGCGTCCTCGAATGGATCGCCGAGGTCGACGACACCATCGGCGAGGACTACCCGATCCGGCTACACACCATCGGGATGAGCTACGGCCCCCAGAGCGCCACCACGGTGGAGATCGTGGCCGACTCGGTGAGGTTGCACGCCGTGCTGCTCCGACGCGACGCCGGCAACCTGGTGGACACGGCCGTGCAGTGCGTGCGGGACGCGGAAGCGGCAGCCCGCGCGCTGGGCAAGCTGGCCCGCAACCTCGGGGAGGCCGCAGGCTACCGGCCCAACCGCAAGGCCGGACCCGGCGACCGCGACGGACCGAGGGACGGCGCGGTCGAGTTGGCCTACGCCACGCTGGACCCGTTAATCCGCTCGTGGCTGTGGACGTTGACCCGGGACACCCCGCCGTTGGAGGTGCACGCCGTGTGGCACCGGACGGCGTGGACGGCGATTCACCGGCTGGGCTCGGACATGGTGGGCCGCGCTCCGTTGACGGCCTGGGCCGGGCGGGTAGTGGACGGCAAGCGGTTGATGACTTCCTCGCACGCCCACCGGTTTTTCCTCGCCGACCTGCGTGCCGCACTGCCCTTCTCCCAGACCGACACCACGGAGGTGACCCGATGACCACGACGACCACTCCCGCGAAAGGATCGGCACAACCACGATGGGCCGACCTCGGGCCGGTCGGCGACGTGGTGCATTCCAGAGTGCAGCAGTTGCAGGAAGGCGTGCTGACGAATCGGTCGGCAGCGGTGGCCGGGCTCGCGAGGCTGCGGCGGGGTGTAGGCAAACCGGCGGGCACCGTGCATGAGGTGTTGCAGTACACCGTCTCCGACAGGTTCGCCGGTCCCGACGCCGGTGACGAGCCCACCGCCGGGGAGAAGGCCGCGCACGTTGCGTTGACGCTGTTCGCACTGCACCAGCAGTCCCAGCGCACTCGGATGCACCAGCGGGGTTTCGGTCTGGGGCGTTCGATGCGCCTGTTGCACCCGAAGGAGTTCGAAGCGGACGTGCCGCCGGTCCTGCGGCGCTTTCAGGCCCTGGGCACCTCGGAAAGCCCGGAAGAGCTGGTCCACCACCTGCGTGGGGTGGTCCAACTCCTGCGTGCCAACGGCATCCCGCTGGACTACGGCGCCCTGGCCGACGATCTCGTGCAGTGGCAACGACGTGGCGGCGCGTCGCGCGTCAGGCTGCGGTGGGGACGCGACTTCTACCGCGCACCCCGCGACAACGGCGCTTCCTCCGGCATACCGGCGTCCTCCGCCGACTCCGTCTCCGAGAACGACTGATCCGACAGCAGTGAAAGGCTTCTCCGTGCCTCGTACCATCATCGACTTCCACATCGTGCAGACCGTGCCGCCCAGCAACATCAACAGGGACGACACCGGCAGCCCCAAGACCGCCATCTACGGCGGGCGACGCCGGGCACGGGTGTCGAGCCAGGCGTGGAAGCGTGCCACCCGCGATGCGTTCGACAGTTTGCTCGACACGAACGAGCTGGGTGTGCGGACCAAGCGCGTGGTGGAACTGCTGGCCGAGGAGATCCTCCGGCAGAACGCCGGACTCGCCGACCGTGCCCGGGAACTGGCCGAGACGGTGCTCACCGCTGCGGGGATCAAGATCACCGCCGCGCGCAAGAGCGACGCTCCGCGTGAATCGGGCTACCTGCTGTTCCTGAGCAACAGGCAGGTCTCCGGTCTGGCCGAACTCGCCGTCGACGCCGCCGCTGCGGCCGGGGACGGAAAGGTCGAGATCAGTAAGCAGGACGCGCGGGCGCGAGCGGACCGTGAACACTCCGTGGACGTGGCGCTGTTCGGCCGGATGGTGGCCGATGCCAGTGATCTCAATGTCGACGCCGCCTGCCAGGTGGCGCACGCGTTGAGCGTGCACGCCGTGGACAACGAGTACGACTACTTCACGGCCGTCGACGACCACAAGAACCGTGACGAGGAAGAGGACGCCGGTGCGGGCATGATCGGCACGGTGGAGTTCAACTCCTCCACCCTCTACCGCTACGCCACCGTCGACGTGGACCGGCTGCACGACAACCTCGGCGATCCCGCCGCGACCACGCGCGCGGTGGAGGCCTTCACGAGGGCGTTCGTGTCGAGTATGCCCACCGGCAAGCAGAACACCTTCGCCAACCGCACCCTGCCCGACGCCGTACTGGTCGTGGTCCGCGAAACCCAGTCGATCAACCTGGTCGGGGCGTTCGAGGAAGCGGTCGAGGACGACGCCGACGGCGGCCGGGTCGTGGCCGCGATCGCGCGCCTGGCCGACCACGCCCGCGAACTGCACGAGGCCTACGACGAACGGCCCGTGGCCGCGTGGGTATTCGGTGTCGGGGAGAAGAAGACCGCTCCCCTGGCGGAGCTAGCGCAGCGTGCCACGTTCGATCCGACGGTGCGCGCCGTCGGCGCCCTGGTCGCCGAGCGCCTGCCGGAGCACACGTGACCACCCTGCTGTTGCGGTTGGCCGCCCCACTCCAGTCCTGGGGCACCAGCAGCCGCTTCGTCCGGCGCACCACCGACCGCTCCCCCAGCCGCAGCGGTGTCATCGGGATGCTCGCAGCCGCGCAGGGACGGCGACGCACCGATCCGCTGGAAGACCTGCTGGAGCTGCGCGTCGGCGTCCGCGTCGACCAGACCGGACAGATGGAGCGGGACTTCCAGACCGCGCGCACCCGTGACGGCTCGACGTCGATGCCGCTGTCCTACCGGTTCTACCTGGCCGACGCGGTGTTCGCGGTGGCGGTCGAAGGCGACGCCGACCTGTTGCAAGGCCTGGACCAGGCGCTGCGCGCCCCGGCCTTCCCGCTGTACCTGGGCAGGCGTTCCTGCCCGCCCGCAGGACGGCTTCTGCACGGCCTGGACGGGGGAACCGTCCGCGAACGCCTGACAGCCGCACCCTGGCTCGCCTCGCCGTACGTGCAACGCCGCCACACCGGCGCGTCCATCGACCTGGACATCGTCGTGGACTGCCCCGCGGACGCGGAGGACGCCGAGCTGGTGCGCGACGAACCGATCAGCTTCGACCCACGTGAGCGTCAATACGGCTGGCGCACCGTCCACCGCGACCGGGTGAGGGTCGCCAATCCCGCGATCGTCGCCCCCACTCCGACCACCGACCCGTACGATCCGATGGCGGCGTTCGAGGAAATCTCCTGATGCACCTGACCCGATTCGAGATCAACCCCGCCCGCCGCGCCGCCCGCGACCTGCTCGCCTCGCCGCAGAAGATCCACGCGGCGGTCATGGCCGCCTTCCCCTCCACGGCCAACGCGGCGGAGGCCGGACGCGTCCTATGGCGGATCGACCGCCATCAACACCAAATCCTGCTCTACCTGGTCAGCCCCGCACGCCCGGACCTCACCCACCTCGTGGAACAGGTCGGCTGGCCCACCACCCACACCTGGGACACCCGCGACTACCGGCCGCTGCTCGACCGGATCACCACCGGCCAGGAGTGGGCCTTCCGGCTCACCGGCAACCCCGTCGGCAACCGCCGCAAGGACCCGAACTCCACGCGCTCCCAACGTTTCGGGCACGTCACCGCGGCCCAGCAGACCGCGTGGCTGCTCGCCCGCGCCGAACGCCACGGCTTCACCGTCCCACTCGGGGAACACAAGGAACCCGATGTCGCCGTGCGCGGGCGCGAGACCCTGACCTTCTCCCGGCAACGCGCCACGGTCACCCTGTCCACGGCCGTGTTCGAAGGCCGCCTGGAGATCGCCGATCCCGACGCCTTGCGCGCCGCGATGACCACCGGCATCGGGCCCGCCAAGGGCTACGGCTGCGGACTGCTCACCCTGGCCCCGGTCTGCCGTGCCTGACATCCCCGGCGCACGACCGGTACCCCTGTCCCAACTGCTCCGCGCCCAGGACCGCATCTCCTTCCTCTACCTGGAACACTGCGTCGTCCACCGCGAGGACAACGCGATCACCTCGACCGACAAACGCGGCACCGTCCACATCCCCGCCGCCACGCTCGGCGCGCTCCTGCTCGGCCCCGGGACCACCGTCAGCCAACAGGCCATGGTCCTGCTCGCCGAAAGCGGATCCACCGCCGTATGGGTCGGCGAACACGGCGTGCGCTACTACGCCCACGGCCGCTCCCTCGCCCGTACCTCACGACTGCTGGAGATCCAGGCCCGTCTCGTCTCCGACAACCGCACCCGACTGCGCGTCGCCCGACAGATGTACGCCCTGCGCTTCCCCGGCGAGGACACCACCGGCCTCACCATGCAGAAACTACGAGGCCGCGAAGGCGCACGCGTCCGCCGCCTCTACCGCGACCACGCCCGCCGCGCCGGCGTCGACTGGCAACGCCGCGACTACGACCCCGACGACTTCGACGGCGGCACCCCGATCAACCAGGCCCTGTCCGCCGCCAACACCAGCCTCTACGGCGTCGTGCACGCGGTCATCGTCGCACTCGGGTGCGCACCCGGCCTCGGATTCGTCCACACAGGACACGTCAAGTCGTTCGTCTACGACATCGCCGACCTCTACAAAGCCGAGATCAGCATCCCCGTCGCCTTCGACATCACCGCACGCGAGGTCGCCGACATCGGCACCGAGACCCGCCGGGCCGTCCGCGACCGGATGCGCGACGGCACCTTCCTCCAAACCTGCGTCCGTGACATCAAGACCCTGCTCACCGAAGACGACGACCTCGTGGAATACGGGCCCGAGTCGTTCGACGAACCGCTCGACGCGCACAACGTCGTCATGCTGTGGGACGACAACGGCCGGGCCGTCGCCGGCGGCACCAACTACCACGACGAGGACGACCTGTGACCGTCCTCGTCGTCGCCGCCTGCCCCGTCGGCCTCCGAGGACACCTCACCCGCTGGCTGCTGGAGATCTCCCCCGGCGTCTTCGTCGGCACCATCAACACCCGCGTCCGCGAACTCGTCTGGGCCCGCGTGATCGACATGGTCCGCACCGGCCGCGCGATCATGGTCCACCACGCCGACAACGAACAAGGCCTCGACTTCACAGTCCACGAACACAACTGGCACCCCGTCGACTTCGACGGCGTCCAACTCATGCTCCGGCCCCACCACGCCACACCCGACGACCCCGACACCGCGCCCACCAAGAACTGGAGCAACGCCGCCCGCCGACGCCGCTACGGCAAACGCTGACCCTGGCCTCGTCCGCACCCACCCTGCCGAACCACAGCACACCGCACACCAGACAACGCTTCCGACCATGCTCAAGCACCCCTTGGCAACAGAGCGTCGGAACGCCACCACAGACACCCCTGATCCGCCCGAACCACCCAGGCGAACAGCCAAGTCATCACGGCCCGGCGAGCTGGCCGGGCCGCAGGGCTCGAACGTCGGCAAGCGGTCAGCCAGACGCGCACACCGGACGGGACAAACCATTCCGAGACAGGCGTGAACCGAATCAAAACACGCGGAGAACGCCACAAATCCCCTGGTCAAGAAGTGTCTTCCCCGCGCGAGCGGGGGTGGTCCGCCGTGCACGAGTACCTACGCGGCGCCCGGGATGTCTTCCCCGCGCGAGCGGGGGTGGTCCCGTCCTCGGCGGGGCCCACGTCGTCGGGATCGAGTCTTCCCCGCGCGAGCGGGGGTGGTCCCTGCCGCTGCCGTTCCGGGCTGTGGCTCGGAAGGTCTTCCCCGCGCGAGCGGGGGTGGTCCTCACCCACACCGCAGTCCTGTCCGACGGCCAGCGTCTTCCCCGCGCGAGCGGGGGTGGTCCCGTCTTGATGAACTCGTCCGGGCTCATGCCGGGGTCTTCCCCACGCGAGCGGGGGTGGTCCGTCCACGTGCCACTCGCCGGGGACATAGCGCGCGTCTTCCCCGCGCGAGCGGGGGTGGTCCACCCCCAGGAAGATCACCAAAGTTACGCCGAACGTCTTCCCCGCGCGAGCGGGGGTGGTCCACCGGTCTGGTCGTTCGCGGACGCGGCCATGCCGTCTTCCCCGCGCGAGCGGGGGTGGTCCGGTCTCGACCTGCGAAAAGGCCCCGCCGGGTGGGTCTTCCCCGCGCGAGCGGGGGTGGTCCGGAGAGCCCCGCACATGCCTCGTACTCTCGTTGCCGTCTTCCCCGCGCGAGCGGGGGTGGTCCCCCGCCTCACTCCGCGACCCGCTGACCTTGTGGGTCTTCCCCGCGCGAGCGGGGGTGGTCCCTCAATCCCCAGCGCTTCGGCGTCGGTCCAGTGGTCTTCCCCGCGCGAGCGGGGGTGGTCCCGTTCCGGGCCGGTCGAGCGGTTTGGTGACGATGTCTTCCCTGCGCGAGCGGGGGTGGTCCGGCCGCGCCGGACTCACGCGTCGCCTCGCGGAAGTCTTCCCCGCGCGAGCGGGGGTGGTCCGTTCACTGTCGTAGCGCCGATGACGGTCGTGACGTCTTCCCCGCGCGAGCGGGGGTGGTCCGTCCTCCAGGTCCTTGTCGGTCGCGGCCTCGAAGTCTTCCCCGCGCGAGCGGGGGTGGTCCCGGATGGCCTCACTGCGGGTCTCGTAGAGGCGTGTCTTCCCCGCGCGAGCGGGGGTGGTCCCTCCGTGTCGCCCTCCCCGACGACCACAGCGACGTCTTCCCCGCGCGAGCGGGGGTGGTCCCATGTCGCCGCGCTCGTCGCCGTTCATGCTGCGGTCTTCCCCGCGCGAGCGGGGGTGGTCCGTCGGCACCACCCTCACCCGGACCCGACCGGCAGTCTTCCCCGCGCGAGCGGGGGTGGTCCGCGGTCGCACCGGCCGTGGCGCACAAGCTTGCGGTCTTCCCCGCGCGAGCGGGGGTGGTCCCGAGCGCAATACCCTTCGTATGCATACCAGCGAGTCTTCCCCGCGCGAGCGGGGGTGGTCCCCCCACCAGCACCAGCGGGATCACCCGCGACCGGTCTTCCCTGCGCGAGCGGGGGTGGTCCGGTCGGCCGGGAGCTGTGGCTGCACCACAGCATGTCTTCCCCGCGCGAGCGGGGGTGGTCCAGTTCGCCGAGCTGTGCGACGTCTCCCCGCAAGTCTTCCCCGCGCGAGCGGGGGTGGTCCCTGCCTGCGGTTCAGCGGCTCGGATGGCGTCGGGTCTTCCCCGCGCGAGCGGGGGTGGTCCCCAGAACTCGTAGTCGCGGCAGTCCCACTCCCACGTCTTCCCCGCGCGAGCGGGGGTGGTCCTGCCGTGGTGGGGGCGGTTCGATTTGGGCTGCCGTCTTCCCCGCGCGAGCGGGGGTGGTCCGCCAGCCAAGACGGCCACGCCGCCAAGACCATGGTCTTCTCCGCGCGAGCGGGGGTGGTCCGGTGCGCCGGCGGATATCCGGCCCACCTCCGTACATCTTCCCCGCTCAAGTGGGGGTGGTCCGCCAGGGTTCTTCAACCCGTGCGGCCTCAAGGTGTCTTTCCCACGCGGGCGGGGGCGGCCCCTGGGCGGCGGCGGGCTGCTCACCGGTGCGATGCATCTTCCCCGCGCGAGCGGAAGTGGTCCATCCAGAGTCTGGAGCAGGCCGGGTCCGACGTGGTCGTTGCCGCGTGAGCGGGGGTGGATCCAAACTTCCGACATTCAGCGTCGGTGACTCGGCCGTCTTCTCCGCCCACGCAAGCTCCTCGGAGACCAACGAATCAACGACTCAGGACACTAGCGGTTCGGACCTGACGACGCACGCGTCGAGTCGACCAGCGCCCGGTTGAGTTCACGGCGTTGGGCCCGTTGCGCTCGTGGCAGCGCACCGGTGGCCGGGCTCCGTCTGCGTGCCGGACATCCGCCGAGAAGTGTGTGTCTACCGCGACGCCGAGAGATGTCTATGTACACCACTCCAATCCACGCGACAAGGAAAGAAGCAGCTCAAAGGCGTGGACCAGCGCGACCATCTATGTGTGAAGCAGGTCATACGAGTTGACCCTACGATGGCGAGCGGCGCTGGTCGGCGAGTTCGACCGGCGCTCCCTGGCCTTCTGTTGGTAGCGGTTGAGCACAGGGTTTGGCGGTTCTCGCTGGAGACGAGTTCCGCCATCAGCTTCCGGCCTCGGACGGCACGTCGCCGTCCGAGGTTTTTGTCCGTGTGGACACCGCGAGCCGTGATGGACACCCGTCGCGACCACACCCCTGGCCACCCACTTGTGCGTTGTGGTCAAATCCAGCCCGTAACCCGATCGGGTGCCGCAACCCGATGGTCTCCAGCCGTCTCTGCGGCATCACCAGGCCAAAGACTCAACCGCTACCGAAAGCAACGCGCGTGCCTCCCACTCGCGGAGGAAGCGTTGTACCCACAGAAGGGCACCACGTGCGCCCCCCACAAGATCATCCGCAATCGTGCGGTCGGTTCAACTGGGCCGATGCTCCTGCTCTGTGCCTGGCGTTCGCCGCCGCCTGGTACCTGTCGCGATACGAGCACTACTCGGTACCCTCCGCCGTCGCCACCGCCGCCGCAGCCCTGGGGATCTTCACCTTGGCGATCTCGGCACCCAGAGGCATACGACGCGTCACCGAGTTGCTCGCGGTACTGGGCGGCACCTTCCCGACCACGCCGTCGTCACAGGTGGCCCGCTCGCCACGAGTGAGCCGACGGGACGGGGCCAGTGACGAGTAGCAAGTACCTGCCCGTACAACGGTCGGTGCTGAGGGCGGATTCCGCTGCGGAGTTCCGGTCGATGCTTGATCGCATACGGCGTGAGGCCGGGCTCAGCTGCGGGCAGATCGCGGTGAAGACCGGGATACCGCGCAGCCAGGCCTACGCGCTGGTGGACGTCAAGCGCGCGGCGCTGCCGAGCAAACCCGACCAGGTCGTAGCCTTCTTGCAGGCCTGCAACCTCTCGCCGATGCACACCGACATCGTCATGGACCGCCTACGGGAGCTGAGACAGCCGCAGGTCTCCACGGAGCCCACGGCCTCGGGGCTGACTGATGACTACTTTCCAAACGATACGTCGGTCACTCCACAGGCCTCGACGCTCGACGATCCAGCAGCTCCAACTGGTCTCAAGGACCAGGACATCGTGATGAGCATGGGCAGGCTGACGCCGATGCGCAAGCCGAACAACACCGCCCTCGTCCACCTCGTGCACTACGTGTTGGCAAGCGACGAGCGCACTCGACGGGCGAACAAGCTCTTGATCAGCCTCGGCTTCACGCTCTTCTCCACCCTCGCGGCACTCGGTGGAGTGCTGGTGTTGGTCCCGGACGCCATCCGAGCCTGGGTAGTCGGCGGGGTCGGCGGTTCGATTGCCTTAAGTGTCCTGATCATGATCAGGACGATTCTTCGAAGCAACCGCTGAGCTCGGCACCATCTCAAGGCATGCAACTCCACGCAGGAAACCGGTAAGAGCCGGTTCCGGATTTCGATGACACTACGAGCAGCCGCCGAGTCGAACAGAGGTGAGTACACAGGAGCCCACGTGCACACTCACGCTCATCGACTCCCTTCGAAGCGCCGGGCCGGAGCTTTCCGATGTGGGTCAAGCTGACTAGCCGCCGATCAGGGCTTGATGTGAGGTTGCTCCTCCCGGCGTTCGATGTGGACGCCCGGTTGAATCCTGTGGTCGATGTCGCCCTTCTCGACTTCGGTTCGACGCAGTCGGCTGCGCAAGCGTGCTGCGCGGGCCTTCAGAGCAGCCAACCCTGTCATCGGTTGTTCTGTCGTTGTGAGAGTCTTCGTGTGGCGCAGGTAGGCGCTGCTGGCCTTGGCAACGTCCCGGAAGAAGTCCGGCCCCGGAGTGAGAGCGTTCCTGCGGTCCGTCTCGGTATGGGCTTCATGCGTGGGGGGTGTGGAACGCGTCGGCGTAACTCCTCCCGGCGCGTCGGCGCCGAGTCGGCGGCCGATGCCGGCGAGCCGGTCTCGCATCGCTCGGGCGGCAGGGGTCAACTGAGGCTTGAAAACAGGAGACTCTGGCCCCGAAGCAGGCGTCGTGGGCAGCAAAACGGCGAGCCGGTAGTGCAAGACCTTGGCCAATGACTTCGCGGTGCGGATCTCCCGGCGATCGCGCGACTCGGACAGCGCGAGGACGGGGTCTGCTCCTACGTCGTTGATGTGGTGCAGGCGTTGAGCAAGGGCGGGCCAAGCGGGATCTGCGATGATCGGTTCGGCTTCGGCGGGAAGGGCTCGGCGGAGCCAGTGCACGGCTTGGTGGTCCAGGTACGCATTCGCCGCCTGGCGGAACTCGGCGTGGAACCGGTTCGCAGATGCACCTTCAGGCATGCTCGGAAGCACCGGGTCAGCTGGCCTGGCACGAAACTGGTCGATTGTGCTCTCGAGCCAACGGCGGGCGCGTTCGTGGGCTCCTCCGGCGGGCGGGCCGAGGGGTTCGGGGTCGGTGTCGGTGATGTTCCAGCGTTCGCGGAATGCGGCGATCTGACCGACTGTGGCGAGCCATCGCCTGCGTTGGTCGACATCTTGAGGCGGGCTGAGGTGCTCCGTCCACGGTGGTTGTAGGTGGGCTGCGGCATGAGCGAGTTCCTCTGTCCGCTGCGCGATGGTGGCCTGTTTGTCGTCCAACCAGGTGAGCAGTTCGGCGTGCTGCTCGTCCGGTGCAGGCCGGACGGGCAGTGAAGGCAGCCAAGGTGGGAGGAACGGCTTGTCAGGGTCCGCGTTGAGCCCGGACGTGAGAGGTGCGGGTTCGAGTTGGTCGAGGTGTTCGGTGAGGCGGTAGTGGAGGACCTTGGCGATGCTGTCGGCGGTGTCGAGTTCGCGGCTGCTCGCGACGGCTGCCAGCAGTTCGGTGGGGTTGTGGCCGCTGTCGTGGATCTCGTGGAGTACGGCTTGGAGTGCGGGCCAGGCGTCTTCGGAGAGGATTGTGTGAGCCTGGTCGGGGAGGGCTTGTTCGACCCACTGTTCTGCTTGGGTTTCGGGGTCGGTGCCGTGGTAGAGCAGGAGGGCGTGCTCGTATTCGGGGACTTGGTGGTCGAGTCGGTACGGGAGCTCTCGGGCGTCCCGTTGGGTTTCGGTGGCGGTCTTCTCGGTGCCGTCGTGGGCGAGGATGGCGGCGAAGGCCGTGATGGTGGGTGTGGTTTCACGGTGGCGGTAGTAGAGGTCGCCGGGTAGGACCGGGGGTTCGTCGGGTGCGAGTACGGGGGTGGTGTCGAGGTAGAGGTGGTTTTCGTCGGTGCCGCGGGAGAGGGCGACGGTGGCGAGTTGTCGGGTGGCGTGGGGTGAGAGGTGGGCGTGGGCGATGTCGACGGTGATGCCTTGGGTGCGGTGGGTGGTGGCGGCGTAGCCGAGTTCGACGAAGTGGGTGACGTAGTGGGTGGGGAGGGTGATGGTGCCTTTGTGTTTGAGGTGGCGGGCTTTGAGGCTGCCGTCGGGGTTGACGCGCAGGACGGTCCAGAGGTCGCCGTTTTTGACGTGGTCGGTGAGGCGGGGGCGTAGGTCTCGGCGGTTGAGGCGGGTGACGATGGTGTCGCCGCGGCCGGCGTGGTTGCCGTCGCGGAGTGGGATTCCGGTGTGGTCGACGTGGCCGATGGCGCGGAGTTCTGTTTGGGCGCGGGCGGAGAGTTCGGCGACGATGTCGTTGGTGTCGGAGGACATGATGGTGGCGTGGTCGTTGTCGTGGTCTGCTCGCCAGGCGGTGTAGAGCTGGTCGAGGATGGCGGCTTGGGGGCCGCCGTGTAGTCGGTCGTGGTTGGTGTACCAGGTGGTGGCGCGGTGGTCGCCGACGCGGATTTGGAGTACCGCTTGGGCTTCGGTGGGGTCGCGGAAGCGGTGGACTTCGGTGAGTTCGACGCCGCCGGTTTCGGTGTGGATGAGGCGGAGGACGCCGCCTGCTTCGACGGCGGCGAGTTGGCGGTAGTCGCCGACCAGGCGGATCACGGCGCCGCGCTGGGCGGCGAGGGCGCGGATGTGGTCGAGCATGAGGGTTCCGGCCATGCCGGCCTCGTCTACCAGGAGCATGTCGCCTTGTCGGATGTCGACGGGGTGGTGGTGGCGGTGGGCGGTGACGAGGCTGTGGATGGTGTCGGCGGGGATGCCGAGCATGTCGCCCAGCACGCTGGCGGCGGCTGCGGAGGGGGCGAGTCCGATGACGCGTCCGCCGGTGGTTTTCCAGACTTCGGCGACCGCGCGCATGGCGGTGCTCTTGCCGGTTCCGGGTGGTCCGATGGCCACGGTAAGGGCGCGGCCGGAGCTGACGAAGCTGCAGACGAGGTCGCGTTGGCCTGTGTTGAGCGTGATCCGGCTGCGGCCCTTGGCTTTGCGGTCGAGACGTTGGAGGACCTTGTTCACCACCGTGTCGGTGACGACGGGGCCGTGGTGGATGCGGGCGGCGTCGACCAGGCGCTGTTCGGCGTCGAGGATGGTGTTGCTGGTGTAGCGGGCGAATCCCCTGCGGCGCAGGACGGACTCGCCGGTGGCACGTCGCAGCATCACCGGGGCGGGGTCGGGGGTGATGTCCAGCTTGACGGAATCATGTTTCAGGGCTCGTCGGACGACGGCTTCGCGGAGTGCTGCGTGATCGTGTTCCGGGCCGGTTCGGATGCCGCGTAGGGCGCGTTCGGCTTCTGCGCGTACGTGGTAGACGGTCCAGGTGGCGCGGCGTTCCGAGACTGACTGGATGACGGCGGCCGACAGCGCCGGCAGGTCGACGCGGTCGGGAGGGGTCTGTGGTGTGGCGGTGACTGCGGCGCGGACGACGGTTCGGATGTCGAGGTCCGGGCGTAGGTGTTGGGCGCGGTGGGTCCAGTCGGCGAGTTGGTCGCGGAGGCTGCGCAGTCCGGTTTTGTCGGGGCGGTCGGTGGTGGCGGCTTGTTGGGCGAGTTTGAGTTGGATGCTGCGGGACGGGGTGCCGCCGTGGGTGCGGACGTAGGCGGCGACGAGTTGGTCGTAGATGGTTTCGACCTGGGTGCGGCGTTGGGAGAACCCGGCGACCCACTCCTGCGGGATGCCGGCGATGTCGCGGACGGGGCGTTTGCCGGGGCCTCGTGGGGTGGTCGTCCACTTCACGTTGAGGCGGTGGGTGACTCCGCGTTCCCAGGCGGCGTTGTAGACCTCGGAGGCGGAGACGGCGGCGTGGTGGAGTTGGCGTGAGTCCAGGGTGCGCCACCGGCCGTCGTGGCACAGGGCGACGTTGGCGACGGCGACGTGGGTGTGCAGGTTGGGGTCTCCGGCGCGGGATTCCCGGTGTACGAAGGCGGTGGCGACGAGGCCCGCGGTGTCGATCTGGGCGATGCCGGCCTTGCCGGCGCGGCTGAACGCGGCTTCCTGTTCGAGGTAGGCGATGGCGGTGCGGACGGCGTCGTGGTGGGCTTGTTCGAGCGCGGTGCGGGTGTGGTGGTCGCCGAGTGCCCAGAGGATGTCGGCGGTCTTGGTGGGCTGGCTGAAGACGAGGTCGAATCCGGAGACGGGTTGGCGGGCGCGGCCGAGTTCGTCGGTGATGTAGGTGCGGATCTCGGTGTCGGTCCAGGCCCGGTTCGGGTCGCGCAGGGACAGGAGGGCGGCGGCGACCTGTTCTTTGATGTCGCGGCGTTCTTGGATGCCGGGTCGGCGGTGGTGGGTTTGTTCGAACCGCTTGTAGGCGGCCTGGAGTTCGGCGATGAGGGGGATGTTGTTGTCGTACTGGGCGAGCCGGCGTCCCAGCCGGACGTCGGCCAGGGCGTTGGTGATGGTGGCGCCTTGGCCGACGGCGGTGGCGATGAGGGTGTTGGCCTTGGGGTGGAGACGTTCGCCGTAGAGGGCCTGCATCTGGTCTTCGCGGACGTGGCCGGTGACGCCGAGGGCGGTGATGCCGGAGCCGATCCACTCCCCCGGCGGGTTGCCTTCCGCGTGGTAGTAGGCGGTGAGCGGGTCACGGCCCTGGCGTGGGGTGTCGCCGGTGGCGACCTGGCGCAGGAGGTAGGTGTAGCCGTCGCCGGCGTGCAGCACCTTGAGCGCCATCATGGCCGGACGTTAGGCGGCCGGGGTGGGGAAAGTCGTTGGTTCGGTGACGGTTTCACGGGTCGGCGGGCGGGCCGCGCACTGCGAGTGCCAGAGGTGTCTCGTGTGTGAGGTGTCGACATTCCACAAGATCACGAGTGGTGACGAGGTGACAGGAGTGCGGGGGTGCTGATCGAGCTGGTTGGGGAAGGTTCGGAGACAGGCTGGATCGGGAGTGCTCGGAGAGGGGCGGGTACGGGGTGCTGCGGGGGTCTGGTGTGGCCGGAATCCGTGAATCGGTGGCCGTAGTGGCGACGGGTGCCGGGGTGGGGTTCTAGCGTGGGGTATGGCTGGAACGTCGGCGAGGATCGCGGCGCGGCGGCGGGCTCGGGAGGCTCGGGTCCGGCGGAGGGAAGCGTTGCGGGAGCATGAGAATCAGGTGAACCGGTTGGCGGGGGTGTTCTATGAGCACGAGGAGTTCCGTCGGCGGCACGAGTGCGCGTCAGCGGCGGCGGTGGCCGAACTGTTGAGGTTGGGCGAACCGGTGGAGGAGGTGGCGGCGTTGCTGGGAGTGGACGCGGGCCGGGTACGGGCGCTGAAGTCGTTGGCGCAGCAGGCTCCCCCGGCAGGCTCGGACGGTTCGTCGGAGTCGTCGTGAGCGGTGTGGTGGGGGCGTGGCCGCCGATGGCACGTGGGAACCGTGGTGCCGCGCGGCGGGAATGGCGCTGTGCCGTGCCTGTGAGGGACGAGCGGGCGCGGCTCGATGTCGGCCGGCTGCGGCCGGCCCCAGGGTGGGTGGGTGGGGCGGGTGCGCGAGGGCGGCAGCCATCGCCGAGTCGGGCGGCGCTCGATGCGCCGGCCGGGTCGGCCCGGTGGACCACAACACCCGGCGGCGCATCACGGATGGTGTGCCGCCGGGTGTGCGGGGTGTCAGTCTGCGGAGACCATCTGTTCGACGTCGTGGCATTCGGGGCACAGGTCGGTGTCGGTGGTGTCGAGCGGGTCGCCGCATTGGGTGCACCCGGCGTGTGCGGCCGTCTGTTCGGCGGGGTCGCCGGTGGGCTGGTGGCCGGTTGTCCCGGTCGGGTGGTCGGTGGGCTGGTGCGGGTCGGGTGCGGGTGTGGTCGGGAAGGGGTTGTGGTGGACCCAGTCGGCGATGACGGCGCGATCGGCTGGGGTGGCGTAGGTCTTCCACCAGCGGGCCAGCAGTGCCCGAGCACAGGGGTAGGTGGCGGCCAGGAAGGCGCAGCGTGCCCGGACGGCGTCCGCACGGTTGTGGCCTGCGGGAAGGGACGGGATGCCGGGCCGGCCCTTGTCCCGGCAGTCGCCGCACAGCCCGTCGTCACCGGTCGGGTCGTAGTCGAGGGGTGCGCGTTCGAGCCAGCACCGGACGCACGGGGTGCCGCGCAGTGTCGGTACGGCGGCGCGGTCGTAGTCCAGGCCGCTGGCGTAGACGGCGGTGTCGCCGGGTGGTTCGTCGTCCACTCCGGCGCGCGGCTCGTAGGCGGCCATCAGCGCGTCGTGCCGGTCCTGTCGGCGTAGTTCGGCGCGGCGGGTGGGGGTGCGGCGGGTGTCGGGGCGGACCTCGGTGCGTTCGTCGCGCGGGGCGGTGTCGCGGGCGGGCCGGCGCGGGGTCGGGACCGGCGGGGGTGTGCGGTGGGTGTAGGCCGCGCCGAATGTGGCGATGACGGCCCGGTCGGTGTCGGTGCCGGCGGCCTTCCAGCGGGCTCGGAGGTGGACCTCGGCGCGGTCGGGGTAGCGCTCGATGGTGTTGACGCAATCGGCGACGAGGCCGAACGTGTGCTGGTCCAGCTCGCCCAGCAGGCGGCCGGCGTAGCGCTTCGCGCCGGTGAGGTCGCCGCTGCGGACGGCGTCGGTGATGCCTGCCAGACAGTCGGTGAAACCTGTTTTTTCGGCCATGATGGTCCACTCTCCCGATACGAATTCGAATTTGCCGGGCTTGACGTTCCCGGCGTTTACCTGCCATTCGATCGTATCGCCGGAATACACGGCACACAACTAATAGGCGTGTTGGATCGACACCCGGAAGGGTCATTCTTGTGATTGGTATTGCTACTTTCCGTGCCGCGCTGGGAGGGGGTTTCGGGAGGGGCGGCGCGACATCGAGGGCAGGCCCCTGGCCTGCCCGCTCTTGCGTGCCCGCGGGCCGGTGTCGTCCTGTCAGATCGCGCGCTGTGGCCGGAAGAATTTCAGCGAAATCCACGGGGTGGGGGGTCCCCGTGGATTTCGTGCGCTTCGAAATTGTTCCGGACAGCGATTTGACAGGACGACACCGGCCCATACACTGCGCCGCCCCTCCCGAAACTCCCGGACGTGAGGTGCGGACGCAGCCCGACCCACATGTGTGGAACGTAAAGACCGGGCCAACACGGAGAAGGGAGCAAGGGAGCCGGGGCGACCGGCCGTGGCCGGTCGCCCCGGGCGTGCGAAGCGGAAGCCCCGAAAGGCCACCCGTCCGCCGAAGCGGACGATTCCGTCAAGACCGCGTCGGCACGCGGAGACGGGCGCGGACAGGATCCGTATCAGCCCCACCCGCGGGTCTCCCGGAACGGATCCTATCGACCGGCCCGCGACCACGCCGGACAGTGCGCCGGAGGGTGGACGACGGACGAACGCGGTCCTGCTGTGATCGTCAGGACGGTGTTCCGGTGGCGACGGGCTGCGACATGTCGGCTGCGGTGGTGCTGGGTTTGGTGACGGTCGCGGTGGCGTAGCGCAGGGCGGGGCCGATCTCGTCGACTTCGAATTCGAGCACGGTGTGCTTCTCGCCGTCCTTTTCGTAGGACCGCTGCCGCAACCGGCCTTGGGCGATGACGCGGGTACCGCGTGCGAGGGATTGGGTGACGTGGTCGGCGAGGTGGTTCCAGCAGGTGCAGCGCAGGAAAAGGGTGTCGCCGTCGCGCCATTGCCCGGACTGGCGGTCGAAGGTGCGTGGGGTGGACGCGATGGTGAAGTTGGCGACCGTCGCGCCGCTTTGGGTGAGCCTCGGCTCGGGGTCGCCGGTGAGGTTGCCGATGATGGTCAGGGTCGTCTCGCCGGCCATGTCAGTTCTCCTCGCTCGACGTGTTCTCGTGGGTGGACGCGGGGTCGTCGCCGGATTTCGC
Organism: Saccharothrix espanaensis DSM 44229; assembly: GCF_000328705.1. Lineage (NCBI taxonomy): Bacteria > Bacillati > Actinomycetota > Actinomycetes > Pseudonocardiales > Pseudonocardiaceae > Saccharothrix > Saccharothrix espanaensis. The sequence continues at coordinate 2,024,256 of NC_019673.1, read as the reverse complement.
GGCCAGGGTGGCGTGGCGGAGTTCGACGCACCGTTCGGCCAGCCCGCGGATGGTCTCCGGCGGCATCCCGTTCTCCAGGGCGATGTTGACCAGCACGGACAGGCGGTGGTCGGGGTCGGCGTCGAGCGCGTGGTCGAGCGCGAGGGACGCGAGGGGGCCGTCGCCCCGGATGTAGGCGAAGATCGCCAGCAGGGACGCCGGGTGCGCGCACTCCGGTGCCGGGAGCGTCCGGACGAGTTCGGTCCACAGTCGTTCGGCCGCACCCGCCAGGGGGTCGATGGCCAGGGCCAGGCACCAGTCCCGGGCCCACGGGTCGCTGAGCGCGACGCCGAGTTCGACGATCTCCGCGTCGGTCAGCGGCTCGACCCGGTCGACGGCCCGCTCGACCTGGGCGCGGACCTTCTGGAACGCCGCCTCCATGTCCTGCGGTGAACCCACGCCGGCCTTGAGGAGGTCGCCGATCAGCCCCGCGCGGCGGGCCAGTGCCTCGTCGGTGTCGGGTTCCAGGGTCGCGGCGAGCGCTTCCCGGCTGGGCTGGACGGCCAGACCCCGCGACACCGTCAACGCGTGCATCAACGATCCGGACGGGTCCGGGACCTGTCCGGTGCGGCTCGGGTCGTCGTAGGCGAACCAGCGTTCGCCGGCGGCGACCCGGGGCACGCCGTAGAAGTGGGTGTGCACGCCGTGGACGGCGAACTCCACGGCCAGGTGCGCGGCCAGCCTGGTACGGGACCCGACGCCGTCGAGGTCGAGGTCGTCGCCGACGACCACCCCCACCACCGCGGTGGGGTTCTGGCGGGACAGGTCCGCGGCCAGTTGGTCGGCGAGCCGCCGGTCGTGGCGGACCTCGACCAGGTCGACGCGCAACGTGACCCTGATCCGGTCGCCGTCGAGCCCGAGCAGGATCAGCGAGTCGGCCGGGTAGAACCCGAGCAGGTGGGGCAGCGCGGCGATCATGTCACCGGGGTCGGTCAACGGGATCTGTTCGGGTGCCGCAGCGTGCTCGTCGTGTTCGACGGGAACGGTCTGGTCGTCGGTCATGGTGGATCACCTCTCCGGTTGGGCGCCGGACGGGGCACGGACACGCGACATCCACTCGGGAAGTCCTGTGTGGACCGGCGGGATCCGGGTTGTCGGGTCGTCGCGGTGTCGTGTGCCCCGCCTCTCGGCTGCTTCTCGGCGGTGGCCTGGTGTCGTGCCCGCCGCCTGGGGTTCGGGCACAGGGCGGGGACGGTCGGGGCAAACGCTGTTTGTTTGCGGCGACCGTCCCCGCCCTGTAGAACCAGGCGGGCGGCGGGCACGACACCCGGTCGCCGCTCCCCCACCCCCTCCCCTGCCTTGCTCCCGGCGGGTGTTCAGCGGGTGACGGTGATCCGGCGGGGGCGCCGACGCCCCCACGCGATGCCGTCGGCGATGGCGCGTTCCCGTTCCACCAGGCTGTAGGCCCCGTCCGCCATGTGGGGCTCGGATGCTTCCCGCAGGGCGGTCACGATCGCCGCGTCGGTCAGACCGGGGAGCCGTCCCATCCGGCCGGCGGCGCGCAGCAGCGACGCCCGGCGGGTACCGGGCTCCGCGTCACGGATCCGGCGGACTTCACCGGCCAGTGCCGCCCGCAGGTACGCGCCCGCGCTCGCGTCGGTCACCACCACGACGGCGTCGACCGGCGGTGGGGGTGTCAGCGCCTCCACCAGCAACGGAGGTAGCGACCGGACCTCGGTGTCGACCTCGGTCTCGTAGCGCCCGTCAGGGGTCACGGACCCGGCCGCCAGGACGTAGCCACCGTGGGCACGGGTGTCGATCGACGGACCCAGCCTCGACGCGCTGTTGTGCAACACCACACTGTCGGGAGCGGTGAAGTACAGGTGCAGGCCGTTGTTCGGCGTCCGCACCGTGAACGTCGCCGGGGCCCGGCGGCCGGTCACCCGTTCCAGCACCCGCACACCGTGCTCCTCACCCGGCCTGCCGTGACGGGCTGGGTCGTCCAGGTCGAGCACCACCAGACCCGCCCGGCCGGTCGCGACCGCAGGATTCGACCACTCCGAGCGGGCCCACCACACGCGTAGGCGGTCCGGGTCGGTGCTCGCCCACCGCTCCCAGTCCGCCACTGCGGGCCGTTTCGCCCCGGCGACCGTCGGAAACACCGGCCACCCGCGTCCGGCGGTGGCACACACTGCCCGCCACAATCCGTCCACGACGTTTCACTCCCGACCATGCGGCTCGCCGGGCACCGGCAGCTCGTCCTCGACCCATTCCGGTTGGAACGACACTCCCGCCAGGCCGGCTGTCGACTCGGCGAGAAGTCCGGACAGCAAATCGGTTTCGACCGCGTCGAGCATGGCGGCTCTCCTTGGTTGTCGACGAGCATTGTGCGAGCTGGGGACCTGTCGGCGTGGCCTGTCACCGCGGCATCGGCCGGTCTGCGAGGGGGACGTCGTCCAGCGACTCGACCCGCCATGGCGCTCGCGCGTACACCGCGAAGCATTGATAGGCCGGAACCAACGTCCCGGTTACTCCCCTGACGATCGCCCGGTCGTCCGGGGACAGCTCTGTTTCGACAGCGGCACGCAGGGCGCGGCACCACGCGGATGCCCGGGTGGGTGGGGAGTCCGGTCGTTCGAGGATCTGGTGCTGGTAGCCGTCGACGGCTTTGAGGACGGCGACCGGGTGGTAGCGGAAGCGGGTGAGGGTGGCGATGTAGAGCGGTGCCTTGTTCGCCTCCCGGTAGTAGCGGTTGACGCTGCGGTAGTTCTCGCTCCACAACATCGCTCCGGTCACGTCCGCGTCCGCAGGCTTGTCGATGAGGCAGTAGTGGAGGGCGGCGGTGACCAACAGGTCGATGTGGGCCTTGGGCACGACGAACACAGGCATAAGGCAGCTCCCACAGAGGTGTCGGGAAGGTCCGCCCCGCGCCCACGGGGGAAGGGCACGGGGCGGACAGCGGGTCAGGCGGCGAGCAGGTCGAACGCGTGCTGCTTGCGGCGGGCGACGGTGCCGCTGGTCAGCGCGCGGTGGGCCCGGACCGTCGGTGAGGCGGCGGGCGCGAAATGGTCCAGGTACTCGGTGACCGCTTGCAGACCTGCCCAGTTCGTGCCCCGGATCCCGGCCTGGGTCGGGGCGTCGGTCCACAACCGCAGCAACGTGTTGCGGCGGCGGTCGGCGTTCGCGCGGGCGCGCGGCGGCGCGGTCCGATCGTCCACCGGCCACACCGTCTCCACGATCTCCCGGAACCGGCTGGTGGTCAGGTCGGTGGCGAGCAGCCGGTTCGCGGTGGCGTCGAACGCGTCGGCGTAGCGGTGGATCAGGCCGAGCTTCGCGCGGATCTCGGCGACGTCGATCCGTGAACGGCTGGTGTGCCGGATCTCCACCGACGAGACGGCGCTCGCGACGGCCAAGCCCAGCTGGTTGGCGCACGCCACACGGAACGGGACCGCGCACACCCGGAACGCGGCGCTGCCGTCGTGGGAATCGAACACCGCCAGATACAACTCGACCCGGTCGATGCCGCCGATCCGCATCGTCTCGGGCAGCTTCATCGTGGCGAACGTGCGCCGGCCGTCGTCCATCCACCCGACATGCGCCAGACCAGGCGCACCGGACTCGGCGACCAAAGTGTCCAGCACGGCCGCCTGATCCTCGTTCTGCGTGACCCCGTACCCCTTGCCCACCGAACTGAGGTACCGGGTCCTGCCCGTACGCGGGTCGGTGCGCACCAGCATCACCTGGTCCGGGTTGTCCACGACGGTCGCGCCCAGCGGGCTGACGTCCATGCCGCTCTGCGCGGCCTTGCGGATGTTCCAGCCGGTCAACCCGGCCGCGCGCATCGCCTGCAAGGCGTCGCCGTGGCGGCTCACCTCGGTGCCGAGCGTCGCCCAGGCGCTGTCGCGACCGGGAACGGAGTGGATGGCCATTTGTGGAACGGAAGCGGAATCGAACATGATGGTGCCCTTCCCAGGAAAGAGGAGTGGGCGTGGCCGGGGGAAGTCGGCCACGCCCACTGCGTCCGGTCGGTCGGAAAGTCAGGCGGCCTGGTCGTCGCGCGCCAGGGCGTCGGGCTCCGCATCGGGTTCGACACCGGCGGGGTCGAGGTCGGTCAGGTCGGCGTCGACGGCAACGTGCGCGTCGGCCTCCGGGTCGTTGACAAGCTGTTCGACCCAGTGCAGACGCACGCCCCACTTGGCCAGCGCGGCGAAGTACCGCTTCTGCTCCGCGGTGGGACTACGCCAGGTCTCCACGCTCGTGGACGCCTCGAACGCGGCCAGCAGGACCGCGAGGCTGACCATCGTCGCCTGATCCGCCGTGGCCCTGGACAGCCTGGCCACCAACGGATTCCTGCTGCCCGGCTTCGGATCCGTGAGGTCGAGCAGGCGGCAGGCGAAGCCGTGATGGCGTTCCATCGCCCGCCGCACCTCGCGGTCGCCCTCCACCAAGCCGCGCGCGATGAACTGCCCGGCCGCCCGCGGTCGCGACACCCTCGGCGTTGTTGGTCGTGATGTAGGCCGCGTGCCCGGGACACGACCCGTGCCCGGCGTCCTCACCGTCCAACCGGACCCGGTCCTTGCGACTGCGGTACAACCGGTCCAACCGCAACGCGCCCGCCGGGGCGTAGTCGCCCACCACCTCCACCCCGACCCCACGCAACTCGTCTGCCAACTGCGCGCAGGCGGCCCGCGACCGGTAGGTCAGCCGCCACTCGGCCAACGCGTGGTCCAACCCGGCCGGATCGGTCTCCAGCGTTTCCGTCAGGTCGCGGTAGGCGTCCTCGTCGCCCTCGAACTCGACCAGCTCGGCGGCCTGGAGCAGCGAGAGCTGCGGATGGATCCGCAGCGCGTCGGTGACCTTGCCGCTGCACCGGGTCCGCAGACCCGCCTCCACCGTCCCCACGTCCACGCTCAACTCGTCCGCGACCTGCTCCGCGGAAAGCCCGAACAACGTGAGCTCCTCGAAGATCCGCGCCGCGTCCACGCTGCCGTAGCCACTGCGCACCTCGTTGGCCAACCACTGGTCCCGCAACCACGCCCACCGCTGCTCGTCCTCGGACTCCGTGATGATCGCCGGGACCACGTGGTCCTCGCCGGGCAGCGAGGCCGCGATGATCGTGCGGCAATGCCCGTCCTGCACCCGATACCGGCCCTCCTCTACCGGCCGGACGATCACCGGCACCCGGACACCGTGCCTGCGGACACTCGCGCACAGATCCGGCTTCTCTGTCTCGATATCACCGATCGTGCGAGAGTTCCGATCCATCACCAACGTGCGCGGGTCCAACAGTTCGAAACGCGTGTTGCTCCACAACTGAGCGGTCACGACAACATCCCTCCGATAGGCCCGACCACCGGACCGACTCACGCACCGAGCCCGAACCCCCTGTCAGGGCCCGGCCTGTCGCAATCCGGCGGAGCTGAACCCGCCCGAACACCCGCCAAACCGGCGGGATCCGTGTTCGAGCGGGGCCCGCTCGACCCGGGTGGCGGCGGTGTCGGTGTCCAACCGCACCAGCGGGGTACCGGGTTCTGCCCGACCGAAGGGAGGAAGCAGCAGAACACGGCACCCCGCCGCGGTTTGACACCGACACCGACGTCACCCACGATCACGAGCCCCGCCGGACCGGATGCCGCGTCACGTCGCTCCTACAACCTGATTCGTCCACCGACGTGACCATGCCCGTCTGCTACGGCGCGGGCCCGACACCCGCCATCGATGCCGTACTCATGTTGCGCACGGCGAGCGACCTGCTCATGGGGTCTGATGCCGACGGGCCCGAGCAGCCGCTCGACGACTGCGCTCCGTCATGGACGCGCAAAGGGGCTGCGCGGCTCGGCGCCACTGCAACTACCGTCGCGGTGACCACACGCTGCATAGCGATACCTACTGGCGGGGTAATCCCATCGTCGAACCGATGGACATCGACCGGTTCCCCATCGCCCTGACGATCCCCGATCACACGCTGAACCGCGTGGTCAGTGCCGTGTACACGACCCAGCCCCGCCCCACTGCTTACGCTCTCGGCGATGGGCGGAACACCCTGACTGACTCGCGACCGGCCTGTGGGCAGGGTCAGGCAGCGGTCGTCCGCCGTCAGGGCACCGCCGGCGCCGACCCGGCAGCGGGTGAGGCCGCGACCGGCGCGGTCCTCGATCCGAACTGTGGCCCAGCAGGCTGCAGATGCCCACGCACCCAGATCGGTTGCGATCTTCGCTGGCATCGGGCCTTCAGCGCTGCGCTGGTGACGTTCCAGGCCCCGTCCAACACGTGCAGGTTGCGCCCCTCGCTGGAAGCGGGCTTCCGGCGCTGCGCTCGTCGATCTCGCGGATGAACGGGTCGTCGGGGTTGCGATCCTCGCTGGAAGCGGGCTTCCAGCGCTGCCGAACGACGACGTGCGCGCGATCCAGGACATCCCGAAGTTGCGATCCTCGCTGGAAGCGGGCTTCCAGCGCTGCCATGAGGCGGCCGACCTCCGCCGCGTCGGCGGACCGGTTGCGATCCTCGCTGGAAGCGGGCTTCCAGCGCTGCGTCCCACAGCCGCCCCGCCTCGGGCAGCCGGTAGCGGTTGCGATCCTCGCTGGAAGCGGACTTCCAGCGCTGCCGGTTGGTGCGGGTGAGCTCCTCGAAGTCGACCTCGTTGCGATCCTCGCTGGGAGCGGACTTCCAGCGCTGCCAACCCGACCGATCCGCGGGTGGGTGATTCGCCGATGTTGCGATCCTCGCTGGAAGCGGACTTCCAGCGCTGCCGACTGCGCGCACCGGGTCTGCGACGGCCCGGTCGTTGCGATCCTCGCTGGAAGCGGACTTCCAGCGCTGCACCCACTGTGCGTACCCGAAGGTCGACAACGCGCCGTTGCGATCCTCGCTGGAAGCGGACTTCCAGCGCTGCCGTCCGCTCACGCGGCGTGCACGCAACCGGAAAGCGGTTGCGATCCTCGCTGGAAGCAGACTTCCAGCGCTGCCCTCCTTGGTGTGGTCGTTCACGGCCCTGCCGTAGTTGCGATCCTCGCTGGAAGCAGACTTCCAGCGCTGCGCCAGCCACGCGCGCTCGTCGGTCACCGTGCCAGCGTTGCGATCCTCGCTGGAAGCAGACTTCCAGCGCTGCCGAGCCGGTCGAGTGCCTGCGGCCGGTCGAGCAGGTTGCGATCCTCGCTGGAAGCAGACTTCCAGCGCTGCAGTCGTTCCGCGAGGCCTCGGACGAGGCGTTCGCGTTGCGATCCTCGCTGGAAGCAGACTTCCAGCGCTGCCGCGACCCCGGACAGGTGATCCAGCCGCGCCTCCTGGTTGCGATCCTCGCTGGAAGCGGGCTTCCAGCGCTGCCGTGGTGCACGACGACGGGACCATCACCCTGCACGCGTTGCGATCCTCGCTGGAAGCGGGCTTCCAGCGCTGCTCGCCGAACTCCACCTCGGTCAGGTCGGCGAACTCGTTGCGATCCTCGCTGGAAGCGGGCTTCCAGCGCTGCCCAGACCCGGAGATGCATCAAAACGAAGGTAGTCGTTGCGATCCTCGCTGGAAGCGGGCTTCCAGCGCTGCGGGCCGCCGTTCGCCGGCCGTTGTGGACGATCGCGTTGCGATCCTCGCTGGAAGCGGGCTTCCAGCGCTGCGTCTCTACGGCCACGTACAGGGCGCACTCGGGGCCAAGTTGCGATCCTCGCTGGAAGCGGGCTTCCAGCGCTGCCCACGCTAGGGAGAGCAGGGGCGGTGAACGCACACAGTTGCGATCCTCGCTGGAAGCGGGCTTCCAGCGCTGCGGCTCCACCTGCCCGACCCGTTCCGGGTTTCCGGTTGCGATCCTCGCTGGAAGCGGGCTTCCAGCGCTGCCCACCCACTTGCGGGCGTGCCGGAAGCCGCCGTCGTTGCGATCCTCGCTGGAAGCGGGCTTCCAGCGCTGCAGGAGGGACGGGAGTCGATCTCACGCCGGTACGCCAGGTTGCGATCCTCGCTGGAAGCGGGCTTCCAGCGCTGCTGTTCGCCGTCCCCCCGTTCCCGCACGGTTACCTGAAGTTGCGATCCTCGCTGGAAGCGGGCTTCCAGCGCTGCCCCCGGTCGCTTATCGCTATGTTGCCGGACTCGGAGTTGCGATCCTCGCTGGAAGCGGGCTTCCAGCGCTGCTGCGTGCGGCTGGCCGCGTTGTCGACCAGGATGAACAGTTGCGATCCTCGCTGGAAGCGGGCTTCCAGCGCTGCGCGAGTCGCGATGCTCACACCCGACTGAGGGTTACCGGTTGCGATCCTCGCTGGAAGCGGGCTTCCAGCGCTGCGTCCGACGACGCCGCGGTCAACGTCAACGACCCGTGTTGCGATCCTCGCTGGAAGCGGGCTTCCAGCGCTGCGGCTGACGTGCGTCCACCCACGCATGGACGGGGAGTTGCGATCCTCGCTGGAAGCGGGCTTCCAGCGCTGCGGACATGGTCGAAGCCGAGGCGCTGATCGCGAAGGCGTTGCGATCCTCGCTGGAAGCGGGCTTCCAGCGCTGCGCGCCCCGCACTGACGGTCCAGGGTCCCGACCAGGGTTGCGATCCTCGCTGGAAGCGGGCTTCCAGCGCTGCTCACCATCCGGGTGTCGGGTACGCCTTGACCCGGAGTTGCGATCCTCGCTGGAAGCGGGCTTCCAGCGCTGCCCTGGATGACCAGGCGAAATAGCGTCATGACGAATCGAGGACTTTGCGAAGTACCAGTATCCGGGATGACACGCCGGCGCCGGCTTCGGAACCTCCCGGCGTGTCACGTCACGCTTGAGGTTCCGAAGCACCACACGCCGGTTCCGAAACCAGCAGGTTCACCAACGGGAGGTGACGGACGTATCCGGACCCTGCGGTACCCAACGATCCCACAACCGAACCGGTGTCCACCACGAACGGCTCGCCGTTACCACCACCTCACAGGTCACCCGGTGGCGAGCCGTTGGGAGGTGCAGCACCTCCCGACGTGCCGTCGATGCTCCTCACCCACCACGACCGGACGCTCCGCGGGTGACCGGGAACGACCGAGGCGACAACTCCGGAGAACCCGAGCCACTCCGACAGCACTTTCCGTTGGCGAGGTAGTGGACGGCTACAACGTGGGCACGGGATGCACGCCGACTGCCCGCCTGGCTGAGCGGTGGCACCCGTGGACACGGGCCGTCACCCTGACAACGGCTCTCCGGAATGGCCCGGTCCGCCTGCGCGCGGCCATTGCCGGACGGTGAACTCCCGGCCCCCACCGTCGTGCGCCGGCACCGGGCGCCAATCAGTGCCGGCGTCACGATGTGGTCGCGTTCCGCCAGTGTGGCTACACGCGTTCGCCGATGCCCATGCGGAGTTGGGTTTCCTGGGCTCGTTCGGCGGCGGCGCTGGCTCCGTAGTGGCGGGGCATGTCCTCTGACGCCCAGCCGAGCAGGAGCATGAGGTCGCCGGTGTCGCCGCCGGCGCGTTTCCATTCGTGGGCGTAGTTGTGGCGCCAGCGGTGGGCATGGACGCCGGTCAGGCCGGCGGCCAGGCCTCGGCGTTTGAGCATGATCTTGACGCCGTTGGGGGCCAGGCGACGGATACCGCGTTCGGCCAGCCACAGATCGGGGAGGTCGGCGGCTTTGTGTTTCGCGCGGGCGCGGAGATAGCGGGACAGGGCGCGGGCGGTTTTCGGGCCGAAACGGACGCGGCGGTCCTTGTCGCCCTTGCCGCGGTAGCGAACGGATTCGGTGTCCAGGTCGACGTCGGCGAGGGTGAGGTTGCCTACTTCGGAGAGGCGGGCGCCGGTGTTGTAGTAGAGGCGGATCAGGGCCTCGTCGCGGAGGTTGACGAAAGTCTTGCCCTTGCAGGTGCCGAGGACCTTTCGAGTGTCGTCGTCTCGAATGACAGGGATCAGTTTTCTGGTCGTCTTGGGTTGTTTGACGCGGTCCATCGGGGAGCGGTCGATGTCCTCCTCGTCGTCGCGGAGCCAGCGAAAGAATTGTTGGAGGCCCTTGTGCTTGTTCAGGGCGGTGGCACCCGAGCGGGTGTCGATCATCCACGCCTGGAAGTGTTCGACGTGGGCGCGGGTGACCTCGCACGGGTCCTCGGCCGCCTCGTCGGACTCCGGGTCCGGCGAGTGCTCGGACAGGTAGCGGGCGAGCTGGGCCGCCGCCAGGAGGTAGTTGTAGCGGGTGGTCTCCGGATGTCCTGCTGAGCGCAGGGTCCGGTCCCAGTCGCGGAGGTAGCCCGACCAGGTCTTCGACAGGCCGGTGGTGATCTTGTCCAGGTCCAGCAGGGGCATGACAGAAACTCCCCGAGTCAAGGTGTCGCTGAGCGGCGTGCTTGACCCGTCCGAACATCCCAAGATCACAAAAAGAGGGCCTTCGCAGTGTCTGACCTGCGAAGACCCTCTTGGCCGTCGGGACGACAGGATTTGAACCTGCGACCCCTTGACCCCCAGTCAAGTGCGCTACCAAACTGCGCCACGTCCCGGCCGCATCCCGTTGTGGGGTGCGCGGATAGCTTAGCGCACCCGACAACGGGCCCCCGACACGGCCCCCCGTGTGTCGATCTCAAGGGTTCTGACCTGGGGCGGAGGTCCGCTTGGGGGCGGACCTCCGGTTCCCCTCGGTCGACTGCCGTTCCCCCGGATCGACGCCTCGTCACTATGCGTTCGCCGGGTTTCGTGCACTACCGCCGAAAGTCGAGTCATCTCGGTCAACTTTCGACGGACCGGTGGGTAGGTCGGCTTCCAGCGTCCAGCTTCCGTCTGCCCGTTCGGACGTGGTCAGGGTGCCGCCCACCAACGCCACCCGTTCCGACAGGCCGTGCAGTCCTGATCCTCCCGAGTCGGGTGGGGCGGGGCGGGTGTGGGGGATTCCGTTGGTCACGGCGATCTTCAGGTGTCCGTCTTGTTGGGACAGTCGCACGTGGACCGGTGTGCCCGGGGCGTGTTTTGTCACGTTGGTCAGGGCTTCCTGGACCACCCTGAACGCCGCTCGGCTCACCGACGGGGGCGGTGGGGTCGGGAGGTCCGCGTCCAGGGTGATGATCAGGCCCGCCGCGGCGGCTCGGTCTATCAGGTGGGGGATGTCGTGGTGGCCCTGGTTCGGTTCCGGGGTCAGCAGGCCCAGGGCTGCTCGCATCTCGGCCAACGCCTCTTTTGCCAACGCCCGTAGACGCCTCGCCGTCTCGCGGGTCTCCGGGTCGGTGGTGGTGGCCGCCAGGGCCGCCGACTCGACGGCTATCAAGGTGGCGTGGTGGCCTACCGCGTCGTGTATCTCACGGGCTATCCGCGCGCGTTCCGACGCCCGTGCGCTGAGTTCCCTGGCCTCCAGCTCCGCTTCCCTGGCCCGCGACGCCTCGGCGAGGCTCTCGGTCAGCTTCTCCCTCGTCGCGATCAACGCTCCCAGGGCGGTGGGGGCTCCCGACATGAACAGGCTGAAGGAGTACGTCAGGAGGATCGAGCCCACGGTCAGCTGCTGGTCCACCACGACCAGCGTCGCCGGCAGGGCTGTCGTCACCGCCGTCCAGAGGATCATCCGGCGCGGCGGGCTGGTGCGACCCACCCGGTAGAGGGCCACCACCGTGGGGGGCCAGCCCAGACCTCCTACCAGGGCCGGGAGGCACGCCACCACCGCTATCGACGGGTGCCACCGGCGCAGTGGGAGCAGCAGGCACGCCACCAGCGCCGTCGGGATCGACCACGGGTACGGGCCGCCGTCCGCGAGGAGCACCATCGCGGCGGGGACCGCCACGGCCAGCAGCTCCACGACGACCATCACCACGCGCCGCCCACCTGGTGGGCCACCAGGGCCGCCTGCACGCGGTTCTCGACGCCGAGCTTCGTCAGCACCGTCGACACGTAGCTCTTCACCGTCGCCTCGCTCAACCCCAGGTTCACGGCTATCGCGTTGTTCGACTGCCCGCTCGCCAGCAGCGCCAGGACCTGCTTCTCCCGGGCGCTCAGGACGTCGAGCTGGGGGTTCTGCCGGAACCTGCCGGCGGTGCGGAACCTGGGGAGCAGGCGGGCGGTGATCCTCGGGTCCAGGACCGCACCGCCCGCCGCCAGGTCGACCACCGCCCGGACCAGGGCCTCCGGCTCGGCGTCCTTGAGCAGGAAGCCCTGGGCGCCGACCTCCAGCGCCGTGGCCACGTAGTCGTCCAGGTCGAACGTCGTCAGCACGGCCACCGCGGGCGGGTTCGTCCACGCCAGCAGGGCGCGCAGCGCGGCCAGGCCGTCCATGCCCGGCATCTGCACGTCGACCAGCGCCACGTCCGGCCGGTGCCGCCGCACGGCGTCGAGCAGGGCCGCGCCGTCGGCCGCCTCGGCGACCACCTCGACGCGCCCGTCCGCCTCCAGCAACACCCGCAGCCCCCGCCGCAGCAGCGCCTCGTCGTCCGCGAGGACCAATCGCACCGGCACGTGGTCAGGCAACCGCATTCCGCCTGCTGGGGCAACAGATCACTTCTTGGGCTTCTTCTCCCGCACCCGCACCGAGATGCGCACCGGGCTGCCCTCGAAACCGAACTCCTCGCGCAGCTTGCGCTCGATGTAGCGCCGGTACCCGGCCTCCAGGAAACCGGTCGTGAACAGCACGAACGTCGGCGGCCGGGTGCCGGCCTGGGTGGCGAAGAGCACCTTGGGCTGCTTGCCGGAGCGCACCGGCGGCGGGGTGGCCGCGATCAGGTCGCTCAGCCACGCGTTCAGCCGTCCGGTGGGCACCCGGGTGTCCCACGAGTTCAACGCCGTGCGCAGGGCGGGCGCCAGCTTGCGGACCGCGCGGCCGGTGAGCGCGGAGATGTTGACCCGCTCCGCCCACGGCACGCGCACCAGGCCCCGTTCCAGCTCACGCACCATGGCGTAGCGCCGGTCCTCGTCGACCAGGTCCCACTTGTTGAACGCCAGCACGATCGCGCGGCCCGAGTCGACGGCCATCGTCAGCACCCGCAGGTCCTGCTCGCTGATCACCTCGGAGGCGTCCAGCAGCACGATGGCGACCTCGGCGGACTCGATCGCCGCCTTGGTGCGCAGCGACGCGTAGTACTCCGCGCCGGACGCGAAGTTCACCCGTTTGCGCAGGCCGGCGGTGTCCACGAAGCGCCACAGCTCGTCGTCCAGCTCGACCAGCGAGTCGACCGGGTCGACGGTGGTGCCCGCGACCGCGTCGACCACCGACCGCTCCTCGCCGGTGAGGCGGTTGAGCAGCGAGGACTTGCCGACGTTGGGCCGGCCGACCAGCGCGACCCGGCGGGGGCCGCCGGTGTTCGGGCCGAACGTGTCGCGCGGGGTCTCGGGCAGCGCGCCCAGGATCTTGTCCAGCAGGTCGCCGGACCCGCGGCCGTGCAGGCCGCTGACCGGGATCGGCTCGCCCAGGCCGAGCGACCACAGCATGGCCACCTCGCCCATCAGCCGCTCGTCGTCGACCTTGTTCGCGACCAGCAGCACCGGGCGCTTGGACTTGCGCAGCACCTTCACCGCGGCTTCGTCGGTGGTGGTCGCGCCGACCGTCGAGTCGACCACGAACACGATCGCGTCGGCGGTGCTCATCGCCAGTTCGGCCTGCGCCGCGACGGAGGCCATCATGCCGGTGGCGTCGGGCTCCCAGCCGCCGGTGTCGACCACGGTGAACTTGCGGCCGTTCCACAGCGCGTCGTAGGCGACCCGGTCGCGGGTCACGCCCGGCACGTCCTGCACGACCGCTTCACGCCGGCCGATGATGCGGTTGACCAGCGTCGACTTGCCGACGTTCGGTCGTCCCACGACGGCCAGGACGGGCTGCGGGATGCCGCCGCCCTCCTCGTCGCCGTCGAGTTCGTCACCGTCGAACGTCGACCACTCGGACTCGTCCGCCCAGGTGCCGTCCAAGTCCGTCATCCTGCTTCTCCACTCACGCTTCGCTTGCTGTCTAGCTCGGCCACCAACATGGCCAAGCGGTCGCGGACCTGCTCGGTCGCCTTCTCCAGCCCCAGCCGACCCTTGTCGGCGTTGAGCTCGAACGGCTCTCCGACCAGCACGTCCACCACGGGCCGGAACCGCCGGCCGGATCCTTCGGGGCGCCGGGTGCCGCGGCACGCGACGGGCACCACGACGGCGCCGGTCGAGCGGGCCAGCCACGCCGCGCCCTGCTGGGCCTGCGCGACGTCACCGGAGCCGCGGGTGCCCTCCGGGAACACCCCGACGACACCGCCGCCGCGCAGCACCTTCTGGGCGGCGAGCAGCGGCGCGCGGTCGGGCACGCCGCGCCGGACGGCGAGCTGGCCGATCCGGCGCAGGCCCCGCCCGGCGATCCCGCGGAACATCTCCTGCTTGATCAAGAACACCACGCGCCGGGGCAGGACGCCGAACAGGACGGGGCCGTCGACCATCGAGCTGTGGTTGGCGACCAGCACCACCGGCCCGGTCCGCGGGAACCGGGACTTCCCGTCCAGCCGCACCCGGAACGACCGGGCGACGGGCCAGCGGCCGATCAGCCGGCCGACGTCCATCAGCCACGGCCAGGTGCCCTCGGGCAGGTCCTCGTTCACCCGCCCACCGCCACGACCCGCAGCCCGCGCCGCTCGACCAGGTCGACCAGCGCGGCCAGCACGCCGGCCAGGTCGAGCGCGGTGGTGTCCAGCTCCACGGCGTCCTCGGCGGGCCGCAGCGGCGACACCGCGCGCGTCGAGTCGTAGGTGTCGCGCCGCCGCACGTCGGCCAGCGTCGCGTCCACTGTGGACGCGCGGCCGGACGCGTGGTCCTGCCTGGTCCGCCGCTGCGCGCGGGCCTGCGCGTCGGCGGTGAGGTACACCTTCAGCCCGGCGTCGGGCACGACCACCGTGCCGATGTCGCGGCCCTCCACGACGATCCCGCCGGCCCGCTCCAGCGCGGCGGCGATGATCTCCCGCTGCCGCGCCACGAGCAGTTCGCGCACCTCGGGCACGGCGGAGACCGGCGACACCGCGAGGGTCACCTCGGGGCCGCGGATCTCCGCGCCGACGTCCACGCCGTCCACGGCGGTGGTCGAGCGCTCCGGGTCGTCGCCCTGCTCCAGCCGGGCCGTCCGGGCGACTTCGGCGACGCGTTCGGCGTCGGTCGGGTCCACGCCCGCGCGCAGCACCGCCAGCGTCACCGCGCGGTACATCGCGCCCGTGTCCAGGTAACGCGCGCCGAGCGTCGCCGCCAGTCGGCGCGCTGCGGAGGACTTGCCGGTGCCGGACGGCCCGTCAAGGGCCACCACGCCACGCAGCTCACCGTGTCCCACCGGGGTTTCCTCCTCGAACGCGTGCCCTGTCGTCAACCTCCTATTGTGCCTGGTGTGAACCGTCACACCCGACTCGGCCCGCAGTGGTCGAGGTCGGGGCATCGCCAGCTGGACCGCGGACAACCGCGGCACGTCCGTCAGACCGGCCGGCCGCGCCACGCGGGCGGGGAGTTCCAGGCGTGGCGGTGAGCACTGCCAAGACGGGGTCCGCCGAGGTCAGGCCGTCGCGCACGAGCACTGTCGGACCTCGCTGCCGGCACCTGGCCGCGTTCGTCCGCGTCGATCAGGGTCATCCTGCGCCCGATTCTCAAGTCAGTCGAGGTCGGCCAGCAGGAGACCGCTGCGCGGCTTGGGCGTGAAGTAGGTGCTCTTGCGGGGCATCCGGCCGCCGGACGCGTGCACCGCGAGCACGTCCGCGACCGGCACGGGCGCGATCAGCAGCAGCACCTCCTCGTCCAGCGGCACGCCGTTGGTGACCGGGCGCACGTGCGGGCTCTCCGGGTCCAGGCCGAGCGCCTTCTCCAGCAGGTGGGTCTCCACGAACGCGTGGTCGATGCCGGGCTCGGGCAGTTCCACCCGCAACGCCCGCGCGCCGGACACGGCGACCACGACGCCGGGCGAGGGCCGGGCGGACACGTCGGTCTCGGCCACGGCCAGCCCGATCCCGCGCCACGCGGCCGCCAGGTCGTCCAGCGACAGCCCGGTGTCGACCAGGGCCCGGTGGATGGGCCCGACCCGCAGGTCCGGGCCGGCGGTGACGAGCGCCGGCAGCCCGGTCAGCCCGGCGGCGGCCGCGGCGGCGACCCGGTGGTTGCCGTCCGCGACCATCAGCGGGTGCGCGCCCGCGGCGGCCAGCAGGGCGTCCTGGTGGTGGCCGGGCCCGACCAGCCACAGCCAGTGCCGCCGCCCGCTGGGGTCGACCATCGACACCGCCGGCGGGGAGTCGACCTCGGCCACCAGCCGGGTCAGCTCGGACGGCTCGGACACGCCGGCGGCACCGGAGCGCGCGGGCCACCGCAGGGCGTCGCCGGGCACCGGGACGAGCAGGGCGGCGCTGGTCACGCAGCCCAGCCCGGCCAGCACCCGGGCCCGCTCGGCGACCACCTCCGGGTAGACCTCCTCGGTGTGCCCGACGGCGGCCGGGTCGGCCAGGCACAGCAGCCCGTAGGCGGTGCCGTCCGGCCCGTCCACCCGGTAGGGCGCGACGACGTCCGCGACCTGCCGGTACGCGGTCCGGCAGAGGTGGGCGAGCTCGGCGCGGGCCCCCGGTAACGCGTCGACCAGGCTCAGCCCGGCGGCCAGCGCGGCCGGGGTGCGGTGCGGGTGCTGCACCGCGAGCAACGTGCGGTTGCGCGTCGCCGCGAGGGCCTCCACGACCCGCTCGGGCTCGGCGAACTCGTCCACGTCAGGACCCGGCACCCGGTCCCTGACCACCCATCCACTGCGCACGGCCCGTACCCGAACAGTCATACCGCTTATGATGAAAGGTATGAACGTCGAGGTCACGCCCTTGCCGGGAATCGGCACCCGACAGGACTTCATGATCCGAGCCGGCCGCCGGATCGGGGTGATCACCTACCGCGACGGCAAGTTCGAGCTGATCGTGTCGAGCAAGGACGACCCCGACAACTGCTCGGCCTCCATACCGCTGAGCCCGGCCGAGGCGAACACGCTGGCCGGCCTGCTGGGCGCGCCGCAGCTCGTGGCGCACCTGGAGGACCAGCACCGCGAGGTGGCGGGCATCTCCACCAAGCAGTTCCCGATCGTGCCGGGCTCCAGGTTCGACGGCCGCACGCTGGGCGAGACCGAGCTGCGCACCCGCACCGGGTCCTCGATCGTGGCCGTGGTGCGCTCGGGCTCGGTGCACCCGTCGCCCCGCCCGGACTTCACCTTCGCGGGCGGCGACCTGGTGGTCGTCGTGGGCACCGCCGACGGGCTGGCCAAGACAGCCGACATCCTGGACGGCTGAGCGTTGCACGACACGGCGATCGCACTGGTCCAACTCGGCGCGGTCTTCTTCGGCCTGGGACTGCTGGGGAAGGTGGCCTGGCGGATCGGCATCTCGCCGATCCCGCTCTACCTGATCGGCGGCCTGGCCTTCGGGCAGGGCGGCCTGGTCCCGTTGCACGGCATCGAGGACTTCTCGCACATCTCCAGCGAGATCGGCGTCATCCTGCTGCTGCTCCTGCTCGGCCTGGAGTACTCGGCGGCCGAGCTGATGACCGGGCTCAAGCGGTCGTGGATGGCCGGTGTCGTGGACATCGTGCTCAACGCGGCGCCGGGCGCGATCGCGGCGCTGATCCTGGGCTGGGGGCCGGTGGGCGCGCTGGCGATGGCCGGCGTCACCTACATCTCGTCGTCCGGGATCATCGCCAAGGTGCTCGGCGACCTCGGCCGGCTGGGCAACCGGGAGACCCCTGTGGTCCTGTCGGTGCTGGTGTTCGAGGACCTGGCGATGGCGGTCTACCTGCCGATCCTGACCGCCGTGCTGGCGGGCGTGAGCTTCGTCGGCGGGCTGACCGCGGTCGGCATCTCGCTGCTGGCGATCACCGTCGTGCTGGTCATCGCGCTGAAGTTCGGCAAGTACGTCTCGGCCCTGGTGGACAGCCCCGACCCCGAGGTGTTCCTGCTCAAGGTGCTCGGCGCGGCGCTGCTGGTCGCGGGCCTGGCCTCGCAGCTGCAGGTGTCGGCGGCGGTGGGCGCGTTCCTGCTGGGCATCGCGATCTCCGGCTCGACGGCGGAGAACGCCACCCGGATGCTGGAGCCGTTGCGGGACCTGTTCGCGGCGATGTTCTTCGTGGTGTTCGGCCTCAACACCGACCCGCGCTCGATCCCGCCGGTGCTCGGCCTGGCCGTGGCGCTGGCGGTGGTGACCACGCTGACCAAGGTCGCCACCGGGTGGTGGGCCGCCCAGCGGCAGGGCATCGGCAAGCTCGGCCGGGCCCGCGCGGGCGCGGCGCTGGTCGCGCGCGGCGAGTTCTCGATCGTGATCGCGAGCCTCACCGTGGCCTCCGGCGCGGTGGACGGCGAGCTGGCGGCGCTGGCCACGGCCTACGTGCTGCTGATGGCCGTGCTGGGTCCGGTGGCCGCAAGAGTCGTGGAACCACTGGCCCGACTTTTCACCCGAAAGCGTGACGCTCAGCCCGCGACGGCCTGATCTGTATCTCCACAGCCACGGCGTTCCTCAGACATGACGCAACCACCCTCGTTCGGCCGCTTGAACACGACCGTCCGCCGGGGTTGCACTTGACTGCCGCCCAACCCCGAAGGGGGTCGTCATGCCTGAGGAAAGCCCCACGACAACCGGCCGCTACCTGGTGCTGCTGGAGGACAACTCGGTCGCCGCCGGCGTCCGGGAGATGAGCCGGGTCGCCGGCATCACCGCCGCGAGCACCACCGAGTCCGTCTCGCCCGAGGAGCTCGCGGCCTCCGACGGGATCATCTTCCAAGAGCTCGGCATCGCCGTGGTCAACGCCGCGCCCGAGCAGGTGACGCGGCTGGCCCGCGCCGCCGACGAACCCGGTCCGATCGCGGTGGTCGAGCCGGAGCGGATCGTCCAAGCCCTGACCGCGCCCGCCGCGGCCGAGGAGACGGCCTCCACCCTGGTGGACGAGAGCGTCTACACCTGGGGCCTGCAAGCCGTCGGCGCGACGCTGAGCTCCGCGACCGGCGCCGGCGTCCGGCTCGCCGTCCTGGACACCGGGTTCACCGTCGACCACCCGGACTTCGCCGGGCGCGCGGTGCTCACCAACTCGTTCATCAAGGGCGAGACGGTGGACGACGCGCACGGCCACGGCACGCACTGCATCGGCAGCGCCGCCGGCCCGCGCAAGCCCGTCACCGGCGGCCCCGGCTACGGCGTCGCGCACGAAGCGGAGATCTACGCGGGCAAGGTGCTGTCCAACGCCGGGTTCGGCGACGACGGCGGCATCCTCAACGGCATCGCGTGGGCCGTGGCCAACGGCTGCGCGGTCGTGTCGATGTCGTTGGGCGCGGCGGTCCGGCCGGGCACGCCGTACTCGCAGATCTTCGAGCAGGCCGCGCAACGCGCGTTGGCGAAGAACACGCTCATCATCGCCGCGGCGGGCAACGAGAGCCGGCGGCCCAACGCCGTCGCCCCCGTCGGCCACCCGGCGAACTGCCCGTCGATCATGTCCGTGGGCGCGATCGACGACCAGCGCGCCCTCGCGTTCTTCTCCTGCGGCACGGTCGACACCGTCGGCCAGGTCGACGGCGTCGGCCCCGGCGTGAACGTCTATTCGAGCTGGAACGGAAAGACCGAGGCGACGCGGCACAAGCGCATCCAGGGCACCAGCATGGCGACCCCGCACGTGGCGGGGATCGCGGCGTTGCTGGCGCAGCAGTACAACGCGCGCGGCTGGGAGCTGTGGGCGCGGCTGATGCAGTCGGGGCGTCGGCTGGGCTTGCCTTCCACGGATGTGGGTGCAGGATTGGTGCAGGCTCCCTGACACCGATCGCCGGAGGCGCCCGTGGACAAGGTCGTGGTCTCGGTCGCCGACGACAGCCTCTCGCAGCTCACCGCGGTGGTCGCGGCGCTGCGGGAGGCCGGTCTCGAGGTGGACGACGTGCTGGAGGCGCTGGGCATGGTCACCGGCTCGATCGCCCCGGAGGCGCTCGGGACCCTGAAGGACGTGCCCGGCGTCGCCGACGTGGAGCGGCAGCGCGTGCTGCGGCTGCCGCCGAGCTGAAGCGGGCATCACCCGAGATCTGCGCGCCGATCCGACGCCCTACGCTGTGCGGGGCGATCGACCCACCATCGAACACGTGTTCTATGATCACGGCCGGGTCGAGCCGGAAGCGCAGAGAGGAAACGAGAACGTGCAGGCGGACACGCTCGTGGAGCAGGAAGACCAGGTGGACGCCGTGGCGCCCGCCGAGCCCGTGCAGCAGGCCGAAGAGGCTCCTGAGGCACCCCCGAAGCAGGAGGAGGCGCCCGCGGCCAAGCCCGCGAAGCCCCGGGCCCCCAAGAGCACGGCCAAGAAGACCCGCACGGTCGAGTTGACGCTCACCGTCACCGGCACCGCGGACGGCGAGTGGCAGGCCGACCTGGTGCACGGCACCAAGCGGGTCGTGCAGGGCCTCGCCATCTCGGCCGCGGCCGTGTCCAAGGCGGCCAAGGAGCTGCACGAGGACATCGCCGGCGGCATCGAGGAGGTCATCGAGGCCGCCCGGTCCCAGCACCGCACCCGCATGGAGGAGCTGGAGGCCGAGCTGGCCAAGGTCAAGGCCGCGCTCGCCGAGCTCAGCGACGAGGACTGACCGGGCCGAGGGCCGCCCACTTCGAAGGGGCGGCCCTCCCCCCGGTTCACCGCGACGGGTCCAGCACCAACTTCCCGGTGGTGCGCCGCGACCGCAGGTCCTCGTGCGCCCGACGCACCTCGGACAGCCCGTACTCGCCCCCGGCGACGACCCGCAGGTCCCCGGCCAGCACGAGGTCGAACAACTCCCCCATGGCCCGGTGGACGACCCGTCCCGGCAAGCGGAACGCGTGCGGCAGCCACATCCCGACCACCGCCGTCGAGTGCGACAGCAGGTCGGCCAACGCGACGGCGGACGGCTGCTCCCGACTGGCCATCCCATAGAACGCGAGCCGGCCGAACGGTGCCAGCGCCGCCACGCTCTGGTCGGTCACCGCACCCCCGGTCATGTCCAGCACGACGTCGACCCGACGCCCGTTGTTGGCGTCCCGCAAGGCTTCGGTCATGTCGCCGACGGTGGAGTCGACCACCACGTCGGCCCCCAGCCCGGTCGCCAAGGCGCGCTTCTCGGCGGACGACGCCGTGGCGATGACCCGCCCGGCACCCCACTTCTTGGCCAGCTGAACGGCGATCGACCCCACCCCACCGGCCCCGGCGTGCACCACGACGCTCTCACCCGGCTCCAGGTGGACGCTCTTGCGCAACAACAACCAGGCCGTGGCCCCTTGCACCACCATGCTCAACGCCGTCAGGTCGTCGATCCCGTCCGGCACGTCGAACGCCGTGGCGGCCGGCACGGCGGCCTTCTCCGCGTACCCGCCGGACGAGGTCAAGGCGACGACCCGACGCCCGCCACCGACGAGCCCGACGACCTCCCCGCCCGGCACCAGCGGCAACTGCATCCGTGACAGGTAGGAGTTCTCCGCCTGGTGCGTGTCGGCGTAGTTCAGCCCGGCCCGACTGACCTCGACCAGCAACTCCCCCTCCCCCGCGACGGGGTCGGGCAACGAGACCTCGGTCAACACCTCGGGCCCACCGAACTCGGTGATCTGAATGGCACGCAACGGTTTCAGCCTTCCTCGACACGCGGACCGGGCGGATTGGGAAACCGGAACGGCTCGCTGGGCCGCCCCGCCTGCACGTACCAGCATTGCCCGGTTTCGCCGCCGCGCAACACGGCGAGGTAGGCGTCCACGACGTCGTCCACGCTCAGGATCGGCATCCCCGAGTCCTCCAGGAACGACTTGAACCCGGTGATGATCGCCGTGTCGGCGAACGAGGGGCACACGGCGTTGACGGCCACCCCGTCCGGAGCCAGCACCGGGCCCAGCGCCCGCACCAACGCCACGACAGCGGCCTTGTTGGCCCCGTACAAGGGATCCAGCGGCATCGCCATCAGCCCGGCCATGCTCGCCGTGACCACGATCTGCCCACCCCGCTTGCGCAGTTCGGGGAGCGCCGCGTGGACCCCGTAGACAACGCCGTCGAGGTTGATCCCCATGACGCTCCGATAGCGCTCGGCGTCGAAGTCGTCCCCGAGCCCGAAACCCGTCGCAACACCCGCGTTGAGGACAACGAAGTCCAACCGCCCGAAGGCCGACACACAGGCAGCGACCGCGGCGTCGCTGGCCTCGGAACGCCGAACATCACAAGCGACAAAAACGCCGCCCACCTCCCCTGCGACGGCCGTCCCACCCTCGACGTCCACGTCAGCGACCACCACCGACGCACCCAACGACGCCAGCCGCCGGACAACCCCCGCCCCGATCCCGTTGGCACCCCCGGTGACCAGGGCGACCTTGCCCAAGAACTCCACCCGCACCCCTCCCGACCCACATTCCGACCAGTCGGTATGGTCGCTCTGCCCCGACCCTGGCGTCAACCCGACCAGCCCGGTAACTTCGCCGACAACCCCTAAGCGCTTGCTCAGCAACCACCCCCATTGGAGGTCACCGTGGACGCACGCGTGGCAATCGTCACCGGCGCCGCACGAGGGATCGGCGCGGCCGTGGCGACGAGGCTCGCCCAGGACGGCCTGGCCGTGGCCCTGCTGGACCTGGACGAGGAGAGCTGCGCCGCACCCGTGGCCACGATCACCGCGGCGGGCGGCAAGGCCCTCGCCGTGGGCGTGGACGTGAGCGACAGCGACGCCGTCGACCGGGCCGTGCAACGGGTGGCCGATGAACTCGGCGCTCCCACCGTGCTGGTGAACAACGCCGGCATCCTGCGTGACAACCTGCTGTTCAAGATGACGAACGACGACTGGGACGCCGTGATGAACGTGCACCTGCGCGGCACGTTCCTGATGAGCCGCGCGGTCCAGAAGTTCCAGACCGAAGCCAAGTGGGGCCGGATCGTCAACCTGTCCAGCACCAGCGCCCTGGGAAACCGGGGCCAGGCCAACTACGCGGCCGCGAAAGCGGGGATCCAGGGCTTCACCAAGACCCTGGCCATCGAACTGGGCAAGTTCGGCATCACCGTCAACGCCATCGCCCCGGGCTTCATCGCCACCGACATGACCGCCGCCACCGCGGCCCGGGTGGGCGCGGACTTCGAGGACTTCAAGAAAGCGGCGGCCATGATGATCCCGGTGGGCCGGGTGGGCACGCCCGAGGACATCGCCCACACGGCGTCATTCCTGGCCGGCGAAGGCGCGGGTTTCGTCTCCGGCCAGGTCATCTACGTCGCCGGCGGACCGAAGGACTAGCCCGATGCGCACCTTCCCCACCCTGGACGCCCTGGGCGAGGCGACGGGCGAACACCTGGGCCACGGCTCGTGGCACGAGATCACCCAGCGGGAGATCAACCTCTTCGCCGAAGCCACCGACGACCACCAGTGGATCCACGTGGACCTGGAGAAAGCCAAAGCGGGCCCGTTCGGAGCCCCCGTGGCCCACGGCTACCTGACCCTCTCCCTGATCCCCAGCCTGGTCCGCGACATCTACACGGTCCAGAACCTCTCCATGGGCGTCAACTACGGCCTCAACAAAGTCCGCTTCCCCACCCCGGTAACCGTGGGGTCCCGCGTACGAGCAGGCGCGGAACTGACCAAACTAACCGATTTCCCCCCAGGCAAACAGGCCATAATCAAGGTGACGGTAGAAATCGAAGGACACCCCAAACCCGCCTGCGTTGCCGAAACGGTAGTCCTCTACATCCCCTGACCAAAACCCGCCACACACCCACCCGACAAGTCGTGTCATCCCCGTATGGCCCGCGCGCCAGCGAACCGCGCTTGGGTAGGTAGTGCAAGCACGCTTTTCGCTTGCACTACCTACCCAAGGGTGGTTGTCTTCGACCGGGCCATGCGGGGATGACACGACGACCCACGCCCTTGGTCATCCTTGGCGGCTCGCCCGTCCGGCGAGGACGCTTTGAACTTCCACTTCACTCCCCCGCCACCAACGCCCCCAACAACAAGTCCGCATAATGCCGCCCCACGTCCTTGGCGGACAGCGCCCCACCCTCCCGGTACCAGGCCCCCAGGTGGTGCACAGACCCGAAGAAGTAGTGCACGACCAGGTCAGCAGGAACATCACTCCGGAAAACCCCGGAATCGCGCCCCTCCTCCACCAACGACCGGAAGCGCTCGTGGTACCTGCGCCGTTCGGCGCGCATGGCCATCCGCTGGGACTCCGCGAGCTGGTCGGCCGACCGGAAGTACACCTTCGCCTGGTCGAAGTTCTCCACCGACGTCACCACGACGTCCACCGCCGCCGAGTGCAACCGCTCCTCGACCGCGCCGTCCCCGGCGGCGATCAGCTCCAGCCGCTCGGTCTGCATCCGCAGCAGGCTGCCGTAGATCTCGTGCAGCAGATCGTCCTTGGACCCGAAGTAGTGGTACATCGCGCCTTTGGTGACGCCCGCCAGGTCGACGATCTCCTGCACCGCCACCCGGTCGAAGCCCTTGTCGGCGAACAACCTCGTGGCCGCTTCGATCAGCCGCTCCGGCACAGTGCCCATCCGCCGAGCTTAATCTCTCTCTCCACCCCCACGCCGCCGCGCCCCACCACGACCGTCACTGGAACAACGCGATCGGACGGACGAGCAACTCGTCCGCGTCTCCCCGCCAAGCCTGCACCCGCCCCAGGCACACCGCGTCGAACACCCCTTCCGGCACGGCGTCGTCCAGGCCGCCTTCCAAGCACTCCACGCGCACCTTCGCGCCGTCCGCCCCCACCGACGCCAGCAGGACCGTGACCCCGTCCCGCTCCTCCTCGATCGAGAACTCGCCCTTGACCAACACGTACGCCTTCACCTTGCGCAACGACACCGGCCCCTCCTGCGCCGCACGTTCCAACGCCGCGCTGCGCACCACCGTCTGCTCGGTGAGGTCGACGTGCACCAGGCTCCCCGCCGCCTCCAGCGCGTCGAGCAGCACGCCGACCGCGCTGATCGGTTCGGCGCGCTCCAGGTAGGTCTTCACCACCTGCCGGTCGTAGGCGACGCCCGCTCCCAGGTCCGGCAACCCCGGGAACGCCACCTTCCCGTCCTTGGTCACGCCGACCCGGTGGGTGACCTCCTTGACCAGCGCGTCGCCGAAGCCGCCGACCTGGTAGAGATCCATCACGAACTTCGCGTTGAGGTACAGGGTCAGCCCCGGCACCTCGCGCACCGGCGCGAAGCGGAACCTCGCCCGCCACGCCACGAACGCCACGACCCCCGCCACTACGACGGCGAGCACGGTCACCAGCCACACCACAGCCCACGGCCACCACACCGACCACCACAACGAACGGTCGACCTCCACCGGACCCCCTCAACAACCGCGAATGTCCTTGACCGCCTGCGCCAGCGCCACGCCGTCCGCTTCCACCACCCGGCCACCGGACGCCGCAGCCACCCTCCCCAGCTCGACCGGATCCGCCGTCCCGAACCGCACGGCGTACGTACGAGCGGGCTTCGGCCACGCCGCCAGCAACTCGTTCACCGTCATCCCCGCGTTGTTCTCGCCATCAGTCAGGACGACGACAACCCCGCCCGCAGCCTCCCTGTACGCCACGTCCAGCGCCGACCACACCGCAGTGCCGTCCTGCAACTCTCCGGCCAACAACCCCTGTAGGGAAACAAGATCGGCCGCACCCCGCACCACCACCGTGTCCGCCGCCAGAACCGACCCGGCGAACCTCACCACAGTGATGCTCTCCCCCACCCGAAACCCCTCGAACCCACCCGTCCCCGCGACCCCACTACCGACACCACCACCGATCCCGCTCAACCGGGCGAACACGTCCCGCAGCCCGTCGATCCGCTCCCCCGCCATCGAGGTCGAGTAGTCCAGGACGAACACCACCCGCGCCGGTTCTCCGGCCCGGTCGTAGGCCGCCAACAACGCGTCCACAACTCCCTGGGACCCCGGGAAGTACAACGAGGTCCCCAACTCAGCCCGCAGTGCGGCGGGCCTGTCCACCCCGGCGTCCACCGGCCGACGGAACGTCCCCATCAACGCCCGTTGCCCGCGTTCTCCCAGCAGCCACCCCACAACGCGGTCGTAGGCAACCCTCTTCTCCGGCTTCAACAACATGACCGGGTAGTCCGCCAACACGATCCCGTCGCGCGGGTACACGACCTCCAACTGCTCACGGACCCGGCCGGAAGCGTTGAGCGACAACACCGTCGACTCATACGTCACTACCGCGTCGAGCTGATCCTGTTGCCGCACATACTCTTCGGCGACGTCCTCCGCTTCGGTCACCGCCGCGCGCCCCACCAGGAACCCCTGCACCTTGTCGCACCGCACATCTTCCGGCTTCAGCGCCGCCCCGGTGCCGGCCGCGGCCGTGGCCACGCCGATCAACGCGGCCAACCCGCTCCCCGCGACCCGCGGATCGGCCATCAAGTACTTCAACTCCCCCACCCCGGCAACGGAAGCGAGAGACGCCCAGGACGGCGAGGTCTCCTTCACCTTCCCCGGTTTCACCCCGACCACCACCGGCGACAGCATCACGCTCGTGGCCAACGGCACCGTCCCGCCCGCCAACCTCAGGTACCGGCTGGTCGACAGCCAGGCCAGGTCGTGCCGGGCCCCGGCGCGGATCTCCGCGCTCGCCCGCACGGTCCCCCGGTGGTCCAGCCGCAGGTCGACCCCGGTGTCGCGGCGCAGCTCGGCCAGCACCGGCCGGAGGTCCGCGAGCTCCGCCCCTGCCAGCACCATCAACGTCACCGGTTCCGGCTGGGACGTGCACCCGCCGACCAGCGCCACCACCAACATGAGCAGCGGCCACCTCACGGGCAGCCACCGACCTCGACAATCATCTTCTCCAGCAACCGCCGGTTGGGCATCCACGTCTCGGTGTCGCCGACCCCGCTAGTGGGCGTGGGCAACCCGCGCTGTTGCAGGTACTCCGACAGCGCGCCGTAGTGGGAGGTCTCCCCGCTCGGCCCGAGCACCCGGAAGCCCAGTTCCAGCGCACGCCGCCGCAGCGCGGGGTTCTCCGACACCAGCTCGCCCAACCGGCTGCCCGCAGGCGTGAACGCCAGCAGCTCCGGCGCGGTCTCGTGCTGCGCCTCGGGGTAGAGCAGCACGCGGGTGCGGTCCGGCTGCCCGGTCCGGTCCTGCACGGCGAACTGGTGCGCCAGGAACTGGTGCTCGTAGACCACCACGACCGTCGCGAACGTCCGCCCGTCCGGGGCCAGGAACTTGGGGGCGTGGTCGTCGCCGTACTGCCCCTCGACCTCCAGCAGCGGCTTGATCCCACGGGCGATCCGGACCGCCGTGTCCTCCTCGGTCGGTGGCCGGTTGCCGTTGAGCGAGAACGCCAGCATGCCCAGGTACGCCGACCCCGAGTAGGTGCGGCACGGGTCCGGGATCTGCGCGATGAGCCGGTTGTTGTTGCTCATCCCGTAGTCCGACCAGAACTTGCCCTCCTGCATCACCTTGATCAGCGCGGGCACCGAGAGGTCGTAGTAGAGCCCTTCGCTCCCCGCCTGCTCACGCACCACCCCGGCCTGCTCCAGCGCTGCCACGTACTCCGCGTAGGTGGCCAGCACGATCGGCGTGAAGAACGGACGGTACGGGTTGACGGGCTTGCCCTTGCGCCGCTCGTACACGACCTCCACCGACGACTGCCCCGACGGGAAGACGAAGTCGAACTCGTCCAGGTCCTGCCGGCCGACCAGCTCGCGCGACCCGACCGGTGTCATCCGCACCTGGATCCGGTGCGCCATCAGCAGCCGCTTCACCTCCGGGTCCTGGAAGAAGTCGCGCTTGGACGCGATCATCCCGCGCACCACCAAGACCTGCTGCACGGGCAGCGCCACCGTGCCCGAGGCGAACAGGGCGATCACACCGGCCAGCGCGACCGCCACCGCCACCCCGAACGGCAGCAGGAAGCGCTTGCGGCGAAATACCGAACGAGGTGGTTCGACTACCCTGAAGCCAGGCTCTTCGGCCACGACATCCCCCGGGTGAGCGGTTGTCCCACAGGATATGTCGCACCCGGTAGCCGTCAGGTTACAAACCGGCCCCGCACCGGACTACATGCCGACCGTCGCCCCACCGTCGACCACGAGCGTCGCACCGGTCACGTACCCGCCCGCGTCCGAAGCGAGGAACACCACTGCCGCGGCCAGTTCCTCGGGATCACCCACCCGGCCCATCGGCAGCCGCGCGATGTGCGCGTCGAGGTAGCCCTCCGGGTACTGGTCGGTCATCTCCGAGGCGAAGTACCCCGGTGCCAACGCGTTCACCCGAATGCCCTTGCGCCCGGTCCACTGCTGCGCCAGGTCCCGCGTCAGCCCCAGCAACGCGGCCTTCGACGCCGAGTAGGCCGCCTGCGGCAACCCTCCCGACACCAGCCCCAGCACGCTGGACACGTTGACGATCGACCCGCCGCCGGTCATCACCGCCGCCGCGGCCTGGGCCATCCAGTAGGCACCGCCGAGGTTGACCTCCACCACCGCCCGGAACTGCTCCGGCGTCTCCCGCGACGCCGGCACCGCCGACGCCACCCCGGCGTTGTTCACCAGCACCCCGACCGCACCGAACTCCGCAGCCGCCCGTGCCACCTCGTGACAGTCCTCGGGCACGGAGACATCCGCCCGCACGACCAACGCCCGCCGACCGGTGGCCTCGACCAGCGCCGCCGTCTCCGCCAGCCGCTCGACCCGGCGCGCCGCGAGCACCACGTCGGCACCGGCCTCCGCGAGCCCCTTGGCGAACGCGACGCCGAGCCCCGACGACGCGCCCGTGACGATCGCTACTCGGCCGTCCAACCGGAACCTGTCAAGAACACCCACTACACCCTCCACAAAGGACTTCCAGAGCACCTCGGCCCACCCCTGCCGATCACAAACCCACGCCCAGCCCGATCACAGACCCAGGTCCCGGCCGATCAGTTCCTTCATGATCTCGTTGGAGCCGGCCCAGATCCTGGTCACCCGGGCGTCCATCCACGCGCGGGCCACGCGGTACTCGGTCATGTAGCCGTAGCCGCCGTGCAGCTGGACGCACGCGTCGATGATCTCGTTCTGCACGTCCGCGCTCCAGTACTTGGCCTTCGCCGCGTCCACCGCCGTCAGCTCCCGCGCGGTGTGCGCCAGCGTGCACTGGTCGAGGAACGCCTGCGTCACGTCGACCTTCGTGGCCAGCTCGGCGAGCGTGAACTTGTTGTGCTGGAACGACCCGATCGACTGGCCGAACGCCTTGCGCTCCTTCACGTACTCGATGGTCTCCAGCAGGATCTGCCGGGCGTGCGCCAGGTTGGAGATCGCGGCGCCCAGCCGTTCCTGCGGCAGGCGCTCCATCATGTGCACGAACCCGCGGTCGACCTCGCCGATCACGTTGTCCGCCGGCAGCCGCACGTCCTGGAAGAACAGCTCGGCGGTGTCCGACTCGGGCTGGCCCACCTTCTCCAGCTTGCGCCCGCGCTCGAAGCCCGGCATCCCGGTCTCCACCGCGAACAGCGTGATGCCCTTGGACCTCTTCTCCGGGCTGGTGCGCGCGGCGACCACGATCAGGTCCGCCGAGTAACCGTTGGTGATGAACGTCTTGGAGCCGTTGAGGACCCAGTCCGACCCGTCGCGCACCGCCGTGGACCTCAGCGCCGCGAGGTCGGACCCGCCGGACGGCTCGGTCATGGCGATGCCGGTGGTCAGCTCCCCGCTGGAGAACCGGGGCAGCCACCGCCGCTTCTGCTCCTCGGTGCACAGGTCGACCAGGTAGGGCGCGACCACGTCGCCGTGGATGCCCAGGCAGCTCGCGACGCCCGCGCTGACCTTGCACAGCTCTTCGCCGAACACCGCGTTGAACCGGTAGTCGCCCGCGCCGCTGCCGCCGTACTCCTCGGGCACTTCGAGGCCGAGCAGCCCCTGCCGGCCCGCCTCCAGCCACACCTCGCGGTCGATGTGACGCTGCTCGACGAACCTCTCGTAGCCCGGTCGGATGGTCCGGTCGACGAACGCGCGCGCCGTCTCGCGGAACGCGTCGTGGTCGTCCTCGAACAGCGTGCGGCGCACCGGACCCTCCCGTACTAAGCGGTTGCTTAGGGCTAAGCGTGCGCTTAGCCTGCGATAGGCTGACCGACCTTGTCAAGGAGGCCCCGAATGACCGCCCACGAGTTCGACCTGCTCGATCGGACGTGGAGCGACATCACCCCGCCGGCCGCCCGCCGGATGCTCGTCGCGGCCGCCGCCGCGTTCGCCGGGCGCGGCTACCACGCCACCACCACCCGCGACATCGCCGCGCAGGCCGGCATGAGCCCCGCCGCGGTCTACATCCACTACCGGTCCAAGGAAGACCTGCTCTTCCAGATCTCCCGGATCGGCCACACCGCTTCCCTCGACGTCCTCACCTCGGCCGCCACCTCGGCCGCCACCCCAGCCACCACCCCGGCCGCAGGCAGTGCCGCCTCCCTCACCTCCCCCGAGCCGGACCCGGCCGCGCGGATGGCCGCCGCGGTGTCGGCGTTCGCGTCGTGGCACGCCGAGCACCACACCACCGCCCGCGTCGTGCAGTACGAGCTGAACGCGCTCACCCCCGAGCACTTCGCCGAGGTGGTCGTCCTGCGCAGGCGCATCGAGGACACCGTCCGGCGGATGATCGAGGACGGCGTCGCGGCGGGCGTCTTCCACGTCCTCGACGCGCGCGGCGCGACCTTGGCGGTCCTCTCGCTCTGCATCGACGTGGCCCGCTGGTACCAGCCCGGCGGCCGCCGCTCCCCGGCCGACATCGGCGCGCTCTACGCCGACCTCGTCCTCCGGATGCTCGGCACCTGACACCGCTCCCCTCCCCCGATCCCGCTCGGTCGACGCTGGCCAGATCCGCTCAAGCCGGCCGATCGCCACCCTCGAGCTGCCTCTTCCCGTCCAACGCGGCCACGATCTCGGTGGTGAGGTCGCGCACCGCCGCCGGGTCGAGCTCACGGACCCGCTGCGCGGTCACCTCCACGGTGGACTTCCCGCGGGTCACCTTGACCTTCACGGTGCCACGCCGGTGCCGCAGCCACACCAGGACCGCCCCCGCCACCACGGTCAACGCGCCGCCGGGCGCGAGCGCGACCTCCACCGCCTCGACCACCGGCCCCAGCGCACCCGGTTCCGGCGGACGCGACCGCAGCCGCACCCGACCGCGCAACTCCGCCTCCCCCGTCAACGCCCGGTGCAGGTCGCGCAGGTCGTCCGCCGCGTCCGCAGTCAGCTCAAGATCCATCGACCCGCCCCTCCCCGAACTCATCTGCCCGCCCCTCCGCAGAACTCATCGCCCGCCCCTCCGCACAAGTCACCAACAAGCCAGAAAACCAAAACCATCACTCGGGGCACGACGGTTGCACCGGCACGTCCGGCAGGACCCGTGACCACCCCTGGTCCCCGGCCCCGACCGCCGCGCACACCAGGGTCTTCACCCGCTGTTCGTCGGTGTGCCACAACTGCGCCGTGCGGTCCCACGACCCGGTCGCCAGCACGCCATCGCCGAACGCCACCGCGTACACCGGCCCGCCGTGCCCGATCAGGGTCGCGGTGTCGCGCGGCCGGCGCGGGTCGGTGACGTCCCAGATCTTGGCGGTGCGGTCGTCGGCCCCGGTGGCCAGGGTCTTGCCGCCCGGCCCGAACGCCACCGCGTACACCGGGGCGATGTGCCCCTCCAGCTTCGCCAGCTCGACCGGTCGGGACAGGTCGGCGACATCGGTCAGCCGGGCCGTCTGGTCGGTCGAGGCCGCCGCCAGCACCGTGCCGTCCGGGCTGAACGCGACCCCGTTGACCGGCCCGCTGAAGCCCTTGACGTCCGATCGCAGCACCGGCCGGCGCGGGTCGGTCACGTTCCACAGCTTCGCCGTGCGGTCTTCCGACCCGGTCGCCAAGGTCTGCCCGTCCGGGCTGAACGCGACCGCGAACACGTAGCTGTCGTGGCCTTCCAGCGGCGCGAGGTAGTTGACCTGACGCGGGTAGCGCACGTCCCACAGCCGCGCCGTCCCGTCGCCGGAGACGGTCGCCACGACCGTCCCGTCCGGGTTGAACACCGCCGCTTCGACGCCGTCCCGGTGCCCCTCCAGCACGCCCAGGGCGACCGGGTTCGCCGGGTCGCCCACGTCCCACAGCCGCGCCGTCCGGTCGTCCGACCCGGTCACCAGCAGCCCGCCGTCGGAGCTGAACGCGACCGAGTTCACCGTCCGGTCGTGCCCGGCCCGTTCCGACTTGAGCACCGGGCGACCCGGCGCGGACACGTCCCACAGCCGCGCCACCCCGTCCTCCGAGGCGGTCGCCAGGATCCGCCGGTCCGGGCTGAACGCCACCCCGCGCACGGTGGACCGGTGGCCGCTCAGCGCCGGCAGCAGCGACGCCGGGTGGCTCGGGTCGCCCACGTCCCACAGCTTCACCGTGTGGTCCGCCGACGCGGTCGCCAGCGTGCGGCCGTCCCGGCCGAACGCGACCGCGTTCACCGCGTTGGTGTGCCCCGCCAGGGTGGTCACCACGGCCGGGTGCTCCGGGTCGCGGACGTCCCACAGCCGGGTGGTCTTGTCCGCCGACGCGGTGGCGACGATCGTGCCGTCCTGGCTGAACGCCACCCCGCGCACGACGTCGCCGTGCCCTTCGAGCTTCGAGCGCAGCCGGGGCTCCCCGAGGTCTTCCACGTCCCACAGCCGCACCGTGCGGTCGTTGGACGCGGTGGCCATCAGCCGTCCGCCGGAGCTGAACGCGACCTGCCGGACAGTATCGCCATGACCTTCCACAGTGGACAGTTCCACCGGGTTGTCCGGGTCCGCGGTCTGCCACAGCTTCACCGTGTCGTCGGCGGAGGTGGTGGCCAGCACCGTACCGGCGAACACCAGTCCGCGCACCGACTCCCGGTGACCGCGCAGCTCGCCGCGGGCTGCCCCGGTCCGCGCGTCCCACAGCCGGGCCGTGCCGTCGGCCGAGCCGGTCGCCACGAGCTGCCCGTCCGGGCTGAACGTGACACCGCGCACCGCGTCGGTGTGCTCGTCCAGGTCGGCGATCGGCTTCGGCTCGCGCGGATCGCTGATGTCCCACAGCTTCCCGGTCCGGTCGTTGGAGGCGGTCGCCGCCACCCCGCCCCGGGGGCTCACCGCCACGTCGTAGATGTAGCCGCGATGTCCTTCCAGGGCACCGAGCCGGCGCGGCCGGCGCGGGTCGGTCTCGACGTCCCACAGCAGGCCCTCGTTGTCCTCCGACCCGGTCACCAGCACACCGGACACCGGGTCGAACGCGACGCCGTCGACCGCGCCGGCGTGCCCGGACACCACCGCCGGCACCGGGATGGTCACCGAGCTGAGCAACGCGCTGCGGGCGTCCGCCGTGGGCGCGGTCCGGTACGCCGCGACGCCCAGCCGCATCGCCAGCGTCGGGTCGGTGTGCCGGACGTCCTCCGACGTGCGGGCGACGAGCAGCGACAGCGCCGTGTTGCGGCTCGACTCGGCGGATTCCTGTTGCCGGGCGGCTTCGCGCTGCTGGCCGGTCGCGTACACCGCGGCGGACGCGGCGAGCACCAGCAGCACCAGCAGCACGGCGACCCCGGCCTTGCGCCGCCGCGACTCGGTGCGCCGCCGGCGCGTGCTCGCGGCCAGGAACTCCGCCTCGGCCGCGCCCACCGCGTCGGGCCGCTCCCGCTGCCACGCGCCGACCTCGGCCAGCCGCCCGCCCCGGTAGAGGAACTCCGGGTCGCGGTCGTGCCGCTGCCAGTTCGCCGCCGCCTCGGCCAACTGCTGGCGCACCAGCAGCCCGGCCCGGTCCGCCGCGATCCAGCCGCGCAGCAGCGGCCACGCGCGCAGCAACGCCTCGTGCGCGATCTCCACCGCGTCCTGGTCGACGTTGACCAGCCGGGCCTTCACGAACGCCTCCAGCACCGGCTGGGCCCGATCGTCGGCCACCAGGTCGGCGTGCGGGACGCGCCGGCGCAGCTCGTCGGTGTCGCCGATGCGCACCAGGTTCAGCAGCAACCGCCGGGCCACGTCCCGCTGGTCGGGCTCCAGGGCGTCGTAGACGGCGTCCGCCGTGCGCGCCACGGCCCGCTGGATGCCGCCGGTCTGCTGGTAGCCGGCCAGGCCGAGCCGGTCGCCGTCGCGCTCCTCCCACGTCTTGAGCAGCGCGTGGGACAGCAGCGGCAGCGTGCCCGGCCGGTCGCCCAGGTCGGTCAGCAGCCGTTCCACCAGGCCGGGTTCCAGCTCCAGCCCGGCCTTGCGGGCGGGTTCGGCGATCACGTCCCGCAGCTGCGCCTCGGTCATCGGCGGCACGACCACCGGGCGGCCCAGGGTGGGCAGCAGCTCCGGGTAGCGCGCGCAGTGGCCGAAGTACCCGGCGCGCACGCCCAGCACCACCGGGGTGCGGGACCGCGCCGCGCGGACCAGCGCCCGCACGTAGTCCTGCCGCACCTCCTCGTCGGCGACCGCGGTGAACAGCTCCTCGAACTGGTCCACCACCAGCACCACCCGCTCGCCGGCCGCGCGGGCCTCGGTGCGCAGCCGCACGGCCAGCGCGTCGGGATCGGCCCGCAGCGCGCCGCGCAGCTCGGCCGCCGGGCCCTGGCCCCGGTCCGACAGCCACCGCGCGAGCGGCCCGAACGGGTCCGAACCCGGCGTCACCACCCGGCACGCCCAGCCCGGCAACCGTTCCAGCGACGCCGCCAGGCCGGCCCGCAGCACCGAGGACTTGCCCACCCCGGACGGTCCGAGCACCAGCAGCGGCCCGTCCTCGCCGACCCGCTCCACCAGGTGGCGGGTCAGCTCGTCGCGGCCGAAGAAGTACCCGGCGTCCTCCCGCCGGAAGTACGCCAACCCCCGGTACGGCGGCCGGTCGCCGGTCGTCCGCTCGGCCGACCGGGGCGCGCGCCACGCCGGGTTGGGCGCGAGCCGCCACTGCGGCGAGGCGCCCGTCGCGTACCTCAGGGGACGCGGGTAGCCGCGCTCGGTGAGCCGGCCGGACAGCTCCTCGAAGACGTGCTCCAGGGTGAGCACCGGCGGCCCGAGCGGGTCGCCGCCGTCGAGCAGCCCGACCAGCTCGCCGGAGAACGCGGTGAGCGGGCTGCCCGGCGGTGCCCACGCCGACTCGTCCGCCCCGGCCGACGCCAGCTGGTAGACGCCGTCGCGCACCGACTCGGCCAGCGAGCGGCGCACCGGGTCCACCCCGCCCGCGCGGCCGGCGAAGCAGCAGTCCAGGACCAGCAGCACGGACCGGGCCGGGCAGCGCTCCAGCACATCGCGCAGTTCCGCGTAGCGCAGGGCCCGGTGCTGGACCAGGCCGCGCGACGGGTCGTCGGTGGCGAAGCAGGCCAGGTGCAGGTCGTTGTCCGGGCCGACCACGCCGTGCCCGACGAAGTGCACCAGCAGCGTGCCGGTCGCCCCCTCCGCCGCCTCCAGCAGGCGTTCGCCCAGTTCCCGCGGCCCGGCCGGGTCCAGCAGGACGGTCACGTCGGACTCCGCGGCACCGCAGCGCTCGGTGTAGACGCGGGCCAGTTCGCGGGCGGTGGTCTCGGCGGACGGCACGTCCGGGAGCAGTGAGCCGGCCACGTGCCGCGCGGTGGCCACCACGACGACCCGGGTGCCGGGATCTTCCAGTAGTCCTGCCGGATCGGCCACGCTCTCCCCCTGTCGGCGCGGGAACCGCGGCCAGGATAGGGAAAGGCGGGAGGGCCTTCCAGCGAATCGCCGGAAGGCCCTCCGAAGGGTGCGGACTAGCGGACTTGCCTCTTGCCCCAGAACCCGGCCACCAGGCTCACGCCGACCGCGGCGAGCGCCACCTGCACGATGACCTCGATCCAGTCGATGCCGGGCGTGTCGTCGACCCCGAGCGCGCGGGCCACGAACGTGCCCAGGAAGGCCGCCACGATGCCGACCACGATGGTCAGCCAGATGGGGATGGCCTGCTTGCCCGGTGCCACGAGTTTGCCCAGGAACCCGATGATGAGACCCACGATAAGAGCGCTGATCACGCCGCCGATGCCCACGATGCCTCCTGCGGGTAGGTCGCCTTCGAAGAAGTCCCCGACCGCGCCGAGGGCCTCGCCGACAATCATCGCACCGAACACGCCGGCCGCAGCCCCTGCGACGGCACGACCCGCACCGATTCCACCGCCGGGGCGACCGGCGTGGCGGCCGCCGCGGTGTCCGCCGTGTCTCCCTACAGGCCGTGACCGTGCGAAGATCGCCTTCCGGAGACCTTGTCCATCCACTGGTGCAGGACCCCGGCCCAGTCCGTGCGGATCACCTCATCGTGCGACATGGCGAAGTGCCCGAACGTGTCGCCGCCCTGCCGGAACAGGCCGCCGCGCCGGTCCGCCTCCAGCACCACGTACAGGTGGTGCGGGTCGGCGACGAAGGTCAGCTCGATCTGGCTGATCTTGCCGAGGAACTGCTGCGGGGGCAGGAACTCGATCTCCTGGTAGAACGGCAGCTGCTGCGGCACGCCGTGGATGCGGCCCTGCTCGGAGTCCGCGCGGGTGAACCGGAAGCCCAGCGCGCCGAACGCGTTGAGGACGTGCTCCTGGGAGCGGATCGGGTGCACGGCGACCGGGTCGAGGTCGCCGGGGTCGACCGCGCCGCGCACCTCCAGCTCCGTGCGCAGGCCCATCGTCATGCCGTGCAGCGGGGTGCCGTGCACGACGGTCAGCGGGGTCTCCAGCGGCACCGGGAACTGGAACGGCAGCGCGAGGCGCTGGCCGGGGCCGACCTGGACGTTCCGGGCGACGACCGCTCGGGCGAACTCGACGTTGCGGTTGTGCTCGTTGTCGCCGCTCTCCACCTCGACCCTGGTGACCAGCGCGAGCTTGACCTCGTCGATGTCGGCGGGGTGGTCGCCGCCGGCGATGCGGACCTCGCCGGTGAGCAGCTCGCCGGGACGCACGTTGGGGTTGGTCAGCACCGTGTCCACGGACGGACCGCCGACTCCGAACGCGCGCAACATCCTCTTGAACACCACGGTGGTCCTCCTGGGTGGGGCAGTGCGGTCGACGTCCTGAAGTGGAATTGCCCAAAGGACGCCTCACCCCGGGCATCGGTTCCGCCTGGCACAACGCTAAGCACATCCGACCTTATGTGACTGCCATCACACACTCCTGGCCTAGCCGCCTCACGCTCCGCAACAACGCCCTCATCCTGATTCCCGGACCTCGATCCCCGGACCTCGAACTCCGGCATTCTGACTTCGAACCGGAACTCCGCACCGAACGGACCGAACCCCCGGCCGCGCCGCGACCGGACCGAGCGAACCCGCGACGACCTGGCGTAGTTCTGGTGTCACACTGCGCATCCACCACCCGGACCGGCCAACAGAGACGGGCTGTCCACCGTGAACAGTCAAACGGGTGACGTGCGGAACGTTGCCGACGTGCCGTACGTTGCGGTGCCGTGACCACTCTCCTGGGACGGTTCAAGCAGCGGCTGCGCCGGTTCGCGCAGAAGCCCGGCTCCGCCGACCTCACGCCGTACCGCAAGCTGCTCGTCGAGGTGAACGAGCAGGCGGACCGCGTGAGCGCGCTCAGCGACGCGGAGCTGACCGAGGCGGCGGCGGCACTGCGGGAGAAGTCCGACTTCGGACGCCCCGAGCTGGTCGAGGTCTGCGCGCTGGGGCGCGAGGCCGCGGACCGCGCGCTCGGGCTGCGCCCGTTCGACGTGCAGATCCTCGGTGCGCTGGGCCTGCTCGAAGGCCACGTCGTGGAGATGGCCACCGGTGAGGGCAAGACGCTGTCCGGCGCGATCGCCGCCGCCGGGTTCGCGCTGCGCGGCGACCACGTGCACGTGGTCTCGGTCAACGACTACCTGGCCCAGCGCGACGCCGAGTGGATGGGCCCGCTGTACGAGCTGCTCGGCGTGTCCGTCGGCTGGCTCAACCAGAGCAGCAAGCCCGAGGAGCGCCGCTCCGCCTACGAGGCCGAGGTCACCTACGCCTCGGTGTCCGAACTCGGCTTCGACGTGCTGCGCGACCGGCTGGCCACCGACGAGGTCGACCGGATCGTGCCCGCGCCGCGCGTCGCCCTGGTCGACGAGGCCGACTCGGTGCTGGTGGACGAGGCCCGCGTGCCGCTCGTGCTGGCCGGCTCCACCGCCGGCCCCGCGGTCGACCCGGCGCTCGCCGACCTGGTCAAGCGGCTGCGCCGCGACCTGCACTTCGAGGTGGACGACGAGGAGCGCAACGTCTACCTGACCGGCGCGGGCTCCGAGCTGGTCGAACGCGCCCTGGGCGGCATCGACCTGTACTCCGACGAGCACGTGTCGACCACGCTGAGCAAGGTCAACGTCGCCCTGCACGCCCAGGTCCTGCTGCACCGCGACGTCGACTACATCGTCCGCGACGGCAAGGTCCACCTGATCAACGACACCCGCGGCCGGATCGCGAAGCTCCAGCGCTGGCCGGACGGCCTGCAGGCGGCGGTCGAGGCCAAGGAGGCGGTGGCCACCACCGACTCCGGCGAGGTGCTCGACTCGATCACCGTGCAGGCGCTGCTCAGCCGCTACCCCACGGTGTGCGGCATGACCGGCACCGCGGTCGCCGTGGCCGAGCAGCTGCGCGACTTCTACCAGCTCGAGGTCCTGGTCATCCCGGCGAACGTGGAGTGCGTCCGGGAGGACGAGGCACCCCGGCTCTACACGACGCTGGAGCTCAAGGAAGCCGCCATCGTCGCGGAGATCAAGGCCGTCCACGAGACCGGCCGGCCGATCCTGGTCGGCACGCTGGACGTGGCCGAGTCCGAGCGGCTGTCCCGCAAGCTCGCCGAGGCCGGCCTGGAGTGCGTGGTCCTCAACGCGAAGAACGACGCCGAGGAAGCCTCGATCATCGCCGACGCGGGCTCGTTCGAGCGGGTCACCGTGTCCACCCAGATGGCCGGCCGCGGCACCGACATCCGGCTCGGCGGGCACGACTCGACCGACCGCGAGCGGATCGCCGAACTGGGCGGCCTCTACGTGATCGGCACCGGCCGGCACTCGTCGTCGCGGCTGGACGACCAGCTGCGCGGTCGCGCCGGCCGGCAGGGCGACCCCGGCGGCTCGGTGTTCTTCTCCTCGTTGCAGGACGACCTGGTCACCCAGTACGTGCCCGACCACGACGAGCCCGCCGAGGTCGAGGACGACGGCCGGGTGGTCGACACCGGCACGCTGCACGCCGTCGAGCACGGGCAGCGCGTGGCCGAGGGCGTGCACCTGGAGATCCACCGCAACACGTGGCGCTACAACAAGCTGATCGAGCACCAGCGCACGCTGATGCTGGAGTACCGCGACCAGCTGCTGACCACCGACAAGGCGTGGGAGGAGCTGGCGAAGCGCAAGCCCGAGCGGGCCGCGGAGCTGGCCGAGCTGGACCGCGAGGTGCTGGTGGAGGCGGCCCGGCTGATCGCGCTGCACCACCTCGACCAGCGGTGGAGCGACCACCTGACGTTCCTCACCGACCTGCGCGAGGGCATCCACCTGCGGGCGCTGGCGCGGCAGAACCCGCTCGACGAGTTCCACCGCGAGGCGATCCCGGCCTACCACAAGATCGTGCCGGACGCGTGGGACGAGGCGGAGGAGACCTTCGCCAAGGTGGAGATCGACGAGGAGGGCGCCCACCTGGCCGCGGCCGGCGTGCAGCGACCGAACACCACGTGGACCTACCTGGTCAACGACAACCCGTTCTCCTCCGGCTTGGAGGAGACCTTCAAGGGCCTGGTGAAACTGGTGCGCCGCCGCTGAGCACGCTTCCGCCGCGGCCACGCACCCGTCCGGTCCTCGCCCAGCCGCGGCCACGCACCCGTCCAGCCTCGACCGGCCGCACCCGGGCACCCGTCAGGCCACGTTCAGCGCACCCGGCTCACAGCACGGGTGCGCTGAGCTGGGCGGTCTCCACGGACTCGGCCTGACGGGGCAGCGTGGCGGGTCTGGCCGCCACCACCTGCTCGGTGAGCGCGCGGATCTCCGCGAGGATGTCCAGGTGCTCCTGGGACGGGGGCGGGCCCACCAGGTTCGAGTGGTTGAACGCCGTGCGTTCAGCGCGGCGGGCCAGGTTCCGGATGCGCCGGATCAGGTCCGACTCCCGGTCGGTGGGCGTAGAGCGCCGTTGCTCAGTCACCCCGGAAGCGTTCACCTCACGCCGGGTGAAGGTAAATCACCTGGTAGTGCGAACTTCGCTGGGTCATCTCAGCTACCCGCGCTTACCCGGTCGAAACGCCACCTTCGGGCTACTCAAGCCCCCTTTGGTGCGCCGGATGCCAGCTCGCGCACACGTTCACGCACGCGTGCAAGGCGTTGTACTGCCGCATTGCCGAGGCGCACCGCCGAGCCGCCCGGTTGGCCGTGCCCCGTATCGGTGACGACGCCGGCTTGCCACATCGGTGACCCGTTGTCGTCCCGGTACACCGCACGGGGGTAACCCACCTCGGTGTCGGGTCGCGCCGTGGACTGCGCACCGACCTGAACGACCCGGAGGACACCGTCAACCACCCGCACGTCATCCCAGGACTTTCAGCAGCCGCAACGCCAACTGGACCTCCAGCACCCGCTCCGGCGACTGCCAGTCGTCGCCGAGCAGGCTGGCCACCCGGTCCAGCCGCTGCACGACCGTGTTCACGTGCACATGCAGCTCTTCCTTGGCACGACTGAGGTTCGCCCCGCACCCGAAGTACGCGGTGACCGTGCGCACCAGCTCGGTCCCGCGACTCGCGTCGTAGTCCAGCAACGGCCCCAGAGTCGCCCGCACGTACCCGCCGACGTCCGCGCGGTCGCCCAGCAGCACGCCCACGAAACCCAGCTCCCCCAACGTTCCCCCGGCTCCACGCCGGTCCAGGACGAGCAACGCGCGCAGGCACCGGGCGGCTTCGGCGTGCGCCGCGGCCACCTCGCCCGGCCCGGCGGCGGGCCCGCCCGCGCCCACGGTGACCGGCAGCCCCACCGCCTTGCCCAGGACCCGGGCCGTGTCCCGCGCCGCGCCGGACAGGTCTTCTCCCGGCAGCACCAGCACGACGTGTTCGCCGTGCACCCCGGCCAATCCACGGCACCCGGACGCGTAGTGCGCCGCCGCTGCCGCCAGCCGGTCGCGCGGACCGTCCGCGACCAGCACCACGTGCCGCGCGCCCAGCTCCACGCCCACCCGGCGGGCCCGCGCGCTCAACGCCACCGGGTCCGCCACGACCACGCCCAGCAGGTCGGTGATCAGCTCGCCGCGCACCTTGTTCTCCGCCTCGGCGACCGTGCGGCGCAACAGCAGCAGCAGGGCCGTGACGACGGCCGCGCGCTCGAACAGCCGGCGGTCGGCGTCCACGAGGTCGGGGCGGTCGGAGAGGGTGATGCTGCCCAGCAGTTCCCGGCCGGCGAGCACCGCGCACACCCACGTCCCGTCCTGCGGCACGGCCCGCCCGCCCGCGCGGGAGGAGTTCACCGCGGCGCGGTGCACGACGGCGGCGGTGCCGGTGCGGGCGAGTTCGACACCGTCGCTGTCGTGCACCGCGATCCCGCCGGCGAGCACCTCCGCCACGGCCGCCGCCACCTCCGGCACGTCCGCGCCGCGCAGCACCAGGTCGGTGAGCCGGTCGTGGGCGTCCTCGGCGCGGCGCATGGCCTCGTTGTGCGAGCGGATCGTCTCGCCGGCCGCGCGGGTCTCCTCCAGCAGGTGCGCGGTGTCCAGGGCGATCGCGGCGTGGTCGGCCAGCGACGACAGCAGCGCCACCTCGTCGGGCGGGAACTGGCGGGGCGACCGGTTGGCCGCGTAGAGCACGCCGATCACCCGGCGGTCCAGCTTGAGCGGCACGCCCAGGATCGCGACCAGGCCCTCCTCGCCGACGGCGGTGTCGATCGCGGCGGTGTGGTGGAACCGGTCGTCGGCGGCGTAGTCGGCGGTCACGTACGGCTGGGCGGTCTGCGCGACCAGTCCGCCGAGCCCGTCGCCCAGGCCGAGCCGCAGGCGCTGGAACCGCACCGAGATCGAGCCGTCGGTGACCCGCATGTACGTGCCGCGCTCGTCGGGCTGGTTCATGCTCAGGTACGCGATGTCGGCCCCGAGCAGCATCCGGGCGCGGCGCACGATCGAGCGCAGCACGCCGTCCGGGTCGCGCGCGCCCGCCAGGTCGCCCGCGGTGTCGAACAGCGCCTCCAGCTCGGCTTCCCGGCGGCGGTGCGCGGTGAGCGTGCGGCGGATCTTCAACGCCTGCTCGGTGGCGCGGCCGACGCGGTCCAGCGCCGCGTCCCGCGCGCCCGCCGCACGCGCCGCGGGGAGCACCCGGGCCAGCCGTTCGCTGCTCGCGTCGTCCGCCAGCAGGTCCAACAGCTCCAGCAGGTGCTCCACCGCGTCCGCCTCGCTCATGCGGTCATGCTGACACCGTCGCGCGGTCGGTGTCGGTCCGGCTCAGCGAGGTGCCCCGGGTCTCCCGGGACGCGACGACCGCGATCACCGTCAGCACGCACATCCCCAGCACGTACAGCACGATCGGGAACGAGCTGCCGAAGTCGCGCAGCAGGGCGGTGGCGATGATCGGGGCCAGCGCGCCCGCCGCGATCGAGGCGAGCTGGTAGCCGATCGACGCGCCCGAGTAGCGGACCTTCGTGCCGAACAGCTCGGAGAAGAACGCGGCCTGCGGCCCGTACATCGCGCCGTGCAGCACCAGCCCGACCGTGACCGCGAGGGTGACCGGCAGGAACGACTTCAGGTCCAGCAGCCAGAAGAACGGGAACATCCACGCGCCGACGCCGACCG
This sequence comes from Saccharothrix espanaensis DSM 44229, assembly GCF_000328705.1. Taxonomy (NCBI): domain Bacteria; kingdom Bacillati; phylum Actinomycetota; class Actinomycetes; order Pseudonocardiales; family Pseudonocardiaceae; genus Saccharothrix; species Saccharothrix espanaensis. The sequence goes on along the minus strand of NC_019673.1, from coordinate 1,981,774 downwards.
CGCCGATCAGGTACGTGGCCCGGCGGCCGATCCGGTCCGACAGCGCGCCCCACAGCGGGATGGCGACCAGGTGGGCGACCGACCCGATCAGCACCGCGTTGAGGCCCGTGGAGCGGGGCAGGCCGAGCGACGTGGTGACGTAGACCAGGATGAACGCGGTGATCACGTAGTAGGAGACGTTCTCCGCCATGCGCGCGCCCATCGCGATCAGCACCTCGCGCCAGTTCTCGCGCAGCACCGTGACGACCGGCGGACGTTCCCTCACCGCGCCCTGCTCCGCCTCCTTCGCCCGCGCTTTCGCCTGCGCCTCGAGGAAGATCGGCGATTCGGTGACGCTCAACCGGATCCACAGGCCGATCAGCACCAGCACGCCGGACAGCAGGAACGGCACCCGCCACCCCCACGACAGGAACGCCTCGTCGCTCTGCACGGCCGCCAGGACCGCGAGCACGGCGATCGCCAGCAGGTTGCCCATCGGCGCGCCGGCCTGTGGCCACGACGCCCAGAACCCGCGCCGCTCGGCGCTGCCGTGCTCGGACACGATCAGCACCGCGCCGCCCCACTCGCCGCCCAGCGCGAACCCCTGCACCAGCCGCAGCAACGTCAGCAGCAGCGGCGCGCCGACACCGATCGCGGCGTAGGTGGGCAGCAGGCCCATCGCGAACGTCGCGCCGCCCATCAGGAACAGGCTGAGCACGAGCAGCTTCTTGCGGCCCAGCTTGTCGCCGAAGTGCCCGAACACCAGGCCACCGAGCGGTCGGGCGAGGAACCCGATGGCGTAGGTGAGAAACGCCAGCAGCGTGCCGGTCAGCTCGTCCTCGTTGGGGAAGAACAACTTGTTGAACACCAACGCGGCCGCGCTGCCGTACAAGAAGAAGTCGTACCACTCGATGGTGGTTCCCACGAGACTTCCGATGACGACCTTGGCGAAACCGGGCTTGGGCGGAGCGGCGTTGCTCATGGCGGGTCACCACTTCATTTCCGGGGGACGGGTTTCTACCGGGCGGTCCAGCCACCGTCGATCGTGAAGCTGGAGCCGGTGACGTGGCGGGCCGTGGCACCGCACAGCCAGCGGACCAGGTCGGCCACCTCGTGCGGTTCCACCAGTTCCTTGACCGCGTGCCGGGTCAGCAGGACGTCGGCGAGCACGCGGTGCGGGTCGATGCCGTGCGCTTCGGCCTGGCTCGTGAGCTGGTCCTCCACCAACGGGGTGCGCACGTAGCCGGGGCTCACGCAGTTGCTGGTGACCCCGTGTTCCGCGCCTTCCAGCGCGAGCACCTTGCTCAGCCCTTCCAGGCCGTGCTTGGCCGTGACGTAGGCGGATTTGAACGCGCTGGCGCGCCGGCCGTGGACGCTGGAGACGTGCACGAGCCGGCCCCACCGCTGCCGGCGCATGTGCGGCAGCACGTGGCGGGCGAGCAGGAACGGCGCGGTGACCATGACCCGTTGCAGCAGCGCGAACTTCTCCGGCGGGAACTCGTGCACCGGGGCCACGTGCTGTAGGCCAGCGTTGTTGACCAGCACGTCGACGGCGGTCGGGAGGGTTCGGGTCGGGTCGTCGTCGGCGAGGTCGACCACGTGCGCCGTGCCGCCGATCTCGTCGGCGACGGCGGTGACCGCCTCGTCCCGGTCGACCAGGTGGACCCGCGCGCCCGCCTCGGCCAGCGCGGCGGCGCACGCCCGCCCGATCCCGCTGCCCGCGCCGGTGACCAGCGCCGTGCGGCCGGCGAGTTCCCCACCGGTGGCGGCCGTTCCGGGCCGGCTCGGGTTGTGACCCGGGACACTGTTCATGGGCAGCAACGCTAGGTCGCACGCACCACCGCGCCCATGTCGGCACCGCACACAACCTGCGGGTATGGGATGTGTTTAGCCAACAGTTAGCGACACACGCCCCGAGTTGGCGGATACCAGGTGAAGTGGACACCGCGCCGCGAGTAGGCTGCTTTGGTCCGATCGGGGGACGAACCAGACTGTGGGGGTTACCAAGTGTCACTCACGCCGATCTACGACGACCTGCTGCGCGAGTTCGAGGGCATCATCGAGGCCAGCGCGGCCGTCGAGGCAGCGGACATCGTCGCGGCCGCCGAGGTGGACGCCGTCGTGGAGGTCGTGGCGGACGCCACCCCAGCCGCCGCCACCCCAAGCGACGCCACCCCAAGCGACACCACCTCAGCCGACGCCACTGGGGCAGTCGCCACCGCGGCCGACGCCGCACCCGCCGAAGCGGCGGGCTGATCGGGTTCGACCAGGGGGTCCAGAACGCGAACGGCGCTGTTTCCGGGGGGCGGAAACAGCGCCGACGTCGTTGTGGCGGAAGGCGGCGGGACCCCGGGGGGAGACCCGCCCGGCCGCTAGCCCGGCTGCTGGAGCAGGTCCGACGGCACCGGCTCGTCCTTCTCCAGCGCACCGAACAGGCGCAGCGCGTTCGTCCGGTCCCACTGCACGACCGACCCCGCGCCCGGCACGGTCGGCGTGCCGCCCACCGGCACCGTCACGTTGTCCACGCCGCCGCCCATGCCGAACGCCATCCCGGCCAGGTGGTGCAGGTGGTCGCCCTCGTTGACCGAGATCGAGTCGGTGGAGGCGAACAGCAGCGGGAACGCCTTGAACGGGTTGATCAGGGTGCCGACGCTGGTCGCCTTGTCCGACAGCGCGGACAGGAACTCGCGCTGGTTCTGCACCCGCTGGAGGTCGGCCGTGGCGAACGCCCGGGTCCGCACGAAGCCCAGCGCCTGAGCGCCGTTCAACTCCTGGCAGCCCGGCTGGAGGTCCAGGCCCGCCAGCGGGTCGTTCATCGGCTCCTTGATGCACAGGTCGACACCGCCGACGGCGTCCACGATGCCCGCGAACCCGCCGAAGCCGATCTCCATGTAGTGGTCGATGCGCAAACCCGTCGCGCCTTCGACGGTCTGCGCCAGCAGCGACGGGCCGCCGAACGCGAACGCCGCGTTGATCTTGTTCTTGCCGTTGCCCGGGATGTCCACATAGGAGTCCCGAGGAACGCTCACCAGAGTGGACTTCCCGGAACCCGAAGGGATGTGCAGGATCATGATGGTGTCCGTGCGGCGACCACCCGCGTCCCCGGTGGACAGGTCGGCCTTCTGCTCCTCGGTCAGGTCGTCGCGCGCGTCGGACCCGACCAGCAGCCAGTTGGTGCCGGGCGTGTCGGCGGGCCTGCCCTCGTAGTCGGGCAGGGCGTCGATGCGGCGCAGCGACGAGTCGACGTAGACCCACATGCCGACCGCGAAGGCCAGCAACAGCACCAAGATGGCCGCGATGATCCGGCCGACGCGCGGTTTGCGGCGCTTCGGCGCGGGCCGGTAGCCCCTCTGCTGGTAGCCCTGGTGGTAGCCGGCGCTCATGTCAGCGACCCCGATCCCGTGTGTGGACAACTGCTCGCACCTAAAGACGCGGTGTGAGGCGAGAGGTTGCCAGCCTAGTGCTCGGGCGGCAGCACGAGGGTGCGCAGGAGGTGCTCCAGCGCCGCCTCCGGGTCGTCGGTCAGGCCGGTGTGCGCGGGCGAGGTCTGGATGATCGTGCTGCGCGGCGCGGTCAGCCAGCGGAACCGCTGGCCGGGCGTCGTCCGCGACACCGGGCCCGCCTCCGCGCGGCCGGCGCAGGAGACCCCGAGGTGCTCCAGGTTCGCCTTGAGCAGCTCGACGTCGAGGAACGGGTCCAGCGCGCGCAGGCGCTGCTCGTCGACGTGCACGCGGGCGCCCAGGAAGCCCAGCGGCGCGCAGTAGACCAGCACGCCGACGTTGACGAACTCGCCGCGCTCCTGCCGGGGCACCGCGCGCAGCAGCGCGTACTCAAACACGTGCGGCACGGGCGGCCTCCAGGGCGTCCACCCAGGCGCGCGGCTGCGCCAGGCGGGTCGTGAAGAACTGGGTGTACGCGGCGCGGACCGCCTCCGGCGACCCGTACGCCTCGTCCTGCGCGAGCCACTGGTCGGGCACCAGCGCCAGCACCTCGCGCAGCAGCTCGGGGGTGATCTTCGCGGACAGCTCGGCGTCGACCTCGGCCAGGGGGCCGGCGAAGGGCAGCATCAGGTGGTCGGCGGCGTCGAACCGGTAGCTCGCGGCCGGGAACCGCTCCGGCGTCCACGAGTGGTGGAAGTACAGCGCGGCGCCGTGGTCGATCAGCCACAGCTCGCGGTGCCACAGCAGCGTGTTCGGGTTGCGCCAGCTGCGGTCGACGTTGAGGGTCAGGGCGTCGAGCCAGAGCAGCCGGGTCGCGAGGTCGGTCGACGGCTCGCGCACCACCGGGTTGTAGTCGAACGAGCCGGGCAGGTAGTCCAGCCCCAGGTTCACGCCCCCGCTGGCCCGCAGCAGCTCCTGCACCTCCTGGTCGGGCTCGGCGCGGGCCAGCTCGGGGTCCAGCTCCACCAGGACGATCTCGGGCACCCGGAAGCCCAGCCGCCGGGCCAGCTCGCCCACCACGATCTCGGCGACCAGGGCCTTCACCCCCTGGCCCGCGCCGCGGAACTTGAGCACGTACATGCCGAGGTCGTCGGCCTCGACCAGACCCGGCAGCGAGCCGCCCTCCCGGAAGGGGGTGACGTAGCGGGTGGCCGCGACCGTGCGCAGCCCGTTCGTGGCGTTCACGCCGGGCATCATCGCCGGTCGCGGCCGATCACCGCCAACGGGTTCTAGACGGCGGCCGCGTAGCCGGCGAGGATCCGACCCCACCCGCCCTCGCCGCCGACGCCGCCCTCCACCTGCCGCGCGGCCACGACGTGCCGGTCGAAGCCGCGGTGCACGAGCTGGACGACGGTCGTGTCACCCGTCGCGGTGAACGTGATCTCCACCTCACTGGCGTGCGCGGGGTCGGGGTCGTGGTCCCACTCGCCGTCGAGGTGCCAGGACAGCAGCAGCCGGGTGGGTGGCCGGTAGGCCAGCACGCGGCCCCAGTCGCACTCGCGGCCGTCCACGCCGCGCTCGAACCACCGGCCGCCGACGACCGGCTCCACGACCACGTCGGCGAGGTCGGCCTCGCCCACGTGGTGGCCGGCGGGCCACCAGGTGGCGAACTTCGCCACGAACACCTCGAAGGCCCGTTCCGGCGCCGCGGCCACGGTGACCGACCGGCGGACTTCTGTCATGACTCCTCCTCGACGGCGCGCGCGAACGCGGCCAGTGCCCGGCCTTGGATCTCGTCGAAGCAGTCGCGCGGCACCCGCCGCGTCCACCGGGTCGACCCGGTGGACGCGGCGGGTGCCGACCGCTTCGTCCCGCACCAGTCGTCCGCCCTTGCGCACCCCGAGGTGCCGGGAGACCGCCGGCCTGCTCACCGGCAGGCCGGCGGCGAGGTCCCCGACCGACAGCGGCCCGGCGGTGAGCCGTTCGCCAGATCATCCGCCGGGCCGGGTCGCCCGGTGCCGCGACGGCTTGGTGGGTCGTCACGAACGGCAAGTCGGGACTTGCCGAAAGGTGGTGGTCAACGCCTCGCGGTCACGACCTCGAAGCCGAGGCCCGGGTCGGGACCTCGGGGGCCACCCGCTCCAGCACCGGCAGGTAGCCGGACCGGTGCCCGGTCGCGTTCGGGTGGTAGGAGTGGCTGACCGGGATGGACACGCTGTTCACCCACGGGTCGCGACCGCACACGCCGTGCCCCGCAAACGTTTCCCTCACGTCGCCGAAGGTGAACCCGGACGAGCCGGCCCACTCCTCCACCGTCTCGTCGAGCAGGTCCGCCGCCCGGTTGAGCGCCACCCGCTGGTTGGGCGTCATCAGGCACAGGCCGCCGCCCGGCTCGAACAGCCTCGGGTAGCCGAGCACCACCACCGGCGCGGACGTCCGCGCGCGCACCGCCTGCTCCACCCGGCCGAGCCGGGCGGGCAGCTCGTCGCGGATGAACCGCTCGGCGGTCACCACCCGCGCCTCGCAGGTCGAGTCCGAGCCCAGCGCGCAGGTCTTCATCACGTCGGCGAAGCCCGCGTCGTTGCCGCCCACGGTCACCGTGACCAGCGACGTCTCCGGCGTGATCCGCGAGGTCTGCTCGACCACCTCGACGGTCGTCGCCCCGGTGCACGCGGCGAAGACCAGCGACAGGCCGCGCGCCGCGGCGAACAGTTCGGGATGGGCGGCGGGGCTGCGCCCGCACCCCTCCCGGTGGGCGCCGACCCCCGCCGCGTAGGAGTCGCCGAGTGCGACGTACTCCGGAGCGACGGGGGTCGGCGCGGGGATCAGTGCCGCCACCATCAGTGCTGCCACCAGGTTCATGCGTCCGGCGTACCACTGTGGACGGTGGTGGCGGTGAAAGTTCCCCCTACAGGGCGACGCACACCGGGATGGGCGCCGGGAACGTGCTGGTGTGCTTGAGCCGCCCGGTCGCCTGGTCCACCGCGAACGTGGTCACCGTGTTGGAGTTCTGGTTGGCCGCGAACAGCAGCTTGCCGGTCGGGTCCAACGCGATGTGCCGGGGGAACTCGCCGCCCACCGGAGTCGCCTCCAGCAGCCGCAGCGCGGCCCCGTCCCGCTCCACCGCGAACACCGCCACGCTGTCGTGGCCGCGGTTGGACAGGTACGCGAACCGCCCGTCGGCCGACACGACGACCTCCGCCGGGTAGTTGCGCGGCGTGGTCGGCGCGCCGGGCGGCAGCGTGCCGAGCTTCTGCCCCGGCGTGAGCACGCCGCCCGCGTAGGACGCCACGACGACCGTGGAGTCCAGTTCGTTGGCGATGTAGGCGTACCGCCCGTTCGGGTGGAACGCCAGGTGCCGCGGTCCCGCGCCGGGGTGCAGCGTGGCGGTGCCGACGCGGGTCAGCCTGCCCTGCTCCAGCCGGTAGGAGAACACGGCGTCCGCGCCGAGGTCGACGGCGAGGACGTACTCGCCCGCCCGGTCGGCCAGCACCTGGTGCGCGTGCGGGCCTTCCTGGCGGTCCGGGTCGGGCCCGGACCCCTTGTGCCGCACCAGGTCCGTCCGGGCGCCGAGCCCGCCGTCGGACCGCACCGGGTGCACCGACACGCTGCCCGAACTGTAGTTCGCGGCCAGCACGTGCCCCTTGTGCAGCACCAGGTGGCACGGGTCCGCGCCCCCGGTGCTCTGCGTGTTGATCACCTTGGGCACCCCGTTCGCGCCGACCTCCAGCGCGGTCACGGTGCCCTTGGACTGTTCGTTGACCGCGTAGACGCGCTTGCCCGCGGTGACCACGAACGACGGGTTCGGCACGCCCGCGACCACACCGGTCGACCGCAGCCGGCCGGTGGCCGCGTCGTAGGAGGCCAGCCCCAGGCCGGGGCCGCCGCCCGCCCAGGTGGTGTAGGTGCCCAGGTAGACGCGGACCTCCGCGCGTGCTTCGGCGACACCTTCGGTCATCAGCAACCCCGCTCCAACACCCACGGCCCCCAGGAACCGCCGCCTGTCCATTTCCACGCCAGACCTCCGCTCCACCGTGCCCGCGGCAGTCCCACAGTGGACTAGACCACAGCGGGAGGGCAATAGGTGCAACGGATATTGCGTCTAGCGCAACGGGTCGGCCTCCTGGAGACGAGCCAATTCGACCACCGGATCGTACGAGGGCTCGGGGAACACCGGCGCCACCTCCCGAAGTGCCTCCAGCAGCACCCTGGCGACCGCCCAGTTCCGGTACCACTTGCGATCCGCGGGAATCGCGTACCAGGGCGCGACCGCCGTCGAACACTTCGCCAGAGCGTCTTGATAGGCGGTCTGGTACTGGGAAAACTTCGCCCGGACGTCGACGTCGTGCGGGTTGTACTTCCACCGCTTCGCCGGGTTCTCCAGCCGCTCGACCAGCCGTTCGCGCTGCTTGTCGGGCGAGATGTGCAGGTAGCACTTCACGATCGTCACGCCGTCCTCGGCCAGCCCGGCCTCGAAGTCGTTGATCAGCGCGTAGCGCGCCCGCCACTGCGCTGCCGGCACCAGCTCGTCCACCCGGGCGACCAGCACGTCCTCGTAGTGCGAGCGGTCGAACACGCCGATCAGGCCCGGACCGGGCACCTGCCGCCGGACCCGCCACAGGAAGTCGTGCCGCAGCTCGGCGCGGGTGGGCTTCTTGAACGACGCGATGCGCAGGCCCTGCGGGTTGACCAGGCCGGCGACGTGCCGGATGACGCCGCCCTTGCCGGAGGTGTCCATGCCCTGCAACACGAGCAGCACCCGCCGCCGCCCGCCGCCGGTGCCCTCCGCGTAGAGCGCCTCCTGCAACCCGTCCAGCTCGACGCCGATCTTCGCCAGGTCGGCGGCGGCGTCGGCCTTGGACCTCGGGCCGACCGGTGTGCCCGCCGGGTCGACCCGCGCGATCTCGAAGCCGGCCGGCTCGACCCGCAGCACGTCCCGGACCGATTCGACCTGCGCGGACTTCTTCGCCATCGTCGGACTGTAGCCGGGCGATCTTCGGTCCGCCCGGTGCGCAACAGATCTCCGTGCGACTGTCGAACTGCGCAATGAATACGCCAAAGACGCAACACCTCACGGATGAAATCGCCGTGACAAGCCCTTTAGCCTGGTGACATGACCACCGTCGCCGCTCCCACCACGGGGCAGTTCATCGCACTCGACGAGCAGTGGAGCACGCACAACTACCACCCGCTGCCGGTCGTGATCTCCCACGGCGAGGGTGCGTGGGTGACCGACGTCGAGGGACGCCGCTACCTCGACTTCCTGTCCGGGTACTCGTCCCTCAACTTCGGCCACCGGCACCCCGACCTGGTGGCCGCCGCGGTGGAGCAGCTCGGCCGGGTGACGCTGACCAGCCGGGCGTTCCACCACGACCAGTTCGGCCTGTTCTGCCGCGAGCTCGCCGAGCTGACCGGCACCGAGATGGTGCTGGCCATGAACTCCGGCGCGGAGGCCGTCGAGTCCGCCATCAAGGTCGCCCGCAAGTGGGCCTACCGGGTCAAGGGCGTCCCCGAGGGCACCGCCGAGATCATCGTGGCCGGCTCCAACTTCCACGGCCGCACCACCACGATCGTGTCGTTCTCCACCGACGACACCGCGCGCGCCGACTTCGGCCCGTTCACCCCCGGCTTCCGGGTGGTCAAGTACGGCGACCTGGACGCGGTGCGCGACGCGATCGGCCCGCGCACGGCCGCCGTGCTGATCGAGCCCATCCAGGGCGAGGCCGGCGTCGTCGTGCCGCCCGCCGGCTACCTGGCCGGCCTCCGCGCGCTGTGCGACGAGCACCAGGCGCTGTTCATCGCCGACGAGATCCAGTCCGGCCTGGGCCGCACCGGCGACCTGCTGGCGCTCGACCACGACGACGTGCGCGCCGACCTCTACACCCTGGGCAAGGCGCTGGGCGGCGGCATCGTGCCGGTCTCGGCCGTGGTCGGCCGGCGCGACGTGCTGGGCGTGCTCAAGCCCGGCGAGCACGGCTCGACCTTCGGCGGCAACCCGCTGGCGTGCGCGGTCGGCCGCGCGGTGGTGCGGCTGCTGGCCACCGGCGAGTTCCAGCAGCGCTCGCGCGAGCTCGGCGAGCGGCTGCACGGGCGGCTGGGCGAGCTGGTCGGCCGGGGCGTCGCCGAGGTGCGCGGCCGGGGCCTGTGGGCGGGCGTGGAGATCGCGCCCGGCGGCCCGCGCGGGCGCGAGGCGTCCGAGGCGCTGGCCGGGCTCGGCGTGCTGTGCAAGGAAACCCAGGACACCACGCTGCGCGTCGCGCCGCCGCTGGTGATCACCGAGGACGAACTGGACCAGGGCGTCGACGCCATCGCCCGCGTGCTCGGCCGGTAGCCCACCCCCGTCGACGCCACGACCCCCACCCGGTGGCGCGGGCGACCTTTGCGACCCGCCCGCGCCGCCCCCTCCTGGCCGGCCCTGTCCGGCACTGTTCGCCACCGTCCGGACACGGCCGGCGACGATCGTGCCCGAATTGCGCAGACAGACCGATTGCGCAGGTCACAGGCTTGCCACGGGACGGTATCCAGCGCGCCGCCGGTGCATCATTCCCGGTATGGGAGAACACAGGCGGGCCGAGGCGGCCGTCGCGCTGGGCCGGTGGACCGAGCCCGAAGAGGTCCTGGCGGAAGGGCGTCGGCTGCGCGCGGCGGTGTCGCACGAGGCGCACCGCGCGCTGACCCTCGCGCCCGACCGGCCGTCGGTCGTCGAGTACGTCGAGGCGTCCAACGAGGGCCGGCTGCCGCACCTGGTGCCGCTGCGGATCGGCCGGATGCTGGCCTCGCCGTTCGCGTTCTTCCGGGGCAGCGCCGGGCTGATGGCGGGCGACCTCGCGGTGGGGCCGCGCAGCGGGCTGGACGCGCAGCTCTGCGGTGACGCGCACGCCGCGAACTTCGGGCTCTACGGCACGCCCGACGGCCAGATCGTCATGGACATCAACGACTTCGACGAGACCCTGCCCGGCCCGTGGGAGTGGGACCTCAAGCGGCTGGTCACCTCGCTGGTGCTGGCCGGGCGTGCGGGCGGCGTGTCGGAGAAGGGCTGCCGGGACGCCGCCGGCGACGCGGTGCGGGCGTACCGGGGCGCGGCCAAGCACCTGGCCGAGATCCCGTTCCTGGAGTCGTGGAGCGCGCTGGGCGACGAGTCGGTGCTGTCCAAGGCCAAGGCCGACGACCTGACCGACGAGTTCAGCAGGGCCGCGTCCAAGGCGCGCAAGAACACCAGCGCGAAGGTCGCCGCGAAGTGGACCCGGCGGGAGGGCGGGCACTGGCGGTTCGTCGCCGACCCCCCGGTGCTGACCAGGATCCCGGACGCCGAGGCGCAGGCCGTCATCGACGCGCTCCCGTCCTACGTGGACACGCTGCGCGAGTCGCGGTACGAGCTGATCATGCGCTACGGGGTGTCCGACGTGGCGTTCCGGGTGGTCGGCACCGGCAGCGTCGGGCTGCGCAACTACCTGGTCCTGCTGCACGGCAACGGCGACGAGGCGCTGATCCTCCAGGTCAAGGAGGCCCGGCGGTCCGCGCTCGCGCCGTTCCTCGACGTGCCGGAGGCCAAGCACGAGGGCAAGCGGATCGTGCACGGGGCACGGCTGGTGCAGGCGGAGACCGACATCCTGCTCGGCTGGACCACGATCGGCGAGCGGCACTTCATCGTGCGGCAGTTCCGCAACCGCAAGGGTGAGATCGACGCGACCACGTTGAAGCGCGACGACCTCGACGACTACGGCCGGTTCGCCGGGGCGCTGCTGGCGCGGGCGCACTCCCGGTCGGTCGACCCGAGGCTGCTCGCCGGGTACTGCGCGGGCGGCGACGACCTGGACGAGGCGTTCACCCGGTACGCGGTGGCCTACGCCGACCAGACCGCCGCCGACCACGAGCGGTTGGCGAAGGCGGTCAAGTCCGGCCGGCTGGCCGCTCACGTCGAATAGCGGCGCGGGCGACCAGGAACAGCACCGCCGCGTTGAGCACGTGCCAGGCGTGGTGCGTGCCGCTCGGCCACACCCCGCACAGGGGCTGGTCGAGCGTGCGCAGCGCCAGCGACCCGGCGAACAGCGCGGCGGCGACCGCGAGCTCACGCCACGGCAGGCCGCGCACGGCGGCGACGACCGTGATCACGACCAGCGCCAGCCAGGGGGCGAGGTAGCTGCCGCCGGGCATCAGGGCGGCGAGCGGGCTCGTGGCGGCGGCGAACACGACGAACGCGGGCACCGCGAGCCACGCCCGGCTCCAGCGCACCCCGAGGAACCAGTGCGCGAACACCACCGGGTAGTAGAGGACGAACAGGGCGATGAACCCGCTGTCGAGCGCTCCGGTGAGCCGGGTCGCCCAGGTGTGGAAGGCCAGGCTCGCGAGCCCGACCAGGGCGAGCAGCACCGGCAGCGCCCGCAGGCCGCCGGCGACCGGTCGCAGCCGCCACAGCAGCGCGGCGGCGATCAGGAACGCGAGGTTGCTGACGGCGTTGAGGGGCTCGGCCCACAGCGCGTCGGTCAACCGCTCGCAGTAGGCGTCGACGTGCTCCACGCTCGGGTTTTACCCCACCCGGGTGAACAACCGGGACCGGCGGGAGGTTGCCGGACAACGGGCCTGATCGCCGCCCTCCGAGCCCGCGGACGAGCGGGCGCGGCGGTCAGCGGGCGCGGCGGACCCGCTGCTCGTCCCAGACCGGTTCGTCCACCTCCACCACCTCGCCGTCCGACCGGAACAGCAGGAAGCGGTCGAAGGTGCGGGCGAACCAGCGGTCGTGGGTGACCGCGACCACGGTCCCGGTGAACTCGTCCAGCGCCGACTGCAACGCCTCCGCCGAGTTCAGGTCGAGGTTGTCCGTCGGCTCGTCGAGCAGCAGCAACGTCGCCCCGGACAGCTCCAGCAGCAGCACCTGGAAGCGGGCCTGCTGCCCGCCGGACAGCGTCTCGAAGCGCTGGTCGCCCGACTTGGCCAGGCCGTAGCGGTCCAACGTCGCCATGGCCGCGCCGCGGTCCTTGCCCGACCGGCCGTCGTCGCCGTGCCACAGGATGTCCACCAGCGTCCGGCCGATCCACTCCGGGTGCTGGTGGGTCTGCGCGAACAGCCCCGGCACGACCCGCGCGCCCAGCCGCCACGCCCCGGTGTGCGCCACCTCGCCGCCGCCGAGCAGCCGCAGGAAGTGGCTCTTGCCCGACCCGTTGGACCCCAGCACCGCCACCCGGTCGCCGAAGAACACCTCGACGTCGAACGGCTTCATCAGCCCGGTCAGCTCCAGCCCGGCGCAGGTGATCGCGCGCACGCCGGTCCGCCCGCCGCGCAGCCGGGGCGTGACCCGCTCGTCGGTGGGCAGCTCCGGCGGCGGCCCGGCCTCCTCGAACTTCGCCAGCCTGGTCTGCATGGCGCGGTACTTCGCCGCCATCACCTCGCTGATCCGGGCCTGGATCTGAAGCGTGCGGACCAGCTCCTTGAGCCGGTGGTGCTCCTCGTCCCACCGCCGGTGCTGCTCGGCCAACCGCTCGATCCGGGCCTGTCGGGCGGCGTGCCAGGTGCCGAACGAGCCGCTGTGCGTCCACGCCGAGCGCGCCTCGACCGTCACCACCTGGGTGGCGGCCACGTCGAGCAGCTCCCGGTCGTGGCTGACCAGCAGGACGCCCTTGCCGGTGTCGCCGAGCCGCTCCTCCAGCCAGCGCTTGCCCGGCACGTCGAGGTAGTTGTCCGGCTCGTCGAGCAGCAGCACCTGCTCCGGCCCGCGCAGCAGCGCCTCCAGCACCAGCCGCTTCTGCTCGCCGCCGGAGAGCGTGCGCACCTCGCGGAACCGGGCCCGGTCGAACGGGACGCCGAGCGCGGCCACGGTGACCGTGTCCCACAGGACCTCGGCGTCGTAGCCGCCCACCTCGCCCCACCCGGTCAGGGCGTCGGCGTACTTCATCTGGGTCGGCTCGTCGTCGGTCTCCATCAGGGCCAGCTCGACCTGGTCCAAGGCCGTCGCGGCGTCCCGCAGCGCCTTCGGCGAGGCCGCCAGCAGCAGGTCGCGCACCGTGCTGCCGTCCCGCACTGAGCCCACGAACTGCGGCATCACGCCGAGCCCGCCCTGCACCCGCACGCTGCCCGCGCTCGGTGTCAGCTCGCCCGACAGGATGCGCAGCAGGGTCGTCTTGCCGACGCCGTTCGCGCCGACCAGCGCCACCACCGCGCCCGCGCCGACTTTGAACGACACGTCGCGGAACAGCTCGCGGCCGTCGGGCAGACGGTAGGCGAGGCCGTTCGAGTCCAGGAATCCCACACCGCGCATGGTCGCCCGGACACGCACCGTGAAGCCACCGGGTTTCGCGTATCAGCGGCCCCCTCCGGGTGCTCCTTAGGTCACGGACACCATTCTGGGGAGGGTTCGATGGCCACGGTCGACATGGCGCGCATGGTCGCCGCGCAGCTGGGAGTGCTGGTCACGGTCGGCGCGCTGCCGATCCCGGCCGACGGCGTCCGGCTGTCCGACCGGCCGGTGCCGGTGTGCGACGAGACGGGCGAGGTCGCGCTGTGGCGGTACCCCGCCGGGGACGGCTACGTCGACGTCGCCGCCCGGCCGTGCCTGGGCGCGCCGCTGGTCGCGGTGGTGCCGGAGGGCCGGCTGGAGCCCGCGCGGCCGGTGGCCCGGCCGACGGCGTCGGCGGCGGCGCGGATCGCGAACGAGGAGCGCTACCGGCAGCGGGTGCAGGACCTGACGCACCTGGCGCAGGTTCTGAAGGTCACCGAGCCGGTGGTGCGGCGGTTCGACCGCGGCCTGGTCGAGGAGGTGCTCAGACCGCGCGTGGACACCCAGGAGCTGCGGCTGTGCGGGCGGCCGTTCCGGCAGGAGACCGCGCAGTGGGCGACGGCGGCGTGCGTGCAGGTGGTGCTGGACTTCTACCGCTACCTCTACGACCAGGAGCGGCTGGCGGAGGAGCTGGGGCTGGGCACCGAGGAGTTCCCGGTCTCCGGCGACGAGCACGACGTGGCGCCGGCGCTGGAGACGTTGACCGGCAAGGCGTTGACCGCCGAGCTGACCTCCACGCCGACCTTCGCCGAGTACCGCTCCGAGGTCCGCGAACACCGGCCGTCGATCAGCTTCGTGCCCGGCCACGCCCGCGTGGTCACCGGCTACACCCGGATGAGCTCGTTGCGGTTGATCGGGGCGAGCTTCGCCGGTCTGCTCGTGCAGGACCCGTGGGACGGCGGCGCGCGCTGGGAGAACTACGACGCGACGACGTTCGTCGGCACGTGCACGGCCCGCGTGAACCTCGTCCCGTAGCAGGACGGTCGGGGTCAGCGGAGGGTGAAACCGCGCAGCAGCAGGGTGATCGCCGCGCAGCCGATGGACAGCAGGCCCGTCCCGACCACGCCGAGCGCGATCAGCAGGACGCCGAGCGCGGCGAACGTGGCCACGAGCGCGTAGGTCGTGAGTGGGTGGCGAGGGCGACCGCTGACCAGCACGTCGGCCAGTCCCGGCTCCTCCACGGCGAGTCTGTGCTCTATCTCGTTCAGCGTCCGGCGCTCCGCTTCGCTCATCACGGAGTGTGGATACCCGGACGACACCCCGCAAAACCAGCGCCAACGGTCCCCCGGGGGTCACCCGGGAGGGGGGTTCTCGGCTACGTCGCGGGAGGGTCGGGGCTACCTCGAAAGGGCTACCAGCCGGGACACCGCGCGCAGGTACTTCTTGCGGTAGCCGCCCCGCAGCATCTCCTCGGTGAACAACTCCGACAGCGGCGCGCCGGACACCGCGACCGGGATGTCCCGGTCGTAGAGCCGGTCGCCCAGCGCCACCAGCCGCAACGCCACCGCCTGGTCCGGCGCGGGCGCGACGCCGCGCAGGTGCACGGCCGTGACCCCGTCGAGCAGCCGCCCGTAGCGGGACGGGTGCAGCCGCGCCAGCCGCGCGCACAGCCCGGCGAAGTCGTCCAGCGTCGCCCCGGGCGTGCCCTCGGCCCTCGCGGTCAGCTCGTCGTCGGTCATCGGCTCCGGCGCGTCGGGCAGGCCCCGGTGCCGGTAGTCCGGGCCGTCCACCCGCACCACGGTGAACTTCGCCGACATGGACTGGATCTCGCGCAGGAAGTCCGCCGCCGCGAACCGGCCCTCGCCCAGCTTGTCCGGCAGCGTGTTCGACGTCGCCGCGACCGCCACGCCCGCCGCCGCCAGCTCCTTGATCAGCCTGGTCACCAGCATCGTGTCGCCCGGGTCGTCCAGCTCGAACTCGTCGATCGCGAGCAGCTTGTGCGCCGAGAGCCGGCGGACCGCCTCGGCGAACCCGAGCGCGCCGACCAGGTTCGTCAGCTCCACGAACGTGCCGTAGGACTTGGGGCCGGGCACCGCGTGCCAGATCGACGCGAGCAGGTGCGTCTTGCCGACGCCGAACCCGCCGTCGAGGTAGAGGCCCGGCTTGTCCTGCGGCGACTTGCGGAACAGCGACCCGAACCAGCCCCGCTCGCCCGCCGACACCCGCTCCGCGAACGCCTCGCACGCCTCGACCGCCGCGGCCTGGCTCGGCTCGTCCGGGTTGGGCAGGTAGGTCGCGAACCGGACGGTGTCGAACCGGGGCGGCGGCACCATCGCCCCGACCAGTTCGTCCGGCTCGACGCGGGGATCGCGGTCGGACAGGCGCGGGGCTGACATGCCCGAAGCGTAACGGCGTGCTGGGATGGGCACGTGCAGATGTTGTGGCCGCCACCTTCCACCGACCCCGGGACCGCGGGCGGGATCACCGACGCCGACCTGGAACGGCTCTACGACTACCCGGCCGGGCTGGACCGGCCGTGGGTGCAGGTCAACTTCGTGTCCAGCGTGGACGGAGCGGTGACCATCGCCGGGAAGTCCGGCGGCCTGGGCAACCCGGCGGACAAGAAGGTGTTCGCGCTGGGTCGCGACCTGGCCGACGTCGTGCTGGTCGGCGCGCGGACCGCGCTGATCGAGGGCTACCGGGGCGTCAAGGCCGGCGAGGTGCGCCAGGAGCGGCGGGCCCGGCTCGGCCTGTCGCCGGTCCCGCCGGTCGCCGTGGTCACCGCGCGGTGCTCCATCGAGCCCACCTCGCCGCTGATCACCGAGTCCGCGGTGCGGCCGATCGTGCTCACCACGTCCGCCGCGCCGGCCGACCGCCGCGACGCGCTGGCCGACGCGGGCGCGGACGTGGTGGTCGCCGGCGACCGCGAGGTGAACCTGCCCACCGCCCTGGCCGCGCTGGACGAGCGCGGGCTGCGGCGGGTCGACTGCGAGGGCGGGCCCACCCTGTTCGGCGCGCTGATCGAGGCCGGCCTGGTGGACGTGCTGTGCGTGACGTTCGCCCCGGTGCTCGCGGGCGGTGACGCCGGCCGCATCGCCACCGGCCCGCTGCCGCCGGCGCCGCGCGACCTGGAGTTGGCGTCGATCCTGCGGTACGAGAGCGCGTTGCTGCTCCGGTACCGGCGGGCGGGCGCGTGACAGCGGACCAGCCCCTGCTGGAGGCCGCCGTGCGCGGCGACACCGCGGCGTTCGACGAGCTGGTCCGCCGGCACACCGGGCGGATGTACCGGGTGGCGCTGCGGATCGTCGGCGACCCGGTCGAGGCCGAGGACGTGGTGCAGGACGCGTGGATCTCGGCGTGGCGGGCGCTGCCCCGGTTCCGCGGCGACTCGGCGGCGTCCACCTGGCTGTACCGGGTGGTGACCAACGCGGCGCTGGCGCACCTGCGGCGCAAGAAGCCGACCGTGCCGCTGGAGTCCGCGCCCGAGCCGAGGGCCGTGGACGGGCCGGAGGCGTCGCTGCTGCGCAACGAGACGACGGACGTCGTGCTGCGCGCCATCGCGAGCCTCGAACCGTCGCAGCGGGTGCCGCTCGTGCTGCGTGAGCTGGAGGGACTGAGCTACGAGGAGGTGGCCCAGGTGCTGGGCACGGGGGTGCCGGCCTTGCGCGCGCGGCTGCACCGGGCAAGGGTGGCCCTCATGGCGAAGCTGAGGGAGCAGCGATGAGCCCGCTCCCCTGCGGACGCTCGGCGGACGAGCTGGTGGCGTACCTGGCCGACCGCGACGACGACCCGGCGCTGGCCCGGCACGTCGACGGGTGCGCCGACTGCGCGGCCGAGCTGGCGGAGCTGGAACGGCGGTGGGCGGCCGTCCGGGAGACGGCGGTGACCCCGGTGCCGACGCCGCCGGGCCTGGTGACCCGCGTGCTGGCCGCCGTGCACGGCGTCCGCCCGAGACTGGGTTCCACCCCGGTCGAGTTCGACCAGGACGGCGGTCGGGTGCGGGTGTCGGAGCGGGCGGTGCTCGCGGTGTGCCGGCAGCTGGCCGTGGAGCTGGCGGCGGAGCTGGGCCTGCACGTGCGCGGGACGGACGTGGAGGACGGGCAGTTGCAGGTGCTCGTGGCCGCGCGGTACCCGGCACCGGCGATCGCGGCGGCGGACGACCTCCGGTCGAGGCTGGCCCACGACCTGGTGGCCCACCTGGGCGACGCCGCGCCGGTCGTGCACGTGCACTTGATCGACATCGCCCCCTGACCCGTCGCTCCTCGCCTGCTGCTTCCCTGCCGCACCCTCCGCGATCGGATACCCGATCGGGGGACATGGCGGTGACGAGCGTCACATTGCCGTGATGACCCGGACACGGTCCGCATCCGAACCTGTGCAGAACGATTCGGATCCGGAAAGGACCGCGCCATGGCCCAGAACACAGCGACCAAGCCCGACAACACCCCCGCCCGCCTGGCCGACGACACGACGCAGGGCAAGACGACCATCGCGTCGTCCGTCGTGCAGAAGGTCGCGGGCATCGCGGCGCGCGAGATCTCCGGCGTGCACGCGCTCGGCGGCGGCGTTTCCCGGGCGTTCGGTGCGCTGCGCGAACGAATCCCCGGTGCGGGCACCTCGGCGACGTCCGGCGTGTCGGTCGAGGTCGGCGAGAAGCAGGCGGCGATCGACCTGGACATCGTGGTCGAGTACGGGGCGGGGATCGTCGACCTGGCGCGGGCGGTGCGGCGGAACGTGATCACGGCGGTGGAGCGGATCACGGGCCTGGAGGTCATCGAGGTGAACATCGCGGTGAACGACATCCACCTGCCCGACGAGAACGGCGAGTCCGAAGAGCAGCAGTCCCAGCCCTCGCGCGTCGAGTAGTCCGGATGCACCAGGCGGAGCAGATCGAGGCGGCGCTGCTGGCGCACCCGTCGGTGGCCCGCCTCGCCCGCGGGTACGCGTCGTACCTGCCGGGCAGGCAGGTCGTGGGCGTGCGGGCGGAGGAGCGGGTGGGCGTGTCGGTGGTGCTGCGCCCCGGCCGCCCCATCCCGGAGGTGGTGGCGGAACTGCGGGACGTGGTGGCGAAGGTGGCCGGAAACGTGCCGGTGGACGTGACCGTGGCCGACCTGGAGGACCCGTGACCTTCGTGACCTGGGGAAACGGATCAGCAGAATGCGGCAGACGCCCTTCGATCGGGCGAACCACCCGAAGTTCGGGCACGATCCACGCGATGATTTCGTTGCCGGAAACAAGGAGCGCGGCACTCCCGGCGAAGCATTCGCGCAAGGCCCCGACAGCCGTCACCGCCCCCTGCCCACCCACCGAACAGTGGCACCCGCACACCCCCACCACCGCCGACCCCACCACCCAGCCGCACCGCTTGCAGCTGGCGCGGCGCGGGACCGTGCGGAGCTGGCAGCGCCGGAACGCAGGGACGAACGCCCCGGTGCCGTGCGTGCCCACCGCGGTCGCGGCGTGCGGGATGCAGGGCGCGGTGGTCACGATGCGACCCGCCGCGATGCACCCCGGCGTAGAGCTACCCGGTGCGGATCGGCCCGGTGCGGATCGGCCCGGTGCCGCGCAATCTGGCACGCGTCGAGCCGGAGCTGCGCGAACTGACGTGAGCCGGCCCCTCCCACTGCGATCCGGCGTGGGCCGGCGTGGGATCAATCGCCCTGGTGCGTTGAGGTTCGGCGTGATGCCGGAGGTGGGGGTGGAGTGAACCGGCGGGCGGAGATTCGGGCGTTTGTGCGGGCCAACCACCCGGATGTCGGGGGTGACCCCGAGGTGTTCGTGCGGGGGTTGGCCGAGTTGCGGGCGGCGGGGTCTGCGGACGGCGCGTCGGGAGTCGGCGGGGCCGGAAGTGGTGCGGCGGCGGGTGGTGCGGCCGGTGGATCGGACGGGGAGCGGCGGTTCGACGCGCCGGTCTTCTTCGTGCGGCGGCGGTTGTGGCGGCGGTTGGTTGGGCGTCGGGTTCGGCGGGACCTCATCTAGTGGTTGGGAGTGTTGGCTATGAACGGGACTCAGACCGGGTTGTTGGCGGGGCTGGTGCTCGGGTTGGCGGCGGCCAGTGGGTTCGCCGCCTTCCTCGTCACGTTGGCCGTCGGTGTCATCGGGCTGGTGGTGGGGCGGGTGTTGGACGGGCAGCTCGACCTCGGTGACCTCCTCGGCCGGGGGCGGGACAAGTGAGCACCCCGGCCGCGGGGGTCGCCGGAACCAGCGGCAGCGGGAACGGCGGAAGCGTCGGCGGGAACAGCGGCGGGAACAGCGGCGGAAGCGGCGGGAGCAACGGCGGGGGCGGCAGGCGGATCCGGATGCGGATCGGTACGGGGCGCGTCCGGAGTGAGACCACGCGATCACGGCTGCGCACGGGGCGGATCGAGACCTACACCGTGCCGTTGAGCCCGCTCTTCGAGTCCGCACGGGACGGTGCCGCGGATCGGCTCGGTCAGGCGGTGGACGATCGTGGTTCGCTCGACATCCACCCTTCCGTGCTGCGGAAGATCGCGGTGCGGGCGGTGGGTTCGGTGCCCGAGGCTTCATCCGGCTCCACCGTGAAGGTCCGGGAGAGCGGCGAGAACGTGGTCGACGTCGTCGTCCGGCTCGCGCTGCACTACCCCTCCCCCGTCCGGCAGGCCGCCGCCGAGGTCCGGCGCAGCGTCGCCGACGAGGTGGAGCGCCTCACCGGCTACCACGTCCGCGACGTCGACGTCACCGTGTCCGCGCTGCGGCCCCCGGTCCGTTCCAGGGTGGGGTGACGGCCGTGCGCGCGTTGCTCCGCTTCCTGTCACCGTTCCTCGGCCTGGCCGTGGCCGCCGTCGGCGTGCTGGTCATCGCGGACATCTCCTGGCACTGGGCCGGCCACGGCCACCTCGTGCCGTGGCCGCGCGACATCCGGTGGACCGACGACCGCGTCCTCACGACCGGTCTCATCACGGCGGCCGCCGGGCTCCTGCTGCTGCTGATCGCGATGACCGCCCGCTTCCGCTACGTCCGCCTGCACGACCCGTCCGACCAGGTAATCGTGACCACCACGCCGACCGCGCTGGCCCGCGTCGTCGGCCACCGCGTGCGCGCGGAGGACGGGGTCGCGTCGGCCTCGGTCACCGTCTCGCGCCGCAAGGTGCACGTGCGGGCGACGAGCGCGCTGCACGACGAAGCCTCGCTCCGCCCCCGGCTCCTCGAAGTCGTCCGCGCGACGGTCAAGGCGCTGCCGATCGCGAAGCCCCCCAAGGTCTCCGTGGTCGTCAGCTCCCCCAAGGACCGCCGATCGACACCGCCGATCGACCGCCGGACCACACCCGACAGCAGCACCCCGGACAACGCACCGGCGGCAGACCACCTGGCCGGCACGGGAACGGAGAGCCGATGATCGCCCGCTCCTACCGCACCGAACGGGTCTGCGCCGCGATCCTCGGCACGATCGCGCTGCTCGCCGGGGTCGGGGCGGTCGTGCTCAACGCCCGGCACGTCGACCGGCCGCTGTTCGACCCGACCGCGCTGGACTGGGCGCGCGAGCACCTGCTCCTGGTGCGGATCGGCGCGCTGGTCGCGGGCTTGGTCCTGGTGGTCGTCGGGCTGCGCTGGGCGTGGCGCGCCGCCACCCCGGAACGGCACCCGGACCTCGCGCTCGACCACCACGTGGTGGTCACCTCCGGCGCCATCGCCGACGCCGTGAAGTCCGATGTGGAACAGGTCGACGGCGTCACGTCCGCGCAGGTCAAGGTGATCGGCGAACCCGCCTTGCGGCTGAAGGTCACGCTCGGCCAGGGCGCGGACGTCCGCGCGGTGTGGCGGGAGCTGGACGGGGTGCTGGCCCGCGCCCGCGAGACGTTGGGCGTGTCGGTGCTGCCCACCGCCGTCCGACTCGACCTCGCGGCCCGCGCCCGCCAGCGGGTCCACTGAAGACCGGACGCCGGGTCCCGCGGGCCCGACGCGCGGTGCCCGAACCCGTCGAACAGCTGCGCCGAGGGCCGTCACCAGTCAGGATGGCGGCGTGGCGCTCCCGCTGAACCCTCCCGTGCAGCCGATGCTGGCCAACGCGGTGGACAAGATCCCGACCGGCTCGGACTGGGTGTTCGAACCCAAGTGGGACGGCTACCGCTGCCTGGTGTTCCGCGACGGCGACGAGCTGACCCTCCAGTCCCGCAGCGGCAAGCCGCTCAACCGGTACTTCCCGGAGGCGGTGGCGGCGCTGCTGCGCACCCTGCCGGAGCGGGTCGTGGTGGACGGCGAGCTGGTCGTGGCGAAGAACGACAAGCTGGACTTCGACGCGTTGTCCGAGCGCATCCACCCGGCGGCCAGCCGGGTGCAGCTGCTGGCCGAGCAGACACCCGCGAGCTTCGTGGCCTTCGACCTGCTCGCGGTGGGCGACGAGGTGCTGCTCGACGAGCCGTGCACGACGCGGCGGGATCGGCTGGAGGGCCTGGTCACACCCGGCGACTCGCTGTACCTGACGCCCGCCACCGCGGACGGTGAACTCGCCGCGCAGTGGTTCGAGCTGTTCGAGGGCGCGGGGCTGGACGGGGTGATCGGCAAGCCCGCGTCCGCCGGGTACTCGCCGGGCAAGCGCACCATGATCAAGGTCAAGCACCAGCGGACCGCCGAGTGCGTGGTGGCGGGTCTGCGCTGGCACAAGGACACCGAGCCGGGCACGGCGGTCGGGTCGCTGCTGCTGGGGCTGCACGACGACCGGGGCGTGCTGCACCACGTGGGTGTCGTCGGGTCGTTCAAGGCGGCCGAGCGGCGGGCGCTGGCGGAGGAGTTCGCCGGGCTGATCACCGAGGGCGACCACCCGTGGCTGGTGGAGCCGGACGGCCGGCGGCTGCCCGGCGAGGTCAACCGGTGGCGCGGCAAGCACGCGGACTGGGTGCCGCTGCGCCCGGAGCGGGTGCTGGAGATCGCCTACTCGCAGACCGAGGGCGCGGCCCCGGCGCGGCTGCGGCACAACGGCCAGTTCCGCCGGTGGCGGCCGGACCGGACGCCTGAGTCGTGCGGCTACGACCAGCTCGACCAGCCGGCGCGCTACGACGTGGAGTCGGTGCTGCGCGGCGAGGTCAAGCCCGCCTGACGCGGCGGAGTGGGCCCCGCCCGGCCCGGTAGGTCGAGCCCGCTGGGCCAGCTCGGGCGGGATCGGCGGATCCGGGGACGGTGAGCGGCCGGCCGCGTACCGTGACCGGGCGTGGCGGATGTGAACGCGCTCGTCCAGGAACTCGACGACCGGATGCGCACGGACTACCGGCGGCTGACCGTGTGGCGGCAGGTCCACCGCAGCACCGGTGTGGTCTACACGATCGTGCTGATCCTGGTGCCGGCCGTGCTGGCGGTGGGGTTCACGTCGTCGGAAACGGTGCTGGGCAAGACCTTGCTGCTGATCGCGGCGGTGGTGGGTGGGCTGAACGTGACGTTCAAGCCGTACCTGCACAGCCAGAAGCGCCGGGCCGACGTGAACACGATGCGCCGGCTGCGCGACCGGTTCCGGGGCGAGGTGGCCAAGGCCGAGGACGTGGTCGCCGTCTACGACCGGTACTCGGCCCACTACGCGGCGATCTTCGAGGCGCGCGGCCGGGAACTGGTCGACGGGGCCCTGGGCTCGGAGTCACCGGGCCAGGAGCCACCGGCCCCCGGCACACCGAACCCCACCGTCTCCGGTCCCGGCGCACCGGCCGCCGAAGCCGCCGCGCCGGCCCGTGCGCCGATCCGACCCTGAACGATCCCGTTCTGAACGATCCCTGAACGATCCGAATCTGAACGGCCCAGCGCAGGCACGATCCCCGGTGCGGGCTATCGGGTGGAGCGGGCCGCGGTCGCCAGGGCCAGGAACTCGTCGACCGGGTAGCGGGCCACCTCGCGGCCGATCACGTCCAGCGGCAGGTCGGCGACGCGCTTGAAGCGGACGCAGGACCTGCCCATGTCGAGCTTGTGGCCGGCCGCCTCGAACTCGGCCCGGAACTCCTGCTCACGCCCGCCGTCCACGCAGGTCAGGTACAGCGACAGGTAGTTCTTCTGGGACGCCAGCGCCACGTACCCGAGCGGCTTGCCGTTGTAGGTCGCGCCGGACCGGCTCAACGGCACCGAGTAGGTGATCATCCCCCACGCCATGCCCTCGTCGTAGCCCTCGGGCAGGTTGGCCAGGATCACCTCCCGCACCTCGGCCACGGCGTCGCGCCGGTCGTCCGGCAGCTCGCCCAGGTATTCCTCGACCGTCGCCGCCTTGCTCTGCACCACTCAGACCTCCGGGGGTCGCGCGGTCCTGGTCGCCCCGACCGATGCCAGGACGACGCAGCACACCGCCACCCATTGTGCGGGACGCAGCGCCTCGTGCAGCAGGATCAGCCCGGCCACCGCCGCGACGGCCGGTTCCAGGCTCATCAGGATGCCGAACACCCGGGGCGGGATCCGGCGCAGGGCCTCCAGCTCCAGCGAGTACGGGATGACCGACGACAGCAGCGCCACCGCCGCGCCGGCGATCAGCACCACCGGGTCGAGCAGCGCCGCGCCCGCGTCGGCGATGCCGAACGGCAGCACGACCACCGCCGCGAACACCATCGCCATCGCCAGCCCGCGCCCGTCCGACGTGCGGCTGCCCAGCGCCGCGGCCAGCAGGATGTACCCGGCCCAGCAGACCGCCGCACCCAGCGCGAACAGCACGCCGACCGGGTCCAGACCGCCGTCGACCCTGGTCAGCAGCACCACGCCCGCGGCGGCCAGCAGCGCCCACAGGCCGTCGAGCCAGCGGCGCGACCCGAGCACGGCCACCGCGAGCGGGCCGAGGAACTCGATGGTGACCGCCGCGCCCAGCGGGATGCGCTCGATGGCCTGGTAGAAGGTCAGGTTCATGGCGCCGAGCACGACGCCGTAGCCGCCGATGACCAGCAGGGTGCGCTTGTCGACCCGGAACGACGGCCGCCAGACGACCACCAGCACCAGCGCGGCCAGCGCGAGCCGCAGGGCGACGGTGCCCATCGGGCCGGCCATGCCGAACAGCTGCTTGGCGACCGCGGCACCGACCTGGACGCTGACCACACCGAGCAGGACGAGCGCCGGCGGCGGGATCGCGCCGAACGCGCGGACAGCGGCGGCGAACGGCCCGGAACCGGAAACCCGCCGCTCAGGGGAACCCTCGACGTGCACCATGACCACGTCGCCCATCCTCCCCCGCTCACCGAAGTCTCACCTCGGTTATGTGAGGCTTTGCACCACCATCGACAGAGAGTGAGGGACGACTGTGCCGCGTCGGCGTCACGCCGCCCTGTTGCTGGTGGCCCTGAGCGCGCTCGGCGCGTGCAGCGCGGGCCCGTCGACCCGGCCGGTGATCGCCGTGCACGGTGCCGGCGAGCAGACCGAGGCCCCGGCCCCGACCGGCCCCCGCGAGGTTCCCCCGCTGGAGAACTTCCAGTCGACCCTCACCTGGTCGTCGTGCACCGACTCGACCAAGGCCCGGATGGGGTCCGCCGCGCCGGCGGGCGACCAGCAGTACGAGTGCGCGCGGCTGACCGTGAAGCTCGACGTGCCCAACCGGCCGGGGCGCGGCGCGCTGGGCATGTCGCTGCTCAAGGTCGGCACGGGCGGCACCGCGCTGGTCGTGGTGGGCGACCCGGACGGCGAGCCGGGCACGCTCAAGGCGGCCCGGTTGGCGGCGTCGCTGCCGCCCGCGCTGCTGAGCACGTTCTCGCTGATCGGGGTGGACCGGCGGGGTACCGGCAAGTCCGACGGCGTGCAGTGCGTGCCGGAGGTGGCGCGGGCCGGGATCGTCGAGTCCGACCCGGACAGCCCGACCCAGGACGAGCTGCTGGAGTCGATCGGGCGGGCCAGCCAGGAGTGCGTGCTGGACCTGGAGAACCGGCTGCCGGCCGTGGACTCGTGGCGCACGTCGGCGGACCTGGAGCAGTTGCGGGAGGCGCTGGGCACCGCGCACCTCAACGCGATCGGCGTCGGCGACGGGTCGAAGGTGCTGACCCTGTACGCGAGCCGCTACCCGGACCGGGTGGGGCGGATGGTGTTCGACGGCGCGCCGGACCCGGCGCTGGACGTGCCGGGGGTGGCGCAGGCGCAGGCGGTCGCGGCGGAGGAGACCTTCGCGGCCTTCCAGAAGGACTGCGTTATCCGGTCGTGCGCGCTCGGGTCGGACGCCACGAAGCGGTTCACCGCGCTGCTGGACTCGTTGCGCACCAAGAAGATCCGGGGCAACGACCTGGACCTGACGGCGGGCACGGCGGTGTCGGCGGTGCTGGCGGGGCTGGCCGACCGGGCGAGGTGGCCGGCGCTGGCCGACGCGCTGGTGGCGGCCGAGCAGGGCAACGGCGCGCCGCTGACCGACTTCGTGCGCCCGCAGGTGGTGGACCGCGACGACAACCCGCCGCTGCTCGACCCGGGCATCGTGACCAGGTGCAACGACACCACGACCCGGATCCCGCCGGAGCGGGTGAAGAGCATGGCCGACGACTGGCGGACCAAGCAGCCGCTGTTCGGGGCCTGGTACGCGCGGCGGCTGCTGCTGTGCGGGCCGTTCCCGGTGCCGCCGCTGCCGAAGGCGCCCAAGCTGTCCAGCGCGCCGCCGGTCCTGGTGCTGAGCACCGCGACCGACCCGGTCACGCCGCAGGGCGGCACCGAGCGGGCGGCGCAGGCGCTGCCCGCCGGGGTCGTGGTGGGGTGGCAGGGCGGCGGGCACGGCGCGCTGGTGCAGTCGGCGTGCGCGACGCAGGCCGCGGTCGAATTCCTGACCGATGCAAAACTGCCCACCAGCGGCACGGTCTGCCCGCCCTGACAATGTGATCAGGACGTCACAGCGTATTTGTTCGCTATCGATCCATCTGCCGCGGCGAGCCGACCGGAAGAGCATTTCCGGCATTTCCCGCCCTAACCTGCGACGACCCCCGCGGACAGCTGCCCGCGGGGGTCGTCGGCAATGCGGAGAATCAACAGCTCGAGCAGCACCCGCAGCCGGGACCGGTGCAGCCGCCGCAGCAGCCGCACGTGCCGGCCGCCGGAACCTCTTCAGTGGTCGTGATCTCTACGGCCATCATGGCCTCCCCGTGATCGCGTGGGCATCCAGTTGTTGGCACGGTATGACGGCCCCTACGGTGCGCCCTACCGCCGTGCGTGGGAAGACCAGTCACCCGATCGCGGAGCTTTTATCATCAGAACGTCGCACTACGTGGCCGCATTTCAGCCGGTTAGCTCATCCAATGCCCGCTGGGCCGCCGCCAACTCCGCGCGGAGTTGTTCGACGCGCGCCAAGTGGCGTTCCCGAGCGGCGCTCAAAACCGTCTCCACCGCCTCGTCGACTTCCGGCAGCAGGAGCTTGGCGGCCTGGGCCACCGCGGACGCCGCGATCGGCGCGTTTCTCAGGACCCGCTTCGCGCCGGTCTGCACGTCGACGGTCCACTCGCCCTCGGCGGTGGAGGTCAGCGTCACGGTCACCTCGGCGGGCTTTGGCTGCTTGCGACCGGCGGCGCGGGCCGGCGACGCGGCGGGGGCCGGGGCGGGCGCGGGCTTCGGGGCGGGCTTGGGGGGCACGGGCTTGGGCTCCGGGGTGTAGATGTGCTCGACCGGGGTCGGCGCGGCCGCGGCGGGCTCCGGTTCCGGCTGGGGGGCGGGCGGCGTCCGGCGGCGCGGCGCGGGCTTCTCCAGGGTGAGTTCCGCGGGCGAGAACGACAACTCGTCCTTCGCCCCGGTCGGGCGGACCTGGATGTAGTCGCCCTCCGGCGGGTCGGTGAACGCCAGCACCTTGGCCGACCGGCCCGCCTCCACCCCGACCGCCGCGGAGGTGAACCACACCGCGGGCGGGCGGCCCGCGGCGAGTTCCCCGCGCAGGTGGTCGAGATCCTCGGCCGACAAGGAACTCTGCTTCGCCTTCGCCATCAGGCACCTCCACTGCCGATCATGTTCCGTCGCGTGCAGCTTGCCCTACGACACCGACAATTCCGCGGGCCGGCCGGGACGCGGCACCCACTGTGCGTCGGATGGGCGACGAACACAAGCAACACCGCGTAACGACCCCGTTCGTCCATTGTGGACAGTCGAGGCCATTTCGCGGCCTAGTCCACGCGACCCGGCGCTGTAGGTCCAAAATGGACAGGAGACTGGTGCGAGAGCGCTCCCACACGCGGTCGAGCACACCGCGACGCGCTCTCTCCAAACCCGGTCCAGAGCCGGTCCAGGGCCGGTTTGGGGCCGGTCCAGGGCCGGTTCGGGGCCGGTTCGGGATCGGTCCGGGACCAATCGGGCCTTCCCGGGTCTTCGGGGTCAGTCTTCGACGCGCAGGCGGTACTCGCAGCCGTACTCGACGGCGTACTGAAGGTCGTAGTGGTGCACGATCTTCGGGCCGCCGTGCAGGTGCACGTGGGTCAGCGTCGGCTTGGGGGCGTCCGGGGGCGCGCTCACCGAGTCGACCCGCCCGTCCAGGGGGCCGCCGACGAACCGCACCACGTACGCACCCGCCATGGGCCGACCTCCTCCGCTCCGCGTCGCCGTTCATGGTACGAGAGGTCTAGTCGGATCGCGGCTGAACTGCGGCGACAACTAGCCGGTTGGCCCAAACCAGTGCTCCGCCAGGCCGTCCAGGGTGGTCAACCCGGACGGCACCTCACGCAGGTACCAGGCGAGGTTGGAGTAGACGTGCAGGAGCGTGTAGGCCATCACGCGGCGCGGGTCGACGTCGTGGCCGTACCCGGCGCGCAACGCGGCGTTGGCGTCGTGGTCGCCCTTGGTGAGGAAGACGCCGGTCGCGACGAACTCGTACTCGCGGGCCGCGCGCATGGCGGGCTCGAAGTCGAACAGGCCGGACAGGCGACCGTCCCGGACGAGCAGGTGCGCGCTCATCACCTCGGTGTGCGCCAGCACGGTCTCGGGGTCGCCGAGGTCGACCGAGCCCAGGAAGTCCGGGATCTGCTCCAGCCACGCGGGGTCCAGCCCCCGGGCGGCCTGCCGGTCGACGCAACCCGCCCGCTGCCCAGCGACGAAGCTCGCCCAGTCGGCGGGTTCGGCGATCGGCGGCGTGATGGTGTGCAGCGCGGCGAGCGCCTCGCCGACCTGGCGCGCGACGTCCTTCCGCCGCGACGGGTCGAGGCCGGGCCAGACGTCGACCAGGCTGGTGCCGCGCAGCCGTGACATGTGGACGTAACCCCACCCGCCGAACTCGCCGGCGTCGAACACCTCGGGCGTCGGCACCGGCAGACGCCCGTGGACGGCGGCGAGCACGTCCCGTTCGGTAGAGACCTCATCGAGGTGGACGGCGGGAAAGAGCTTGAGCACGTGGCCATCCCCCACGGCGTAGACGGGCAACGACCCGTCGGCGAACCGCTCGACCGGGCCGTCGAGGCGCAGGGTGCGGCACAGCGCGTCGACAGCGGGCCGCAACGCCCCCTCGTCCCCCACGACCCCGTCGAACTGCGCTTCGGTCTCGGCCACCGGGAACAAGGTCACCGACGGAGGCTAACCGGCCGACCGAAGCCGGGCGACCGGATATCGCGACCTGCGGTTTCCGCCTGCAACATGCATCCGACGCATGGATTGACCGGCCGACGCCGAAGCGGTCCACTGCTCGCCCCGATCCCGTCGCGAGACCGGCGAACCTGCCTCGCCGCGCCGGCCAAGGAGGATCACGTGCTCGATGATTTCCTGCCTCGACCAACTCGCCGATCACTCGCCCGCCGGGTGCCGTTCGGGCCGGCCGGCGCACTCACCGGCGGCCTGGCACTCGGAGCCCTCACCGGCGCGGCGTTCGGCGCTGTGGCTTGTCTACCCCTGGTCGCACTGGGCCTGCTGAGGGGCTTGGCAGGTCACCGAGCCGAACTGCTGCGCAGACTGGGACGGCGTGACGCGCTCATCTCCCGCTACTGCGATCTCATCTACGGAGAAGCACAACCGCTCTGGCGGATCGACCGCTGGACGGAATGCGTGGAGGTCGGCCCGAGTGGTGATGTGACGGCCACGATCCAGGTGCTCGCGTCCGTGCTCCGGCGTGAACTGCCGTTCGTGCGGATCCGCCTGGGCCCGAACTGGGACCAGCCGTCGCGCTTGCGCCGCAGGGTCCGGGTCGGCGCGGTCCGGGTCGACATCGGCCGCGCGCCGGCACAACGGTACGAGTGCACGTCGCACTGGCTCGCCGACGGCCGGCTGGAGGTGATCGTCCACTTCCTCGCCGACCCGCCGAGGACGGGCGACCACGTCGTCCTCGAATTCGCGGTGAGGTGGCCGCGCAAAGCCGCTCCGCTGGTGCTGTCCGAGAAGTCGGACCTGTTCGTGATGACCATGGGCAACCCGCTGGCCCACCTCCGCTACCGGGTCACGCTGCCCGCCGGGGCGATCGTCTACGCCACCGCCGTCGACCTGCGGCCCAAGGTGGACGACTACCGGCTGACCACTTCGACCACGACCGGTGGACGTCAGGTGGCCGAGTTGGTGGCCCGTGACATCGCCGCCGACCGGAGGTTCGGGATGCGGCTGGAACTCGAGTAGTCAGCGGACGTCGAGCGGGCGCTGTTCGGCGTTGGGCAGGGGGTGGTGGGACCACTGGCGGATTCGTGCGCCGTACAGGGCGCGGGACAGTGGGCCGAGGGCCACCGCGGCGATGTCGGCGACGCCGGGGCGGATGCCGATGCGGCGCATCGCGCGCAGGTTGGCGACGGTCGTCCGGTGGCGGTCGCTGCCGTGTTCGAAGCGGCGCCAGCGACGGGCAGCCGAGGTGGACGGCGTGCGCGCGACCTCGACGGCGAAGGCCAGGCGGGCGCGGCGCACGCGGGTCGTGGCGTCCGGGGTGTCGAGGTCGAACTTGCGGTTCGCCGGGTCGTCGCAGAAGCGGTGCGCCAGGCGCAGGTCGTCCGGGCCACCGGCCCGGGTGGCGATCGGGGCGGCGGGGTGTCCCACGGGCCACTCCAGGTCGGCTTTCAAACCGCACCAACGGCAGAGCAGGCCGTCGCGCTCCGCCAGGGCCAGGACCCTTCGACGGGCCACCGGCACACGCGGGAGCACGGGCAGGGGTGCCGCGACACGGATGACGAACTCCATAGCCCGAACGCTACAAGCGTCCGACGCCGATCGGCCGTTCTCCCGGGTCTCGACGGCCGAATTTCAGTCGAGGTGATCAGTCCGACTGATCACGTCGACCGCCTGCGGAGCCACCCCCTACCGCTCGTCCCCGCCGAGCGGCCGGTCCCCGCACAGCCGCCTCGCGGCCGTATCCCGGATCAGTCCGGCTTGCGGGCCTTCGCCGGCTGCACGCGCGGCGGCTCGCCGGCATCTTCGGGGTGCTTGACGCGGGAGCGCTGTGCTCGGCAGGGAACTCCAGGTCGGCTCGAAACGTACTGCGCCAGGCAACCCGGTGAGATTACGCAGAGTGAGATACATGGCATCCGAATGGTTCGGAGCAGTTCGGATCACCGTCAATCGGCGGTGACAGCGGCTGACGATGTGGTGCTTCAATCGTCAAGTTGGATTTATTCCACGCCTTCATTCATTACAACGGGGGAAAGAATGCGTTTCGCCAACTATGTCGTCGCCGTGGGCACAGTCACGTCTCTCATGCTCACCGGAGTCATGGTCGCTGCCGCGGAGACCCGCGTCGACCTGGCACGACCGGCCATCACGACAGCCACGTCCGACCTGATGCCGGAGTCCGAACTGCTCGACGCCGGGGAGATCCGGCCGCTGGAGGATGTCTCCGACTGCAAGTTCAACCTCGACTGGCCGCACAACTCCGGCCACGTAGCCGGCAACGTCACCAGCAACGCCGTGATCAACTGCAACAGCAAGAAGAAGTACCTGGGGGTGGAAACCTACCTGTACCGCGAGAGCAGCAACCCCGGCTACTTCAAACTGGTGGCCCAGAACTCGGCTGTGAACAACTCCGGAAACGGGTCGTACGTCAGCGCCGCGGCGGCGCTGGGCTGCGTTTCCGCCCGCTACTACGCCAAGGCGGAGTTCCTGATGGTGGAGGGCAACGACGCACGGCACGAGCGCACTCACAAGACTCCGGTAACCCAGGTCAACTGCTAGCAGGTCGGCTTGGGCCGGGCACGGAGAGTGCCCGGACCAAGCGGCACTACAGTCCAGGGTGCCGGCCACCCCGCGCGAATACGAGGTCTACTCATGGCTGATCGCACCATCGACCAGCCCAGGAGCCCCGTTCTCATCGAACTGTGCCTGCTCCTGCGCGACTTCCTCGGCGATCGCGACCTCGACACCCGACTCGACGATCTGACCGACGACGACCTCTACCGGCACATCGCCTTCGCGGCGTCCCTCCAGCACTCCGGCCGTGACTTCACCGCGCGGCCCACGCCGGAACTCGACCACATCGCCGCCGCCGTCCTGCTGCGGTTGTCGACCGGGTCCCTCGGCGACACCTCGCTGCGCTCGCCCCAGGCGCGGTACGCGGCGGACGCGACACCGCGCACGGTCCAGGTGGCCGATGGACCCGCGAGTCCCGACAAACCGGTCGGGGCGCTGTGGACCTCCTCCTTCCTTCCCAACGGCACCAGCATGTGGCAGTGGGGCGAACTGGCGGAGTTCGGTCCGGACCGGCAACTGTTCACCGTCACGTTCGACCCGACCGGCTCGCGCGTGTTCACCATCAACTCGCCCTCCGACTACGGGCGACTCGTGACCCGGTATCCGCGCTCGTCGGACGGACGCGCACAGGTGTGCTGGACCCGCGCCGCCGAAGACCTCGACGCCGTGCACCTGACCGTGCCCGGCCTCCTCACGGCACACCACGTCCCGGTCGAAACACCGCACGGCACCGCCACCCTCACCGGATGGGACGCCGAATCCACCGCCTGGCTGCACCTGCCGCCCCACCTCCGGACGACCCCGACGACAAGGTGACCCACCGTGCGGGTCACCCGGATCGGGGCGAACTGGAACGCGGCGGACGGCACCGGGCGGTGTGCGAACGTGGGTGTCGGACTGGCCCGTATCCCGGGTCACTCCGGCTTGCGGGCCTTCGACGGCTGCACGCGCGGCGGCTCGCCGGGCATCTTCGGGTAGTCCGGCGGGTAGGGCAGTTCGCCCCGTTCGTCGGCGGCGTACCAGTCGAGCAGGGTTTCCAGGCCGAACGCCTCCGCGTCCAGGCCGGCGTGCGGGTCGCCGTGCTCGGCCAGGTACGCCGGCACGGTCAGCACGTCGAAGTCGTCCGGGTCCACTGTGGACAGCCGCTCCCAGGTGACCGGTGTGGACACCGTCGCGCGCGGGGTGCCGCGGACCGACCACGCCGAGGCTATGGTGCGGTCGCGGGCGGCCTGGTTGTAGTCCAGGAAGACCTTCGTCCCGCGCTCCTCCTTCCACCACGACGTGGTGGCCAGGTCCGGCGCCCGGCGCTCGACCTCGCGGGCCAGGGCGATCACGGCGTGCCGGACGTCCACGAAGTCCCACTCCGGCCGGATCCGCACGGCGACGTGGACGCCGCGCCCGCCGGAGGTCTTCGGGTAGCCGGTCAGGCCCAGTTCCGCCAGGACTTCGCGCAGCACCAGCGCCACCTTGACCGCGTCGCCGAAGTCGGTGCCGGGCTGCGGGTCGAGGTCGACGCGCAGCTCGTCGGGGCGGTCGGTGTCGGTCCGGCGCACCGGCCACGGGTGGAAGTCGAACGTGCCGAGGTTCGCCGCCCACGCGAGCACCGCGGGCTCGGTCGGGCAGACCTCGTCGGCGGGCCGCCCGGACGGGAACGTGATGCGCGCGGTCTGCACCCAGTCGGGCGCGCCCTTGGGCAGGCGCTTCTGGTAGAACGCCTCCCCGGTCACCCCGTCCACGTATCGCTTGAGCGTCGTGGGACGGTCGCGCAGCACGGTCAGCAGCGGCTCGGCGACCGCGATGTAGTACTCCACGACCTGGCGCTTGGTGATGCCCCGCTCGGGGAAGTACAGCTTGTCCGGGTTCGACACCCGCACCACGCGCTCGCCGACGGTCAGCTCCACAGCCTTCGCAGCCACCCGGGGAGCCTAACCCGCGACGTCGGGCGGCGCGCGGAGGTCGGGACGAAGATCAGCGCGCGACGACCGGGCGTGCGGAGCGGTCAGCGGGGTAGGCGGAGGGCGAGGCCGTCGACGAAGGCGGCCAGGGCCAGTTCGAAGCTGTCGTGGTCCAACTCCTCGGCCACGGCGGGCAGCAGGTGGGCCTTGTCGAGGTTCGGGTAGCGGTCCCGGTAGAGCGCCTGGTCCTCGGAGAAGCCGCTGGAGAACGAGCTCAGCGCCGCGCCGAACACCAGGTACATCAGGGACGCGGCGATCATGGTGGCCTCGCGGCGGCTCCACCCGGCGGCGACCAGGCCGCCGTGCAGGGCGTCGAGCCGGCGCAGGGACGCCTCGCGGTGCGCCGGGCCGTAGGCCAGGAACGGCACGATGTTCGGGTGCTCGGCCAGCGCCGCCCGGTACGAGCGGGCGCACATCGTCAGGCCGTGCCGCCAGTCGCCGTCGGCGAAACCGGTCACGTCGACCTTCTCCAGGATCTCGCCGGCCAGGTCGTGCAGCAGGTCGTCCTTGGTGGCCACGTGCCCGTACAGCGACGCCGCCTGCACGCCCAGCTCGGCCGCCAGCTTGCGCATCGACAGGCCGTCCAGCCCGTGCCGGTCGATGATGCCCAGGGCGGCGGTGCGGATGCCGGAGGCGCTCAGGATCGGGGTCCTCGGCATGGTCGGCTCCTCTTGCCTCGGGTTCGGGTGCGCGCCTACGTTAGAAAACCTAACACTGTTCGTTGAGGAGGTCGCCGAGGTGGATCCGCGATTTCCCGACGAGCATCGGGACCTGGTGCACCGGTGCGCGGAGCACCGGGTCGTGCCGCACGCGGCCCGCCGGGACCGCGACGAGGCGATCGGCCGCGACCTGGTCCTGGCGGAGTCGGCGCGCGACTACGCAGCGGCGCGCGACATCGTCTCGGTGTCGCTGGGCCTGACCGGCAAGACCATCGCCCAGCCCGGCACCGGGTCCGACGCCGCGTCGCCGGCCACCGCCCGGCCGATCGCCGGGTCCCAGCTCGTGCGGGATCCAGCGGCTGCTCACCGACCGGATCAGCGCGTTCGCCTGACCGGGGCGAGCCCGAACGGGACAAGTAGGGAGGACCGTCATGGACTTCACGCTCGACGACGAGCAGAAGGAGATCCGCGACTGGGTGCGGACCTTCGTGCGCAAGGAGGTCGTGCCGCTGGAACCCGAGGTGCTGCGCCGCGAGCGCGCCGGACAGCCGGGACTGGGCCGCGACGAGCTCAAGGCGTTGCAGGACAAGGCGAAGGCCGCCGGGTTCTTCGGCGTGCTCACCCCCCGGGAGTACGGCGGGATGGGCCTGGGCGCGGTGATGACCGCGCTGGTCGAGCAGGAGCTGGGGCGCAGCTTCGTGCCGTTCCGGTTCGGCGGCTACGCCGACAACATCCTGTTCCACGGCAACGAGGAGCAGAAGCGGCGCTACCTGCTGCCGACCATCTCCGGCGAGCGGGTGTCGTGCTTCGCGATCACCGAGCCGGGCGCGGGCTCCGACGCCAAGGCGATCCGCACGTCGGCCCGCAAGGAGGGCGGCGAGTGGGTGGTCAACGGCGAGAAGACGTTCATCACGCAGGGCCACGAGGCCGACTTCGTGATGGTCTTCGCGGTGACCGACAAGGAGAAGGGCGCGGCCGGCGGCGTCACGTGCTTCCTGGTCGACCGGGAGATGGGCTGGAAGTCCGAGCCGATCCCGACCATGGGCCAGTGGGGTCCGGCCGCGCTGGTGTTCGACGACGTGCGGGTGCCCGAGGCGAACGTGCTGGGCGAGGTCGGGCAGGGGTTCCGGCTGGCCATGCAGTGGATCGGCCAGGGCCGCTACCTGCTGCCCGCGCGGGCGCTCGGGGCGTGCGAGCGGCTGGTGGAGATGGCCGTCGAGCAGGCCAAGAACCGGGTCGCCTTCGGACAGCCGATCGCCGAGTACCAGGCCATCCAGTGGATGCTGGCCGACTCGGCGGTGGAGGTCGAGGCGCTGCGCTGGCTGGTGCTGCACGCCGCGTGGCTGGTCGACCAGGGCGCGGACTCCCGGCAGGCGCAGAGCATCGCCAAGCTCTACGGCGGGATCAAGGCCAACGAGATCGTGGACCGGGTGCTGCAGATCCACGGCGGCATGGGCTACACCCGCGAGCTGCCGATCGAGCGCTGGTACCGGGAGCTGCGGCTGCTGCGGATCTACGAGGGCACCGACGAGATCCAGCGCCGGACCATCGCCCGCAACCTGCTCAGGGGGCACGCGAAGGTGACCGGGACGCTGGGCTGAACGGCCGCCGGGCGGCACTGGGTCCAACCACCCTGACGAGGGTAGGGCTGCCCCCACCCGCCCTCGGGTGCGCACACCAGGGACTCTCCGTCGACCGCTCGCCACGATGAGTACATGCGATCACGACCCGCAGTCTTCGAGTCGGACCTGACCCGGGAGCGCGTCACGACCGACGCCGGCACGTTCGACGCCATCGCGACGGGCCCGGTGACCGGCCGCAAGGTGCTGCTGCTGCACGGGGTGCCGGAGTGCGGCATCGAGTGGCGGCACCAGTTGCGCGCCCTGGCCGCGCACGGCTACCGCGCCGTCGCGCCGGACCTGCGCGGCTACTCGCCGGGCGTGCGGCCCCGTGAGGTCTCGGCCTACCGGCTGGAGCACGCGGTGCAGGACGTGCGGGACATCGCGGACGCGCTGGGGTGGAAGCGGTTCGACCTGGTGGGGCACGACTGGGGCGCGATCGTGGCGTGGATCGCCGCGGCCCGGTACCCGCTGCGGATCCGGACGTTGACCGCGGTGTCCGCGCCGCACCCCGGCGCGCTGGCGCAGACCCTGCGGACCGACCCGGACCAGCAGCGCCGGTGGGCGTTCCTGGACCACCTGCGCACGCCGGGCGTGGCGGAGCGGGAACTGCTGGCCGACGACGCGGCGCAGTTGCGGGCCGGGTGGCCGGCGGTGATCCCGCAGGAGCGGGTGAACCAGTACGTGCGCAAGCTCAGCGAGCCGGGCGCGCTGACCGCGGCGCTGAACTGGTACCGCGCCAACGACTTCACCGGCACGTTCCGGCCGGTCTCGGTGCCGACCCGGTTCCTGTGGGGCGAGGACGACCAGGTGATCGGGCCGGAGGCGGCGCAGAACACCGGCGACTGGGTGACCGGGCCGTACTGGTTCGAGGTGCTGTCGGGCGCGGGCCACTTCGTGCCGGAGGAAGCCGCCGAGGAGACCACCCTGCACCTGCTCGACCACCTGGCCACGTACTGACCGGCCGCGTGGTCGGCGGTGGCGCGCGGGAGGGTCAGTCGGCGGATTCCCGGGCGGCGGCGGTCAGGCCGGTGAGCATCTGCGAGCAGACCCGGGCCAGGTGCCGGCGCATCACCTCGGCCGCCTTCACCGGGTCGCCGGCGGCGACGGCCGTGACCAGGGCGTCGTGGTCGTCCAAGGACGCGTGCTGGTGCGGCGGGTCGTCGCGCAGGCCGCTGCGCAGCAGGACGACCCGTTGTTGCACCAGCCGCACCTGCTCGGCGATGCGCGGTGACCGGGCCGCGGCCAGCAGCGCCTGGTGGAACGCCAGGTCCAGCCGGTAGGGGAAGCGCTCGCCGGCGTGGTAGGTGCGCCGCGACTCGGCGCAGACCTCGCGCAGCACGACGATGTCCGCCTCGGTCCGCCGGCTCGCCGCGAGCTCGGCCGCCGCGCACTCCAGCGCGGCGCGCAGCTCGAACAGCGCCTGGACGTCGGCCGGGGTGGCGGTCGGCACGTGCGCGCCGCGGTGCGGGACCAGGATGAGCACGCCCTCGGACGCCAGGTGCCGGATCGCCTCGCGCAGCGGACCCCGGCTGATCCCCAGCCGGGCGGCCAGCTCCACCTCGTTGATCCGGGTCCCGGGCGGGATCTCACCGGTCAGCACCAACTCGCGCAGCACGTCCACGGCCTGTCCGGCGAGGCTCAGGTGCAGGGGAGGTGTCACGAACGTCTCCCTACCACGATCAGCCGGCGCAGTGTTAACTGTCGACAGTTGGCAGTTGGCTTTTCCGAGGGTGGAAGCGGGGGCGCGCGATGGCGCACGAACTGGTCGCCGAGGTGTGGCGGGGCGATTTCCTGGAGTCCGAGCACCACGGGTCGGTCGTCGCGCTCGACTCCGCCGGCGGTCTGCGGCTCGCGGTCGGCCAGCCGGACCAGGTCGCCTACCCGCGGTCGTCGAACAAGCCCGTGCAGGCGCTGGCGATGCTGCGGCACGGCCTGGACCTCGACGGCGAACTGCTCGCCCTGGCCTGCGCCAGCCACTCCGGCGAGGACTTCCACGTCGCCGGCGCGACCCGGGTCCTGGCCGCCGCCGGCCTCACCCCGGACGCGCTGCGCTGCACCCCGGACCTCCCGATCGGCGAGGCGGCGCTGCGCGCGCACCTGGCCGCCGGCCGCGGCAAGGCCCCGATCTACATGAACTGCTCCGGCAAGCACGCCGCGATGCTGGCCACCTGCGTGGTCAACGACTGGCCGACCGGGACCTACCTCGACCCGGCCCACCCGCTGCAGACCGCGATCCGGGACACCCTGGAGGAACTGGCCGGCGAGCGGATCGGGGCCGAGGGCGTCGACGGCTGCGGCGCTCCCCTGTTCGGCATCAGCCTGGTCGGGCTGGCCCGCGCGTTCGCCCGGCTGGCCGCCGCGACCGACGGTCCCGAACGCCGGATCGCGCGGGCCATGAGCAGCCACCCGGAGTGGGTCGGCGGCACCGGGCGCGACGTCACGGCGCTGATGCGGGCGATCCCCGGCGCGGTCGCCAAGGACGGTGCCGAGGGCGTCTACGCGATCGGGCTGCCCACCGGCGAGGCCGTGGCGTGCAAGATCGCCGACGGGTCGAGCCGGGCGCGGGCCGTGGTGCTGGTCGCCGCGCTGCGCCGGCTGGGCGTCGACGCGCCGGCGGACCTGGCGACCTTCCCGGTGCTGGGCCACGGCCGGCCGGTCGGCGCGGTCCGCCCGGCGGCCGTGCTCGCGGGCTGACCGGGCACGAACAGGCGCAGGCGGACGGGCACGGACCGTCGCGGGCTCGGGCGGAAAGTCCGTTCCGTCCGGTGTCCGGGTTGAACCTGCCACTACCCTTGGCGCATGGCCAGTTCGCGTGCCGCCGACATCCCGGAGGAGGACCGGCCGTCCGGCCGGACCGACGACCGCCCGCCGAACGTGGAGGACGAGCTCATCGGCCTCGACCCGCACGACCCGGAGACCAGGGCGTTCGCCGAACACCTGGACCGGATGCAGCGCCAGACCCCCGGCTTCACCGTCGAGGGCTACCTGGCGGGCGTGGAGAACTTCGCCGACTCGGTGAACCGGACCGGCGGGCTGCGCCGGCTCACCGCGGTGGCCGTGGTGCTGCTGATCCTGCTGGGTGTGGCGATCAGCGTGTGGTTCGGGCTCGGCGAGATCCTGTCCACGTTCTTCGACTAACGTGGAGGTATGGAACCTGTCCTCGGCGCCACCCCGAAGGTGGTCCACTCCGAGCTGGAGTGGCGGGAGATCCTCACGCCCAAGGAGTACGCGGTCCTGCGCGACGCGGGCACCGAGCCCGCCTGGACCGGCGAGTACACCGACACCAAGAGCGAGGGCGTCTACTCCTGCCGCGCCTGCGGTACCGAGCTGTTCCGCAGCGACACCAAGTTCGACTCGCACTGCGGCTGGCCGTCGTTCTTCTCCCCGCTCGCCGCCGACACGGTGATCCTGCGGGAGGACCGGGCGCTGGGCATGGTGCGCACCGAGGTGCTCTGCGCCACATGCCACAGCCACCTCGGGCACGTTTTCGAGGGTGAGGGCTACGCGACCCCGACGGACCAGCGCTACTGCATCAACAGCATCAGTTTGCGTCTGGTCGAGAACCCGGGCGGTCCGACAGACTGAAGGCGCTACTCCGAATGATGAGACATCGACACCAGGAGGAATCATGCGCATCTTCAAGGGCACCGACGGCGAGGGTTCCGGCGGCGTGGACGGCGCATCGTCGTCCTGATCGAGGGCAACAGCAACCCTAAGGTTTGCTAAAGCCCTCTTGCTGGGGTGTGGCCTGACGCACACGATTGCCCCCTAGCGCGGACCGCGTGTCCGCCGAGGCCCACAGGGGGTGGACCGTGGAGCGACCGTGGGGCTTGTCGGGCCCGGAATTCCTTGAGCTGTACTGGATCGCGCTGGCCGTCGCAGTGGCCTGGGCGATCGCTGTCCGAGTGCGCCTGCGGGGGACGCGGGGAGGCGCCCCCGCGGGCGTGCTCGGGGCCTACGAGATCGCGTTCCTGACCGGCGGTCCGCGCCGGGTCGTGGAGACCGCGGTCGCCTCGCTGATCGCCTCCGACGCGCTGCGCCCGGCCCGCGACGGCGCGGTGAGCGTCATCGGCAAGCCCGTCGTGCACAACCCGGTCGACCAGGCCGTGATCGCCGACGCGACCCGCTACAAGTACCGCACGCTCACGCTGATGATCACCTCCGTGTCCGACCAGGGCGCGGCGGGCGTGGTCGGCGACAGCCTGGTGGAGCGGGGTTACCTGGTGCCGCCGCGGGTCGCGAAGCGGCGGCTGGGGCGCAGCGTGGTGCCGCTGGCGCTGCTGTTCGCGATCGGCGTGTTCCGCTGGGCGAACGGGCTCGTGATCGGCGCGCCGGTCGGCTGGCTGACGCTGCAACTGGTGCTCACCGGCGTGCTGATCTGGTTGTTCCGCAAGCCGAAGTACGTGACTCCCACGGCGTTGGGCAACAGCGCGGTGGGCCTGGCTCGCGCAGGCGAGACCACCGGGGGTGGAGGGGCGACCGGCCGGTCCGGGGAGGTCTGGCCGGTCGCTCTCCGCGGGTTCAACGCGCACCCGAACATCCCGCTGCGGGCCGCGGCTCGGCAACGCCCGCGCCCGCGCGCGGCACAGGCCGGTGTCGCCGGCGGGTTCATCGGTGCCGGGGCGTCGTGCAGCGGCGGTTCCTCGTCGTCCTGCGGCGGCAGCAGCGGGTCGTCGTGCGGCGGTGGCGGCGGCGGTGGCGGCGGGTGCGGCGGTGGGGGCGGCGGAGGTTAGCCCGCGCACAGCCCGCGCTCCTAGGCTGACGGCATGGCGTTCCTGTGGTGGTACGGACCGGCGCTGGTGCTCGCGGTCCTGCTCGGCTTGTGGCTGAAGCGGGTCACCGGCTCCGCGCCGGTCCGGCCGCTGACCTTCGAGGAGATCGGCTTCCTCGGCGGCGGCCCGGTGCGGGCGGCGGAGGTCGCGGTCGCGGGCCTGGTCGCGGACAACCGCGCCCGGCTCGCCGGCGGCACGCTGACGGCCGTGCCCGCGCCGGAACCCGGCACGTCGACCGCCCTCCAGAACGTGCTGCTGGCCCGGTTGGACGAGCCGCGCGACCTGGACGGGCTGCTGGTCGAGGTCGCGACCAGCGGGCCCGCCCGGCGGATCGGTCAAGGTCTGGTCGAGGCGGGACTGCTGGTGTCGCCGCGACGACGGCTGGTGCGGGCGGTGCTCTGCGTGCTGCCGGTGCTGGCCCTGATGGCGGTCGGGTGGGTGGTCGCACCGGCCGGGTGGCCGGTCGCCGTGCTGCCGTCGGTGACCGGGGTGGTGGCGGTGCTGCTGCTGTTGGGACCGCCGCCGGTGCGCACCCGGCGTGGGGCGCGGGCGTACGACGAGGCCACCGCCGGGCTCGCCCCGGTCGACCCGGCCGAGGTGACCGCCCGCTACGGCCTGGTGCGCCGGGCCGTGGCAGCCCCGCCGGAGTCGGGCGGACGGCGCGCGGACACCGCGGTGTTCGACGGCGAGACGGCGGAACCGATCGGGTATGCCGGAGCGTCCGAGCAGGCGCTTCCCCGACGCAGGCGGCCGGCGGTCGTCATCGAGCCGCGGCGGTGGCGCAAGCGCGACGGACTGCTCGTCGCGGGCGGCTGGCTCGCCGGCGGGTGGCTGGCCTCGGAGTGGTTGGAGGGGGACGACGGTGGCGACTTCCTGGACACCGACTTCAGCGGGTTCGGCGGCTGAGCTGTGGCCCGAGGAGCAGGGCTTCCTCGCGGGCGGACCCGGCCGGGCGGCCGAGGTCGCGGTGGTGTCGCTGGTCGAGGCGGGTGCGGTGCGGATGTCGCGCCACGGCCGGGTGAGCGCGGTGCACGCGCAACACCGCTCGTGGACGCCCTTGCAGGCGCGCGTGTTGCAGTCCCTGCCGCAGGCGTTGGGTGACCTCGTCGCGTCGGCCGCGCGCAGCGGCGAGGTGGAGTCGTTGCGGCGGCACCTGGTCGACCGCGGTTTCGTGCGGTCCACGCGGCGGCGCTCGGCGATGCGGTCGGTGCGGCGGGTGCTGGTGTTCGGCGGGATCGTGACCGTGGCGCTCGGCATCGGCGACGTGGTGCCGTTCAAGGGCGTGGTGGCGGCGCTGCTCTGCACGATCTTCGCGTGCATCGCGCTGACCAGGCTCGCACTGCCGTTGACCGTCTCCGGGCAGGCGGCGGTGAAGCGGCTCGACGGCTTGGCCACGACGAACAACCGCGTCTCGCTGGTCGCGTACTACGGGCTGCTGGGCAAGGTGCAGGGACACCTGGTGTGGGAGGTCCTCGGCATCGCCCCGACGGCCGCCGCGACGTTGCAGCGGCGCAAGCGCAGCGACAACGCGACCGGCAGCGCGTCGTGCG
Source organism: Saccharothrix espanaensis DSM 44229 (assembly GCF_000328705.1). Lineage (NCBI taxonomy): Bacteria > Bacillati > Actinomycetota > Actinomycetes > Pseudonocardiales > Pseudonocardiaceae > Saccharothrix > Saccharothrix espanaensis. The sequence continues at coordinate 1,939,650 of NC_019673.1, read as the reverse complement.
GCGGCGGGTGTGGCAGTTGTTCCAGCAACAGCTGCGGCAGCGCGTCCGGGTCGGGCGGCAGCAGCGGATCGTCGTGCGGCGGCGGGTCGTCGTGCGGCGGCGGCTGCGGGGGCGGCGGCGACTGATGACCGACACCGCGCCGGGGTGGTTGCTGCCCGAGGAGTACGGCTTCATCGCGGGCGGCCCACAGCGGGCCGCCGAGGTGGCGGTGGTCGTGCTGGTCGAGGCCGGCGCGGCGCGGATCACCCCGGACGGCGTGGTGCACCCCGTAACGCAACACGTGTCGCGTTTGGCGAGCCCCCTAACGCCACACGAGTCGCGTTCCCCCACTCCGCTGACGCAACACGAGTCGCTTCCGGTGGCCGAGCCGACAACCGCGACGATGTCGACGTGGTCGGAGCTGTCGCCAGCAGGCACGCTAACGCAACACGAGTCGCTTTCAGGCGTCGGGACAGCGGATCACCCGTTGTCGTTCCGACCGCTGACGCAACACGTGTTGCGTTTACTGCCCGCGCCGTTGGACGTCGTGCTGGCGAGCACCGCGGCCTCCGCCGAGACCCGCGCGCTCGGCGAACGCGTGATCGCCCACCGCCTCGCCATCCCGCGCAACCGGCAGGTCATCGCCACCTGGGCTGTGACCGGCTCGGTCGTCTCCTGGATCGGCGTGATCAGCACGGAGTGGCACTACGAGCTGTCCGCGCTCACGTCACACCTCCTGGGGTACGGCGTATTGGGACTGCTCGCCGGTCTGCTGCGCTACGTGGGGCCGTCGACCACGCGGGGGCTCAAACGACTGCGCGACCTCGATCCGCTCACCGCGCGGGCCGAGGTGGTGGCGTTGACCGCGCGCTGCGGGTTGCACGGCCGGATGCGGTCGCGTCGGTTGTGGGAGAACCTCGGGCTGTCGCCGCGCGCGGCGACCATGGTGCAACGGCGGCCGTGGTGGTCGCCCGGTCGGGCGTGATGGGGTGGCGGGCATGAAACTCGGTGTCGGGATCGGGTGGCGGTCGGAGATCGACCTCACGGTGGAGCGGCTCGACGTGGACTTCGTCGAGGTCGTGGCGGAGAACCTGCATGTCGGGCACCTGCCCGAGTCCGTGCTGCTGCTGCGCGAACGCGGTCTGCCGGTGCTGCCGCACGCCGTGTCGCTGTCGCTGGGCGGCGCCGAGCCGGTGGACGCCGGGCGGGTCGCGCACCTCGGGGCGCTCGCCGAAGCGCTCGACGCGCCGTTCGTCAGCGACCACGTGTGCTTCGTGCGCGCGGGCGGCCTCGACTCGGGCCACCTGATGCCGCTGCCGCGCACCCGTGACGCGCTGGACGTCCTGGTGGCCAACGTCAAGGCCGCGCAGGCTGACCTGCCGGTGCCGCTGGCGCTGGAGAACGTGGCCGCGCTGCTGGAGTGGCCCGACGGCGAGCTGACCGAGGGCCAGTTCCTGGCCGACCTGGTGGAGCGCACCGACTGCCTGCTCCTGATCGACGTGGCGAACCTGTACGCCAACGCCCGCAACCTGGGCACCGACGTGGGCCGGTTCCTGGACGAGATCCCGTTGGAGCGCTTGGCGTACGTGCACGTCGCGGGCGGCGAGGAGCACCACGGCGTCTACCACGACACGCACGCGCACGCGGTCCTGCCGGAGGTCCTCGACGTGCTCGCGCAGCTGTGCGAGCGGATCGACCCGCCGGGCGTGCTGCTGGAGCGCGACGACGACTACCCGGCCGACGCGGAACTGGCCGGTGAGCTGGCCGCGATCCGGGCGGTGCTCGGGTGACGCAGCCGCAGCGCGACCGGCTCGCGGCGGCGCAGGCCGAGCTGCTGCACTCGCTGATGGCCGACGGTCCGCCGCCGGCGGGGTTCGACCCGGAGCGGCTGCGGGTCGAGGCGCGGTCGCTGCTGAACAAGCGGCGCGGGATCGTGGCGATGCTGCGCCCGGAGGTGGCCGCCGAGCTGGGCGAGCGCTTCCGGCCGCTGTTCGACGAGTACGCCCGCGCGCACCCGCGCCGCACCGGCAGCCGGTTCCGGGAGGACGCCGCCGCGTTCGCCGCGTGGGCCACCGAGCGCGGCGAACTGGCCCCGCCGCCGAAACGGCGTTGGTGGCGGCGGGCAACCTGACCGCCCTGCCGTTCCGTCCCCCGGGCATGTGGAGACCACTCTTGGCCCTGCTGCTGCTCGTCCCGGCATGCGGGGCGGACGTCGGGCGGGCGTGCACCATGATCGGCGCGCCGACGGGCGTCAACGTGGAAGTCGCGCTCGCCACCGCCGAGACCGGCACGATCGAGGTGTGCTGGGACGGCCGGTGCGTGCAGCCGCGACTGGACCTGCTCCCGGCGTCCCGGGCCGGCGACACCACGTGCACGGGCACCGCGCCGGAGGACACGTGCGGCGCGAGCGCCGTGCCGACCGGCGGGAAGACCGGGTTCGCCGCCATCGAGGACCTGCCGGCCAAGCAGGTGACCGTGCGGTTGCGGCTGGCCGACGCGGCGGGGGCGCCGGTGGTGGACCGGGAGCTCACGCCGACCGCGAGAACGGTCTACCCCAACGGTCCGGACTGCGGCGGTGCGGGCCCGCAGCTGTCCCTCGCGGTCGGCGCGGACGGGTCGGTGGCCCAGCGCTGACGACACCGGCCGATCAGCGGGTGCCTGCCGCCGACGGGTCGGGCTAGCGTCGGGCGGGTCCTGGGTTTCCGGCCACCTCCCGGTGCCGTCGCCGCGACCGCGGCCGGCCGAGCCCTCCGGCTGTGCGATCCGCCGCGCGCGGCACCACCACCGGGAGGTAGGTCCGTTGACACCCCCACGCGGGCGCGGCGCGTTGTGCGCCGCACTGGCCCTGTTCGGTCTGGTCACCGCGGCGACGCCGGCGGGCGGCCGGTCCCCGGCCGGCGAAGTCGCGGCCGGCGCGCGCTCGATCACCCTGGTCACCGGTGACCGGGTCGTCCTGACCGGTGACCAGGTCGGTTCGCTGACCGGCGGTCCGGGCCGGGAGCGGGCCGTGTTCCACACGTTCCGCCGGGACGGCCACCTGCACGTGGTGCCGCGCGACGCGGCCCACGACCTGGCGCGCGGCCGGCTGGACCCGCGCCTGTTCGACGTCACGGCCCTGCTGGAGGCGGGCTACGACCGCCGCCCGACGATCCCGCTGATCGTCGTCGGCGACCCCGGCCTGCCGCGCACCAAGACCCTGGACGCGGTCGGCGCGGTCGCCGTCGAGGTGCCGAAAGGCGGTGCGGCCGACGCTTGGCGCACGCTCGTGTCGAGGGCGAGCGTGCGCAAGGTGTGGCTGGACGGGCTGCGCCGGCCGAGCCTGGACCGCAGCACGGCGCAGATCGGCGCGCCCGCCGCGTGGAGCGCGGGCTACACCGGCGAGGGCGTCAAGGTCGCCGTGCTCGACACCGGGATCGACGACGGCCACCCCGACCTGGCGGGGCGGGTCGCGGCGAGGTCGAACTTCACCACGGACCCGGACAACACCGACCGGGTCGGCCACGGCACGCACGTCGCCGCCGCCATCGGCAGCCGGCACGCCGTGTACCGGGGTGTCGCGCCGGACGCGGAACTGCTGGACGGCAAGGTCTGCGTGGCGGCGGGCTGCCCGGAGTCGGCGATCCTGGCCGGGGTGCAGTGGGCGGTCGGGCAGGGCGCGGACGTGGTCAACCTGAGCCTGGGCGGCCCCGACACCCCGGAGACCGACCCGCTGGAGGCCGCCGTCGAGGCGCTGTCCGCGCGCGCCCTGTTCGTGGTCGCGGCGGGCAACTCGGGGCGGCCCGGCACCGTCTCCTCCCCCGGCAGCGCCGACGCCGCGCTGACCGTGGGCGCGGTGGACCGGGCGGAGGGCATCGCGGAGTTCTCCAGCCGGGGCCCGCGTCCCGACGGTGGCGTGAAGCCGGACGTGACCGCGCCCGGCGTGGACATCGCGGCGGCGAAGGCCGAGCACGGCACGATCGGCACGCCCGTGGACGCCACGCACGTCGCCCTGTCCGGCACGTCGATGGCCACCCCGCACGTCGCGGGCGCGGCGGCGCTGCTGGCGCAGCAGCACCCGGACTGGTCCGGCGCGCGGCTCAAGGCCGCGCTGGTCGCCTCCGCCCGGCCGAACCCGGCGCTGACCGCGTTCGACCAGGGCGCGGGCCGGGTCGACCTGGCCGCGGCCATCACCACGACGGTCACCGCCGACCCGGCGAACGTGGCGCTGGGCTTGCAGAAGTGGCCGCACGACGACGACACCCCGGTGACGAAGAACGTCGTCTACCGCAACACCGGCACCGCGCCCGTGACCCTGCGGCCGTCTGCGGTGGTGACCGCGCCGGACGGCAAGCCGAGCGACGTGGTCACCGTGTCACCGGCGGAGGTCACGGTGCCACCGGGCGGTGACGCGACGATCGCCGTCACCGCCGACACCCGCCGTGCGCCGGTGGACGGCGTGTACGCGGGCACGATCGTCGCGACGGGCGGTGCGACGCCGTTGCGCGTGCCGGTGAGCGTGCACCGCGAGGTGGAGAGCTACGACGTGACGTTCCGGTTCGTGGACGCGGCGGGCAACCCGGCCAAGAACTACTACGCCTCCGTCATCGGCATGGACAACAGCACGTTCGTGTTCTTGTTCAGCGCGGACGGCAAGGTCTCGCTGCGCGTGTCTAAGGGCGACTACTTCGTGGGCGCGGACGTCACCACCGACCGGAAGGTCGCGCTGCTCCCCCGCCCCGACCTGTCCGTCACCGCCGACACGACGGTCGTCGTGGACGCGCGCACGGCTCGACCGGTGCGGATCACCGCTCCCGACCCGAAAGCGCGGGAGGTGCTCGGCGACCTCACCACGGCCCGTCGGCGCGGTGACCGGTCGGCGAGCGTGAGCACGGCGTTCCTGGGCGGGTTCGGGACGGACGTGTCGATCGGCCACAACGGTCCGGACCTGCCGGGCGAGGAGCTGACCGCGCTGCTCGGCGCGCAACTGTCGGGCACGCCGGCGGGCCCCACCCCGGTGACCTACCGGTTCGCGTGGGCGCTGCACGGCCGGCTGCCGACCGGGTTCGCCCGCGCGGTGCCGGCCGAGGACCTGGCCGAGGTGCGCACGAGTTACGGCGCGGGCCCGGCGGGGTCGACCTACGGGCACGTCGGCAACCCGGCGGCGCCGGACGGCACCACGGGCTGGGGCTGGATGCCGGCCGTGGCCGGCGCGTCGGTCGACCGGGTCGGCACCGAGGGCGTCGGGTGGAGCTGGGGCTTCCAGCAGACCGCCGCCGACGGGTCGACCGCGCTGTCCCTGGTCGCCCCGGAACGCTCCTACCGCAAGGGTTCCACCGTCCAGGAGCGGTTCAACGACCCGGTGTTCTCGCCCGTGCTGCCGGTGGGCCGGCCGACGTCGTTGGCGCGCAAGGGCGACGAGATCGGCTTCGGGCTGCCGCTGTTCGGCGACGGCGCGGGCAACGGCGGCAGTTCGGCCGTGTCGTCGGCCCGCACCACGCTGCTGCGCGACGGCGTGCGGGTCGGCGAGACCGCCTTCCCGGGCAACGGGCTGTTCAAGGTGCCCGGCGGCGCAGCGGACTACCGGGTGGAGACCGAGGCGGCCCGGCCGGCGGGCGTGTCGGAGTTCGCCACCCGGGTCGCGGCGGCGTGGACGTTCCGCTCGGACACCGCGCCGGGCGGGGAGCTCCGGCCGTTGCCGCTGACCGTCGTCCGGTTCGCGCCGGAGCTCACCGCCGGCAGCGCGCCGCGCGGCGCGGAGCTGCGGGTGCCGCTGGTGGTGCGGCAGCAGGCGACCGACGGGATCGGGCGGCTCGACGTCGAGGTCTCCTTCGACGACGGGCGGACGTGGGCGGCGGTCCCCGTCTCGGATGGCGTCGCGCGGGTCGCCAACCCCGACGCGGCCGGGTTCGCCTCGCTCCGGGTGAGGGCGTCCGACCGGGTCGGGAACACCGCCGAGCACACCGTGATCCGGGCCTACAAGATCGTCTGACGCGGACAGTGCCCGGTTCGCCGGGCACTCTTCCGTACTAGCCACGCACCGTGCGTCACGTCGAAAACCCCCGATCCGGTGGCTAAACATCCCTCAATGAGACGCTGATCTCACTCTGAGGGGTGGATAGCGTCGAGGTTGTTGGGGGGCTTCGTCACTTCCGGTTAACCGCCGCCGCTCCGGTGTCGAGCGGCCTCCCGACCGCGCGTTCCACAGCGCGCACAACCAGATTCGGGAGGTATCTGTGTTGAGATCCGGTAAGCGTGGCGCTTGGGGAGCCGCCGCGTTGGCGGTCGGCCTGCTCGTCTCCGGGACCGCCGCGGCCACCGCCGCACCCGGTCCCGGGGCCGGTCCGGTCGAGGCCGGCGGGGCACTCGCCGACGCCGCCAGGACCACGTCCGTCACCCTCGTCACCGGCGACCGGGTCCTGTTCCGCGGGGATCGGCTGGACTCGATCACCCCCGGTGAGGGCCGCGCGGACGCCCGGTTCCAGACCTACCGGCGCGACGGGCGGCTGCACGTCGTCCCGGTCGACGCCCTGGGTCCGCTCGCGCAGGGCAGGCTCGACCCGCGGCTGTTCGACGTGACCGGCCTGGCCGAGGCCGGCTACGACGACGCCCGGCGCGACGACGTGCCGCTGATCGTGACCGGCGACGCCGACCGGCTGCGCGCCGCGGCCGGCCTGCGGGTCACCCGCGACCTGCCGGCCGCCGGCGCGTTCGCCGCCCGCGCGGCCAAGGTCGGCGCGACCGGCCTGTTCGCCGCGCTGGTCGCCGACCCCGGCGTGGCCAAGGTGTGGCTGGACGGGATCCGGCAGACCAGCCTGGACCGCAGCGCCGCCCAGATCGGCGCGCCGACCGCCTGGAACGCCGGGTACACCGGCAAGGGCGTGAAGGTCGCCGTGCTGGACACCGGCGTCGACGCCGCGCACCCCGACCTCGCGGGCGTGGTCGCCGGCAAGGCCAACTTCACCGACGACCCGGACAACACCGACGCCGTCGGCCACGGCACGCACGTCGCGGCCACCATCGCGAGCCGGCACGCCAAGTACCGGGGCATCGCGCCGGAGTCGCAGATCCTCGACGGCAAGGTCTGCTTCATCGGCGGCTGCGCCGAGTCGTGGATCCTCGCGGGCATCCAGTGGGCGGCCGACCAGGGCGCCGACGTGGTCAACCTGAGCCTGGGCGGCGGCGACACCGAGGAGGTCGACCCGCTGGAGGCGGCGATCAACCGGCTCTCCGCCGAGAAGGGCACCCTGTTCGTGGTCGCCGCGGGCAACTCCGGGCGGCCCGGCACGGTCTCCTCGCCGAGCACCGCCGAGTCGGCGCTCAGCGTCGGCGCGGTCGAGCGCGACGACAAGCTCGCCCCGTTCTCCAGCAAGGGCCCGCGCGCGGGTGACGCCGGCATCAAACCCGACCTCACCGCCCCCGGCGTCGACATCGCCGCCGCCAAGTCCGCCGCCGGCGTCATCGGCACCCCGGTCGACGCCACGCACGTCGCCGTCTCCGGCACCTCGATGGCCACCCCGCACGTCGCCGGCGCGGCAGCCGTCCTGGCGCAGCAGCACCCCGACTGGACCGGCGCGCAGATCAAGGCCGCGCTCACCGCGTCCGCCAAGCACAACCCGGCCCTCGGCGTGTTCGACCAGGGCTCCGGCCGGGTCGACCTGGCCAAGGCCATCGCCACGTCGGTGACCACCGACCCGGTCAGCGTCGGCTTCGGGCTCCAGCAGTGGCCCCACGACGACGACGTCCCGGTCACCCGGGAGCTCACCTACCGCAACGCCGGCACCGCGCCGGTCACCCTCGACCTGGTGCTGGAGGCCACCGGGCCGGACGGCAAGCCCGCGCCCGCCGGCGTGTTCACGCTGGGCGCGACCAAGGTCACCGTCCCGGCGGCCGGCACCGCGACGGTCTCGGTCACCGCGAACTCCCGGGTCGGCACGCTCGACGGCGTGTACTCCGGGGCGGTCGTCGCCTCCTCGGGCCTGCGCACCGCCATCGGCATCAGCCGGGAGGTGGAGAGCTACGACCTGGTGGTGAGCTACACCGACGCCGACGGCAAGCCCGGGGACCTCGGCGGCACCCTGCTCATCGGCCTGGACAACGACATCACCGCGTTCCCACCCCGGGTCGCGGGCGTCGCGAGGACCAGGGTGCCCAAGGGCCAGTACCTGCTGCACAACAGCGTGGTCACCGGCGGCAAGGTCGCCCTGGTCGTGCAGCCGCTGCTCAACGTGACCGGCAAGACCACCATCGCGGTCGACGCCCGCACCGCCAAGCCGGTGCGGGTCACCTACCCCGACCCGACCACCGTCCCCAAGATCGGTGACGTCAGCTTCAACCGGTCCTACGGCGGCAAGCCTCGGGTGAGCATCGGCAGCCTCTTCTTCGGCGGGTTCGCCGACACCGTGTCGACGGCCCACCTCGGCCCCGAGGTGCCCGGCAAGGACTTCACCGCCGGCATCCACGCGCACGGCGAGGCACCGCCCGCCGGCGACACCCCGGTCAACTACCGGCTCGCCTGGCTCCAGCACGGCAAGGCGCCCGACGGTTTCACCGCCGCGCCCGGCAAGGACGAACTGGCCAAGGTGACCCAGCAGGTCGTCCGGCACGCGGCGGGCCGCACCTACCGCTACGGCGGCATCCCGGTGCCGCCCGACGGCGGCGGCTCCGGCGGCACCCTGCTGACCGCTCCCGGCGTGGACGGCAAGGCGGTCGACTACGTCCTGGCCGAGGATCTGGCGTGGGACTGGGTCGTGCTCCAGTTCGACAGCACCGACCGGCTGGAGGGCCGGCAGCTCAACCAGGGCAACACCTACCGCGCGGGCCGCGACCACCGGGAGCGCTACTTCCAGCCGGTGCTCTCCCCCGCCCTGGCCCCCGGCGCGCTCAACGCGGCCCGGCTGGGCGACGAGATCGGCTTCGGCGTGCCGCTGTGGAGCGACCACGACGGGGCGAGCGGCGACTACGACGTCACCTCCGCCCGCACCACCGTGTACCGCGACGGCGTGAAGGTCGGCGAGACCACCTACGCGGCCAACGGGCTGTTCAAGGTCCCGCCGGGCAAGGCCGAGTTCAAGGTGGACACCGAAGCCGTCCCGCTCGCGGGCGCCACGGAGTTCTCCACGAAGGTCGCGGGCACGTGGACGTTCCGCTCGGACACGGTGGCGGGCACCGAGTTCAAGCCCGTGGCGCTGACCACGGTCAAGTTCGCGCCGGAACTCGACGCGGCGGGCAGCGCGCCCGCGAACAAGGTGCTGCGGGTGCCGCTCGTGGTGCGGCAGCAGGACGACGCGCCCAACGGCAAGGTCCGCGAGCTGGACGCCGAGGTCTCCTTCGACGACGGCAAGACGTGGAAGGACGTTCCGGTGGCCGGGCGCGCCGCGCTGGTGCGCAACGGTGACGCGGGCGGCTACGCGTCGCTGCGGGTCACGGGCTCGGACAGCAAGGGCAACACGTTCGCGCACACCGTGATCCGCGCGTACAAGATCCGGAAGTGAGCGCGAGGGGGCGTCCCGCGCGGGACGCCCCCTCCGCCGTCACACCAGGTCGGTGGCCGGCCCCGCCGTCACGGCACGGCGGTGGGGCCGGCTCCGCCGTCAGGGCAGGTTGGTGACCAGTTCCGCGGCCGGCAGCCGGGTCCCGGTGTAGAACGGGATCTCCTCGCGCACGTGCAGCCGCGCCTCGGTGCCGCGCAGGTGCCGCATCAGGTCGACGATCCGGTGCAGCTCGTCGGCCTCGAACGCCAGGATCCACTCGTAGTCGCCCAGCGCGAACGACGCCACGGTGTTGGCCCGCACGTCGGGGTAGTCGCGGGCTTCCTTGCCGTGGTCGGCGAGCATCTTGCGGCGGTCCTCGTCGGGCAGCAGGTACCACTCGTAGGACCGGACGAACGGGTACACGCAGATGTACTTGCGCGGCTCCTCGCCGGCCAGGAACGCCGGGATGTGGCTGCGGTTGAACTCCGCCGGCCGGTGCAGCGCGACCTGGCTCCACACCGGCACCGAAGCGCGGCCCAGCGCGGTCCGCCGGAACCCGGTGTAGGCGGCCTGGACCTGCTCGATCTCCTCGGCGTGCCACCAGATCATGAAGTCGGCGTCGGCCCGCAGCCCCGCCAGGTCGTACACGCCGCGCACCACGACGCCCTTGGCCGCCAGGCCGTCGAGGTAGTCCTGCGCCTCGGCGGCGGCCGGGCCGCGGTCGTCGGGCAGCCGGCCGGGCTCGACCCGGAACACGGACCACATGGTGTAGCGGATGGAGTCGTTGAGTTCGTTGTAGTTCAGGCGGGCCATGCCCTCATCCTCTCACCCGGCGTCCCGTACCCGGCCGAGCACGTGTGCGGCGACACGGGCCGCCGCCGCGTCCCCGGTGGCGATGCACGCCGGGACGCCCACGCCGTGCAGGGTCGCGCCGGCGACGGCCAGCCCGGGCGCCTCGGCCACCGCGTCCTCGATGCCGCGCACCACGTCGAGGTGGCCCACGCCGTACTGCGGCAGGCCGCCGCCCCAGCGGGTCACCACGACGTCGAGCGGCGCGGCCGTGACGCCGGTCAGCTCGGCCAGGTCGGCCCGGACCGCCGCCACCAGGTCCTCGTCGTCGCGTTGCAGCGCCTCGACCTCGCCGTGCCGGCCGACGCTGCCGCGCACCAGCACCGGGCCGCCCGCCAGGTGCGCCCACTTGCGGCTGGAGAAGGTGAACGCCTTGGCGGTGAACGGGGTGCCGTCGGCGTACCGCTCGCCCTCGGCCAGCAGCACGCCGGAGCGCTCCGGCAGCTCCGTGCCCGGCGGCAGCGCGAGCGCCACCACGGCCATCGACGCCACCTCCACCTCGGCGAACCCCTTCGACGCGCCGGGCACCGCCTCGGCCAGCAGCTTGCGGGCGGCCGGCGCGGGCACGGCCAGCACGACGCCGTCCACGTCCAGGTGCGCGGGCGCGGAGGCCGAGCCGATCTCCAGCCGCCAGCCCTGCTCGCGGCGGGCCAGGCCGCGCACCGGCTGACCCAGCCGGACCTCCGCCCCGGACAGCTCGGCCAACCGGGCCACCAGCACCGACAGGCCACCGGCCAGGGTGCCGAACACCGGCGGCTTGCGGCCGTGCGGCTGCGGCGGGGCGGGCATGGTGGTCGCGGCGGCGGCCAGCAGCGACCCGACGCCGGAGTCCAGCGCGGTGGCCAGCTGCGGCATGGTGGCGCGCAGGCCCAGCGCGTCCGGGCGGCCCGCGTAGACGCCGCCCAGCAGCGGCCCGACCAGCCGGTCGCCGACCTCGGGCCCGAACCGCTCGCGCAGCAGCGGGCCCACCGCGACGTCCGCGCCGGCCAGCTCGATCGGCGGCAGCGCGGGTTCGCCGGCCACCCGGCGCAGCCCGTCGGCGCTGAGCACCTGCCGGACGGCCTCGACCGACGCGGGCACGCCGAGCATGGTGTGCGCGGGCACCGGCCGCACCCGGCCGCCGGCCCGGATCGTCGCGGGCACCCCGGTCGGGTGCACCAGCCGCCCGGCCAGGCCCACCTCGGCGACCAGCTCGGCCGCTTCGGGGCGGCGGTGCAGGAACGCCTCCGCGCCCACGTCGTAGGCCAGCCCGCCGACCTCGCCGGTGCGCAGCTTGCCGCCCAGCCGGGAGGTCTGCTCCAGCACGGTGACCCGGGCCCGCCCGCCGAGCAGGCAGCGCAGCCGGTGCGCGGCGACCAGGCCGGAGATACCGCCACCGACCACCGCGACGTGCAGCGCTCTCATCGTTCCCGGTGCACCCACTCGACGGCCCGGGTGATCACGTCCGGATCGGTGTCCGGCAGCACCCCGTGGCCCAGGTTGAAGATGTGCCCGGCCGCGGCCCGGCCCTCCTCGACGATCCGGTCGATCTCGCGGCGCAGCGCGGTGTCGCCCGCGAACAGCAGCGCCGGGTCCAGGTTGCCCTGCACCACCGGCTTGGGCAGGTGCGGCGCGGCGGCCTCCAGCCGGCGCACGGCCACGTCCAGCGGGGTGCGCCAGTCGACGCCCACCACGTCCGCGCCCGCCTCGCGCATCGCGGGCAGCAGCTCGCCGGTGCCCACGCCGAAGTGGATGCGCGGCACGGTGGTGATCGTCTCCAGCACGCGGGTGGAGTGCGGCAGCACGAACTCGCGGTAGTCGCGCTCGGACAGCGCGCCCGCCCACGAGTCGAACAGCTGCACGGCCTTGACGCCCGCCTCCACCTGCACCCGCAGGAACTCCGCGGTCAGGTCGGCGATCTTGCCCAGCAGCGCGTGCCACAGCTCCGGGTCGGCGTGCATGAGCGCCTTGGTGCGCTCGTGGTTCTTGCTCGGCCCGCCCTCCACCAGGTACGAGGCCAGCGTGAACGGCGCGCCCGCGAACCCGATCAGCGGCACGTCGCCGAGTTCGGCGTTGAGCAGCTTGATCGCGTCCGCGACCGGCTGGACCTGCTCGGCCGTCAGCACCGGCAGCGCGTCGACGTCGGCCCGACCGGCGATCGGCTTGGCCACGACCGGCCCGGTGCCGGGCACGATGTCGAGGTCGACACCGGCCGCCTTGAGCGGCACCACGATGTCGGAGAACAGGATCGCGCCGTCCACGTCGTGCCGGCGCACGGGTTGCAGCGTGATCTCGCAGACCAGCTCCGGGTCCAGGCACGCGGCCAGCATCGACGTGCCTTCGCGCAGCTTGCGGTACTCCGGCAGGGACCGCCCCGCCTGCCGCATGAACCAGACCGGGGTGCGCACCGGGACGCCGCCGCGCGCGGCGACCAGCAGAGGTGCGGTGGTGTTGTCGCTCATCTCGTCCTCCATGCTCCCACGACCCGCCGGCCGCCCGCTGTCCGGTCCCGGCGCGCCGCGCTCACTCAACGGGGTTCAGGGGCATACAGTCCGTGGTGTGACCGGACTGGCGGCGGAGCCCGAACTGTTCCGGCGGGCGGTGGCGACGCTCAAGTCGGTGCGAACCCGACCCGAGCTGGAGCCGACCGAGGTGCGCCCGCCGCAGCGCTTGGCGCCCTGGGCGTTCGCGCTGACCGCGGAGGCCACCGGCCCGTCCGACGAGCTGTCCACCGGGCGGCTGGTGCTGCTGCACGACCCGGACGGTGTCGAGGCGTGGTCCGGGGTGTTCCGGCTGGTGGCCTACGTGCGGGTGGAACTGGACCCGGAGCTGGCCGCCGACCCGCTGCTGCCCGAGGTCGGCTGGTCGTGGCTGGTGGAGGCGCTGGAAGTGGCCGGGGCGGGCTTCCTGGCGCTGGGCGGCACGGTGACCCAGACCTCGTCGGCCCGGTTCGGCGACATCGCGGGCCCGGCCCGCACCGACGACCTCGAACTGCGCGCCTCGTGGACCGCCCGGGACGCCGAACTGGCCGCCCACGGCACGGCGTTCTACGAGGTCATGGCCACCGCGGTCGGCCTGCCGCCGGTCGGCGTGAGCACCCTTCGCTGACCGGCGCCGCCGCTGCGCCGACCGGCCGTGGCAGACCGTGTCCACCACGGCCGGGCCTGCCGACCTTCAGCCTTCCTTGACGTCGTCGTTGTCCCGCAGCACGCGCAGCGCGTTCCCGCCGGCGAGCTTGGCGCAGTCGTCCTCGCTCCACCCGCGCTCCAGCAGCGCGCCGATGAGGTTCGGGTACGAGGAGACGTCCTCCAGCCCCTCGGGCTGCGACGGCACGCCGTCGTAGTCGCCGCCGAGCCCGATGTGGTCGATCCCGGCGACCTCGCGCGCGTGCTCGACGTGCGCGACCACGTCGTCCAGCGTCGCCGTGGGCGGCTCGACCTCCCACTTGCGCGCGAAACGCTCGCGCTCCCGCATGTCGTTGTGGCTGAGCCCGGCGGCTGCCATGGCCTCCTTCAGCTGCCGGTCCCACGCCACGTGGGCGGGAGAGACGAAGGAGGGCACGAAGGTCACCATGCACACGCCCCCGTTGCCCGCGAGCCGCTCCAGGACGGCGTCGGGCACGTTGCGCGGGTGGTCGGCGACCGCCCGGCAGGACGAGTGGGTGAACAGCACGGGCAGGCTGGAGGCGTCCAGCGCGGCGTTCATGGTCGTCTCGGCGACGTGCGACAGGTCGACGATCATCCCGACCCGGTTCATCTCGCGCACGACCTCGACGCCGAACGGCGTCAGCCCGCCGTGCTCGGGGGTGTCGGTCGCCGAATCGGCCCACGGGGTGTTCTCGTTGTGAGTGAGCGTCATATAACGGACGCCGAGCCGGCGCAGCGCCCGCAGCGCGCCCAGCGAGGAGTTGATGCTGTGCCCGCCCTCGGCCCCCAGCAGGGAGGCCGTCCGGCCGGACCGGAACACCTCCCAGGCCTCGTCGGCGGTCGTGGCGAACCCGAGGACGTCCGGGTAGCGGGCGCACAGCTCCCGGACCAACTCCGCCTGCTCCAGCACGGCGGTGACGGCTGCGTCGCCCGCGAGGGAGCACGGGACCCACACGGACCAGAACTGCATCCCCAACCGGCCCTGCCGAGACCGCAAAAAGTCGGTCTGGAGGGCGGGCTGGAGTACCCGGAGGTCCACCTGTCGGGCACCTGAAGACCCGTCGCCGGCCGTTGACTTTTCACCGATATGCGGCTGCGCGACAAGCTCGCGCAGCGCCCAGGGGAGGTCGTTGTGCCCGTCGACGAGGGGCACGCGGGCCAGCAGATCCTCGGCCCGGCCTCGCAGTGTGGTGCTCGCCACCGGCAACTCCTATGTGTCGTCGTGAGAGGAACTCGCGTTACGCGCCCTATCCAGTTGTCAGCCGATCGTGTGACAACAGGGGCCATCAGTGACAACTCATTCGGGATAGATACCCGATTGATCGTCCCGTAGACCCGCTTGGGCGGCTACGCTGCCCCAGACGACACCACTTTCGGTCGATCAGTGGCGCGGCTGATTGGACGAAAGTCCCGGTGCCGGTCGGGGGGCACGACCGACTCCAGGGAGGTAGTGACGTGGCTGCCGTCGGCTTAGGTCAGGCCGTTCGTACCACGCCAGCCGGCTCGTTGCCGGCGAACATGGTCCCGCACCCGCGGGAGGAGCTTTTTTCAGTGCTGGTGGTCGACGACCACCCACTGCTGAGGGAGGCGATATCGGCTCGGCTCACCCAGATGGGAGCCGGGACAGTGCATGAGGCGGCTTCGGTCGCGGAGGCTCGGGCGCGGGCACTCGCAACCGGACCGTGCGATCTCGCGATCCTCGATCTGGGTCTGCCGGACGGCACCGGCATCGACCTGGTCACGGAACTCCGTGCCCAGGGCTGGCCCCGCATCGTGGTCCTCGCGTCCTCCGACGACCCCTACGCGGTCAGGTCGGCCTTCCAGGCGGGCGCCCAGGCGTACCTCCTGAAGTCCGCCTCGCCGATGGTGGTCACCGACGGGGTGCGCAGGGTCCTCGACGGCGGCGTCTACGCAGATCCGAGCGTCGCGCCCGTGCTTGCCGCGGGCACCCGGGTGCCGGGCACCGACAACACGCCGCGGGAGCTCTCCGCGCGTGAGGTCGAGGTCCTCCAGCTGGTCGCCGATGGCCAGAGCAACAAGGAGATCGGCGAAGCGCTCAGCCTTTCCGCGCTGACGGTGAAGTCCCACCTGTCGCGGATCGGGCGCAAGCTGGGCACCGGGGATCGGGCTCAGATGGTCGCGCTGGCCATGCGTGCCGGCGTGATCCGCTGACCGGGTCGCCACACTGAACGGGCCGAACACACCCGCGAGTGGTGCGTTCGTCGTAGGGTCTTCCGCCGTGGACGTACCCTCCGACGAGCCAACCGAACCAACCGGAGCTGATCCGGTCCCGCTGACGGAACCCGCTGATGGGGTTCCGCCGGTCGTGGCCGACGCTCAGGCGCTCCGGCGTGCCGCTGACGCGCTCGCCGGAGCGACCGGTCCGGTTGCGGTGGACACCGAGCGAGCCTCGGGATACCGCTACTCGCAACGCGCTTACCTGGTGCAACTGCGCCGGGCGGGCGCCGGGACCGTGCTGGTCGATCCGATCGCCCTGGGCGGTCGGCTCGACCCGCTGGTCGAGGCGCTGGACGGAACGGAGTGGGTGCTGCACGCGGCGTCGCAAGACCTGCCGTGCCTCGCCGAACTCGACCTCCGCCCGAGCGTGCTGTTCGACACCGAGCTGGCGGGCAGGCTGGCCGGTTTCGAACGGGTGGCGCTGGGCACGCTCGTGGAGCGATTGCTCGGTTATCGGCTGGAGAAGGGGCACGGCGCGGCCGACTGGTCGCGCCGGCCCCTTCCCGCGGACTGGCTGAACTACGCCGCCCTCGACGTCGAGCTGCTCGTGGAGCTGCGCGACGTCCTGGAGGCGGAGCTCAAGAAGCAGGGCAAGCTCGAATGGGCCCTGGAGGAGTTCGAGGCCGCCCGCACCGCTCCGCTGCCCAAACCGAGGGCGGAGCCGTGGCGGCGCACCTCGGGCATCCACCGCATCCGCAGCCCGCGCCAGCTCGCCGCCGTGCGCTCCCTCTGGGAGACCCGCGACGCGCTGGCCCGGGAACGCGACATCGCACCCGGCCGGGTGCTGCCGGACAGCGCGCTGGTCGAGGCCGCCGTCCGCAACCCGCCCGACGAGGCCGGCCTGCTGGCCCTCCCGGTGTTCCGGGGCCGGGCCCAGCGGCGCATGGTCGCCGTGTGGCTGGGCGCGCTGCAACGCGCCGCCGCCCTGCCGCGCGCCGAACTGCCGGAGACCTCCCAGCAGCACGACGGACCGCCGCCGGCGAACCGGTGGTCGGACAAGGACCCGGCCGCGGCGGCCCGCCTGGCCGCCGCCCGCACGGCGCTGACCGCCGTGGCCGAGGCCAACACGCTGCCGGTGGAGAACCTGCTGCTGCCCGACCTGGTGCGGCGGACCTGCTGGCAGCCGCCGGCCGACACGTCGACCGAGGGCGTGGCCGCGGTGCTGCGCGAGGGCGGGGCGCGCGACTGGCAGGTCGGGCTCACCGCCGGGCCGCTGTCCCAGGCGCTGTCCCAGGCGCAATCCCAGGCGCTGTCCCAGGCGCAGCCCGAACCACCCCCGACGAGCTGACCGACGCGGGCCGCCCCACCCGGCGGCCCGCTACTCGTCCTCCACGCACCCCGGCTCGGCCGGTCCCGGCTTCCCGGACCCCAGCCCGACCGCGGCCGGCTTCCCGGGCTCGCGCTCGACCGGGTCGCGGCGGCTCGACAGCTCCCGGCGCGCGAGCCGGCGCACGGCGACCAGCGCCGCGTCGCCCAGCACGGTCCCCACGGCGACGATCTCCATGGCGGCGTCCTTGGTGGGCGCGGTCATCACGTAGTCCAGGTCCTGCGCGGCCAGCGGTTCGCACGCCCGCGCGTAGCCGTCGAGCTGGTCCGGGAACGAGTCCAGGCCGATGTCCCGCGCGGACGCCAGCACGCCCACCAGCGACTGGAACGCGTGCGACCGGGGCCGGTAGGCCCACCCCTGGCGGGTGACGAACTCCCGCGCCTGCTCGTACGCCACCTCGTCGTCGGAGACCAGGCCGGTCCCGACGACGGCGGTCTCCACCGTCCCCATCGCCCTGTGCAGGGACTTCTCCGGGTCGTCCAGCGCGCCCAGCACGTCGCGCACGGCCGCGATGGACAGCCCGCCGACCTCCACCATGGCGCGCACCAGCCGCAGCCGGTGCAGGTGCCCTTCGCCGTAGTGGGCCTGGTTGGGGCTGGTCAGCTCGCCGGCCGGGAGCAGCCCCTCCCGCAGGTAGTACTTGATCGTCGGCACGGGCACGCCGGTCTGGCGGCTCAGCTCAGCGATGCGCATGACCCTCTTCCTGAGACATCTCTCAGTATGGATACTGTAGCTATCCGATAGTAGGAAGTGCTGCTATCCATCCCTAGGAGCCGATTGTGCCCCGCTTCGTCAAGTGGCACCCGCCACTGGTGCTGTTCACCCTGCTCATGACAGCTGCCACCGTCGTCTCGCTGGTCGGCCTGGTCGTGGACGACCGCATTCTGGTGGGGTCCCCGATCTGGTTCAAGCCGTTCAAGTTCGGCATCTCCCTGGCGCTCTACGGTGCCACGCTGGCCTGGATGCTCACCTTCACGACCCGGCTGCGGCGCACCACGTGGTGGGCGGGCACGGTCGTGGCGGTCGGCGGCACCGCCGAGATGGTGATCGTCGTCGGCCAGGTCCTGCGCGGCAAGCAGAGCCACTTCAACGCGACCACCCCGTTCGACGCGGCGCTGTTCGACATCATGGGCGTGACGATCGCGTCGATCTGGGCGATGCACGCGCTGATCGCCGCGGCGCTGCTCCGGTCGAGGTTCACCGACCGCACGACCGGCCTGGCGATCCGACTCGGCCTGCTGCTCGGCCTCGTCGGACTCGCCCTCGGCGTGCTGATGGCCGGCCCGACCGACGTCGAGGGCATCATCGGCGCGCACACCGTCGGCCTGCCCGACGGCGGCCCCTACCTGCCGGTCACCGGCTGGAGCACGGCCGGCGGCGACCTGCGGGTGCCGCACTTCGTCGGCATCCACGCCCTGCAGGTGATCCCGCTGCTCACCCTGGCGTTCGGCCGGCGCGCGAACACCAGACTGGTGTGGGTGCTCACGCTGTCCTACGCGGGCCTGGTGACGCTGGCGCTGTGGCAGGCGCTGCGCGGCCAGCCGGTGTTCCGCCCGGACACCACCACCCTGCTCGCGCTGCTGGGCCTGGCCGCGGCGACGGTGGCCGCGGCGGGGTGGGCGCTGCGCGGGCGTCCCGTGCCGACCGGGTCCGCGAAGGAGACCGTGGCCGCATGACCGGGTTCCTGTTCGAGATCACGTTCTGGCTGACGGTCCCGTTCTGGGCCCTGATGGTCTTCGCGCCGAAGTGGCGGGCGACCTCGCGGATCATGTCCTCGCCGCTGATCGCCGTGCCGCCCCTGGTGGTGTACACGGTGCTGGTCGTCGGGCACCTCCCGGAGCTGTGGGCCACCATGAGCAGTCCGCGACTGGACACGGTGAGGGAGTTCCTGAACACGGCATGGGGCGCGTCGGCGGTGTGGGCCCAGGTGCTCGCGTGGGACCTGCTGGTCGGCGCCTGGATGTACCGGGAGGGCAGGCGGCTGGGCCTGCACCCGCTGCTGATGGGGCCGCTGCTGGTGTTCACGATCATCCTCTCGCCGTTCGGCTTCGCGCTGTTCCTGGCCATCAGGGCGTTCTGTGACACACCCGACAGGGCGACCACGGTGGTTACCGATGAGTAACATGGGCTAGAGTTGGGGTTACCGATCGGTAGGAGTCGCGCCGCCGGCCGGTGGATCGACCCGTCACCACAAGTGGAGGAGACGCCGTGGCCGCACCAGTAGCGCCGGCACGCGTTCGAAACGTGGTCTTCGTGGACGGCGTGCGCACGCCGTTCGGCAAGGCCGGCCCCAAGGGAATCTTCGCGGAGACGCGTGCCGACGACCTGGTGGTCAAGGTGATCCGCGAACTGCTGCGGCGCCACCCCGAACTGCCGCCCGAGCGGGTGGACGAGGTCGCCATCGCGGCCACCACCCAGATCGGCGACCAGGGCCTGACCATCGGCCGCACCGCGGCGCTGCTGGCCGGCCTGCCCAAGTCCGTGCCCGGCTACTCCGTCGACCGGATGTGCGCCGGCGCGATGACCGCCGTGACCACGGCCGCGAGCGGCATCGCGTTCGGCGCGTACGACGTGGTGATCGCGGGCGGCGTCGAGCACATGGGCCGGCACCCGATGGGCGAGGGCGTCGACCCCAACCCGCGGTTCCTGTCCGACCGGATCGTGGACCCGTCCGCGCTGGTCATGGGTTCGACGGCGGAGAACCTGCACGACCGGTTCCCGGCCATCACCAAGGACCGCACCGACGCCTACGCGGCGGCGTCGCAGGCCAAGTACGCCGACGCGGTGAAGAACGGCAAGATCGGCCCGGAGTTCGTGCCGGTCGCGACCCGGTCCGCCGAGCACGGCTGGGGCCTGGCCACCGCCGACGAGCCGCCGCGCCCCGGCACCACCGTCGAGGACCTGGCCAGGCTCAAGACGCCGTTCCGCCCGCACGGCCGGGTCACCGCGGGCAACGCGGCGGGCCTCAACGACGGCGCGACCGGCTGCATCCTGGCCGACGAGGACACCGCCCGCGAGCTCGGCCTGCCGGTCGGGATGCGCCTGGTCGGCTACTCGTTCCTGGGCGTCGAACCCGAGGTCATGGGCATCGGCCCGGTGCCCGCGACGGAGAAGGCCCTCAAGCGCGCCGGCCTGACCATCGACGACATCGGCCTGTTCGAGATCAACGAGGCGTTCGCCGTGCAGGTGATCGCGTTCCTCGACCACTTCGGCATCGCCGACGACGACCCGCGGGTCAACCAGTGGGGCGGCGCGATCGCCACCGGCCACCCACTGGCCTCCTCCGGCGTGCGGCTGATGACCCAGCTCTCCCGGCAGTTCGCCGAGCGCCCCGACGTGCGCTACGGCATCACCACCATGTGCATCGGCATCGGCATGGGCGGCACGGTCATCTGGGAGAACCCCCACTGGAACGGAGACGCCAAGTGACCACGTTGACCGCCGACGAGGCCAAGGCCCTGTTCCCCGACGAGGTCGTCACCGTCGCGCGCACGCGGCTGGTCAGCGTGCCCGGCGTGACCGGCCAGGTCGCCCTGATCACGCTGGACAACGGCCACGACCACACCCGCCCGTCCACGTTCGGCCCGCAGTCGCTGGTGAGCTTGAACGCGGCGTTCGACGAGGCCGTCGCGGCGTCCCCGGCCGCCATCGCGGTGACCGGCAAGCCGTTCGTCTTCGCGGTGGGCGCGGACCTGACCGCCGTGGAGAACGCCTCCGGCCGGGACCAGGCGCTGGCCATCGGCAAGCTCGGCCACGACGTGTTCCGCCGGTTCACCGAGTCGACCGTGCCGACCTTCGCGTTCGTCAACGGCGCGGTGATGGGCGGCGGCCTGGAGCTGGCGCTGTCCTGCCACTACCGGACGCTGGCGTCCAACGCGGCGGCCATCGCGCTGCCCGAGGTGTTCCTGGGCCTGTTCCCGGCCTGGGGCGGCACCCAGCTGCTGCCGAACCTGATCGGCGCGAACGACGCGGTCACCGTGATCTTCGAGAACGCGTTGAACCAGAACCGGATGCTCAAGCCCCGGCAGGCGCTGGACCTGGGCATCGCGGACGTGCTGTTCGACTCGGCGGACTACCTGGAGCAGTCGCTGCTGTGGCTGTCCTCGGTGGTGCGCGGCGACGTCACGCCGGCCCGCCGCGAGATCGACCGCGGCGCGGCGTGGGACGCGGCCGTGGCCCGCGCCCGCGCGATCGTGGACGGCAAGACCAAGGGTGCCGCGCCGGGCGCGCTGCGGGCGCTGGAGATGCTCGAACTGGCCCGCGCCAACGACCTCGACGCGGGCTACGCGGCCGAGACCGAGGCGCTGGCCGACGTCGTGATGAGCGACGAGCTGCGCGCCGGGCTGTACTCGTTCAACCTGGTGCAGAAGCGGGCCAAGCGGCCGGCGGGCGCGCCGGACAAGTCGCTGGCCCGCAAGGTCACCAAGGTCGGCGTGGTCGGCGCGGGCCTAATGGCCTCGCAGATGGCGCTGCTGTTCGCGCGCCGGCTGGAGGTGCCGGTCGTGCTGACCGACATCGACCGGGCACGGGTGGACAAGGGCGTCGGCTACGTGCACGGCGAGGTCGACAAGCTGCTGGCCAAGGGGCGGGTGTCGCCGGACAAGGCGAACCGGCTCAAGGCGCTGGTGACCGGATCGCTGGACAAGGCGGCGTTCGCCGACGCGGACTTCGTCATCGAGGCCGTGTTCGAGGACCTGGACGTCAAGCGGAAGGTCTTCGCCGAGGTCGAGGAGTTCGTCTCGGCCGAGGCGGTGCTGGCCACCAACACCTCGTCGCTGTCCATCACCGAGATGGCCGCCGGGCTCAAGCACCCCGAGCGGGTCGTCGGCTTCCACTTCTTCAACCCGGTGGCGATCATGCCGCTGCTGGAGATCGTGCGGGCCGGGCAGACCGACGACGCCACGCTGGCCACCGCGTTCGCCGTGGGCAAGCAGCTCAAGAAGTCGTCCGTGCTGGTCAAGGACGCGCCCGCGTTCGTGGTCAACCGGCTGCTGACCCGGTTCATGGGCGAGGTCGTCAAGTCCGTCGACGAGGGCACGCCGTTCGAGGTGGCCGACAAGGCGACCGAGCCGCTGGGCCTGCCGATGTCGCCGCTGGTGCTGCTGCAACTGGTCGGCGCGCCGGTCGCGCTGCACGTCGCGGAGACCATGCACGGCGCGTTCCCCGACCGGTTCGGCGTGTCGGAGAACATGAAGGCGTTCGTCGCGGCGGGCAAGAACGCCGTGTGGCAGTGGGACAGCACCGGCAAGCAGGCGGTGGACCCCGAGGTGCAGGCGCTGTGGCAGTTCGGCGACAAGCCGCTGACCGGTGAAGAGGTCAAGGCGCGCGCGCTGGAGGCGTTGGCCGAGGAGATCCGGCTGATGCTGGACGAGGGCGTGGTGGCCGAGGTGCAGGACATCGACCTGTGCATGATCCTCGGTGCCGGCTGGCCGTTCTGGCTCGGCGGCATCACCCCGTACCTCGACCGGTCGGGTATCTCCGAAAAGGTGACGGGCAAGAGGTTCCTCGCCCCGGGCGTGGCCTCCGTACCCGCCTGACCTGCGTTGTCCGTGACGCGCCCGGTTTCCCCCAGGGGGAGGCCGGGCGCGCTGCGTCACCGGCTCGTAACCCGAGCGTGTGCTCCTGTCCGCGCAGCCGGGTGAGCATCACTCATACCAGTGGGTCTTGGTCGATCTTGGTGGCATGACGCCGCACCGCCGAAGAGCCCGCGCCCGACGTCCGCTGCCGGACCCGGTGCGGGTGGAGGAACTGGTCGCCTACCTCCGCGCCGACCGCGGGTGGCGGGACGAGGTGGCCCGCCGGCTGGTGGCCCGCCTGGACCAGCGCCTGGTGCGCTCCGCGAAGGCGTGCGGCTGCCGCCCGCTGGCGCACGTGGCGGAGGAGCTGGACAGCCAGGCGTGCGTCGACCTGGGCCCGGGAGTCCCCTACCAGCTGGCGAAGGCCGTCTACGGCCAGGTCCGGTTGCGCGGTGCCGCCCGCCTGCGCCAGACCGCCCGCAGCCTGCGCGTGCTCGGCGTCTACCTGTGCGGCAACGACCTGGCCCAGTGCCCCTGCACCGCCGCCCTCGCCCGCGACCCCCAGCAGGACCAGGTCGACCGCGTGGTGAGCGGCGCGCTGGACGGCGCGGGCTTCTGAGGGCGCCACAGGCTTCCCGATGGACGGGAAGGACGCCCGGCCGCCGGGAGGCCGGGCACGTGGGAGGTCGCCCCGGTGGTGTCCGGCGCCGCCGGGGCGACTCACACGCCGACGACCTCGACCACGCGCTCCAGGCCGGCGAAGTCGCGCGGGTTGGTGGTGAGCACGGGGAGGCCGTGGGCGGCGGCCGTGGCGGCGATCTGGAGGTCGAGCCGGCGCGGGCGGGGGCTGCGGCCGGAGCGGCGGACCAGGGCGGCCAGCGTGCCGTAGAGCTTGGCCGCCGCCAGGGTGAACGGCAGCACCTCGAACTGGTCGAGGGCCGCGTAGTAGCGCTCGGTGCGGGCGAAGCGCTCCACCGGGTCGTCCACGTCCAGCCCGTAGGCCAGTTCGGCCACCGTCACCGTGCTGATCGCCGGTTCGGCGCGGGCCAGGTCGCCGAGGTCGACCTCCTCCAGCCGGATCACCACGCCGGTGTCGAGCAGGATCCGCCGGGTCACCGCCGCCACGGGTCCTGCGCCGGGTCGTCCGCGCCGAACACGTCGTCGTCGGCGCGGCGGTCGGCGGCCCAGCGGTCGGCGTCGACCGGGGGGAGGCGGCGAAACCGGGCCTGGGTCTCGGCGAGCGTGCGCCGGGGGCGGTCGCCCTCGACGTGCGGCACCAGGTCGGCGACCGGCCGGCCGTTGCGGGTCACCACGAAGCTCTCCCCGGCCTCGACCCGCCGCATGATCTCGGCGTTGTCGTTGCGGAGCTCGCGCTGCCCGATCGATGCGACACCCATGCCACAATCCTACCCACTGTGCTACAGGTGTGCTACACGTTTCGCCGGTCACTGACGGGGGCACCATTGACTACCATGGGTGATATCCGAATCGGCACCTCGGGCTGGCGGTACCCGCACTGGCGTGGCGACTTCTACCCCCGCGGCCTCCAGCAACGACTGGAGCTGGAGTTCCTCTCGCGGATGCTCAACACCGTCGAGCTCAACGGCCCGTTCTACGGCCTGCACAAACCCGACACCTACCGGTCCTGGTACGACCGCACGCCCGACGACTTCGTGTTCGCGGTCAAGGCGCACAAGGAGATCACGCACTTCCGCCGATTACGCGACGCCGACGAGGCAATCGACGAGTTCTTCGCCTCCGGCGTCCTGGAACTGCGCGACAAGCTCGGCCCGATCCTGTGGCAGCTCCCGCCGACCCTGGCCTACCAGCCCGACCGGCTGGCCGCGTTCCTCGACCACCTGCCCGGCCCGCCCGTCCGGCACGCCTTGGAGATCCGCCACCCCACGTTCCTGGTCCCCGAGGTGACCGACCTGCTCACCGCGCACGGCGTGGCGCTCGTCGCGGCCGAGTCCGCGGGCCGCTTCCCGGAACCCGACGAGCCGACCGCGGACTTCGCCTACGCCCGCCTGCACGGCGACCGCGAGCTCTACGTCAGCGAGTACACCGACCCGGCCCTGCGCCGCTGGGCGGACAAGATCCGCACCTGGTCGGCCGACCGCGACGTGTTCGTCTACTTCGACAACACCATGCACGGCGCGGCCCCGCACGACGCCCGCGCCCTGGCCGCAATCCTCACCGCCTGACACCCTCCCCCGCACCCTCGCGCGCCCTCACCACGCCCTCACAGCGCCCACGCTCACCCGCTCAACCGGGGCACGCGATCCAACACGATCCCGAAGTACTCGGCGTAGGCCGCGAGAACCCCGTCATCGTCCAACTCCTCCTCACGCCGCACGTCGCCCTCGGTGACGATCAGCCGGTTCCCCGCCACGGTCACCCGCCCACCCGGCGTGGCGATCGAACACCGCGCCCCGCGCCGGAACGGCGAGCCCGGCCACGTCTGCTGGTACCAGCAGGTGGCCCGGAACTCCTCCAGCGCGCGGGGCCGCAGCTCCAGCCGGTACTGCACGACCCCGTCGTGCAGCACGTCGACATCGCCCCCGGGCGCGTCGACCAGCCGGAACACCCCCGCCGAGTCGACCTGGCCGGCCCGGCTGAGCAGGTCCAGCGGCCACAGGCTGAACCGCCCGAACCCCACGTCCACGAGGAGGTCGCCCACCCGCAGCGCCAGGTGGTCGAACGGCGGCCCGTAAACCCCGTCTTCAGCGAAGACCTTGGCGGACAACAGCTCCACCGGGTGCCCGAGCGAGGTCAGCAGCGCGGCGAACGCGCCGTTGAGCTCGTAGCAGAACCCGCCCCGCCGGCGGCGGACGATCTTGTCCACCAGCCACTCGTCGGTGAGCGTGATGACCTCACCGAGGTAGATGCTCAGGTTCTCGAACGGCACCGCGCCCAGGTGCCGCTCGTGCAGCTCGTGCAGCGAACTCCGCCGGGTCGCGCCGATCCGGTCGAGGTAGGCGTCGGTGGTGCTGGTGTCCATGAGGGACAAACTTGCACCACGGACCCCCATGGAGGTCAATGGTGATGTGATCCGCATCGGTACGTCGGGCTGGACCTACCCGCCGTGGCGCGGCGTGTTCTACCCGAAGGGCCTGCCGCACAAACGGGAGTTGGAGCACCTCGCGGGCGAGCTGGACTCGGTGGAGGTCAACGGCACGTTCTACGCACTCCAGAAACCGACCAGCTTCCAGTCGTGGGCCGCCCAGACCCCCGACGACTTCATCTTCGCCATCAAGGGCAGCCGTTTCATCACGCACATGAAACGCCTGCGCGACCCCCACGACGCCCTGACCAGGTTCCTGGACTCCGGAGTGCTCACCCTGGGCACGAAACTCGGCCCGTTCCTCTGGCAACTCCCCCCGACCCTCCAGTTCGACCCCGGCCTCCTCACGGCGTTCTTCGAAGCCCTTCCCCGCGTCCACGAGGACAGGCCGCTCAGGCACGCCTTGGAAGTCCGCCACGAGTCCTTCCGAGACCGGCGGTTCCTGCCGTTGCTGGAGGAGCACGGCATCGCGTGCGTCATCGCCGACACGGCGCACACGTTCATCGAACTGGAAGCGGTCACCGCGGACTTCGTCTACATCCGCCTGCACGGCGAAGAGGAGCTCTACACCAGCGGCTACACCGACGAGTCCCTCGACCGCTGGGCCACCAAGATCCGCGCCTGGTCCCGGACCCACGACGTCTACGCGTACTTCGACAACGACGCGAAGGTCATGGCCCCACGCGACGCCAAAGCCCTGGCCGCCCGGCTGGTTCCCGAGTAGCCGATCGCCCGGCGCCACCCCACAATTCCCGTGGAGGTGCCCGGCGATGACGACGAAGAGCCTGCTGACCGCCGTGACGATCACCGCGGCCGCCCTGATCTCCAGCGGCACCGCCACAGCCCAACAACCCGCCCCCACCTGCGACCGGGGCGAGTTCTGCGCGTGGTCAGGCCCGAACTACACGGGCAAGTCCCAACGCCTGGACCTGGAATCCGCCAACCCGAACGAGTGCATCCCGTTCCAGGACGACCTGGTGGCCCGCTCCTTCGTGAACAACCTGACCAGGGACGCCTCGGTCTACCAAAGCCCCACCTGCTCGACCGAAGCCGAGTTCACCACCTACCCGGGCAGAGGAACCTACGTCCCCGACGCCCCCTTCGTGGTCCGAGCCATCCAGGTCTGGGGCTCGTGATGACAGCTCAGCAAAGCCACTCGCGGGGATGGACCTCCCGGTCGTAGAGGCGCCACAGGGGCACCCGGACCGCCGAGCGCCGGTCGGCCGGATCGCCGAGCAGGCGGGTTCTGGCCAGCGCGCGCCGCAGCCGTCCGGCCGGGTCACCACCCTCCGACCGGTCCAGGAGCACGGCCCGCCGCGCGCTGCCCGCGTCGAGCAGGCCGTCGGCCAGGTAGCCGTTCAGGGGCACCGCGAGGGCGGCTGTCATGTGTTCGACGGTGGACATGGCTTCGAACAGCCGTTGACCCAGTGGCCCGTCCACAGCGCCGGCACCGTCCTGGAACTCCGCGTCGACCGCTTCCGACAACGCGGACCCGATTCCCCCTTGTGCCGTCCACAACGCACGATCACCGACCACGACGAGGTGGGCTCGTGCCCTCGTGACCGCCACGTTCCAGAGGAAGCTCTGCCGCTGCAGCCACCCGATGGCCCCGGACGACATCCCGGGGGAGGCGACGAGCGAGAACACGATCGCGTCGCGCTCGCCTCCCTGGAAGGTGTGCACCGTGCCCACCCGAACGTCGTCGACGGCAGCGAATCGGCGTCGGAGGGCTTCCTTCTGCCCGGCGAACGGAGTCACCACGCCGATACCGGCCCCGGCCGGGAGGACGGTGCGGAGGTGGTCGACACAGCGCACCACCTCCTCGACCTCCTGGTCGTTGCACCAGGACTTCCCGGACGCGCGCCGGGCGTCACCTCGGACGTCGTGCCAGGCGAGCGCGGGCAGGGGTGCGCGTTTCTGCGCGGCCACGTCGGTGAGCACGGCGAGCCCGCGGTCGTAGAACCTCCGGTTCGACACGCCGGCGATGTCGGGGTGGCACCGGTAGTGCTCGTCCAGCAGGAGGCTGCCGGCGGCGGCGCGCTCGGCGATGTGGAACGCGGAGTGCCGGCGGTAGTTCGCCGCCACGTCCTCCAACCACGCCGCGTTCACCCCGGACGTGCGCTGCGCGCCCTTCTCCGCCGCGACCGCCAACTGCTGGACCGGCGGCAGCTGCATCGGGTCGCCGATGATCAACGCCCGCTTGGCCCGGTAGAGCAGTGGCAGGACGTGCGGGATGAGGCATTGGCTGGCCTCGTCGACGATCACCAGGTCGAACAGGCCGGGGTCGGTGGGAAACCTCCGCACGCTGAGGCTGGTGACAGCCCAGCCCCGCACGTGCGGCAGCACGCGCTTGACCTCCGCCCAGTCCGAGCGGGTGGCCTGCAACAGCGCGTTGATCGCCCGAGAGCCGCGCCGTGCGCCCTCGGTCACCGCTGCCGCCAGGTCCGCCGTCGCGGCGACCTGGACGGCCCGGTCCGCGTGGCCGGCGGCAGCCACCAGTTCGTCGTCGGTGCGCTGCCGCTCGGCGTACGCCCTGCTCTGGCGCCACGACAGTTCGGCGGCGACCCGATCCGCAGCGCGCATGCACACCTCGCCGACCGGGTCGCGGGTCCAGCCGATGTCGCGCAGCAGGCGGGCTCGTCGCGTCCGGCCGAAGAACCGCGCGCCGGCCAGTTTGCGGGCACGTGCCACCCAGTGGTCCCACGGTGTGCCGACAGGGAGCGACACGGGGTCGCCGCCGATGGCCGCCCATCTCGCCAGCGCGGCCTCGCGCTCGCGCGCGAGCCTGAGCAGGTGCTCTTCGAATCGCGCCTTCGTCCCGAATTCGGCCCGGACGGCTTCCTGCGCCGCCAGTGCCTGGTTGAGCTGGGCCCGCGCGGTGGCGACGTTGCCCGGACCCGGTCCCAGGGCAGCGAGGTCGGCGAGCGTGTTCGCTTCCTCCCGCCGGTAGTCGGAACTGCCGGTGCGGACGACCGCTCCCGCGACCATCGCCCCGACCCGCTGCGACACCTCGTTGACCGCCTGGTTGTTGGTCGAGGCGACGAGCACCGTCTGGCCGTTGGCCACGGCGGTCGCGACGAGGTTCGCGACGAGCTGGCTCTTGCCGGTTCCCGGCGGCCCCGTCGCGACGGTCAGCCGGCGGCCCATCGCCGAGGCGATGACCTCGCGCTGCCGGTCGTTCAGCGCGATCGGTGCCACCAGTTGCCACGCCGAGGCGGCTCCCGACTGTCCGGGGGCGAGCAGCTCGGCCAACGCGGTGGTGGCGATCGTCCGGCTCTGCTGCCGGATGCGGTCGAGATCCTTGAGCAGCCCCTTGGTCGCGTCGATGTCGCGGGGTGCCGCGAACAGCAACGCGGCGTTGCGCGCTCCGCTGAGCGGGGTCTCGAGGTCGAGCCGGGCATCGAGCGCGGACGGCTGGAGCTTGTGCACGTCACGAAGCTGATAGGGATCACCGAGGTGGAAGTTGACGTCCTTGACGAGCTGGCTGTGCGACCCCGCGTGCCACGTCGGTTCGTACTCGTCCGCGAAGGTCTGCGCCTCTTCCTCGCCGAGGAGCTTGGTGGCCAGCTTGCGGTGGGGTTCGACCGGACCGTAGGGCTCCAGCCTCGGTCCCGTCGCGCCCTCGACGAGGGCGACGCGGCGGACGAACAGGGGTGCGACGTCCGCGACCCGGTTGGCGCCGCTGAGCAGCACGATCGCCGGGTAGCCGTACCAGAGTTCGCAGTCGTCGTCGGCCACTCTGCGGACCAGCCGCTCGGCGCCGGGCGGCAGTTCGCAGGTGCCGTCGTCGTCCAGGATCCCGGTCAGGATGCGCTCGGGACCCGGCACGCACACGAATGAGGTCCCCACCTGGTCCGTGCGCATCAACACCGGCTCGGCGGCATCGGCGAGCACACACGACCGGTAGTAGTCGATGAGCGCTTGCCACGGGTCCTCCGGCGCACTCGCCGCCACGACCTGCTTGCGGGGCGCCCCCGCGGTGGAGCGCAGGCCGATCGGCGCGAGCCGCAGCGTCGGGCCACGCCACGTCTTGGCGATGAAGATCTCGTCGTTCACCCCGAGGGCGGACTTCTCCGGCGTCTGCCTCGGGTGCTTGGCCCGGACCTGCTCGGACACGTGCCGGAACAGCTCGTCCACGCCGATGACCCCGTCGCCGTCCCGATCGGCCTGCCCGGTGGCCAGGGCCTGCACCAGCTCACCGGTGAACAGTGACGGAGCCGGCAGTCCCGCCGAGTCGACGCCGCCGGTGAAGGACTCCTCCTCGGCACTGGAGGACGACAACACGTAGACCCCGCGACTGCGCAGCAGCGAACCTCGTGCACCCTTGCTCACGCGGGTGCTGAACCCCCTGGTGAAGCCGCCGCTCTCGCAACAGTCCAAGATCGCGATCTTCTGCGCTGCGGCGCACTGCTCGAGCTGGTCGTTGACGTATTCGGAGCTGACCGCCGTGTCGTCCCACCTGCCGGGGCAGGTGTCGGTCGTGGCGAAGAAGAACCTGCCGTCGCCGCTGATCGAAGCGTTGCCGTGCCCGGTCAGGAACACCACCACCTGCTCGTGGGTGCCGGCCGCTCCCAGGAACTCGGCGAGCCGGTGCCGAACCGCGCGGGAATCGGCGTCCTGGAGGATCTCGACCTCGTCGAAGGCGCCGAGCGACGGGTGTTCGAGCACTTGGGCGAGCAACTGGGTGTCCGCGCGGGTGCAGGGCAGCGCGGACAGCCCGGAGGTGTAGTTCTCCGTGCCGATCAGCAGGGCTCGCTTGGTCAGCGCGGTCACGTACGGTCTCCATGGTCTCGACGTGCAGACATCTGCGGAACACGATGGCCATACGATTCGACCGCGTCCCGAATTCCTCCAATCATCACCCGATGGAACCAATCGCCATGCCACCATCAGGCACAACTCGTACCGAACTCCGGGAAGAATCATGACCGAACCGCAATCCGGCGGGAAAGCTCTTCAGACCGACCACCAGGGCAAGGGGATGGTGATCGACTCCTCGCACCCCGTCGGGCTCTCCGAACCGGTGGAACCCCGTCCACCCGCGCACCCCACGCCCGCCAGTCCTGCCGCGCCCGCCACGCCCGCCGGGCCTGCCGGGCCTGCCGGGCCTGCCGGGCCCGAGGAGTCCTGATCCCGATGCCGACGACCCCGGTCGCCATCGGGATCTTCCTGCTCATGGTCGTCCCCGGTATCGCCTTGGAACTGCTCCGCCAGCGGGCGCGCCCCGGCCGCCAGGACAGCGTGTTCGTGGAGACGAGCCGGGTGCTGCTCGGCGGCGTGCTGCTGAGCGGGACGAGCCTGCTGGTGCTCGGCCTCCTCCGCACCACCACCGCCGCGCCACTCGCCGACCCCCGCGAACTGTTCACCCGGAACTCGTACCTCCCGGACAACCTCTGGCTGGTGGGCACCACCGCCGCGCTGTTCGTGACGATCTCGATCACCTCGGCGGCGTTGTTCTACAGCCTGTTCCCGTACCAGGGGCTCCAGGGCGAAATCGCCCAGGAGAGCGCGTGGGTGACGGTGTTCGCCCGGTTGGCCGGGCGGGTGGAAGCCGAGAAGCGGGAACTGCTCCGCGGCAAACGCCTGATCACCCAGGTGCAGGTCGACCTCGACGACGGAACCGGGTACATCGGTACTCGCGAGTCCTACTCGGCCGATGTCGTTCCGGAGAACCGAGAACTGGTGTTGACCCGCCCCCTGCGCCGCGTCGACGCGGACGGGACCGAACTACCGCTCGACGAGAGTTGGGAGCGGGTGATCGTCGGCAACGACAAGGTGCGGGCCATTCGAGTCCTCTTCATGACCGTGGACAACAAGGCAAGCGCACCGGCCCACCGCGTGCTGACGAACTCGCGGAGGGATCACGCCATCGCGTTCGCCCGATTCTGCACGACCGATCCGCGATGCCTGACGGCGCTGCTGGCCGCGCAGACAGCGATCCCCGCGCTGCTCGGCGTGTTTCGCTGATACCTCTTCGGCGTGGCGCCGGAAACAGGTCACCATCTGTGCCGAGGGTTTGTGCGGTAGTCGTTTCGGCGCCCCGGATCCGGCCGGTGCGGCGCGGAGCCGGAGGGCGTTCGTGCTTCCGGGCGGACGACAGACCCGGTTCGAACACGGACCTGGCACGATGGATCGGACTGAACGGCAGTCAGGGAGGCACGAAGCCCAAGTGGACGAGAATTCGAAACGGTGGCACGAGATCACGCAGTCGGCGTTCGGCCACGAGCGCGCCGCGCTGCGGCAGGTCCGCGACCTGCTTCCGGACCGTCACCCGTTCGAGGCGTGGTCGAACTTCACCTTCACCTCCCAGCACGGACACGTCCGCGAAGTCGACTTGCTGGTCGCCACGCCCAGCGGGCTGCACCTGGTCGAGATCAAGAGCCTCCAAGGCAGGCTGACCAACCAGAACAGCATCTGGGTCCAGCACCGTCCCAACGGTCGGGTGCGCACGTTCGACAACCCGCTGGCACTGGCGAACCAGAAAGCCATGGAGCTGAAGAGCCTGCTGCTCCAGGCCGCACGCCGGGACGGGGTGCACGTCCCGTACGTCGCCGCGGCGGTGTTCCTTTCCGAGGCCGGCCTGGACTGCCGCCTGAGCGAGTCGCAGCGCCACGGCGTCTACGGTCCCGAGCACGGCACCTCCTTGGCGAAGATCGGCTCGGACCTGCTCACCGGCCAGGTCAGCCGCTCGCCGGTGCCACCGGAATTCTTCATCGCCCTGCCCCGGTTGCTCAAGAGCATCGGCATCCACCCGACACGGCGCAGCGTGACCGTCGGTGCGTGGCAGATCGAGCCGCGCCCTTACGAGAGCGGCCCCACCTGGCAGGACCACCACGCGACCAGGGAGGACATGCCCGGCGAGTACCGCCGGGTGCGGATCTACCTCTACGAGCGCGAGGCGGACCGGGACAAGCGCGAGTCGATCCGGGCCGCGGCGGAACGCGAGTTCCGGGCCTGCCAGGGCATCCGGCACCCCGGGTTGTTGCGCCCGGTCGACTTCGTCGCGCACGAACTGGGGCCGGCGCTGCTGCTGGAGCAGCAGCCGGAAGCGGTCCGGCTGGACCACTACATCGCACAGCACCACGCCGCGCTCGACCTGCCGACCCGCCTGGACCTCGTGCGCCAGCTCGCCGAGGCGGTGAACTACGCCCACGAGCGCAGGCTGGTGCACCGGGCGCTGTCCCCTCGCGCGGTGATCGTCCAGCCGACCGGTGGTGACTGGCTCCGGCCACAGCTCCAGGTGGGTGAGTGGCAGGCGGCCGCGCGTGGGCTGTCCGGTCCGACCACCGGTCACCGCCTGCGCCCCAGCAGCGGGGCCGCAGCGCACATCGAGGCCGCAGCGACGCCCTACCTCGCCCCGGACTTCACCGACGACCCGGACGGCACGGTCGCCATCGACGTCTTCGGCGTCGGTGCCATCGCGTACCTGGTGCTCACCGGACAGGCTCCCGCGGCACCCGCCGACCGGGCCCAGGACCACGACGGCCTGCACCCGCAGGCCGCCGACGACAGCATCCCCGACGACCTGGACGCGGTGATCGCGCTGGCCACCACCCCCGTGGTGGCCGACAGGTTCCCCGACCTCGCGCTCTTCCTGGAGGAGTTGGCCGACGCCACCAGGCTCGACGCCACCGGCGCGGAGCGGGAGGACCCGTGGGACGCCGGCCTCGGCCAGCGCCTCGCGGACTCCGACTACGTGGTGCGCAAGGTGCTGGGCACCGGCGCGACGGCCCGCGCGTACCTGGTCGACCACGACGGCATCGACACCGTGGTGAAGGTGTCCCGGTCGGCCGAGGCGGAAGACCGGCTGGTCGACGAAGCGCACTCGCTGGAGCACCTGCGCCACGACCACATCGTCGTGCTGCGGCGGAGCCTGTTCCCCCTGGGCAGCCGACACGCGATCGAGATCGACTACGCCGGGGAGCGCTCGCTGGCCCAGGTGCTGCGGGACGAGGGCGCCCTGCTGCCGGACAAGCTCCAGCTGCTCGGCGACCAACTGCTCGACGCGCTGTCCTACCTGGAACGCAAGGGTGTCGCGCACCGCGACATCAAGCCGGACAACCTCGGCCTGCGCAGTCACCCGAAGACCGGGCAGGCGTTGGTGCTGTTCGACTTCTCACTGGCGGGCGCACCACCGAATGACGTGCAGGCCGGTACGCGCGGCTACCTGGACCCGTTCCTCGGCACGGATCGGCGGCCCGGCTACGACGCGCACGGCGAGCGCTACGCCGCAGCCGTCACGCTGCACGAGATGGCCAGCCTGGAACTGCCGACGTGGGGTGAGGACGGCACCAACCCGAGGTTCCACGGTCACCCGGCCACCATCGCGAGCGAGCTGTTCGAAGCCGGCCTGCGCGAACCGCTGCGCACCTTCTTCGGCAAGGCGCTGCACCGCGACGCCGAGCAGCGGTTCGCCTCCGCCGAGCAGATGCGCGAGGCGTGGCGGCAGGTGTTCACCGCGCTGGACGAGACCGGTCCCGCCGCGATCTCGTCCTCGGGTTCGGACGATCCGGCGGAGCTGCGGCAGGAGGCCGCCGAACGGGCCGGTCTGGACACCGCGCTGGACGCGGCCGGCCTCACCTTGCGCGCGGTGGCCGTGGCGAACCGGTTGGGCGCGAACACGGTCGGAGACCTGCTGGACCTCCGGCTCAACGAGGTCCGCCGAGCGCGCGGGCTCAGCCGGAAGACGCGGACGGAACTGCTCGACCGGATCGCCGCGTGGCGCACCCGCTTGGTGTCCGACCCGAGCGCGATGCGCCCGCTGCCACTGCCTGAGGACGCCGACTCCGGCCGCCTCCCGCTCGACGCGATCGTCCCGCTGCTCCTGCCGACGGCCAAGCGCCGCAACGACACGCAGGCCGCGATCAGCCGCCTTCTGCTGGGGTTGCCGGACGCGGGGGGAGCGCTGCCCGCTACCCGGTGGCCGACCAACCGGGCGGTGGCCGACCGCACGAACGTGACGCCGGGGCGCATCGCCCAGGTGTTGACCGCCCGCCGCAAGGCGTGGTCGGAACTGGACGTCCTGGAGAGCGTGCTCGACGAGGTGGTCGACGCGCTCGCGTCGTTGCGCCGGGTGGCCGCCGCAGAAGAGCTCGCCGAGGTGCTGATCGCCCGGCACGGCTTCGCCGAGACGACGGACCCCGGGCTGCGGACTGCCTACGCGTACGCGGTGCTACGCGCTGTCTACGAAGCGGACTCGATCCGGGAAGAGAGCAGGTTGGTGCTGCGCAGGCACCACGACCGCCTGCTACTGGCGTTGCAGGTCGGCCAGGACGAGCCGGTCGAGACGCCGTCGGACGAGGCGTTGCTCGACCTGGCCACCGCGTTGGCGGACGCGGCGACCGCGCTCGCCGCACAGGATCCCCTGCCCACGCCGACCGCCGTGGTCCGCGAACTGGCCGCGTGCGTGGAGCGGTTCGGCGAGGCCTTCGACGAGAAGCGGCTGGTCCGCTTGGCCGCGGCGGGATCCGGAGCGGTCCTGTCGAACGTGCGCATGGAGCTGTACCCGCGTGACCTGCCTGCGGTCCGGGCCCTTCGCCTGGCGCAGGCCGGTGCCGGGCTGCCGACGGACGGCCTGAGCGCCGAAGCGGTGCAGCGGCGGGTCGACAACCGGTTCCCCGGGCTCGACCGGCTGCCGACCGGGCGTGCGCTGAAGGAGTTGCTGGTCGAAGCCGGCTTCGCGGTGCGATGGGACGGCGAGCGGTTCGGTCCGCCCGCACCGCAGCTCACCGCCGTCACGCCGGACCTCACCTCGTCCACGGGCTCGACGAGCCGGCCAATGATCGAGGGGACGGCCGCAGGGGACGTGGACGCGCGGTTGGCCGACGTCGCCCGGCGCGGCGGCATCCGGGTCGTCACCGTCCGGCTCAAGCGGTGGGCTCGGGCGCGGGTGGCGGTGGAACTGGCCCTGGGACTGCCCGTCGTGGACGTGACGACCGCGTTCGTGGCAGCCCTGCGCGAAGTCGCGAAGGAGTTGCGCATCCCGGACTTCGACCGGGTGTTGCGCGCGGACGCGGCGGAGCCCGGCAGCAACGATCAGCTCAACCTGCACCGGGTGGTGGAGCAGGCGTGCCGGCGGCTGGAAGCGGACTGGACGCGCCGCCACGTGCTGGCTTTGGACGGCCTCACTCCGCTCGGGCGCTACCCGGCCGCACAAGCGCTGCTGGAGAAGCTGTGCGACCGCGCCCGCTACGGCCGGACGGCGGGCGGCCCGCCCGGTCCGGACACGGTGGTGCTGCTGTGCCCGGCGGAGGACGAGACGAAGGCCCCTCACATCAATGGTTACGTCATCAGGGTGAATTCGCCGGAAGAGTGGATCATCGCGAGATCTCCTTGGCCGCCGGCCGGAATACTGCACCCACAAGCGGGCTGAGAGTCACGTGCCGCTCAGGCACGTGACTCCCGCACGCCCGACTGCGCATACGCACAGCAATGACTACTGGACACAGTGTGACCAGGCTAAGAAGAGGGGAACTCATGCCGTTCGTGGCGGACGGCGGTGGCGGAGCGGGCGCTCCAGCCGCTGCCCCGGTGGCCATGCACGTCGCACCGGAGCAGATCCTGGCGCTCAAGGCCCGGTATGAAGAGGTCCGGGACACGATCCATGCCTTCATCCTCCAAGAGGAGTTCACTCTCGTCGACGCGCCGGCGATGGCGGACGACGAAGTGTCGCAGGACGCCGCAGGCACCTTCAGCGCCAACGCCACCGTCGCGCTCGAAGTCACCAGGAAGTTCATCATCGAACTCGACCACAACATCGAACAGCTCGACAACGCCGCGAAGACCTACCGGCTGGTCGAAGACACCAACACCGACGCGATGCGACCACAGGCCAGGGGGATCTGACCGCGATGCGACGACCTCTGCCTATGGCGCTGGCCGCTGTCCTCGTACTCGGTGCGTGTGCCCCTGAAGGTAGCCAGGCACGCCCCGAGTCGACTACCGCACTGGCCACCACGTCGTCCGTACCCGCACCGGCCACCACCCGGCTGCGCGAAGTGAAACTCGACGGGAAGAACCCCTGCGAGATGCTGACGCAGGAACAATTGACGGACTTCCTCATCAAACGCCCCGGGCAACAGGTGAAAATAGCCACGATCGAGGCCACGGGCTGCCAGTGGCCCGTGACCGGGGGTGCCAATTCCATCGTTCCGGTCACCACCGACGGCATCGAGGTCTGGACCGAAGGCAAGCGCGTCGGCAAGCCGACCGCCATCGACCCGATCGCGGGGTTCAAAGCCATCACCGTGACCACGACGCTGAACCCGCACCGGTGCGACGTGGTGGTCGACACGGCCGCCGGGCAGTACCTGGCCGCCGGGTTCTCCCTGACCACCGACAAGCCGGAGAACTTTCCCCAGCCGTGCGATCGAGCCCGCCAATTGGCCGAGGCCGCGATGCAGAACCTGCTGAAGTGAGAGGGTGCCGCTGATGGGGATCGGTGAGCACAACTTC
This sequence comes from Saccharothrix espanaensis DSM 44229, assembly GCF_000328705.1. Taxonomy (NCBI): domain Bacteria; kingdom Bacillati; phylum Actinomycetota; class Actinomycetes; order Pseudonocardiales; family Pseudonocardiaceae; genus Saccharothrix; species Saccharothrix espanaensis. The sequence goes on along the minus strand of NC_019673.1, from coordinate 1,902,649 downwards.
GACGCCCAGTCGCACCGCGAGCTCTACGACAAGATCCACGGCGGTCCCGGCCACTCTGCTGCCCGCGCCGTGGACGACGCGTGGAACAACTTCCGGGCCGTCATGGGCAACGCCAAGTCGAACCTGGAGTCCGCGATTCGCGACGCCGACGCGGTCTGGGTCGGCGCGGCGGGCGAGCGGTTCAGCGCGAGTTCCGCGCCGTTGGTGAAGTGGGCCGACGACCTGCGCACGGCCGGCGTCAAGACGCACGACGCGTTCTCCTCGCAGACCTCGTACTACGGCGGCGCGAAGACCGCGATGCCGGAGCCGGTGCAGGTGACATCCACCGCCAACGACGACTACTGGGGCATCCCGGCGGGCTTCCAGCACCTGGTCGGCGGACAGACCGACCAGGACGGGCAGGAGAGCGCGGCGAACGAGGCGAAGCGCGAGGCGGTCCGGGTGATGAACGGGTACCGGGACGACGCGTCCTCCGCCGTCGACGCGCTCGGCGAGTTCGTGCCACCGCCCCAGGTCGTCACGCAGGTGGCGGAGCCGACCTTCGAGCAACCTCAGGCACACGACCAGTACACGCCGCAGTTCTCCGACCCCAGTTCGGCAGGAACGACTTCTACTTCGCAACGCCAGTCGGCGCAGCCCCCGGTGACCCCGCCACCGACGTTCTCCTCAGGCGACGACACGCACACCTCGGTCGTGCAACCGCCCGCCGAGGTCGTTCCCCGGCCGACACCGACGCCGACGCCGTCCCCGACACCTCACCCGACGCCCGGACCGACGCCCCCGGTCCACCCGCCGGTCTTCCGGCCGCTGCCCACCCCACCTGGCCAGCGGGACCGGCAGGCCGTCCAGCCGAACCCGCCACGCCCGCCCGCCGACGGTCCCCGCCACACTCGCGACCTCAGGTCACCGGACGGCACGCCGGTCCGCCCGCTCTCCGGCGGCTCGCACATCGGCGGCACGCCCAAGTTCGGCGGCGGCCTGCCGACGACTCCGGGCCAACCGTTCGGTCCCGGCAACTCGTCGGGCATCGCGCCGGACGCCCAGTCGAACCGCGCCGGCACGGCCGGGAGCCCGGTTCGCGGCCCGGCAAGTCCGTCGCCGATGGCGGGCGGTTTCGCGGGAGCCCCGCAACGCGGCCAGGGCGAGGACGACGTCGAGCACAAAGCCGCGCCCTACTTGGAAGAACTCGCGGACATCTGGGGCGAGGAGAGCCTGCCGAACGTCGCGCCCCCGGTGATCGGGGACGACCACCGGTGAGATTCGCCTTGTCCCGGCTGGAGTTCGACCTGTGCTGGGAACACCTGAAGTTGGGCGAGTACCCGACGATCCTGACGATCTCCTCGCACGGCGCGACCTCCGACGAACGCCGGGCATTGCTGGCCGGCGCCTGGCGCGGCCTGGCCGCACGGGGTCTGGTCGAGCGCAGCGACCTGGACCCGAGGCTCGCGGGTTGGCTGGAACTGTTGGCCCGCCCCGAAAGGGAGGTCGACGCCCGACTCCGGCTGGACGACGGACCCCGTATCCGGGCGGTGGCGGCGGCCCGGCGTGGTCACGCCGTGCTCGCGATGCTGACGACGGAAACGCTTGTCCTGCAACGGATCGATGAGAGCGGTCTGGCCGACGCCGTGGTATCGCTGCTGCCAACGCACCAGACTCCCCGCTCGCGTTCGATCAGCCTGCTCGCGACCGACCTGGAGAAGGCCGCGTCGGTGGCGGGCGCGTCGGCGTCCAAGATGGAGCTGGCGTTGCGGGACAACGGTGTGCCACGTCCCGACGCGCAGAAGATCGCCTCGGTGCTGGGTGGTGTGACGCGGATGGGTCAGTTCGGCACAGCGGTCCGTCCGCTGCGCAACGGCAGCCCTGGACCGCGGGTCCGAGGCCCGTACGCGGTATCTTTCTACGACACCGAGGAAGGGCGCTGGCAGTTCACCCGCCGTCCGTCAGGCGACGGTCGGGACTGGTCGACCTTGAGCCCGGCCGACCACCAGCGACTGGTTCACTCCGTGTCGGAACTGTTGTCCGCCACCGGCTGAGCGCGTTCGGCGGGCTCCTGGTCGACCTGGTTGGCCAGGAGTTCCGCCACATCCATCTCCCCGAGGGGCTTCTCAGGCGTCATCGCCGAGACCGTACGCGGCGAGCCAGAGCACGTCTTCCTCGACCGACGTGCGCGGACCGTCGCCCACCGGCCGCAGCACCAGTCGGATGTCCCGGCGCAGCAGGCAATCCGCCGATCCGCACGTCCCACACCGACCCAGGCCGTCCAACGGGTGGCCGTTCAGGCACAGCGCCAGCGCCTCGACCAGCCGGTTGGTCTCCGAACGTGCCACGGTCAGGGCCAGCTCGTCCGAGCCGTCGGTGACGCCGATCAGCACCAGGGCCAGGTGCTCGCAGATCAGTTCATCGACCGCGATTCCATTCATGATTTCGAGAGTTGCATCACCGATTCCCGCGCGCAAGGCGCTACGCTCATTCAATCGGGTGAGTTTTCGGAGCAAAAAACAATTTCGCCCGACAATTTTTTGCACTCATCGCAAAGGAGTCGGTCTCGTGAAGCAGCAGTCCGGGGTCAGCACCAGGGGAATCGGCTTCGAACTCGAACAGTTGCGCCGGGACGCCGAGTTGACCCTGCAAAACGTCGCCACCGCGCTCGGCGTCTCGATCAGCACGGTCAGCAGGCTGGAGAACGGCAAGCGGGAGGCCACGCCCGAGGAGGTCTCGGCGATCCTGGCGGTCCTGGGCGTGATCGGCCCGACCCGCACGAGACTCCTGGACCGTGCTCGCGGCGGTGACGGCTCGGGCCTGGTCGAGGCCGCGAACCCGACCGTGCAGAGCCGCACGTACCTGAACTTCGAGACCCGCGCGAGTGTCATCACCGACTTCGAGCTGATGCTCATCCCAGGGCTCGCGCAGACACCGGAGTACGCGCACGCGATCATCTCCGCCATCCAGGTGGACGAGGGCGAGCCGACCATCGAGGTCCGGGTCGGCAGGCGGATGGCCCGCCAGGCCATCCTGGCCCGCAGCACGCCACCCGCGGTCAACCTGATCCTCACCGAGGCCGCGCTCCGCCTCCCGATCGGCGGCCCGAAGGTCATGGCACGGCAACTGCGCCACCTGACCGACCTGTGCGAACGACCGAACACCTCCGTCCGGGTGATCCCGTCGACCGTCGCCGGGCACGCCGGTCTGCTCGGCCAGTTCGTCATCCTGGACTTCCCCGCCGACCGACCGGTGGTGCACGTCGAAGACCGCACCACCGGCCTGTTCCTGGACGACCCGGCACTGGTCGCGCTCTATAGGCTGACGGTCGAGAAGCTGACGACCGTGGCGTTGGACGAGGCCGGCTCAGTCGAGCTGATGTCGTCCATCGCGCGCGAGTTCACCGCGAGCGAGGAGGAACTCCGATGACCGCGTCCGACTGGCGGAAGAGCAGCTACAGCGGGAATGACAGCAACTGCGTGGAAGTGTCACCGGGACCGGTGACCGGCTTGCGGGACTCGAAGCACCCGGAATCGGGCCACCTCGCGATCCCCACGCCGGCCTTCCGCGCGTTCGTCCGATCGCTCAAGGAGAGCTAAGCGGGCAGTGGGGTGGTTCCGGCACCCGGCCCATCCCGCTCCCCTACCCTGGCTCCTTGTGACAACGCCCTCTCTCGATCGCTCCACGCTGCTGGCCGACCTGCAAAAGCAGGTGCTGATCCTGGAGAACGACCTCCGCGAGCAGGTCGACCGCGAGCCCGAGGTCATGGCCGATCTCACGGCGAGGCACGAGGCCGCGCTGACGTCGGCGACGCTGGGCACGTTCATCGGTGAGCAGGTCACCCAGGCGGCCGTGGCGTGGGTGCTCGGCACCGTGTTCGTGCGGTGGAGCGAAGACAACAAACTCATCCGTCCGATGCTGTCGGGCTCGGGTGACCGCCTGGCCGAGGCGGAAGACGCGCAGGGCGCGTTCTTCCGGCAGCAGCCGCACGCCACGGATGCGGACTGGGTCGAGCAGACCTTCGACTCACTGCGCCGCAGCGACGCGGGCGAGGCGTTGTTCGACCGCAAGCACAACCCGGCGTACCTGATCCCGATGTCGCACGACGGCGCGAAGGCGTTGATCGGCTTCTGGCGTACGCGCAGGCCGGACGGCTCGCTGGTGCACGAGTTCCGTGACGACACGTGGGACACACGTTTCCTCGGCGACCTGTACCAGGACATGTCACAGGCTGCGAAGGACAAGTTCGCACTGCTCCAGACGCCGGACTTCGTGGAGGAGTTCATCCTCGACTACACGCTGACGCCGGCCCTGGACGAGTTCGGGCTGGACGGCTTCCGGTTGATCGACCCGACGTGCGGCTCGGGCCACTTCCTGCTCGGCGCGTTCGAGCGGTTGGCGAGCGCGTGGCGCGAACGGGACCTCAACCTGAGTGACACCGAGATCGCCCGTAAGGCGCTGGACTCGGTGCACGGCGTGGACATCAACCCGTACGCGGTGGCCATCGCCCGGTTCCGGTTGACGTTGGCCGCGTGGTGGTTGGCGGGGGTGCGGACGATCGAGCAGGCGGCGGGTCAGCGCTGGGCGGTCACGGTCGCCATCGGCGATTCGTTGCTGGCGAAAAAGAGCGACACGTTGGCCGGGCTCGACCAGTTCGTGGGAATCCAGATGGAGTCTGAGGACGTCGAGGACTACCCGACGTTGCTGGACGAGGGTTCGTACCACGTGGTCGTCGGCAACCCGCCGTACATCACGGTGAGCGACGCGAAGCTGAACGCCGAGTACCGCCGGTACTACACGGCGTGCCACCGGCAATTCCAGTTGACCGTGCCGTTCGCGCAACGCTTCTTTGACCTGGCACGCAGGGCGGGCACGGACCGCCGGGAGTCGGGCTACGTCGGCCAGATCACGTCGAACGGCTTCATGAAGCGCGAGTTCGGCACCAAGCTGATCAAGGAATTCTTCCCGACAATTGAACTGACCCACGTGATCGACACGTCAGGCGCCTTCATCCCTGGCCACGGAACGCCAACGGTGATCCTCGTCGGCCGCCGCCGCTCCCCGGACCGAAGCCAGCCGGTGCGTGCCGTACTCGGCATCCGAGGCGAGCCCGGCCAACCGACCGATCCGGCGAACGGCATCGTGTGGACGGCAATCACCAGCCAGATCGACCGAGTGGGCAGCGAGTCAGACTGGGTTAGCGTCACCGACTTCCCCCGCGAACGCCTATTCCAGCACCCCTGGTCTCTCAGCGGCGGCGGGGCGGACACGTTGACGACAGACATTGAGAGAACTTCACAACGAAAACTTAATCAACATTGTGAACTTATCGGATTCTTGGCAATAACGCGGGAAGACGATGCATACGTACTTGACTCCGCAGCAGCCCGTCGGCTCTCACTCGGGAACACCGTACAAACATTTGCTATCGGAGCAGAACTGCGAGACTGGGACCACTCACCCGAATTCGATGCAGTTTTCCCCTACACAGCAGACGCCCGATCAACCCGCCTCACCCAAGCGTCAGAAAAACACCTGTGGCCAAACCGAGTACTCCTCTTTCGTAGGCGAGCACTTTCCGGATACCACATCGACCGGGGCATCGACTGGTTCGCGTATTCCGATTTTCACCCCACGCGCTGGCGTTCCACTTTTCTAATTAGCTTTGCTTTTGTCGCTACACACAATCACTTCGTACTCAATCGGGGCGGCAAGGTCTTCAAGCAGTCCGCACCGGTGATCAAGCTGCCAGCCGAAACGACAGAGGATGATCACCTCCAACTCCTCGGGGCGCTGAACTCCTCCGCTGGGTGTTTCTGGATGAAGCAGGTATGTCACGATAAGGGAAGCCAGTCCGGAACCGGCGGGTTCATGCACGATGCCTGGGAACCGTTTTACGAGTTCACCGGCACCAAACTGGAGCAGTTCCCCCTTCCTGCTGACCTGCCGCTAGCCCGTGCGCGCCGTCTCGACACGCTCGCACAGCAACTCAGCGACAGCACCCCGCAAGCCGTCGCCAAAGCCGGAATCCCCACCCGCGACCTCCTCTCCCGCGCCCACGACGACTACACCACCTTCCGCGCCCGGATGATCGCCGAGCAGGAAGAACTCGACTGGGACGTCTACCGGCGCTACGGCCTGCTCTCCGACGCCGAAGCCGCCAGCGTCGTCATCCCAGATCCCTCCACCGTCCCCGCCCTCAACCTGGGCGAACGGGCCTTCGAAATCGTCCTGGCCCGCACGGTCGCCGCCGGTGAAACCGACACCCAGTGGTTCGCCCGCCACAACTCCACCCCGATCACCGAACTCCCCACCCACTGGCCCGACGACTACCGCCGCGTGGTCGAGGCCCGTATCGACCTCATCTACAAGCGCCGCGACATCGCCCTCATCGAACGCCCCGAGTGCAAGCGCCGCTGGTCCGTCGAACCCTGGGACAAGCAACAGGAACGCGCCCTGCGCGAGTGGCTGCAAGACCGCCTCGAATCCCGCCACCTCTGGTACGCCGAGGACGCCAACGGCGCGGAACAGCCGACCATGCGTTCAGTCTCCGAACTGACCGACCTGCTCCGCCCCGACACCGCGTTCACCGACGTCGCCCGCATCTGGGCCGCCGACGCGCTCGGCAACCAGGACGTCGACCTCTCCGAGATCGTCGCCGCCCTCGTGGACGACGAGCACGTCCCGTTCCTCCCCGTCCTGCGCTACAAGCCCGCCGGCCTCCGCAAGCGCGCCGACTGGGAGCACGTCTGGGACCTCCAGCGCCAAGAGGACGACATCGCCGCCGAACTCGGCAAGGACGTCACCGACCCAGTCGTCCGCAAGGAAGTCGAGACCCGACTCGGCACGATCCCGGTACCGCCCAAGTACGGCTCCGGCGATTTCCTCCGCAACTCCTACTGGCGGCACCGGGGCAAGCTCGACGTCCCCAAGGAACGCTTCGTCTCCTACCCCGGTGCGACCCGCGACGGTGACGGCAGCCTCCTGCTCGGCTGGGCGGGCTGGGACCACCGCGAGCAGGCGCACGCGCTCGCGGTGCTGATCAGCCACCGCCACACCGAGGAAGGCTGGCCCGCCGACCGCCTCACCCCGCTGCTCGCCGGCCTGCACGAGGTGCTGCCGTGGGTGAAGCAGTGGCACAGCGACGTGGACCCCGTCTTTGGCGAATCCCCTTACGTGATCTACGAGGGCTTCCTCGAAAACCAGCTCGGCGAGT